>JAOLZN010000027.1 GCA_028343855.1 Candidatus Nitrosopumilus sp. | reverse complement strand
TATCTTGTAACAAAGTATTTTTTCCAATAAGGATTGCATCTACTTTTGATCTTAATTTATGTAATCTAATACTATCGTCTTGAGAAGATAACTTAGAATCATTTGATCTTGTAGAAATTTTTCCATCAATTGAAATTGCTGCACTCAAAATTATATGCATGTTAGATTTTTCCATGTACAATTTTTCCTCCAATCATTACTGCTTTGATTGTTGATTGAGATGCCCTATGTACAATAGATGCATACGGATTATGCATAGGTTCTAAATCTAATGCATGTTTATCAAGAAAAATACAATCAGCTATTTTTTTTGTTTCAATAATACCAATTTCTTTTTTTAGAATTTTTCCAGCATTTACTGTTGCCATTTTAAGAATTTCTTTGGGATCTATTCTCTTTTTTTTAATTCCCATGGTTACCTTCCAGAGATAATCCATTTCACGAAACATATCTGGTGAATTAATCATCACATTATCTGTGCCTAATCCTAATAGACATCCAGCATTTTGCATTTTTTCAATATCAGGAATTCCTTCAGATAGTGAAGAATTTGCTCTAGGGCAAATAATTATGCCTCTGGTTTTCTTAGATGTAGCATCTAGATCTTTTTTACTAGCATGAGTCATGTGAATTAAAAAATCAGGTTTTAAGGATAATGCTCGTAGAGTTTCTGATTTTCCAGTTATTCGCTTTGATTTTTGAACACTTTCTATAGTTTCAGAAGAATGAATTGCTCGTAATTTTTTTGTTTTTGAATAAGAGTGTAATACAGATGTACTATGCTCATTTGCACCACTAATACCAATTCCATCACAAATTTTTACTAAAGATGGAAGTTCAAGAATTTTTTCCTTTGGAAAAGGACTATTTTTTTTAATTTCTGAAGTATTTTGGTGAAAATCTAGTCTTCCGAGAAGAATTGTACGAATTGGTAAATCATCAACCACTTTTTTAAGTAAAATTGCACCATCTAATCCCCCTTCTCTAAAATCAACAAATGTGGTAATACCTTTTTGAATCATAGAACGACAGGTATTTTTCATAAAGGTTGAAAGATATTCATTAGAAGTATTTTTCAAAATTTTAGATTTAATTCCAAACATAGGATGAATTTTTTGATTTACAGTACTATTCAATGTAATGTCTTTACCAATTGAATCAGCGATATGTGTATGAGAATTTATGAATCCTGGGATTAATAGTAATCCTTCACAATCTATTACATCTTTTTTTGATTTAGATTGTATGTTAGAATTAATTTTCTGAAATTTATCTTCTTTAATTTGAATATCTACATTTGAAATAAAATCTAAATTTTCACCAATTAATGCACTGATATTTTTTAATAACATTATAATTCATAAACATCAGGTTTCTGTTTTCCTGAATCTCGGATTTCACGTATAGTATCAAGAGATTTTGTGGCTAATTTAGCTGCATCCCTACTAGTTTTAGCATTTCCAATTCCACAATTCAAAGAAATTTGGTCATCATTTTTAATCATATTAATAAAATTTTGAACTGAATTTTTTGCATCATCACTTGCAATTACCATATAATTATCACCTCCCAGAAAAAATGAAAGAGAATTTTTTTCAATAAAATATCTACCAATTTTTGAATGTAATTCAAAAACTTTTAATGAAATTTCATATGGAGAATTATCTTTTCTTTTTGATTTTAGATCATCAACATCTAAATGCATTATTGAAACATTAAACTCAAAACTATTATCAATGAATCCATAGATACTATGCTCTTCATTTAATATTACACTATTTTGTTTACCCTCATATGCTTTTAGATTAGCATCAAATGGAGATTCTCCATATCCAATTGAAATAGTTAGACTAACTTCAAATGATTTTTTTAGTGACTTTTGAATTTCAATATGATCTTCTAAACTAAGACCATTTGATACAACAAAGAATTCGTCGGATTTATTTAAAAATACTAAACAATCTTTTGCAGAAAATAATTCTTGCACATGTTTGTAAAGAGAAGCCTGTAACATCTGTAATTCATGTTCTCTATCACTACCTAATGTTAAAGTCCAAGGCCCATATTCAGTAATTTTTAAGATGCTTAATTGGATCATTGTTAAATTTTTTCCAATTCTTTAGAAATTGTGACAAGTGCTTCGATAGCTCGTTCTGCGACGGGTCTAATTCGGGCATAAGCATGTCTTTCTTGCATTCCAGGTCCAGTTATTCCAAGAGAAACGGGTTTTTGGTATTTTAGTGATAAATCACTTAGGGATCTAGCTGCAGCATGAGATATCACTTCATCATGTTTAGTTTGTCCTTTGATTATTGCACCCAAAGTTGCAACACCCTCAATTTTTTGATTTTGTAACAATTTATCTACAATTATAGGCATATCATAGGCTCCAGGAACTTTGCAAATATGAGAAATTGTTAATTGCATAGAATCTGCTTTTTCTTTTGCAACTTCTAACATACGGGATGTTACCTCTTCATTGAATTCTGAAACTACAATGGCTATATTCAAAATTAATTCACCTTAGCATATTCTAAAAGTTCTTTTCCATCAATTAATGGAATTCCATTTTGTTTTCCAAATTTTTCTGCTTTATCTACAGATAATGCAGTATAGGTTTCTGCATCCATCATTTCACAAATAGCTGTTACTGGGGTCAATCCTGCAGTCTTAGCCAAGTATACAGACATTTCTGTATGTCCTTGACGTGATGCTACTAATCCTTCTGATGCAATCAATAAAGGAACATGTCCTGGAGTTTTAAATGAAGATGAAAATTTTTTCTGTTTATTTTCAACTTTAAAAATATTAGCCATTTCCAAAATTGTTAGCGCCCTATCTTTATCTGTGATTCCTGTGTAAGTTTGATAATGATTTACAGACAATGAAAATGTTGGATAATCACCATATGGAGCTAAACCCATTATCATTTCTTTATTTGACATAGATGAACTTGCAAGAGTATCATGCATGTATTGTAATTCAAGAGATTTTGCAAAATTATTTTCAAGAGCAATACAAAGTAATCCACCTGCATTCTGTCTCATTCGTGCAACATGTTCAGGCGTAATGAATTCTGCTGCAACAACCATATCAATTTCATTTTCACGTCCTGCTGAATCAAATAATAAGACAAATTCTCCACGTTTAAGAGATTCAAGTCCGGTTTCAAGTGTCATATACAAAAAATTATTTTAATCTAGGTATATAGTTTACTAAAAAATTGGTAATTACCACTATAGTAGTAAATAATTAGTCTTGTTTCAAAATATATTTACCAAGAATATCAGTTTCAATATTAACCTTATCTCCAACTTTCTTAGTATGAAAATTTGTAATTTCAATTGTATGAGGAATCAAAGAAACAGATGCTAATGTTTTTTTTATGTCTACAACAGTTAGACTAATTCCGTCAATAGCAATAGAACCTTTCTTAACAACATATTTTGCTAAATTTTTTGGAACTTCAAAATGAATTTGAACCTCTTTAGGTTTTTTTAGAATTTTTTTTATAATTCCAACTCCATCTACATGGCCTAAAACAAAATGTCCCTCTAATCTATCACCAGCCTTTAAACTTCGTTCAATGTTCACTACTCCACCAACTTTTAGATTACCAAGATCAGTTTTTTTTGTTGTCTCTTCAATCATTTCAAAAATACATTTTGATTTAGATATCTTAGTTGCAGTAAGACATACACCATTAAGTGCAACACTCTGTCCAATTTTTAATCCCTTTACTTGTTTACCTAAATCAATAGTCATTTCAATAGCACTACGATTTTTTGTGATTTTTGAAATTTTATTTACTTTTCCGATTCCTTCAACAATACCTGTAAACATTAAAAAAATTACATTGTCTTTGTATAAAATGATTTAGATAATTGTAAACTTAAATTATTTTGAATCAGAATTTTGAAATTCATCATCACAAAATTGATGAAAAACAGTGCATTTATTCTCTTTAGCATCTGATTTGATTTTTTCCATATCTTTGTTAAGCATTCCTTGAGCAGCTAAAAATGCTTCATCAGGCATGTTTAATTTTTCATATAATTTTGCTTTTGCAGGAGGTATTTCCCTTAAGCTCGAATCTATTCTTTGAGCTAAATCATAGTAATCAATTGCATCTTGGAAATTCCCCAAATGACTTAATGATATGGCTTTATTCATTAATCCAGTTACATCGTTGGGATCAATTACAAGAGTAGTATCATAATATCGAATTGCATCTTTATGACGATCTAATTCGTTGAGAGATATTCCCATAGTGTTCAATGCCCATGTATCTTTTGGATCTATTGAAAGCAGTTTTTCGCATAGTTTTAAAACATCATCATATTTCTTCAAATTTTCAAGAGCAAAAATTTTATTTTTTAATGCATATGTGTCAGACGGTTTGATTTCAAGAACTTTATCACAATAAACAACCGTTTCCTCATAATTTTTCAGATATATCAAAGATAAAGAAATATTTTGTAATGCAAGCATGTCAGATGGATCCTTTTTGAGTAAATCCTTACAGTAATTGTATAACTGATCATAATTTTTACTATCAAACATTCTAGTAATTACATTTGTTGGATCAAGAAGGTCAATCATTTTATTTTTCTATAATATCAAGTAGTGCCTGTGCTTGTTTGTAATGTACTTCATCAATCATTTTTCCATCAACAGTTGTTGCACCTGTACCTCTTTTTGTTGATTCCAAATACACTTTACAGACTTTTTTTGCCCATGAAATTTCAGTTTTATTAGGATAAAATGATTTATGCACTATAGAAATTTGATCTGGATGTATAACACTTTTTCCAGAATATCCTAAGCTCTTTCCAAAATTACAATCTTTTTTTAATCCTTTCAAATCATTTAGATCTTGCCAAATACCATCAATAGCAGATACTCCTGCAGCTGCAGCATCAACAGGTATTTTGTATCTTGAATATTTTCCACCTGGTGCATCTTTTGTGTATTCAACACCCAAATCATTTAGTAGATCAAATATACCAAAAACAATTGCAGTTACACGCTTTCCAAATGATGCAATTGGATATGAATTGACAACACCTTCTGCTGACTCAATAGACGGAATAATTTGAATTGGTTTTAGTTTTTTAGATTTTTCTAAACCAGAAAGAATTTTTTCTATTTTTTTTAATTCTGATATATTATTCACTTTAGGAATTACTATTCCATCAATTCCTTTTTGAACAATTTCTTTTAGATCTGATGGAATTTTTCCAGATAAGGGAGAATTAGTTCTAACAAAAATAGATGAAGAATATTCTGAACGAGATTTTAATGCATTTTTAATTAATTTTCTAGCACTAGTTTTTTCATTATCTGGAACAGAATCCTCTAAATCAAAACAGACAATATCAGCTTGAATCTTCTTTGCCTTTTCTAGAAACCTAGGATTATTTCCGGGTACAAAAATTAGACTACGGAAGAGCTGAGTCATTAAATGACTATGCGCCTTCAGGTTTCAATATGATTTTGCCGAAGAATTTACCAGTTAGCATTTTTGTGTGAGCCTCTGCTGCTTGCTCAAATGTATAAACTGAGTCAATTGCAGCTTTTATTTTTCCTTGACCCATCCAGTATAGACCTTGATCTAATTCAGCTTTTGTTCCTTGTGTTGAACCTAAGACATTGATTCCTTTGAAGAATATGTGTCTAAGGTCTATTTGTGCATCATAACCTGTTGTTGCACCACATGAAACTAGAGTTGAACCGTACTTGAGCAATTGTAATTGCTTGTTAAAGTGAGTTTGACCAATATGATCAAATGCTAGATCAATTCCAGGTGCTTCACCTTTTGTTTTTGCAATTTCTTTAGTGATTTTGAAGACTTGTTTACTCCAGTCATCTTGTCTATGATCAACTGCATAATCAGCACCTAATTCTTTACATTTTTCTAGTTTGTCTGGACTTGCAGTTGCGATTACATCACAGTTGTATAATTTAGCAATTTGAATTGCAAAACTTCCAACACCAGAACCACCACCCATAACAAGTACGGTTTGGCCTGGAGTGATTTTTGCTCTGCCAACTAACATGTGCCATGATGTTAAAATTGTCATTGATGCAGCTGCTGCATCTTCATATGATACTCCTTCTGGAATATGTGAAACGTTAACTTCTGGTAAATGAACTTCTTCACTATATGCACCCCATAGTGGACCAGTTTGGAATCCCCAAACTTGTCTTCTTGTACAATCAAATTCTCTTCCGGCAGTACAAGCACTACAAACTCTGCATGCTAAATTAGAATGAGAAACAACTCTGTCCCCAACTTTGAAACCTTGTACATCTTCACCTACGGCGATTACATCACCAGCTACATCTGAGCCTGAAATGTGTGGTAGAGGAATTGCAATTGGAACACCTCTCATTCCCCAAATATCATTATAATTTAGGGCAGATGCTTTATTGGTAAAAACTACCTCATCTGGTTTTGGTTTTGGTGAATCAATATCTTCAACTTTAAGGATTTTTGCGTAATTATCATCTGGTGCATATTCACGGTATACTACTGCTTTCATGATTTCAACCTAATTTACCCCTAATTATATTTTATCAGTGTTAAACTCGATTTATCTTAAAATCACGTTTAGGTTGTTGTGTAGATAAGAGAATTTGTTTTAATTGATCGTCATTTATCTGTCCAGGCATTTTTCCTTGTGTTGCCATTCCAATTAGATATTGCTCAACTAGATCGGATAACTCAGGTTTGACCATTTTGATATTGTTTAATCTCATTCTAGCTTCTGGAGTTAAAATTTGTTTTAGAATTTGCTCTTTTTGTGCCGCTTGTTCATGATTTACATTTTGATCTTGCGGTAAATCATTTGGTTCAGGAAAACTCATTTTTATCTAACGGTAAATTTTCAATTCAGGTCTTTCTAAAATTAATTCATTAAGAATTTCTGTTGCGAGTCTATCAAGTTTCTGCATTCCATTTTTAGAAACAACTCTACCTTTCTTTTCAACTTTTTCTAAATATCCAAGTTTTTCTAAACCATGAATTGCATTACGAACAATTGCACCACTTGCATCTCTGTGATGAGCAGCACCATATCCTAATGGTTTACCACCACCATAATCTTTCTTTAATTCATTAACACCGATTGGACCATTAAAGTAAATTTTTCTCATAATTGATGCACATCTAGTATGCCACCATTCACTATCTTGTGGCGGTTTATCTGCATGTACTCCAGTTTTGACAAATGGAGCCCAAGAAGGAGCAGGAATATCTTCATTTTTTAGAATATTTGCTAATCTTTCAATTAGGACATCTGCTGGTACATCATAGACTTTTGCCATAAACTGCAAAAATCGATAATCGTCTTATAAATCATTTTAAGAGAATAATTGGGACAATATGAGAACTTAGGCAGAAAAAAAATTCAAAAAGATCGCTAATTAAATAAAAATTCTGAAATTAAAAAAAGGATTTAGAAAAAGATGTTAGTCTTATAGAGACTCTTTTTAGAAAGTAATACCATAGTATACCCAATGAAAAGAAATTGGCGTCAATATGGAGAAGGTGGTAAAAATAGATGGATAGAAGATAAAGAGAAAGATGTAGAAGATGATTTAGAATAAATTACAATTATCTATTGAATTTCTAAAATCCCTTCTTTAATTAAAAATTGTATTCCTTGAATGAAAGCATCATCATCAATTGCGCCAGCTGCCCACCACTCTGCATTGTTTTTGATCCAATTTGGAATTTCATTTCCAGAACTAGCTCCTTGTGTAGTAGATGGTATGTCTAAAATCCCTTCTTTAATTAAAAATTGTATTCCTTGAATGAAAGCATCATCATCAATTGCGCCAGCTGCCCACCACTCTGCATTGTTTTTGATCCAATTTGGAATAATGTTTGTTTTTTCTTTACTTAAGAATGATTGAGAATTAAATTCAAAATTGGATGTAGATACAAGAAATATTTCAAAATTATTAGAATATTGGCCAGTTAAAATTAATTTAAATTCGTATTCATCATCAGTTGGAATAAAAATAGATTCTTGATAAATTCCATCAGGAGCTAAAATACCAAGATAATTTTCACCAGTTCCAATATTAGACCAAATCTCTTTACCTTTAGAGTCAGTGATACCATAAACAAACAATAAATCTTTTACAGAGACATTATTTTTATCATAAAAAGAAAATGTAAATGGAATATTTTCACCAGAAATTAATTTAGAGTCCCAGTAAATTTCCCCAACTACATCGTTTTCAAAAGTAAATTTAATATCATTAAAATTTATTTTTTCACCAGACAAAATTTCTAATTTTATTGAATCATTGTTTGATGTTGAAATTAATTTATTTTTTAT
>JAOLZN010000026.1 GCA_028343855.1 Candidatus Nitrosopumilus sp. | reverse complement strand
AATTGATTCACAAAGATTTGTTATCAAAGGGGGGGGGGAGGAGCACTATTACGAGAAAATATTTTGTTTAGTCTTGCAAAAAAAGTTGTTGTAATGGCAGATAAAACAAAATTTGTTAAAAATTTTACAAGAACGGTACCAATAGAAATTCATTCATTAGCAAGAACTTCGGTGATTCAATCTATTAAAAAATTAGGTGGTGAACCTAAAATGCGCTCTTTAGATAGAGGTTATCCTTTTTTTACAGAAAATGGAAATATAATTTTGGACTGCGATTTTGGAACAATAAAAAACCCAAAAATATTAACACAAAAAATTAAACAAACAGCAGGAGTTTTAGAATCAGGTATTTTTCTAAGAAAACCAGATATAATTTACAAAGCTAAAACAAATGGTAAATTTGAAATTATTTAGAAATTACAGTTCTAGAAACATGTTTACCATGACCCAGTTTACCAATTACTTCAAAATTTTCAGCAACTAATTCCCCTCTAACCATAGTCTTAACAGGCCAACCTTTCAAATTTCGTCCTTCATACACAATATAATCAGAAAATGATCCAAATAGTTCAGAAGTAACCTTCTTTTCTTTTTTTAAATCAATCATAGTAATATCTGCATCAGAATTTTTTTCGAGTGTTCCTTTCTGTGGATACATACCAAAAATTTGTGCAGCATTATAACTGGTAAATTTCACAAATTGTTCAAGTGTAATCCTATTTTGATTTACTCCGTCATTAAGTAATATTGGTAATGATGTACCAATTCCAGGAAAACCAGCTAATGCACCCCAAACATCATCACCGTCAAGTTTCAATTTGAGCTGATTAGCAACATGATCGGTTCCTATACAATCAATTTGATTATTAGATAATGCATTCCAAACAGCTTTTTGATCATTTTCTGTTCGTATTGGAGGCATTACTTTAGCAAGATAACCATTTTGTTTTTCATAAGATAGTGTAAGATAATGAGGACATGTTTCTACAAAAATTTTAGTTCCAAGTTTTTTCTCTTCTTGAATTTGTAATAATGCTTGTTCTGAACCAATATGAACAAAATAAATTACACAATCATAATCTCTACCAAACTTACATACTGTTTTGATAGCTTTAGCTTCAAATTCAGGTGAACGACTAGAAGACCAAGCAGATAATCCATCTTGATTTTTTTCTTTTGCTTTTTTAATTCCACATCCACATGATTCATAATCTTCAGCATGAACAAGTACTGGACAACCAAGTTTCGCTGCATTTTTTACAATTTGTTCTACAAGTTCATCAGTAACATTTACTTTAGATGCAACAAGAGTGGAAGAATTTGGTGGCATATCCATGTATACATGACCAACTTCACCTCCAAGATTCATGTAAATTTTAAAAGATGTAATTCCCTTATCAATACAAAAATTCATTTCATCAATTTGCTGTGATGTAAAAATTGAGGCATGAATTGCATAATCAACATAATGATTTTCTGATGAGGTTGTAAGTTGCGGTTGTAAAGAATTTGAAAATACATTTTCAAGTCGAAGCATTCGCATCATAGTTGTAACTCCACCTATTGCTGCAGCATGAGATTCAGTTTTTGCAGCTTCATTAATTGGTGAATAAACTCCATAGTGAACATGAGTGTCAATTCCACCAGGAATCGATACTAATCCATTGCCATTAATTTTATGATCACAGGCAGGAGTATCATTAGTTAATCCTACAATTTTTCCTTCATCAATTATAATATTTTTGTCAATCATTCCATTAGGAAGTATAACATGTGAATCAACAATTACAGTATCATAAGTCATCAGAAAATTTTAGACCATAGACTCTATTATGCGTTAAGGAATAAGCTTAAGTGGATTATTTTAATAGAAAAACCATGGAAGGTTCAGAAATAGCAAAACGTGACCATCAAAGAAATAAATCTGAAATTGTTAAATTAGTTAAAGAAATGTTTAGTCAAGAAAAATGGGGAAATGAAGAATATAAGAAAAAACTTCATGAATTAGTTATGAAAGATGAAGAATTAGTCAAAGATGTGATTAAAAAAATCAAATTAGAAAGGGGATTAGAATAAAATCTGCTTAGAAAATGAATAAAAGTCCAATTCAGCACCAGATTATTTGAGGGCCGGTGGTTTAGGGGTATAATGCTTCGTTCGCAACGAAGATGTCGAGGGTTCGATTCCCTCCCGGTCCATTTTACCAGAAACTATTATACATAAATAAAAAATACCGTCATCATGGAAGTTTTTGACGGTAAGAAAGCAGCACAAGATTATATGTCAAAACATACACTGGCATTCTCTACTCCAGAATTAACTCTAATGAGATTTGCATTTTGGATGGGAGATTCAGTTCCAGATCCAAAAAATGAAGGAAAAGGAGTTCCAAGAATGATGACATATTTGACAGAACAAGACTTTGAACCGGTTTTAATTGATGATGACACATATGTTCCATCAGGTGCAGTGAAAAGTTCAGCAAATGTTGGTAATGCTTACAACGAAGTAAAGACTGATGGAAAATTCTGTTCTGAATGTGGTACTACTCTGTCAATGACAGCAAAGTTTTGCCCTGAATGTGGTACTACGCAAGAATAAAAAAACTATATTTTTAATTTTATACTTTAGATCCACACTTTGTGCAGAATTTTGAATTTGGTCTTAACTCAGCACCACATGAAGTACATCCATTTCCAGGTTGTTGTTGTGGCGATATTGTTTGTCGTGGCATTAATGATGGATCAGGTGATGGTAAAGTTCCAACATCTCCAAATGCTTCTTGTGCAGATACAATTCCAGGAGGACTTCCACCTACAGGATTCTCTGCAGTACCGGATCTTGGTGGTTGACCCATTCCACCTGCCATCATTCCAGGTTGGCCCATTCCTGGCATCAATCCAGGGGATTGTGTATTACCGGAATTGGAACCTTGAGATTTTTTTAATTCAAATATTACTTTGATTGCTAAAAATTCTAATGCAGAATATGCAACTGTGTAATCACCTAATTTTTGAAAGAATTCTTTATCACTAATTTGACCTTTTTTGTACATATTGTTAGTATCTAAAAATGATTCATAGTATCCTTGAGATTCATCAAACAAACTTTGTAATTTATCAAAAAGCATTCCAAGTGTATCAACTTCACCAAATGACATATTCTGACTCAATTTTTGGAATATTAATTACTTTAGGATGAAAAAATAAGAAAAAACGTGTTTTGAAGTAATCTATGCAAGTGCTCTATCAATCATGCTTTGGTATGATTCTTTTGAAGCAGCACCAACTTGTTGGCTAACTATTTCACCTTTGTTAAGTAGGATTAAAGTTGGAATACTAAACACATTGTATTTAGAAGCTAATTCATTAGCCTCATCAACATTGACCTTAACAAATTTTACTTTGCCATCATAGTCATTTGCTAGTTCTTCAACTACTGGACCTACCATTCTGCACGGACCACACCATTCGGCCCAAAAGTCTACAAATACAGGGATATCTGAATTAATGACATCTACTTCCCAAGACTTTGCATCTGAAATTTGAGTAATTCCCATAATATTTTTGAATTAATTATCACACCTAAAAACGTTCACCAAATTTCAATATGTTATTTTTTAAACTTGGATTAAATTTCATATATACTTAAATGACGTTTTGATAAAAGTGAATTATGAGTTCAGAACTTAGATTGAAAAAATTAAGAGGTTCTGGAGGCTACGTTATGGCCACAGTTACAGATGAACAACAAATGAAAGGGAATTTAGGCGGTCCAGATTTATTTTTAGCACCAATCGGTAGATTGGATGATGGAAAAATTACTAAACATTTTTGCAATACATGTGAAAAAGAATTTGAAGGTCCACCAAAAATAGAATTTGAAAATCCAAATGAAGAAGTTGCAGAAAATTTAGTTTTAGCAGAAAGAGGTCAGTATATTTGTAAATCATGTAATGCTTCAATTGCAGAATATAGAGAGTTCAAGAAACCAAATGAGGAAGGAGAAGTGGGTAGTGCAAAACCATTAGATCCAAATGCTACAACACAACCAACAGTAGAAGCTACAACACAACCAACAGTAGAAGCTACAACACAACCAACAGTAGAAGCTACAACACCTAGTTCTTCAGATTCAGTTAGTTCAATTGAAGGAAGAATAGTAGTAGACGAAAATGCAAATAAAGTTGGTACTGCAAAGCAAGTTGGTATTGATGGTAATACACAATCAATGGTCTTAGTAATTACTAAAAATGATGGAACAGAAGGAAGTATTCCTTGGAGTAGTATTAAAAAAGTGGGAGAAGTAGTTTTACTAGGAAAACCAGAAGAAACTGTAGCTGTTCAACCAGGAAAGTGTTCTGAATGTGGATTTATCAACAAAGAAGGTTCCAAATTCTGTGAAGAATGTGGTTCAAAAATGCAATAATTAAGAAATTTAATGAATATCGCTAAGGAAATAATGTAATTGGCAAAAAGATCTATCTCAAAAGGCGTAATCAAAGATATTGCAATTGTTGTAATAGCAGTGATAGTAATTTGGATTGGATTAACAACAGCATTTGGAACCCAAAATCCATTTTATGTTGTTGCCAGTGGAAGTATGATTCCAGCTTTACAAGTTTATGATATTATAGTTATTCAAGGTCATCAACCATTTGAAGAAGTTCAAGTAGGAGACATTATCGTGTTTGATAGACCTTCAGATCATAATAGAGTAATTGTTCATAGAGTCGAATCAATACTGAGTGAAGATCCTTTAACGGTTAGAACTCAAGGTGATGCAAATCCATCATTCATTAGAGGAACAGATTATCCAATTACTGAAGAAGAATACATTGGAAAAGTGGCATACATAATTCCACAAGTAGGATACATTACACAAATTTTGAAACCTCCAATGAATTACATCATTATTGCAATTGTAATAGGAATCATGATAATTAAACAATTCACAGGTAAGAAAAAAGATGTTGAGGATATAGTAAGTAAAGAAACGTTAGAAGAATTATCAGATATTGGTAAAATTGAAGTAGATTCAGAATATTCGGATGATATAAAAAAATCAGAGATTACTGAAAAGAAAAGTGACAATTTAGATGATTCAAACGAAGAACCAAAAACAGATAAAGAAAATAATTAATAAATTAAAAAGTAAAATTAAAGAACAGAATCTTTTGTTTTGAAAACTCGTTTAAAGTAATCAGATGGTTCTTTAGGTTCTTCAACATCATTTGTAATTCCTGCAAGATTCTTTGCTAAGTTCTTCTTGTAGCCTACTTGCATTTGACGTTGAATCTGAATTCTTTGAGCCTGTGGTGAACCTGCACCATGCATTGATTCAGTAAGATAACCAACTGCATTTCTACCAAGAGTCATATTTTCTATTAATCGTAAAATTCTCATTCTATTTTCCACATCAACACCTTTTCTTCCTGCAAGATATTTTTTTAACATTGGACCGGCTTCTGGATGTCTAAAATCTTTTTCTGATGGTAAAGTAACCATTAATCCACCTGCAATATCTTGTGCTAATCGACTAATTTCATATGGGAATCTAGTAACATTATGTTTACAAACTTGTGCAAGCATATCATCATTTAGAAAAACACCTGATTTCATTTTTTGGCCTTGGTGTGATGATGCAATACCTGCTGCAAAAATTGTTTCATTAAGATGAGTCATTTCAATAATTTTATCTTTAATATGAGAAACTTTTGGAACACCATTATAATCTGCAATTGTTGCAGCAGCACCAATTAAGACATCACCTAATCCAGTTTTACATACATAACTACGTCTATGATAACAAGTAAAACGTTCGACTAACATTGATGCAAATTCAAATTCTCCATGCATGAATATTTTGTCCCATGGAATAAACACCTTATCTAAAATCATCAAAGCTTCTTGTCCACCAAACTTTGCATTACCAGAATCAATATCACCTTCTTCCATAGCTCTAGTATCACAAGACTGTCTACCGTAAATGTAAGTAAGTCCTTCAACATCTGCTGGAATTGCACCTACAATTGCCCAATCTTTATCATTTTCAGTTAATCTAATAGTTGGCATCAAGATAATCCAATGAGAATTAATACAACCGGTTTGATGTGCTTTAGCTCCAGAAACATAAACTCCTTTTTCATCACTATCAACTACTCTTGTAAATAAATCAGGATCATCTTGTTCTGATGGACCTTTACTTCTATCTCCCTTTGGATCAGTCATTGCACCCCCAATTACAAGATTTTCTTGTTGGACCATTTTAACAAATTCTAAGAATCGTTTATGGTAATCGGTTCCATGTTTTTCATCTATTTCAAATGTAGTTGAATGTAAAGAATTCATTGCATCCATACCAACACATCGTTGGAAACAAGTACCAGTATTTTGTCCTAGTTTTCTTTGCATTTTATTTTGTAAAACTAGATCTTCTGCACTTTCTGCAATATGTAAAAATCGATTAACTTTCAATCCGGTAATAGATGAATCAGCTGAAGCAAGAGCTTCTTCACGCATTGCAAGATCATAAGTTTCTGCTACTGCGTTAATTGAAGGTCTAATGATTGGATGATCTACAGGTTCTTTAACTAATTCTCCAAAGAGATAGACTTTGAGATTTCTGTTTCTGAGACTTTCAATATAATCATCACCAGATCTAATTGTTTTTAACACATTAGCCATGAATCAATTATGTCTAAGTTCTATAAATAGTCTGAATTTTAAAATAGAAAATTTTACGAATGAAAGATCATAAACCAATTCTAACGTCTAAAATCTTACAACCCTTTCCTTTTTCCATCACAAGGACAGGATTCATGTCTAATTCTTTGATCTCTTTAAAATCAGAAACTAATTGAGAAAGTCTTTGAATACACTCAGATAGCTTTGCAATATCAGATGGTTTTTCTCCTCTAACTCCTTGAAGAAGTTTTTGTGTTTTAATTGAGGCTATCATATCATCAGATTCTTTATCAGTTACAGGTGCAAGTTTGAATGTAACATCTTTTAGAACTTCTACATAGATTCCACCCATTCCTAGCATAATTACAGGACCAAATCCAGGCTCTAATTTTGAACCAATGATTAATTCCTTACCACCTTTAACCATCTCTACAATCAAAACTCCCTTTATCTCGGCTTTTTTATCATATTTTTTAGCATTTTTAATAATAGTTTTGAATGCATTTTTTACTTCAGCATCATTAGTTAAATTAACTTTAACACCACCTGCATCAGATTTATGAATAATTTGTGGTGATGCAATTTTCATTACAACAGGGTAGCCAATTTTCTTAGCAGTTTTTACAGCTTCTGCTTCACTTGTAGCAAGGGCACTTGCAGGAAGAGGTAAACCATATGCTTTGAGAACTTCTTGACCTTCTTCTTCTAAAAGATTAGGTCTTTTTTCACTTTTTACTTTATCAAAAATTTTCTGAGCTTTTGTTTTATTCACTTTGAATTTAGTAATTTTACCATTTGAGGATTTTACCCAATTTCTAAATCTAATCATTGCTGCAAGAGTTCGAATTGCACCTTCAGCATATGTGTAATAAGGAACATTACCTTTTGCTAAAATTTCTCTATTAGTTATTCCCTCATCTAATCCCATTAAACTAGCAAGCATTGTTTTTTTGTATTTTTTAGACATATTGACAATTACTTCTGCAAGTTTATCATAATCTAAAGTTCCAGAAGGAGTACACATTGAAATCACCGAACCAACTTTTGGATGAGCAAGAACTCGATCCAAAACATTATTGAATCTATTAAAATCAGCATCACCGACAATATCAACAGGATTTCTAGAACTTCCCCAAGGAGGAATTACTGCATCAATTTTTTTTCTGACACTTGTGATATCAGCCATTTTGATATTCATTTTTGAACATGCATCAGTAGAAATAATTGCTGGACCTCCTGCATTTGAAACAATTACAAGATCACCTGATAACGGTAATGGTTGTTTGGAAAATGCAGTTGCATAATCAAATAGTTCTTCCATGGTATCAACTCGAATTGCTCCAGATTGTTTTAGTAATGCATCATAAATTTCATCAGAACCCATTAATGCACCTGTATGAGACATTGCAGCCTTTGCGCCTTCAGGACTACGCCCAGATTTAAGAACAAGTACAGGTTTTTTGAGTTTTTTAGTGATATTTTTACAAACTTTAAGAAATTCTTGTCCATCTCCCATATCTTCAAGATACATTACAATGACTTCAGTTTGTTTATGATTTGCAAGAATTTTTAGAACATCTACTTCACTCATTGCAGCTTTATTTCCTAGACTTACAACTGCTGAAAAACCAATTCCTTGCGCACTAGCATCTTCAACTAATGCAGCACAAATTGCACCGCTTTGAGATACAAGTGCAATCTTTCCAGATTTTGGAGTAATTTTTAGAAATGTAGAATTCATCATGGTCTTAGGATCAAGATTCATGACACCAAGACAATTTGGTCCAATGATTTGGATTTTGTATTTTTTAGCTATATCTTTAATTTCTTGTTCACGTTTTGCACCTTCTTCATCTACTTCTTTGAAACCAGCTGTGATGATAATTACACCTTTGATTTTTTTCTTACCACATTCTTCTAAGACTGGTGCAACAAGAGTATTTTTAATTACGATAACTGCAAGATCAATTGGTTTTGGAACATCTAAAACAGTTTTGTATGCTTTTTTTGAAAAGACTTTTTCTCTTGAAGGACTAATCGGATAAACTACTCCAGTAAAACCATTCATAATATTTGATGTAATTGTAGCACCAACACTACCAG
>JAOLZN010000025.1 GCA_028343855.1 Candidatus Nitrosopumilus sp. | reverse complement strand
TTGCAGTTTTTTTAGTAGCTTTTCTTTTTGGAGCTGCTTTTGTAGATGATCTACGTTTAGTTGCAGCTTTTCTTTTTGTAGCCATGCTAAAATCGATATTTTCATTGTTTTTCAGTGGTTAAACTAAAAAAATTTACACAATTTGATTACAATTATTGAAGTAATTTTATTGTCGTAAAAAATTATTGATCGTTATTTTTTATTTTTTTTAATACACTTTTTCTTTTTTCTTTATCCTTTTTGTTCTAATGCCTAATTTTGAAATTTTTACGCATGTAATATGTATTTTTGATCTGTTTTTCTTTTTTTTTATGATTTATTTTTTGTATTTTTGATCTGTTTTTCTTTTTTTTATGATTTATTTTTTGTATTTTTGATCTGTTTTTCTTTTTTTATTAAAAACCCATGCCTTTTCTTTTAATTATTGTTAAAACATCTTCATCTTGCATAATGTGGTTTAATCCTACTCTTTGACCTCCAAACTTTACACTTTTGCCCCAAACTAATCCGTATCTAAATTCTCTCTTTAATCTTCTGTGAAGTTTGTTACAAATATCTTCTACTGTGTCTCCTTCTCTTGCAATGAATGGTTCTTTGAAATCTGTTTCCCCTCCTTTTGGTCGCATGTATATTCTTATGAATTTTAATTTTTGATAAATTCTTTCTTTTAATTCTTCAATATTGATATCTGAATTTGCAGAAACTTCTACCACATCTGATTTTATTTTTGTTTTTAAATCTGTTAAAAATTCTTTATCTACTAAATCAATTTTATTTAAAGCTGTAATTGCTTTTGAATAACTAATGTTACCTGCAATATGATCTGCTAATTGTTCTGATGTTAAATCCTCTCGAACAACGACTCTTGCACTAACTATACCATACAAATGTAAAATATCTTTCAAATGTTTTTCAGTAATTTTTGTAAGTTTTGCTTGCTGTGCAATTGCAATTCCTCCCATTGATGCTTTCTCAATTGTTATGTTTGGAGGTAA
This sequence comes from Candidatus Nitrosopumilus sp., assembly GCA_028343855.1. Taxonomy (GTDB): domain Archaea; phylum Thermoproteota; class Nitrososphaeria; order Nitrososphaerales; family Nitrosopumilaceae; genus Nitrosopumilus. The sequence continues at coordinate 8,843 of JAOLZN010000025.1, read as the reverse complement.
CTGATTTAATCTAATTCCGATATTTCCTAATTCATTTGTTAAAACATCTTCGTGATACGGTTGAAATACATCTAATACCAATAATACTAAATCTGCAGTTCTTGCTACGGATAAGATTCTTTTTCCTAGTCCTTTACCTGTTGATGCTCCTTTAATAATTCCTGGAAGATCTAACACTTGAATTTTTGCTCCTCTATATTCCATCATACCTGGAACAACTGTTAATGTAGTGAATTGAAATGCGCCTATTGTTGAATTTGCACCTGTCATTTTATTCAGTAATGTTGATTTTCCAACACTTGGTAATCCTATGAATACAACTGTTGCATCTCCACTTCTCCTAACATCGAATCCATCCTGTTTCATTCCTGATTTTTTGGTAATGTCTGCTTCTTGCTCTCTTTTTAATTTTGCAATTTTTGCTTTTAGTAAACCAATATGATGTTCAGTTGCTTTGTTAATCTGAGTTCTTGCCATCTCATCCTGGATGGATTTAATTTTTTCAGGAATTCCCAATATTACTCATTTCTTGCATTATTCTTTTCCATTAAAACCGTAGCACTTGTTATTTTTCTAGGTATGAAGAGATCATAACCCTGTTTATTTTTGAGTGATTTTTTAATTCATTAATCGTGTTTCATTTTTTAGTGGTAAATTTATGTAATTTTATATGAAGAAATTTTTAATTTATCTGAGTTCATTTACACTTTTATCGACATATTTTATTTTGTCTGTATTTATTTTACCGCCAGAATTTTTAATGACTGAACAATTAGTTCCAGAACCTGTGTTTGAAGCTGTATTATCTGAAACTGACATAGAATTGGGTGATTCCTTTAGACTTGATATTGCTTCAGAAAATACTGGGGATTATGCTGATATTCATATTGTTTCAGTTGGTTTTCCTAATCTTACTGAAATTAATGACGTTGTAAAAATTGCCACTTATGATTTTTCGTTGTCACCATCGTACATTTCCACTGGTGAAGAAATTGGTTCAAATTATAGTGGAGGAATCACAACTACTTTTGCAGAATATCCTTCTATTGAAGCAATGAGTCGACCTCTAAAACCTAATGTTGATACACATTTTGATATTGTTGTAACTCCAGAAAAACCTGGAATGTTTAATGTTTATGTTAAATCCATTGGAATTCCTCATACTAGTGAATTTTCACATTATCCCTACTCTGGAACATTAGATCATCAAAATGAACATGTTATGGTTTATTCGGTAACTGTAAATCCCTAATATTTTGTGAATAATAATTAGTGATATGACAATTTCTACATTAAAATCATCTGAAATATTTTTAAAAAATAATTCACAAATTATCTTTTTAATTGGAAGTATTTTGACTAGTCTTGGAATACTTCTAGTAACAGTTGGTGGCAGCTGGGATATAACCAATCATTTGCTTAGTAAACCTGAAACATTCTTCTCCCCTCCACACGCTTTGATGTATTCTGGAGTTGCTATATCCTTAGTTGGAGTTGTTTTGAGTTTTGTTGGTTGGAAGAATTTGAACAAATTAAAAAATAGCTATTTCTTACCATTTAAAATTAAATTAATCGGAATAGGACTGCTAACTGGTGCTGGACCTTTAGATTTTGTTTGGCATTCTTATTTTGGATTAGATGGATTACTTAGTCCACCTCATTTTACATTGATTACTGGAATGTTTCTATGCAGTGTTGGTGGAATGATTGGAATTTCTAAATATTTGAAATTTAATAATTCTCGGTCTATCTCAAAATATTTGTTAATTCTAGCTGTAATTCCTGTTTGGTTATCTGCATCAGGTATAATTTCTTCACTGTCGTTGCCTTTTTCTAGTACTGATTTTTTTGAATTCAATCCTGAACCTACAATTGCATTTATCATTGCATCATTGGCATACCCTTTTTTGCTTTCTCTTTCTGTTTTTCTAATTTTTAGATTATCTAATTATCAATTTGGACTTGTGAGTATTTTGGGAGGATTATTTTTGTTAATTTATAGTTCAACTGCGATTGTCCCTAATTTTGCAATGTTTGATACTATTCAATTTTATTCTCTCAACTTGATACCCTTTATCATTGCAGATATTTTTCTTAAATTAAATCGTTCAAAACTTACCTTGTTTTTTGTTGGTGGGTTGGTAGGGTCTATTTTCTATATGGTATATTATCCATATATCATGTATACTTATAATGAAATTTTATTAGGTAAACTGGTATCCCCTAGTTTAATTTATTTTGTTTATTTTGAATTAATTCAAACTGTTTTACTCTATACTTTGGCTCCTGCGATTGTTATGGGATTTGTTGGTGTTGTATTATCTAAAAAATTATCTGTTAAAATTTTAATGAATTAATTTTTTATTGAATTATATGATTTCTAAAATCAGAAACACATTTTCTTAATGTATTCATATCTACATCAAATGTAATCCATGTTGGACTGCCTTCATCATCTAGATCCACATTTAAAATATTCATTGGCATTTTGGTAAATCCTGCTTCAAACAAATCATTAATTGATTTTGGTAATTCTGTTAATGCGAGATGATATTTTGTCGTATGATCTCGAAATTTATGCCTGTAATTGACTTCATACTTGTTATCTGAATCTAAAGTCAATGATTTCATGTAGATTAATTTCCCATATTCTTCTATGGCATTGGCAAATATTGAATACATTTCATTGATATAGATTTCTGATAATTCTACATTTGGATTATTTGGTTCTCCTAAACACTGATTGAGAAAATCTAACATACTTGAAACGTTGTCTCGAATCTTTTTTTGTGTTTGATTCATTTGATCACTTGTAATTTTCTTAAAGCTGGCCAAGTGAATATTTGATTAATTGTATGAACTTAACCTTATGTATTGTTGTTTATTGTACAATTTTGATTAGAAATTTGAACATTTTAGTCTGAAATCCTATTTTCGTTCTCTATACTCCTACTCATTATTGAAATATGTTGAGCAACTTATTATTTAGCAAAAAAAAAATTCAGTTTATGAAAAAGAAAACTTTTGCAGTGGATATTGATGGAACAATTACGGAAAATGGAGGAGGTAGAATTCATCTTGATGCTTTAGAATCACTTCGAAGATTAACCAATATGGGTCATGATGTAATTTATGTAACTGGTCGCTCATCTGTTGAGGCATACTTGCTTTCAGTGTTTGGTGGAACTAAAAAAATTGCTGTTGGTGAAAATGGAGGTTGTATTGCATTTGATGTTGATAATCATATGTTATTGGGAAATATTGAAGAATGCAATAGGGCTTATGACTTAATTAAAAGCAGTATTGACAACGTACAAAAAAAACCTGTCTTTCCTAGATTAACTGAAGTAGTTTTGGAAAGAACTTTTGATATGAATGATGCACGAAAAATTCTTTCTGAAAATGATCTTAACGTCACTCTCTCTGATAGCCAATATGCTATTCATATTAACTCAAAAGGAATTGACAAGGGAACTGGATTTACAGAATTGATGAAGAAATTCAATATTCTAAAAGATGATGTAATTGCAATTGGAGATAGTGCAACAGACGTTCCATTGTTTAAAGTAGCAAAAACAAGTGTTGCATTGGGCAATGCTTCTGATCTAGTAAGATCTGAGGCAACAATGACTGTGTCTGGTAACAGTGGCGATGGAGTTCTTGAAGCACTAGATAAATTAGCACCTAAATTATCTGAGATATAGTATGACTTTTCAATCAATAATTGAAGAAATTGAAAATAATCTTAAAATGATTCTGACAGATCTTTCTGTTCCTACAATATCTTTTACTGTGGAAGTTGCCAAACCTGGATTTGGCGATGTCAGTTCTAACATTGCATTTTTACTCGCAAAGGAAATGAAAAAGAGTCCTAAAGAAATTACTCAAATTTTATCTGAAAAATATTCTCAATGTGTAAGTGAACTAGTTTTAAAAACTGAAGCCCATCCATCTGGATATCTTAACTTTTTTGCTGATTGGAGTAAATTAAGTGAATTGATTTTATCTCAATCTTATCTTGATACATTTGGAGATGTTGATATTGGAAACAATTCAAATATCGTAGTAGAGCATACAAGTGTAAATCCTAACAAGGCATTACACATTGGTCATATTAGAAATATTGTGGTAGGTGATACTGTTTCTAGAATTTTAGCCAAGGTCAATTACAAAGTTAATGTTCTTAATTATATTGATGATTCTGGATTACAAGTAGCAGATATTATTGTAGGCTTCAAACATTTTGGATTTAATGAAGAACCTCCAAACGGGAAAAAGTTTGATCATTACTGTGGTGATGATGTTTATGTTAAAACTACTCAAAAATATGAACTTGATTCTTCTCTTGAAGAAATTAGAAAAAATACTTTAAAAGAACTTGAAGATGGCAATTCTGAAATTGCAGCATTTGGAGATCTGATTACACGAAAAGTTCTAGCGGGTCAATTACAAACATGTTGGAATCTCAATGTTTCTTATGATTGTCTTAATTTTGAGTCTCAAATCATTCGATCAGGATTGTGGTCAAAAATATTTGAAAAACTCAAAGAAATGGGTCTCATAGAGTTTGAAAATGAGGGTAAAAATGCTCAATGTTGGGTTATCCGTGGAGATGGTAATGAGGAGGATAAAGTAATTGTAAGAAGTAATGGAACTGCTACATATATTGCAAAAGATATTCCTTATGCTGCATGGAAATTAGGCCTGTTAGATGATCCATTTTACTATCAAAAATATGATGCCCGTCAACCTAATTGTAAAACTTTGTGGCAAACTAGTTTGAATGGTGAAAATACTAATCAAAATTTTACTGCTAAGAAAGTTGTTACTGTGATTGATTCTCGTCAAGAAAGACTGCAAAAAATTATTACTGTATTAATGGAAAAATTCAACTCAACTCCAGATAGTTACGTTCATCTTGGATATGAGTCTGTAACATTGAGTTCTGATACTGCAAAGACACTTGGGTTAGAAACTGATGGAAAACAAGCTCAGATGTCTGGTAGGAAAGGATTGTATGTTAGTGCTGACTCTGTTTGTGAATTATTAAAACAAAAAATTACTGAAGAAACTAAAAAACGACATTCTGAAATGAGTGATTCAGAAATTGAAAAAATTGCTCAATCTGTTTCAATTGGAACTTTACGTTATGAAATGATCAAACAAGATTTGGATAAAATAATTACATTTGATTTGGCAAAATCTCTTAGTTTGGAGGGTGACACTGCACCATACATTCAATATGCATATGCTAGAGCGTCAAGAATTTTAGAAAAATCTGGAATTACTCCAAGCATTGATGTTGATTTTTCATTACTTCGAGAAAATTCTGAATTAGATTTAATCAAGACTATCGGTTTGTTTAATTCACAAGTTCGCGACGCTGCAAATAATTTTGCTCCTAAGGTAATTGCTAGGTATTGTCATGATTTAGCAGTTTCATTTAATTCATTTTATGAACATGTAAAAGTTTTAGATTCTGATAATGATGCTTTGAAATCATCTCGTATATGTTTGGTTAATTCTTTTAATTTAACTTTGGAGAAAGCATTGGATTTACTTGGAATTTCTGCACCGCACAAAATGTAGTTATTACATAATCTGTACATATTCTCTCTTTTTTACCTTAAATTTTGATGCTCTTTAGAAATTCTATCTATCTATATCCTTAAGTCTAAAATTTTATTACAAAAAATATGAAATATGTTTTGATTGCTACAATAATTGCTTTAATTGGTAGTGTAATTGGGATTATTGGATTTGATTACTATTATCAATATGCTCAAGAACAAGAATTAGAAAATATGATTGTTTCATGTATGGAGCAATATGGACACTATAGTGATCAACTTGTAAGTTGTTTAAATGATAACACACCGAGTTCAATTCATAACAAACAAGACAGATGGGAAGATCTTGGAATTGAAGTACCTTAAATTTAATTTTAAATCTTACCACTAGCAATTCTTATTCATATTCTTGAAATACTTTAATTTTTAAATTTGCTTATGGTTATGCACTTAGATGACAAGAAAACTTTGTTATTAGGATTGTCTCTTACATTGGGAATTACTGTTTTTGGTGGGTTCATTATAATGTCTTTTTTGATGCCACATTGTAAAGATGTAATGTGTTAATTATGAAATATTTTATTTTCTTATCACCCTTAAATTATGTTTAAATCTATTCGATACATGAATTGTTTTGTTTGTGGGAAAGAAAAAAAGGATTTTGAAGTTTGGTCCAATAAACTAGTTATTGGTATAACATATGATTCTGATTTTCAAAATGATGACGTTATTTCTAACATGTCTGATAAATCTATAATTTGTCATCAATGCATAATTCAGATTCAAAAGAAAATTCAAGATAAATTGAATTAAGAATTATGTTTTCTTGATTCACTCTTACTAACCAAAATAATGTCAGTGGTAACCGAAGTCACCACTGGAGATTTCTATTCTAAGCAACCGAAGTTACTTATCCTATAATCTCAGGCGTGCAAACCTATCTCTAAATTTTGTTGGTTTTAGAAAAATGTTGGTATATTTTTTATTTCTGGATTTACTACCTACAATATTGACATTATCTCAATTTTGTCATCAATTCATAGATCCAAATAACTATTCTAGCTTTACTCCTATATTGACTCACAATTTTTTAATGAGTGATTTATTTCGTTAGAATGTACTTAAAATGAGAGATAAAAGGAGTAAATTACAAATTTATTTTGATGTTTTTTCAGCTATTTTAACAGAAAAACAAGATAATAATGGAATATCTAAAACACGACTTCAACACAAATCCAATACCTCATATGATAAATTATTAAGATACCTTGATGAAATGAATGAGAAGGGACTCATTAAACTAGAAAATGATATTGATACTACTGATTTAGGTACTAAATTTTATCGTGATTATTCCAATGTAAATGATTTAATTAATCAGATTACTGAAAGACTATCTTAAACAAAACTGAACTTTTCAATTTTTTCTTCTTTTGTAAGGAATAATATTTCATGGTGTGAATCAAGTAAATTTTTCATAAATTGTGGTGCTAATTCTTTATCCACACTTGGTACATGAAAAGAACAGATAAAATTTCCTGGAATTTTATGGAATCTGTCATCTACACACTGTTCAATCTCCTCCATTGATTCTGTTTTACTTTCCTTGTTAAAATCAAAATAGTGAGTTGAAACAACTCTGATTTTCCCATCCTGTGGCAATCCTTCAACTTTACTCATGATCATTTTTTCATATTCTTCAAATTCTTTTGGGATGTGAACAATGTTCAATAACCCATTTTCAATATTGTTGTTAACTTCAATTCCAAATTTTTCCATCCTACTTTGTAATTTTTTAGGATCATTTGTGGTATAGAAACAAGTTTGTTTTTTATCTAAACCTGTCTTTATGAATTTAAACTCTATTTCTTCAGCTTTTTTCTGTTCTTCGTGAAATAGTAAGATGTGTGTATCTTCTAATTTTTCTAAATGCTCATGACCAATTTCAGTATAACTCATTTCGATATATTTTCAGATTTTTTCTAGTATTAAGAGATTTTTATTTAATTTCATGGTGCCACTAAATGTAGTTCGTTTGTGATATGTACCATATTGATGGAATCCTTTTGATCAAGTATTTAGATACTCATCAAGGTGCGTAAACGGATTAAATACTAAAAGACTATGTTATTCATGGCATATCTGAGAGTGAAATCCATTCGTGGACAAAAATACTTGTATCTTGTAAAAAGTGCCTGGGATGCAAAGAAAAAGACTTCAAAACAAACCATTATCAAGTATTTAGGCATAGAATCTGATGTTTCCATAAATGACATTCCTAGTGATTATAGGGATTCTAAAAAAATTTCTGACTATTTTATGAATCAGAAATATTTTCAACCTACAGTTCAAACTGAAATTACTCAAAAACTTCAAAAGGATTTACTTTCATCATTCAAAAATGGTGACTATATTGAAGCAAATTCTTTACTTGAATCATATGAGAAAATTTATGGATTTGACTCATTTCTTAATGAAGTTTTAATTCCTTTAATTGATGAAATTGAATCCTTGGGATATTCTAAAAAAATTGATTTAGGTACTCAAACAACATGTTATAATGCAATACAAGATTTAATGAATCATATTTTAGAAAATAATTCTACAAAAATGACTAAGAAAAAAATCTTAATTTGTGTACCTTATGGTGAACAACATACTTTGGGTACAAAAGTACTTGAATCTCAACTTTTATCTAAAGGAAACACAGTTTACAATCTATCTCCTTTTACCCCTGTATCTTCCATTATGGAATCAATTGAATATAACAATCCTGATTGCATTTTTGTTTCTGTGACCCTTGATGAGAATATTTTATCTGCTCAGAGAATGATTCAAAAAATTAATGATCAATACAAAATCCGTATTATTGTCGGGGGCCAAGCAGTTAAATCTGACTCAACAGATTGGAATGCATCTATTGGACAAAATCTTTCAATTCCAAAAATTTTAAAGATTATTCAATCTAAGAAAATTGAAGTTCTCCCAATTGCCTAAATTATTTTATTTTCTTAACAATTATTTTACTTGCTTTCTTAACTGAGCTGTTACTATTTTTTGATAATTTTTTTAGGATTTTATCTTTTTTTACGATATCCTTTTTGATTTTACTCTGTTTTTGTTTTAATTTTTGATTTTTCTCTTTTATCTGTAGATCTGTCTTTTTACTCTTTTTTTCTAGTAATTCCAAATTTTTCTTCTCTTTGATAATCTGTTTTCTGCCTGTTTCTTGTTGTTTTGCCTTATTTTTTTCGAATTTTGTTTTAATTACAA
>JAOLZN010000024.1 GCA_028343855.1 Candidatus Nitrosopumilus sp. | reverse complement strand
ATCCACATTAGCAATCATGGAAAGTGCAGAAACTGAGTCAGAAGTCTTAGGACTTGGACTCTCAGTGATTGCATTGAACCTTGGAATGTACATTGCAGCACCTGCAATGATGCTTTACGAAATTAGTAAAAAAGTAAAATCTGTTAAGTTATCTTAATAGAATCACTTTTGATTTAACAAATAAAAATAGACTAACGTTCATCTTTGATGCAGAATTCTTTTTGTCCTTTTTCATTTACAACAATATGACAATCACAACTAGGACATTTTACTATCTTTGACATATTGAAATTACTCAATTTTTGATATTTAATGTATTTACAACAATTAATAATCTGAACTTTTTTATTATTAAACTTCATAATAATTCTTAATAATTAATTATTTTTAGTATATATATTATTATTAACAATTTACACATTTATTAATAACATTTGTAGAGTTCGTGCGTGAAAGGTTCTCAAATTGGAATTATTGGAGGAGGAATTGCAGCAGCTGTGATTATTGCAGTATTGTTTGTATCTATGGGAACCCAAAATGACGCTGCTCCGTTACCTGCTCCAGTTGATCAAGAACCAGTTGTTCTTGAAGAGAAATTTCTAGTTTATACAACATTTTACCCATTATACCAATTTACCCAAGGTGTAGCAGGAGATGCTGCAGATGTACGCATATTGATTCCAACAAATGGGGATCCTCATTCATTTGAGTTAGGACCAAAAACTATTGTTGATTTGACTAAAGCAGATATGTTGGTTTACAATGGTGTAAACTTTGAACCATACATTGATGAAATAATGTCTTCATCAGATTTTGATCACATCGTATTTGTTGACTCCTCTGAGGGAGTTACCTTGATGGAAGGTGAAGCACATGATCATAGTTCACATGGAAGTCATGGCGATGAAAAACATGATGACCATGCAAAAGAAGATGGACACGATGAACATACAGAAGAATTTTACGAAGAGATTGCACATGTTATAGAAGAATTTGAAGCAGGTGAAATAACTCAAGCACAATCTATTGAAGAAATTGAAGAGATACTAGGTGAACATGAAGGAGACGGACATGGACATGAAGGTGCAATTAAAGATATTGAAAATTTAATCCATGAAATTGAAGATGGACATATGGAAGGTGCAGAAGGACTAGAAGAAATTCATCATTTAGTTTCTGGTGAAGATGTACACGATGACCATGCAAAAGAAGATGGACATGATGACCATGCAAAAGAAGATGGACATGATGACCATGAGGAAGAAGGAGACATGGACCATACTTACGACCCACACATTTGGCTTGACCCAATTTTGGCAAAATCTCAGGTAATGACGATTGCAGATCACTTGAAAGAATCCGATCCTGAACATGCAGACATCTACCATGATAATGCTATTTCATATGCCAACCAATTAGATCAATTGGATCAAGAAATCCGCAGTGATGTATCTTCTTGTGCAAAAGACACGTTTGTACCATTCCACAATGCATTTTCGTATTTTGCAGAAAGATATGACCTAAACACCTTGGCAGTGATACAGGAGTTCAGTCCTGAAACTCCTGTAACTGCTAAGGATATTGAAGAATTGATACACTTTGCAGAAGATAATGACATAAAGTATTTCTTTACTGAAGAAAACAGAAATCCAAGAGTAGCTGAAAGATTGGCAACTGAATTAGGAGGAGATATTTTGTTGTTTAGCCCATTAGAGTCGCTTTCAGCAAAAGATGATCCAAATACAACATACTTTGATAAAATGAGACAAAACGTAGATAACTTGCAAATAGCATTAGAGTGCTCCTCTTGACAATATATGTTCCAAAGTTTGACGATTGGAAATGTCTGGGAATAGTTAACAATAATTTAACTTGGCTTGCAATAAAACCCCAGGCTGAAGTGTTATTATTTAGAGATCAAGAACATTCAGAGACATACTATTTTGAAAAATGTTCTAGAATTTCTTTTAGTTGTGTTGACAATAAAGAACAAATACACATAGTTCCAGAAAATGCAATGATGAAACGAGTAGCAGTTGCATGATACTTGATTCATTGTTACAACAAGCAATTAATAATTTTGATAAAAAAAAGTTTGAAAAATCTATTGAACTTTTTGAAAAGATTTTAGAGAAAGAACCAAACAATTCAGAAATAATAACAAACAAAGCTACTTGTCTTGCAGAACTAGGAAGATATGAAGAATCTATTGAACAATTAGAAAAAGTCCTAAATCAAAATCCTGATGATTTTGATGGATGGTATAACAAAGCAACTACATTATACGATATGGGAAAATACGATGATGCATTAAATGGATTTAATCATGCTCTAACAATAAATTCAGATGATACAAATGCACTTTGTAACAAAGCCAATGTTTTTGTGGCATTAGGTAGACATGATGATGCAATCTCTACTTACAAAGATGCATTAAAAATTAATCCTGGAGATATTGAGATTTTAAATAATATTGGAATTGTTTATGCAGGAGAAAAGCAACATTATAGGGCTATTGAATATTTTGAATCAGCATTAAACAAGAAAAAAAATGATATTGATTCACTATGTAATCTTGGTAACTCTCTTTTAGAAATTGAAAAATTTAGACTATCTTACGAATGTTTCAAACAAGCAGTTAAACATGATCCTAATGATTTTGATGCCCTATTTCGTTTAGGCATAGCATGTAATAATCTGAAGAAACCAGAAGAGGCATTAATGCATTTTACTACAATATTACGTAATGAAAAAGACAATACAGATGCCATCATCAACAAAGGTTATTCTTTACATTTATTGAAAAAATATAAACAAGCAATTTTGTGTTTTGATAAAATTCTCAAAGAAAATCCTGAAGACATGAACTCATTATATCTAAAAGCAAAATCTACTGTAAAACAACAAAAGTATAAGCAAACATGTATGTTAATTTCAAAATTATTACAATTAGAAAGCAAAAATGATCATCATAATCATGAACACGAACATGAAGGCAATGGACATGAACATTTTTTGAATAAAATTAAAAAGGATTCAGATTTTATTGGGTTAAAAAACGATATTAATTTTAAAATATTGATACGGGATTACAAGGTATCTAATAGTTAAATATCGTTAATTTTCACATTGTTATGTGGATATGGGAAATAATGAAGACTAAAGCAATAAGCTCAATCTTTGTATTATTTGCTATCGCAGCTATGGCATCAGATGCTTATGCACATCCAGATCATGATGAAATTTCAATTATAGCATTCGATGAATCTACAATCTCATCATACATTGCAGATATGGAACATGAAAATCCAATGTTTAAAGAAGCAGTAAAACTTGCAACTGCTCCACTGCTTTCATCACTAACACTAATGGAGAACACAGAATCTGAATCAGAAGTTCTCGGACTTTCAGTAATTGCATTGAACCTTGGAATGTACATCGGACTTCCAGCATTTGGAATCATTAAAGTCATCCAATTAAGAAAAAATTAGAATAATTTTCTGATTATTGAATATTATAATGCAACTAACTTTATGGTATCCATTTTTTTATTAATTTGAAAACTCCTAGTTATTGCAGTAACTGTCTCTGATTCCCCTTTTAAAATAAAAAGTTCCATACATTTTTCTTCGTTAATTTTATTGTGCAAGTGCATTGTGATGAGATCTTCATAGGAATGTTTGATTCCAGTTACTTCGTTGTCATATTCGTCATTATGTACTACTAGCAAAATGGCATTAACATTACCTGAAAGATCTGCTTTTTGTTTTTCCTCAGAGACAAAACTTCGTATTCCTGCCCTTATTGCATCTGATCTACCTGAAAATCCCATTGTAGACTGTAAATTATCAATTTGTTTGAGAATTTCATCATTTAATGAAATTGAAACTATTGGCATACTAATTCTGTTATTAAGAAACATTAAAAGTTATACAAAATGTTATTAAACTTTTATAGATTTATTAATAATAAAACAATAGATAGGTTAAAAATGGATTCAAAAAAAAATGGAGATTTAAAAAATGAAGATAATCAAGTACCCAACGAAGTCCAGATTTTAATTAATGATAATTCAGATACATACAATCACAATATTTCAGTAAGAATCACAGATGGTAAATGTGAAATAAATCCAGAAGAATTATCCAAGATAGCTATGAAACGAGCTCTAGAAGCAAGACAGATAGCTAAAAATCCAAGTATTAAAAAAGTTGGAGATTTGACAAATGGAGAAGGGTTATGCTAAATGCTGTGGAAATATCGAATCTTACAGTCAAATATCCAGATGTAACAGCATTAGATGATGTTAGTTTTGCAATTAAACAAGGCGATTTTTTAGGTATTATTGGACCTAACGGTGCAGGTAAATCTACTCTTTTTGATTCAATGTTAGGTCTAAATACAAACTATGATGGAACAATCAAATTTTTTGATGAGGATATTAAAAAATCAAAAACATATCGTAAAGAAATTGGTTATGTTCCACAAAAACCTGAATTTGAAAATAACTTTCCTGCAACAGTTAGTGAAGTTGTAAGAATGGGATTAAGAAAAAAATCTGATGATAAAAAAGTTGATGAAATTTTACAACAATTATGGATACATGAACTTCGTAATAGAAGAATAGGTGAATTATCTGGTGGACAACTACAACGTGTATTTATTGCAAAAGCATTAGTTAATGATCCAAAAATTTTGATTTTAGATGAACCTAGTACAGGAGTTGATCAACAAAGTATAGATTTGTTTTTTAGTATTCTTAAGGAATTAAATTCTAAACAAGGAATTACAATCATTTGGTCATCTCATGATTTGGATGCCGTAAATAAATTAGCAAATCATGTTGCATGCTTAAATCGAACATTATTTTTTCATGGTAAATCTGAAACATTCTTTTCTGATGATAAACTTGTTAAACAATATTCTGAAGCATCAATGCAGGAACATATGCACCATCATTAATCATGTCCTTTGAAATTCTAACCTATGCATTTATGCATAGAGCCTTAATTGCTGGAACTGCAATAGCAATTTTATGCTCTGTTATGGGCTTGTTTTTAGTTTTAAGGCGTTATTCTTTATTTGGTGATGCCCTTGCACATTCATCATTTGGTGGAATTGCATTGGGTCTCTTTGCAGGAATTTATCCATTGTGGACAGCCTATGGTGTATCAATAATCAGTGCATTACTTATTACAAAAATTAAAGAACGATACAACATATCTGGGGATGCATCAATTGCAGTACTTTTGTCCTCAGGCATAGCAGTTGGGCTTGTAATTATTAGTTTTTCAGGTGGATTTTCCCTTGATATCTTTAGTTTTCTATTTGGCAGCATTCTTCTTGTTAGTGTTGATGATACTGTAGCAATTGTAGCGTTAACTGGAGTAATTTTAATGATAATTTTGTTATTATACAGACAAATTCTTTATTCCACATTTAATGAAAAGCAAGCTAAAGTTAGTGGAGTTCAAGTAGACAAAATTAATTATTTAATAATAATTTTAGCAGGAGTAACTGTTGTTACAGCAGTTCAACTTGTTGGTGTATTATTAATTTCAGCATTATTTGTAATTCCAAATGTTACAGCAATAATGTACGGTAGAGGTTTTAAACAAACTATGTTTATTTCTATGACTATTGCAGTATCTTCTGTTATTGCAGGAATTTTAATTTCATATGTCTTTGATATTACTCCGGCTGGAACAATTGTTTTATTTGCAATTGGAGTACTTGCTGTAACTATGGGAATTAAATCCGCAGGATTACTATCTAAGAATTAATCAATGAATTTAATCTTCTTTTATCATAAATGCCTTTTACAAAAAATAATGATGTTGCAATAATCCCTAATGCAATTAATGGTGATGCAATTTCAGTATATTTCATTTCAGTACTATCTATTGTTGTAACTTGTGAAACATCTACTGGAATTTCTATTGTGTTTACAGTACCAATTTTATTTCCTTCTTGTTCCACAAACCATACTTTTCCATTTTTATCTGATGTCATAAATTGAATAAAAGATCCTTCAGTTGAAATCGGAACTTCCTTCAAATCATTGTTATCAGGATCATAAACTCCAATACTATCTACCACATGTTGTGCAAACCAAATGTTTCCATATCTATCAAATGTCATTCCAAATGGAAGTGCTTCTTCATCTTGTACTGAAATACTCTCAAATGTCTCTAAAACTGGGTTGAATTTTGTGATTGCCGTACCTGTATGTTCTGCAATCCATACATTTTCATTTTTGTCAAAAAGTAAGTATTCTGGTCCATTTAGAGGAATTTGTTTTGAATATTGAGTTATTTTTCCTTCTTTTGGATTAATTTGTCCAATTTTACCTATGCCTGTTGCAGTATACCAAATATCTCCATCACTATCTATTGATAATGCAAATGGGAATGAATCTCTTTCCGGTAACTCCACAATTTTAAAGACATCATCATCTGGAATATACTTCAAAATTTTATTTTTATTTACAATTGTAATCCAAATATTGTCATCAAAATCTGCTTGAATGAAAATTGGTTTGTTATCTGCCATCACTGGATCAAGATTTGGAATTGTTTTTGTTGTAATTTCTTTTGTTTCTAAATCAATATACCCAATTTGGTTTCTTGGAGAATCTGTAAACCATATTTTTCCAGTATTATCCATAGTAAGAAACATTGTAGCTAAACCATTAAATGAATAAGATGAAAATTCTTGTGTCTCAAGTGAGAATTCCCATAATCTTGGTGCAGATGGATCACTTATCCAAATAGAATTTTTTCCATCATACAATGGATAGAGTGGTTTTCCAGTTTCTGGAAATTCATATTCAACTATTTGAGTTTGTATGTTTTCTAATCTTGGTTTAACTAAAACATTTACTATTTTTGATTCATTTGCATTTTCAGTTCTTTGAGATTCAATTTCTAATTGCCATTCTCCAGAAAATCCAAATGTTAACTCACCTTGAAATTCTATTGGAATGTTGTTTTCTTCTTTAGTTATTTCCATTGGAATTTCAATTGGAGAAATATTTTTTGATGGATTTGACATCTTCACTTTAATTGCATTTGCGTCGTATATTGGATTATTATTAAAGTCACTAACTTGTACTAAAATTGTATTTATTCCACTTGAAAATGGTGTAATTTGAATCTCAAATTTTGCATTCTCAGTAAATTCAATGGTTTTAAATCCATAGATAATTTCTTGTGCACTAGCATCTCGGAATTCACCTTCAGGCAAAGTACCATTTGTCAGCAATGCTACCACTCCCAATAATACAACTCCCAATGCTGCATCAACTTTAAGTGATCTTCTTAGTTTTTTATGGACATTAATTTTTCCAGTTTGGAAGTTTTTTTCAGCAGTTCTTTGCACTCTAAATTGGAAAAATCCTCCTAAAGCAACCATCACGCTTGCAATTGTAATTTTTAGTATAATCAATTGCCCATAAACTGATTCAGTAATTAATCCCACATCACTTTCTAGGAACCACATTAGTAATGGACCTGTAATTATTACAATCCCAATTGATATGATAAATGCAATTGAAAATCTTGGAATTAATGCAAGGCTCATTTTCTCTCTGCTTTCTTCTTTTAACTTTGATAACGAAGGCAATAATGTAAAAACAAAATAAAATATTCCACCAATCCAAACTGCTGCAACTAAATTATGAATATAATCTAGAATTAATGCTGGTGTTTCACCACTTGCTGCACCATGACCAATTAGACTTGAAGTTGAAATTAATACCAACATGGCAACAAGCATTGGAATTTGAATTCTTTTTGTTACATTTGTTTTTCTATCTAATACAAACCATATTCCAAGTAAAACAATTGTAATTATCATTCGAGCTAGCCAAATAGTTCCAAAGTAAGTTTCAATTGATTCTATTGGTGACGTTTCTAATCTAACAGTTTGTACGGCTATCATTAAAATATTTGAAATAAAAACTAACATGAGTCCTATTCCAGTAATAGACATGAATTTTTGATGATGTTTAATTTGAACTTGTTCTAATTCCTCTTTGATTGATTGTTTATTTTGAGTACCCCAAATCATTAATGATGCAATGACAACTCCTAAAACAATTGTTTGACCCACAATTCCTGGAAATCTTGCACCAGCTTCAGGATAAAATATTAAATCAATTGAGTTTTGATTTTCCAATAACTTTGGATCAATGATGACATCTCCAACTGCAAACAAAAATGCACCAGGAACTAGATGCCCATCAACTTTTGATAAAACTTTAGTTGTAACCGTATATACTCCGTCTTCTAATGGACTAGTTGTAACAATTAATGATTTTTCATCTTCATAATGACTTGTATCTTTATTATCAATTTGATTTCCATTATTATCTAAAACTTTGATTGTACTAAATTCTAGTTCAACTGGTTCAGAGAAAAATACAATTACTTCTGAAACTCCAGTTGGTGCATTTGACGATAAATTGGGAATAGTTTCATCTGTAAATGGATGTGCTGATACAAATGGAATTGATGAAACTGATAATACTAGTAATATTATGAGAATTTTTTTCATTTACTTACTTAGGCTAATTTGATAATTTAAAGAATCTTTAATTCATTCGAAATTTGTACCATTCCACGTAAAGATAATAATGGCATTAGGTAAATTATGGTCGTGAAGGTAGTAATTTTTAGTCTTATTGCATTATTGATTTCTTTTGGAGCGGTAACACAATCTTATGCCCATACTACTGTTGAAGTTGAACAATACAAAATTGAAGCAGGGTGGGGTATAGAACCACCTGTTGTGGGAATTCGTAATTCCGTTGTTTTCAAAATTATTGAAACTGGAGAAAAAGAAGGAACCTATAGAGGAATTACAAGTGCATTTCAAAATCTAGATGCTACAGTAATGTATGGTGGTGCAAGTAAAAATATTGAAATTAATTCCGATCCAAAACCTGGATATTATTTTTCACCTATAATTCCAACTAAAACTGGAAGTTATCTTGTAGATTTGAAAGGCGAAATTCGTGGAGTTGTTGTTGATATCCAAATTCCTATTGAGGATGTTGAAAGTACATCCGTACTTGATTTTCCTCCAAAAGCTAGTGAAGGCTCTGCTGATGTTTCTGCTTTAAAGAATGCTATATCTTCTCTACAACAAGATATGTCTAAGTTAAAATCTGGTGAAACTACTACTTCATCAAATAGTGGAGTAGGATATGACTTTGCAATATTTGCATTATCTATTGCAGCAGCAGCAATTATCTTAGCGATAATTGGTTTAATAAAAAGAAAATAGAAAAAGAGGAATTCCTAAAATCTTGGAACGACTCTAGATTTTGCAGTTACTGCTACTATGCTTATGATTGCAACAGCTAGTATCATCATTGCAATTGTACCAAATTCTGGAACAACTTGCATTGTTGTTACTTGACCGATTGGTCCTGTTTTCTCACCATCAGGCAATCCGTATCCGTTGAAAATTACTTCAACTTCTACTGGTGTGTCATCTGATGTTGCTGCTGGTAATGGAGCTGTCATGTGATCATTAATTCCATCATGGTCGTGAACATCATTTGCTTCTAAAACAACTTCACCATTTTGAGTGGCTAGGATGTTGTAGTTGATATGTTCAACACCTTCTCCAGACATTGTTGTGAATGTTAAATCAATTGCTAACATTTCACCTGCGTCTGCAGTGTTTGATGAAATTTCAACCATTATTGGTTCGTCAGAATGAGACATTTCCATATCACCGTGTTCATCACCGTGATCATCTGCATGTTCTTCAGCTGCTACTTCTTGTACTATGATTTCTCCAACCATCCAAGTATGTAACATACAATAGTATGGTACTGTACCTGTTTCAGTTGGACTCCATTCAAATGCATCTCCAGACATTAGTACACCTGTATCAAATGTACCGTCAGGGGATGGAGTAAATCCGTTAACAGTTCCTGATGTAAATGTGTGAACTCCTGTTGGATCAGTATTTGTCATGGTTACAACACCACCGACGTCAACTGTTGCAACCATTGGTGTGTAACAACCTGTTTCAACACAAGCTTGTGAGAATCCAGATTCTTCTACTGCACCAATTGCAACTTCGGCGTGGTCTGCATAAGCAGCTGGTGCCATTGAGGCCATACCTGCTGCGATAGCAAATAATACAAAGATTGAGCTTATTGC
>JAOLZN010000023.1 GCA_028343855.1 Candidatus Nitrosopumilus sp. | reverse complement strand
TTCCTAAAGAATAATATCATTTGATTTTTAAATTCTGCATATGGTTAGAGTTGATAATCAGAGATATCAAGAATTATTAAAAAAGAAAAAGGATTTGGAAGATAATCGACCTCATGAAATAGATGAAATGAGACGTTGGAAACATTCCATGAGTAAAGTTCTTGAAGAATTGGAATTATTTCGTTAACTATTTTTTTAATGCTAGACAATAAACCTTAATAGTTAACTCATTTAATATAGGTCGACCTACATATGATGAGTCAAATTGAGCCCAATATGAAAAACTATGAGCGTGAGAGGATAATTTTACAATGCATAAATGATAATGCGGATTTACATCATAATGGATTACTAAAAATCATTGTTCCTCAGTATATGGCTAAAACTACTTTTGAGAAAACACGTAATGCATTAATAGAAAAAGAAATTGTTTATGTCGAAAAAAAAGGAAATATGAAATTCTATGTGATTACTCCAAACTATAAAGAGAAATCTCAACAACGATTGGAAAAAAATACTAACAAAACATACCATGATCTAAAATTACAAATTAAAAAATTGAATGTAGATTTTCCTCACAAGGATATTGATGAGAAGATTCTGGTTGGTACTACTATTTTGAAAAGTCTTTTATTAACTGATAATGGATTTACTATTTTAGATTCTATAAAAAATCCAAAAAAAACACTATATCGTGATGAACATTTAACAATCCAACAGCTAATTTCACAACTTTTCAAAATTATTAAAAATGATGTTGATTATGAGTTAATTTTTCCAACAATTGTGAGTTATCATCAGGCTAATGTCCCTCAATATGTTCCTGAAACATGATTTTATCTAGTTTTTATTCAGGAAGATTTTATGAGTTTTAATGGGTTTACTTTATACTAAATTCTATATGGATTTTGATGATGAAGAATGGGATCAAATTTCTAACAATCCTATTGTCTTTCAAACTAAAAAAGACAATGTATCATTGGAAGTAGAGGATACTTCACACAAATCTTACAAATTAATTTTTAAAAATGGTGCAAAATTTAACATGTTTAGAGTTACTGGAAAGTTTCGACTAACTTGGGATGATGATGATATTGTTTAAATTGTCTACATGAGAAAAATTAACAATATCATGTCTTTAGAAATTAAAATAAATCATATCATGAATAATTTTGATGATGTTTCATCTGAAGAATTTTTAGAAATTTTAGATAAAATTATGCTTGAATTTAAGAGTGATTTGACAATTGAGTATCTTAAAGGTAAAGTTCAAAAAATTTTGGAACTTTCAACTGAATCTGAAAAGAAGAAACAATGTAAATTACTTTTACCATATTGTGATTGGTATCTTCAAGGATTGTAGGATTAATCTGAATATTCTTTAATTTTTGTTAATGCATTCTCAATTGGTTCTAAATCTTTTTTAGATTTTTGAGCATCACCTAATAATTTCATAAAATAATCGTCAGGTGTATTTTCAGCTTTTTCGATATCTGATTTTCTACACTCCAATGCCTTTTGCAAAATTTCTAAATCTTCTTCCACTGATTCACATGTTGTTAAATTAAGTAAGAATTTTTCAATTTTTTCTTTTACATTCTCAATCATCGGAATTCTTTTTTTAGCTTGTGATTGTAATACTGGGGCAAACATTGCTGCTGCTTCTTTTAATTCTGGACTTGCATGAATGGTTTGTAATCTTTTTTTATAATGGATGAGGGATTTTAAAATTATTTCATATCCTCCTTGATCTTTGAGATATATTCCTCCAAGCCATATTTTTTTAGTCATTTACAAAATTTTGTTATTTGTATTATTATAGTTTATTTGTAAAAATTTGTTTGAATTTTAAACTTAATTTTAGATTGATTACATTAGCCATCATAATTTTCTTTAATTGGTTGTTCGTTTCTACTGATCAAATATAGTAAAATTCCAGCTAATGTTACCCCCATTCCAGTTAAACCCACAAATGTACCCATATTTTTTATGAATTCTAAATTGTCATTTTCACCTGGCTCAATTAGATAAAATAACATTAATCCTATGACGAACATGCTAATACCTATTATTATTAATGGCATCCCTGTTTTCATAATTTTCAATCTTATTTCCAATTAATAAATAACTAGTTTGGATTCTAATGTGTATATCATAAAGTAATATTCTTGTCTATTTTATTTTTTTATTTTTTTGCTGTTTTCTCAATTGAATCTTCTTTATCAATCTGTTACTAAAAGTCGCGACTAATCTAATGAAATATTTTTTTATTTTTTAATAGCTTATATTTGACGAGTTACATCCTGAAGTTAGTATGGCTGCAAAGAAGAAAATTGATCTACTAGAACTTGTTGAAGATATAGTCGGTTTGAATTCTAAAATGAGATTTGCAGCAATTATTGATTCTAAGGGAAATATTCGTGAGGGCATTATGAAGAAAGGTCAAACTAGTCTTAACTCTCAGAAAGAAGAAGAACATTTCTGTAAGCAAGTTGCACAGAGAAGAACCATGAGAAAAGAATTTGATCGTTCATTAGGTAAAGTTAGATACATACATGTTGAAAGAGAGAAGGTTTCTCAATTAGTAATTTATACAAAAAGAAACATTGTATTTTTCACAATGGAGCCTGAAACACCAATGAGTACCAAAATCAAACTCATTACAAAAATAAAGAAAATTACTGCTAACATTTAATTTTTTTTTTGGTTTTTGTATAATTTCAAATCTAATGACATCTCAGAAATATCTTGCGGATTCTAAAATGTTTGAATACGATAAACATTACAGAGAATGTCAACAACAAAATAAACCATTCATTAAATCAAAAATTAATCCTATACATGGCAATTATACAATTAATGTAGATTTGATGACTTGTAACTATGTTTTTTCAAAATCAGAACAAACTATAATTGAAAAACTAATTCATGATGAAATCTTATTTGTAAATTCAAATTGCAAAAATCCATTTAATGATTATTCAATTGATGAGGAAGTAATTTGGATAGATGGTGTTTCAATTACTCATATGGATAAGATTTGTATCGGTATTTATGATCTAACGCAGAAATATGATGACTAAAACCTGATAACATTCTTTAAAATTTTATCAATTACTTGAATCTCTTTTTTTCTATCTTTTATGGTGGTTTCATTCCATTGTTTTAAGAATTCCGATTGTTTATCCATTTTTTCTAATTGTTCTACATATTTCACTAAATGTATTTTGTAATCATGTAGTAAATCCAAATGTTTGTTATGGTTTTTTTCAGTTGGTGTTGACATCCCATTCTTCCTTCTTCATGTTTGGAAATAAATCTCTAATTCGTTTTCTATCTTTTTCCATTGCATCAATTCTGCTGTTGAGATGCTCTTTAATTGCAGGTTCACCCTCCTCATTAATTTCATTTTTCATATCTTCAATTATTTTAGTTAATGATCTGTAGTATGTTATGTGTTTTTTCTTTGATTCTTCTGATTTATCTTCTTTTTTTTGATCCATAACATCTCTTATGTTCTTGGAAATAAGTAGTTGATCTTTTCACTTATCTTCATTATGTCAAATGATCCTCTTTTTCTAGTAATTCTATTCCTAATTGGGTCAATCGTGTAATCCATGGAAACTTCTTTTCTCCTTCTTCGTCGATTCCCCCTCTGACTAAATTTTCATCAATTAGATATTTTGCATTTTGATAAATTTCTTTATTATCAATTTCTTTTAATTCTGGAAAATTATACATATGCATTTCTGGATTACTGGATATTCCTTTTGATCTTCTATCATATTCTAGTAATATTGATTTTCTGATTTGATCGTTTGTGAAATTTTTCATAATTATTACGTGGCAATTACTCTTTAATTAAAATTTTATAATTAAATTATAAAAAATAAAACTAGCAGATTTTTTCACATTCACATTGTCTGCTTACAAACAAATTTTTGAATGATTCAAATCGGGATTGTGATATTGTAGGTTTTTTTCGTCCCACTATCTTGAATAGTGAAATCCCTGTTTCTGAACTAGTTCCTTTTAATGCCCATGATCCATTCTTCATTAAATATGGTTGTGGATTTCTCATGGTGACCTTTTTTTTTGCTTTGATGTCGTATGCTTCTATTCTTGACATTAACTGAAATTAAAAAATTATTATTATTGATAAAGTGTAAAATTTTTCATAGCGTTTAGCTGAAAAAAAACCTATTTCTATAATATTTTGAGTAAAATTTTGAAAATTACGCATATTAGACTAATATTATTAATTAATTTCATAATTGTATGAAAATTTTAATTGATGAAATGGATGATGGTTGGGATGAAAAACTTAAGGAATTGGGGTTTGACGCGTATAGTGTAAAAAAATTACGTTCTGAAGGTTACAAACTTCGAACTGATTATTCAGTAATTAGTTATGCAAAGGAAAATCAAATGATATTAGTCACTCGTGATACTGAAAGTGGCCAGGCATGTGAAGAAAATAATTTACCGTATATTTTGTTAGATAATAATGAAATTTTTAAAATTGTGTTGGATAAATTAAAAAATCATTAATTTACATTTCTAGAATCAATTTGTGACATTCTTAAATTACCTAGAATTTCATTTAGAAAATCTTCTTCTGGTTGATGTGCTATATTTTCCATAATGGATTGCCAACTGTCATCAATTCTTCTTTTTATCTGTGAAAACATTTTATCTTTTTTAAATATTGGGTAAAATGATAATAATTTCATAATACTGTCTATTGATTGTATTATGTGAATTAGATGTATTATGGATCTTATTCTTTGATGAAATGAAAAATTTTCCTCTTTACTTGTTTGTTTAAAATTATTTATTTCTTGAAAAATTATGTTAATTTCTTTATGTAGATTTTTTAATTGATTATTTGCTGATTCGTGTAAATTAATTAATTCATATTCTATGTGTGCTCTACTATGAACTTTTTTTTCTATTTCCCCTGTCTCTACAAGGGAACTAATTTCTCTGTATACTGTTTTTTCATTTCCTACTTTTTTAATTACTCTGTTAGCTAATTCTGTTCCTCTAATCTTCCCATTTTCGTTAAGGATCCTTATAATTTCTATTCTAATTATTTCGGAATTTTTATCCATTTAGATTCGTTCCTTTTTATCATATTTTTTCAAAACTTCAGTTTCTCCAATTTTACTAATTTCACTAATTAAAATTTCTAAAATATTAATGCCTTTTTTTATTGGTTCTTTTGAATTCACTTTATTGCTTAATTTTTGTTTTAATACCATTCTTTCATTGTTGACAAAACTTAACAAACTTACTTTTTTTCCCATGTTGAGATTAATGAAAAAATCTACATATTCTTCAGTTGTGTCTATTACCATTTTTTAATTTTAAATTATCTAGTATTTGTTCCAATCTTTGCAATCTAGGTTTATTTACAATTTTTACATTTACTCCTTATGGATAGTTGTGATAGGCGTGTTCGTGCATATAAAAATGGAAAAACAATGGATGAGTGTAAGATCATTGCTGAGTCATTAAATCCTGGATTTAAACAGCATATTAAAAAAAATGATAAAATTCTTTGGAGTGAAATATTGGAAAAAGTGGATCATGATGAATTAATTTACAAATTAACTTTGAAATTTCTTCGTAGAGATGGTTATGATATTGGTAATTATAAAATTCCTGAAGTCAAGGCATTTAGCTCTTAAAATTTATTTTACAACTTCCATCTGAATTTTGTAATTTTTTTGCCATAATGTATGGTGTCACAATAAGTATTGGGATTGATAATCCTATGAACAATGTTTGTAACTGTGTCAATAATATGGATAGACCAATTCCACTTGCAGTTCCAATGAATATTGATAGGAATGTTCCAGCACATGTTGGACATGCAATAAACAAACCTGTTGCAGCTCCGATAGTACTTGCACTTCTACTTTTTTTAGACATTGTGTATGCGTTAATTGCTATTGAAGAATTTACCGCTACTAAATACGATACAATAACTTGTAATATTAAATTAATAGGAATTATTTGTAATCCCACATGTTCTGTAAGATAAACAATTATCTTTGGCATGTATCCTGGACCATCACAACAAGGTGCAATAAATCCTGAAGGAATTGTTGCTCCATAATGTGTAACAAAATTAATTTCTGGTTGATATACTAGAGTTCCTGAAACTAATGAAAAAAATATTCCATATCCAATAAATGCAATTACAAAAATCTTTCGTGATTTTTTACTTGAAGTAACAATTGAAATTGTTGTAAGTATGTCTTTATTTTGATTTTCAATTTTGCTTTTTTGAAATTTGTATATTCCATATCCAATTCCTCCAATAGATATGATCATTGTAATGTAAAATCCAAGAGCTATTCTCTGTATTGACTCTAATGCACTAGGCGTAAATAATTCCGGATCTTGATATCTACCATATAATAGAAACAGGATTACTATTGAACTGAATCCTATAATGATTAATTTTTTACCCTGATTGGTCTTTGACATTTCTATCTCTTGTATACTCTTTTCTTTTTAATTGAATTAAATTGTTCTCAACTTAGTCTAGGCACAAAAATATAGATAATTGCAATAATTTCTAATCTACCAAAAATCATTAAAAATCCTAAAACTATCATTGTTGCAGGATCTGTTTCACTATCAATTACTCCTGCTGATAATCCCCCCGTTGTGATTATTCCTGCTGCTTCAAAGAATGCATCTTGATATGGAACATTTTCTATTGCTGCAAGATGTGCCCCTGTAATTGCAGAAATGGTTGGAAATAATGCAAGGATGATCAATGTTGATATGAGTTCTTTTTTATTTTGATTGGATAATTTAGATCTTCTTACTTTTGAAATGAATGCTCTAAAGTCTCTTAGATGGAATAGTCTGAAAATCTTCAATCCTCCTGCAGTTGAAAATCCGCATCCTCCAATGAACATCAAAATTATTAGAATAGTATGTGCTCCTCCGCTTAGACCTGCTAAACTTTCTATTTGTAATCCTGCAGTAGTACTAGCTGATACCGAATAGAACGCACTTTGCATTGGATCTAATCCACTTATTCCTGCAAACAATAGTGTTGCACCTCCTAAAATTGCAAAATATGCTAATACTTCTTTTCCTAGTTTTGGTGACAAGAATTTTTTCCTAACAAATGCATAGTGGAATGTAAACGGTAAAGCTCCTAGTATCATTGCACCCATTAAGACAATGTGTTCTTGCCATAGCAATCCTTCAAGAATAGTTGATGTTGGTGTAAATCCACCTGTTGACAGAGTACTCATCGCCAACGAAAAATTATCTATAATATTCCGTTCTCCAAATATGTATAATAATGATGCAACAATAATAATATAGATTGCAAAAATTACTGTAATTGTAAGAAAAAGTTCTTTCATGTGAAGTGTTTTACCAGATATGAAACCCCTCATTGCCTGTAGTTTTGATTCTGGATAAAATGCTGTTATTACTAAATAAATGAAACTCATTCCTCCTACTAGTTGTGTATAACTTCGGAAAAATGTGAAACTTTGTGATAACTTTTCTGGTTCATCAAATAATGAAATTCCTCCAGTTGTAAATCCTGCAGCACTTGAAAAGAATGCATTTGCAAATACTTCAACCATTGTTTCATCACTTGGAAATACATAAAGATATGGTATGGTACCAAACAATGATAACAAAAATAGACTGGAGAATACCAGTATTGATGCTTGTTGTAAATTCAGACTTGATTTTTCACCATATGAGTTAAGGAAAAATCCTGTTACCAATAATAGAACTGTTGTTAAATAAATTCCTGAAGCTGTAATTGTATCTTCTAATAATGTTGCAACAACTGCTGGAACTAATAATAAAACCCCTGCAAATTGTAACACAAATCCTAAATTTCCTAATACTGCTTTTACTGGCGGACTTAGCAGTCTAGGTGTAGTTGCAGTTGCATCTCTAATCGCATTTGCAATGGTTGATTGCAATATCATTCCAATTACTTGGTTCTTTTTTGAAACTACTGGAAGTTTTCTAACATTATTGTCTCGCATTATATGTAATGCATCTTGTAATGTCGATTTTTCATTAATTGTAATTAGCGGTTTGCTCATAATTTCTTCTAATGTGGTTGCTTCTGCGTAAACTGTTGCATCACTAACTTTACTGAGAATATCTTCGTCTGTAACAATTCCTAGTGGAAATTTTTTGCTATCAATTACAACTATGTCATCTGTTTCATAACTACGTAGCATTGTAGCTGCTTCTCTTGTTAGAGTTTTCATGTCTAACATCAACACATCTTTGCTCATGTATTCTGTAACGTATTTGCTTAAAACATACGAAACTGCTTTTTCTGGATTCGTTGACATTAAGCTACCTTATATCGGGATTTTAAATAATTTGGGGTAATACTAAGCACTGATCGTTACTGTAAGATTTTTTCTAATTTTGATCTGAAAAATTTGCTATATTTATAAACAATATTGCCAAAGTTTATGCGTAATACAATGGATATCGATCAAGCTCCTGAACCTGATTATGATTCAGTTACTCTTGACTATGTAGGATTTGTAGATCCGTATGCTGTTGAAGGGATGGTTGTTTTAAAAGCTGATAATGGAAAAGAATTTCATATGCGTGCATTTTCTGGGGAAGTTGCAAAACATATTTCCAGTTTTGATGATACTGAAGGTGAAGATGCTCCATCCATATATCGAATGATTGAAGAAATTTGTGAACAAAATGAATTAGCTTTAGTCAAAGTGAAAATTTATGAAAGTGGAGATGTTTTAAGAGCAAATCTTTACTTTACTGGAAAAAAGGATCTTGTTTTACGAAATCATCGTGCATCAGATGCATTAGCATTAGGTGCATATTATAAAATTCCAATTTTGGTAAGGAAAAAATTGTTAAAAGAACGTATGGAAGCATAATGACAATACAAATTAGAATAGTTTTTTTCCAAGTAAATTGATCATTGATTATGACTGAACAAGAAGAATTAATGGATAATATCCTAAATGTTGATCTTGAAATTGTTGAAACTGTTAGAACATTACAACAAGAAAATTGGAACACTGAAGCATTAAAAAATCAAATTACTGATTTACTAAAAATTCATGATGACATAGTTGTGAAATTAAGAGCCATACAAAGTAATGACACTTCCTGTGATTGTGGCCATGACCATTGTTAATTTAAAAAATGCTTCATAATTCGGCAATGCTCATCATTTTATCAGTATAGCTTAGAGAGTTAGATTAATCATCAGCACTTTTTATCCAATTCTATTCTATATTATTATTGCATTTAAAATCCGAACCTTTTTCACCTAAAGAATTGAATCTCTATTATGGCAAATTTTGAAAAAATCTATCATAGGGTAGCTTTACAAATTATTAAACGATGTCATGGTGCAATAAAAATTACAAAGCATGGAAAAATTGTAGAAGTTTATGATTTGAAACGTCATATTTGGAGTGATGGACTTGCCGGACTTATAATTAAAGAGGAATGTAGATTAGCTGATTTAAAAGAATGGGAATTTGCTAATGTTAGAAGTTATGTCATAAAGGAATTACTTGCAAAATCTAAAGAATAATTTTTAAAATTTTATTTTTTTGACATTAATTCTGTTTGTTTTTTCATTTCAGACAGAATTAAAATTAATATTTCTTTTTCGTTTAATTTCAATAGTGCTTTTGTTTCATCTTCAGTAAATTGAATATCTTCATTCAATTCATCGTATGTAGTTAATGAGTCACTCATACACTGTTTTGATATATCTAGTTATTATATGGTTTTGATTTTTACTTAAAATTTAATTTTAATATGTAACTTTCCGTATCAAATGTGGTTCTTTTAGCATTATTGTATCCCCTTTAATTGATGATAATTCTGGCTTTATCAACTTGTTAGTGGTTATTACAATTAGTGCTTCACATCGTGAACATAAGATTGTTCTACCGCCCGATCTTTCTTCTCTGATCAAATATTTTTCTAATCTATCCTCTTTTTGGCATGTGGGACATAGTCTTGGTTCTTTTTCAATACTAATGATTTCTTTAATGAATATCATTTTTGTCATATTTTATTCTCATTAACTATCTTCAATAATGTTTGTAATGTTAATTGGTATCAGCAATCTATTTCAGATGTCAAACCGTTTTAATCATCTGAAATTAGAATGAAAGGTATTCAACATATTCCCCTATCTAACCAATTAACATTCATTGATATTCTACGATCAAAATATGCTTTTCTTCATATTTTTCTAATATTTGTTTTAAGATTTATAATTAAATTAACAATAATCTGAAATAATTATATAATAATTTTAAATACTTCAATCTC
>JAOLZN010000022.1 GCA_028343855.1 Candidatus Nitrosopumilus sp. | reverse complement strand
CTAGTGTTGAAAACTTGCGTCCACCTATGGCTCCTACTCAAAATGTGATTAGTGTTTCTCAAGGAGTTGAATCAATTAATGCAGATCTCGTTCAAAATAGTGGAGTTACTGGTAATGGGATAAAAATTGCAGTTTTTGATTTTGCTTTTGATGTATTTAATTCTGAAATTAAAAATAATGTCTCTGAATCAAAATCCTTTAGACATAATTTTGATGATTCTTTAATTCCTGTAATTGGTTTGGGATCTGAAGTAGTACATGGTACTGCAGTATCTGAAATTATTGTAGATGTGGCACCTGATGTTGAGTTATACTTGTATTCCTTTGGAACTGAATTGGAATTTATTGATGCAGTAGATTATGCAATGAATAAAGTTGATGTTATGACAATGTCTGCAGGATGGACTAGTTATTCTACAGATGGTGATAGTCTGATGACACAAAAAGTTCAACAAGTTATTGATAGTGGAATTCCATTTGTATTGTCTGCTGGTAATTATGCTGAAACTCACTGGCAAGGAAATTATGTTGATAATGATGATAATGGATGGCATGAATTTTCAGAAGTTGATGAGGGATTAACTGTTTTAGTTACTCAAGATAGAATTGATTCTCAACAACCTATTGTGATGTATTTGTTATGGAGTGACTTACCATCAAATTCTGTTAGTGATTTTGATTTGACATTAATTGGACCAGATGGTGATAGAGTAGCATATTCTGCAAATGCTCAAAATACAAAAGATAATGCTTTTGAATGGATTTCTTTTATGCCTGAAACTGTGGGAACTTATGATGTGGGCATTAGTTATTGGGGATTTGATACTCCTTTGGATATTTTGGAAATTTTTAGTCCATCAGATATTTTAGAATATAGTACTCCTCAAGGAAGTGTTGGAGTTCCAACTGATGCACAAGGAGCAATTGTAGTGGGTGCAGTTTATCACTTGGATGATTACTTGGAGGATTTCTCATCTCAGGGACCTACAAATCATGGATTGGATGTTCCAAATGTTGTAGCACCGGATGGTGTTGAGACTTTGGCATATGGAGAGAATCCATTCTATGGAACCTCTGCTGCTGCTCCTCATGTTGCAGGAACAGTTGCATTATTGTTGGAACATGAATCACAATTATCTAATTCCCAAATAATCCAAAAGTTACAAGAAAATGCAAACAAACAAGCAGTTTTGATGGAGGATGATTACAATCACATGTTTGGTTATGGAAAAATTGATGCATTTTTCATTACAGATAGGAATTTAATTGAAATTCCACAATGGATTAAAAATAATGCAGAGTGGTGGAATCAAGGATTACTTGATGATGATTCCTTTGTTACTGGAATTGAATACATGATAAGCAATGGAATTATAATCATTCCAAACCTTCCTGAATCTGACAGTATTGGTGGTACAGTTCCCCCTTGGGTAAAAAATAATGCTGGATGGTGGGCAGATGGTACGCTAGATGATGAATCATTTGTCAATGGATTGGAATTTCTTGTTAGAAATGGAATTATTGTTATTGGATAATTGTTTTTAAACCACTGTTTCTAATGCTAACTGTGACTTCTGCAGACAAATTAGGAATGATTGTTGCCGTGGCTGTAGTTGTTATTTTTGTAGGTCTAGGCGTTGGAATGTCAAATGTTACTGAAGATAATGCCAGACCTATTGTTGAACAACAAAAAGCTGTGCCAATTACTGAAGATTTGATGAAGCCTAAACTAAAACCTGCTGATTCTTCATTTGATACTGCTAAAGATTGTTGGAAGCTTGATTCTGATGGAGTTAAAATTTATGATCCTTCCGGAATTCCTGCACCACCACATCCTGGTGTTGATTGGGATTATTGTATTTTAGATGGACGTGATTATTCTGGTGAAAATTTGTCTAATGCTAAAATTCGATATGGTACTACCATTGGAACTGATTTTTCCAATACTATGTTAAACAATGCTAAATTTGGCGACCCTTCAGGTTTGCCCCCAACAGATGTTGGAATAACTGATTCAACTGATGCTATTTTTACAAATGCTAAAGGTAAGGATACTCAATTCCAAGGTGTTACTTTGAATGGTGCAAACTTTGATAATGTAAAAATGCCAAGAGCTAATTTTAATGGTGCTGGTATGCATGATGGTTCTATGGTAAATGCATATTTGCCTGAAGCAAGTTTTAATTTTGCAAATATTATTCACTCTGATTTACAAAATGCTAATTTAAAATATTCCGACATGACTCATGTTAATCTTGAAAGTACTAATCTTAGTAATGCAATGTTGGCAGAAGTTATTTTTGATGAAGGATTACTTGTTGATGCATGGTTTACTAATGCACACATGAATGATTCTACATTCCGAAATGTTGATGGCTCAGCAGGTTATGCAATAGATAGAATTTCAAAATTTAATGGTGCAAGTATGAACAATGTCATAATTTGTAATAGTAATTTTAATGATGCAACATTTGAAGATGCAGATTTAACTAATTCTGTTTTTAATGATTGTGAACGTGGAGATGAGATATCATTTCTTGGAACAAATCTTCATAATGCAGAATTCATGGGAGTCTTTATCCCTGCTGATCCTGGGACAACCTCTTTCCCATCTATGATTGATGGTGGAAGTCCTATATCTGGTGAATCAACTGATAAGAGTTGTTTACACCATCCATATTGTGATTTAGAACCGATTCCAGGAGGTACTTCTGTTCCTGATACTTCTGTTCCTGCAGATTCAATTTTTACTGAAATTGATGGTGAATATTTCTATGACGTTGACGGGGAATTACTACCAGTAGCTGATGGTGACCTAGTTCAAGTGATTAGATTCACAGAGGGTTCTAGTATGCCTGGATGTGAATCCACCGAAGATGGATGTTACTTACCATCAACCTTAGTTAAAGAAATTGGACTGAGTGTTATATGGGCAAATGATGATTCATCACCTCATACTGTAACCAGTGGAAGTCCTGCTGAAGGTCCAGATGGATACTTTGATTCTAGCCTGTTTATGTTTGGTGATTCATTTGAATTTCCATTTGAAGAAGAGGGTACTTTTGATTATTTCTGTATGGTTCACCCTTGGATGATTGGCACTGTTGTTATAGTTCCTGAAACTCCTGATGACTAGTTATTTTTTTATAATTAAAATTATTTAATACACAAAAAGTCAAATACTATCAAATTAATTCATTTATGTTAACTTTGAAAACA
This sequence comes from Candidatus Nitrosopumilus sp., assembly GCA_028343855.1. Classification (GTDB taxonomy): domain Archaea; phylum Thermoproteota; class Nitrososphaeria; order Nitrososphaerales; family Nitrosopumilaceae; genus Nitrosopumilus. The sequence continues at coordinate 7,685 of JAOLZN010000022.1, read as the reverse complement.
AAAATTATACTTATTGCAACAATATCAATTATTATTGCATCCATTGCAGGAATTCAATCAATTGAAATATCATCCCCTGAAGCATATGCTGCAGATGCAACAGTTCCTTCTTGGATTAAAGAGTTGGCAGGATTTTGGATAGCAGGTGAAGCTACAAATTCAGAATATTTAGGTTCTATTGAGTGGTTAGCTAATAATGGAATGATTCGTGTAGATGCTGTATCTGCAAAACCTACTCCTGAATTAAAAGAGACAATAAGGGATTTAGATAAAAGTGTCACAAAAATGGAATCCCAATTAAAACGATTAGGTAGTATGGTTACTGATTCAGAATATGTTGAAACAAAGATTATGGGTGACAAGCCATGTGGACCTGGCGCAAAAGGTTTCTGTCCTGGTTCAGTTTTCCCTACAATTTCAAGATTTACTATTCAGGAAGATTTAACTGATGTCGATTCTATTATTGTAAACGTTCATTCAACTTCTTCAGCATATCCAGCATGTCAACTTGCAGGTTATGGAGAGGATTACCTTGATGACAGATGGTTTGGAATTCAATGTGGTGAGAATCCTGGCGCAGGTTCTGTCCTGGTTTACACTATGATAAAAAATCCATCTGGTAATGGAGCATTGCTTAAGGCAATAGATCTTGCAGGACCTATAGTTCCACCTTTACCTGAAATTACTCCTTAGATTTTTCAATACAACATTTTCTGGCTGTATTATGCTTAGAAAATACTTAAAATTAACAGGATTAAATCATTATTCTTTTATTCTCCATTCAGGATTTGTACACTAATGCAAATTGGAATTTATGGTTCTGGAACTTCTGAAGTTGCTTCTAAAACCATTAAAAAAATATTAAATTCTTCTGATATTGATTCATTTACTATTACAAAATCAAAAAACAAACCTGCTGATTGCATTATTGTTTTAGGTGGAGATAAAGGGGTTAGAAATTATTTTCATAGAACTTTTGATTCCACTTCTCCTGTATTGGGAATCAATGAAGGGGAATCTAGTGGATTTTTAGCTCAAATTGAATTAAGGGAGTTTTCTTCTTATGTTGATATTTTAAAAAAACAAAACTACAGTGTTGAAGAAGTTCCTAGACTTGGTGTAAAAATTGATGGAAAAAATGTTTATCCAGTTTTAAATGATGTAGCTGTTTTTTCATCAAAAAGTGCCATGCTGATGGAACACACCTTACGTGTTAATGGTGATGAAGTTTGGCATGATAATGGCGATGGCATAATTGTTTCTACTCCTATTGGTTCATCTGCATATTCCATGTCTGTTGGAGGACCTGTATTGTTTCAGGATTCTTCTGTATTTGAAATCATTTCTGTAAATTCTCTTGATGTAACTAGAAGACCAATAATTGTTTCTAACTCTAGTTTCATTGAAATCGATGATATTTCTGCTAGATTACATTGTGAAGTTGTATTAGATGGATTGGATAGGTATAAAGTCAAAAAGACAGTTGAATGCTCTAAATTCATACCTCCTGCAAAAATTATTCGTTTGAAAAAGGATACAACTGGAATTTCCGCATTGGCCAAAAAAGTTCATCTTGCTGAAGATTTACTAAGTATGCCTCCAAGTTCTAAATTATTATTAAAAACATTAGAGTATGAAGGAGAATTAACTCAGAAAGATTTAGCCAATAAAACATTACTCCCTGATCGAACTGTTCGATTAGCATTAAGTCATTTATTGAAAAAAGGATATGTAAAAAAGAAAGTTTCCATTAGGGATGCTCGACAAAAAATTTATGAAATTTCTAAAATTGAATGATTCTTAATTTGATGCTGCTTTGATAAATGCTGAAAATGCTTCTTCAGGAAATCCTGGTCTGCTGTTGAATTCTGGGTGAAATTGTACCCCTAAGTAGAATTTATGACTAGGAATTTCTAACATTTCCATTCTTTTTCCATCATCACTATCTGCAGTAAAGACTAATCCATTTTTTTCAAATTCTGGAATGTACTCTTTGTTAATTTCATATCTGTGTCTGTGTCTTTTACTGATTTTTGTAGATTGGTAAATTTTTTCAGCAATTGAATTTGATTGAATAATTACTTCGTTTGCACCTAGTCTGAGTGATCCTCCCATATCTGAAACATCTTTTTGTTCTGGAAGCAAGTCCACTATTGGATTTCCTGTTTCTGCATTAATTTCTGTAGAATTTGCATCATTCAACTTCATTACACTTCTTCCAAATGCAATTGCTGCTAATTGGAATCCAAAACATATTCCAAGATATGGTATGTTTTTCTCTCTAGCATAATTTGCAGTTTGAATAATTCCTTCTGATCCTCTAGTTCCAAATCCTCCTGGAACCAAAATTCCATCATAACTTCCTAGTTGATTATAATCTGTTATTGATTCTGAGTCAATCCAATCAATGTCAATTGCTTTTCCAATTGCAGCTCCTGCATGTTTTAATGCATGATTGACACTGACATAACTGTCTGCAAGTGTCACATATTTTCCTACCATTGCAATTTTTATTTTTTGATCGTCATGGTTTATCATGTTTTCAGCAATCTTATTCCATTTGTCCCAATTAGCTGATGCGTTAACCATTCCAACAATTCCAAATTTAGTAAATATTGAGTCCATTATTCCTTGATCATAAAGCATCTGAGGAACTTCAAAAATAGATTTTGCATCATGGCATGATAAAACATCATTTGGAGTTACATTGGTAAACATTGCAATTTTTTGTTTTGTTTTTTCTTCTAATGGCATTGTACATCTGACTGCTAAGAAATCTGCTTGAATACCTATTCTTCTTAATTCCTGCACACTGTGTTGTGTAGGTTTTGTTTTTTGCTCTCCTACCACATCCAATGATGGTGCTAATGTGACATGAACAAAAATTACTCCTTGTGGTCCTTCTTCTACTCTCATTTGTCTTAATGCCTCTAGAAATGGAAGTGACTCGATATCCCCTACGGTTCCACCACATTCAACAATAAGAAAATCTAATTTTTCATCTTCAGCAACTTTTCTAATTCTATTTTTAATTTCGTCTGTGACATGTGGAATTATTTGTACACATGCACCCAAATATTCTCCTTTTCGTTCTGCTTCTATTACTGATGAATAAACTTGAGCTGTTGTTATGTTGTGATCTTTTGAAATGTCTTGGTTTAGAAATCTCTCATAATTACCAATATCCATATCACATTCACCTCCATCTTCTGTGACAAAGACTTCTCCATGGGCTATGGGATTCATTGTTCCTGCATCATAATTTAGATACGGATCAATTTTGATACATGAAACTTTTTGATCTGATAACTGTAATAATTTTGCAATTGATGATGTTGTAACTCCTTTTCCAAGCCCGGACATTACTCCACCTGTGACAAAAATAAACTTCGTCTGCACATTATTGAAATAAACATCTGGTTTTTGTATGTTTTGTATGGATAGGTATATGCTGACTACTGAGATAGAGTTTGCTTTTTTAGACTTTTTGTAAATGCTGCAATTTTTGATTCAAGTTGTTCTGGTTTTGTTTTTTCAATTAATTTCAAATATGCACTACCAACTATAACTGCATCAGCTCCTGCTTTGATGTATTTTTTTACATCTTCTGGTGTTGACACTCCAAACCCAATCCCAACTGGAATTTTACCTTTAGTCTGGTTTTTTACATTTTTGATAGCTTTTAGTGTATAGTTTTTGATACTTGTTTTTACTCCTGTAGTTCCGAATACTGCAACAAGGTACAAGAACCCTGTTGATGCCTTGGCAATTTTTTCTATTCTACTTTTACTTGTATTTGGTGAAATTAGAAATATTGTGTCTGCATTATTTTTTGCAGCCTGAAGATAGTCTTTTGATTCTCCAATTGACATGTCTGGAAGAATAAATCCATCGATTCCAACTTTTTTTGCATCATTGATAAATTTTTGATATCCCATACGGTGAAGAATGTTGGTGTATGTCATGAGCACAAGTGGAATTTCAGTTTCTTTTCTAATTTTTTTTACAATGTTAAAAAATTTTGAAACATTGGTACCTTTTTCAAGTGAAATGGTACTTGCATTTTGAATTACAGGCCCATCTGCTAATGGGTCAGAAAATGGAAATCCTAATTCTATAATGTCTACTCCACCTTTTACTAAGCCTCTAATTGTTTGCATTGTGGCTTTTTCATTTGGAAATCCTAACATAATGTATGAAATCAATGCTTTTTCATTTCTTTTTTCTAATTCATTAAATTTCTCTTTAATTCTAGACATTTTCAGTTAATTGTTACTATTTTTTTATTTATAAAAACTGTTTCAACTAATTTTCATTTGTATGGATAGTTTACCTTCCAGGTCTCTTGTATGATCTTTCTTTTACTTGACCTAATGATGATGCTGTATTTTCATGCCTCTTTCCTGTATTCTCTTTATACTTTTCAGAATTTTCTTGATTTTCTATTTTAAACACTTTCTTAATTGTGGTCTCTTGGTCTTCGTCTTTTTTATAAATAATATTGGTTCCAGAAACAGTTAGATTTGTTTTTAGATTTTCTTTCTTTCTGGGCTTGTCTTCATTCTTTTGCTTTTTTTGTGACCAACTAATGTTGTTTAAATCGGTAGATGATGATTTTTCAATATTATAATCACCTAATGTTTTTCTCATGATACTTTCATTAATACCTCCTAAACAAATGTACTGAAATTGGTATTAAATTCTGAACTTATCTTACAATTACTATGACTGCTGATAACACTACAACTATTCCAAATCCTGCAATTAAAGCAATTTTTGCATTATCCATACTGTTTCATTAAAAATAATATTTTTCTTGTATTTTACTTATTATCTATGATTTGTCTAGTGATCAAACAATAAAGGTTATTTTACAAAAATAAATCTAAGTCCAAAAATTATTTTCTGAACATTATCCATAATCTTGTTCCTATCATTATGCCTACTGCTGATATAATTAAACCTGGAATGATTATTTCCATTATCTCCATAATATTACATGGGTTTATTGGACTATTTTATTTTTTTAAATTATTTTCTCATGATTTTTTATTTGAACAGAAAAATTGTCTGTTTCATACATAACAATAATTCTTATTCTATAAATTTAGAATAACTCAATGAAACTATCTAGTTCTTTAAATAATCTTAGCTAAAACTAATTTTGAATTAAATGAACCAAAACATAATTCTGGCATTAGTTGCTGTTTTTGCAATAGTTGGTGTTTCTACACTAGCTGTTTCATCTACAATGATGAGTGCTCCGACAACAAATGAGGTTGAATATGTTACTGTTGATGCAAATGCAATCGACGTCGATTCTTTAACTATTGGATTTATTCCAGTTGAAAAAGCTGATGAATTAACTCCAAAAGCTCAAGTTTTAGAAAAATTCTTAGAATCTGAATTAGGAATTGATGTTGAAATAGTTGTTCCAACAAACTATGAAGCTATCATTGAAGGAATGCGATTTGGTCATATTGATGCTGCATTTATGGATACTGGACCTGCATGGATTACCCATGAAAGAACAGGTGCAGAAGCTGTATTGGCAGAATTAGTCAAGGGTAAGGTAAACTATCAAGCAACTGTTTGGACATCAGCAGACAATGATTCAATTAATACAATTGAAGACACTGTTGGCAAACGCGTTGCATTTACTAGTATCACTGGTTCCTCCGGGTTTGTAAGACCTATGGGAACTTTAGTAACTGATGGTCATATCAACATTGAAGGTAATGATATTGTTGCTTTAGAACAAGCACTTGCAAATAACTTTGAAAGTTATACTTTTGCAGGTGGTTACAAAGCAGCATTGAATTTACTGCTAAATGGTGATGTTGATGTTGCATTTGGATCTGATATTGCTCCAAAAAAATACCTTAGTTTAGAAGACCAAGCAAAACTGCGTCCAGTTACTACAATTGGACCTGTACCATCACACGTCTTTATGGTAAGTTCTAGTATGTCTGAACCAACTAAAGATAATTTAGTTAGCACATTGATTAAACTCAATTATGATGAGCATAATTCAATTCTAACTGATTTGTATGGTGCTGAGGCATTAGTTCCAACAACCACTACTATGCATATTGGTGAATTTGGAACTTTTATTGATGCCTTAACTGGTCTTGACCAAAAAATCCTCGACAAATATGATAAGAGCAAATAAAAACTGGCGCATTTGAACTGTTGTAAATTCAAATGGCCAACAACCCCCCTTTTTCATTAATTTCTACAAGTAAAATTATTCAAATGAATGATGTTTGGACATCATATGATTCTAAAAGTTATGCTTTGGAAGGAGTAAATCTTTCAATTGACAGAGGTACAAATTATGCTATTGTTGGTCAATCAGGTTCAGGTAAATCAACACTTTTGAAATTAATGAATGGAATGATGACTCCTAGCAAAGGTTCAATCAAAATTGATTATTTAACTCCCAATATGAATAATAAAAAATTTAAAAAAATGATGCATACTATTGGTTATATTCCTCAAAGTTTAGGTCTTGTAAAAAATATTAGTGTAATGGATAATATTTTGATTGGAGCATTACCTCGATTAAATTTAATGCAATCTGTTTTGAAACAGTTTCCAGAAAATGAAATTCAAGAAGCAAAAAATATTTTAAAATTAGTTGGTTTATCTGGAAAAGAATCTAGAAAGGCGTACATGTTAAGTGGTGGTGAAAAACGAAGAGTTGCTATAGCTCGAGCATTGATGCAAAAACCTACCATTCTTTTAGCAGATGAAATAGTTTCAGAACTAGATCATGTAACATCTAGAGAAATAATGGATTTAATTTTAGATGCACAAAAGAAAATGAATTTGACTGCAATTATGGTACATCATGATATGAAACTTGCATTGGAATATGCAAATCGTGTAGCAGTGATTAAAGAAGGACAAAAAATTTTAGAAATTGGTGTTGAAGGCGATACTATTGTTGATTTTCAAACAGGTGATTTGAGTATTGAAGAAATAATGGAGATGCATAATACTGACCCCAAAGAATAACCTTGTCATAGGAGTAATTGTAGCTTTAGTCATAATTGCATCATACAATGTAGATGCAAATCCTGTGGATTTTGCAGAAGGTATACCAAATCTGAGTGTTATTATTTCTGAAATATTTGTTGCAGAATCAATAATTGAGGATTTAAAATATATTCCAACTGCATTATGGGCAATGTTTGAAACACTTCAAATGGCATTTATTGGAACTGTTATTGGAGTTGTAATCGGTTTACCCCTTAGTATGTTAGCTGCACGAAATTTGAATAGCAAATTCGTTTATGCTCCTACTAGGGCATTATTGGCAATAATCCGTACATTTCCTTCTATTTTGTGGGCCCTACTATTTGTCATAATGGTAGGCTTGGGACCGTATGCAGGTGTTTTGGCAATTGTGATGTATACTATAGGATTTGTTACAAAATTACAATACGAATCAATTGAAACAATTGATTCTGATCCTATGGATGCTGTAAGTTCAATAGGTGTTAGTAAATTTCAGTTAATTCGTTATGTTGTACTACCAGAATCTGCATCTCACTTACTTGGCCAAATATTGTACATGTTTGATTATAATGTGCGTCAAACTAGTATTCTTGGAATTGTTGGTGCAGGAGGAATTGGATTTTTCATAATTAATTATATTAAATTCTTTGAGTATGGAAAAG
>JAOLZN010000021.1 GCA_028343855.1 Candidatus Nitrosopumilus sp. | reverse complement strand
TTTCTCAGTTGGATTTTCATATTTTTTACCTATTTCATCCACTCTGATATTGAGTTTATCCAATAAAGTTTGATTCAATCCTTCACCGTATACATCCACTCTTGCAGCAATGACTGCTTTTGCAGCAACTGCTCGTGCAATTTTACCTCTTTGCCATCTAGGAGCTGCATGCACCATTGCATGTTGGAATAACAATCCGTGTTTTGGTGGTTGAGATCCTGTTTTCAATGCTCTAAACAATGCTTTTTCAGCACCCAATACTTGAATTGTACTGGCAGGCATTGATGCCATTTTTTTGAGACTTCCAGCTCTTCCTAAAATTCTTGCACCTACAGCGCTACCAAGTATAGCTGAAAGGTTTGGTGCAATTTCTACCATTTCTGATTCAACATGTTCTTCAAGTTTTTTACGTAACTCATGAAAATCTAAAATTTGTTTTGCAATTGATTGAACTATTGCTAAATTAATATCTGATATGTCACCACCTCTACTTTTTGATAAAATTAATGATAACATCTCCACCTTTGATTCTGGAAAACCTGCTTCTTCAAAAACTTGTTTTGATAATGATCCCCGTTTTCCTGCCATTACAATTTGTGCATATCCGTTAATACTATCTATCATGTTATCTAATTCTGGAAAATGTAATCCATACCATTCTCTGAGTCTTGAACTTAATCCATTTGCAATTTTGTCAATTTCATCTAATGAATTAATTGCTTGAATGATGTGAAGATCTGGACTTTGTGATACTTCTGTAACTTTTGATGATGAAAATCCTAAAGCGAATTCTCTCAACTTTCCTAGTGTGTCTTGAAGATTTGATGCAAATCCTGAATCTACAATAATTTGTGGTTTTGTTGTTTGCACTTTTTCTAATTCATCTAAATTCATTATATGGCAATCAATTGAAAATTTTTTCAAAATAGCAAGTAATGATTCATCACTTACTGAAACTCCTCTTTGAATTTTAGCTAAATAATTTACCAGTTCATTCAATTTTGCTTCTTTGCTTTTGATTGCTAAATATTCTTTAACAGGATTTGAAAATGCAAATGATTTATCGACTTGTCCATCATTAAAAACTGATATTCCTAATTCCGTTAAAACTACTGAATACATGAATAGTTGAACCTAGATCACCTTTAAAAAATGTACTAGACCGTTAAATCAACTATTATATTCGAAACTAGATTTATCTATCCTGATGGAACCTAGTCTTGCAACTTCTGTAGGTAAAATGAAATTAGATAAACCTGCTATGCTTGCATCTGGAATTTTGGGAATTTCTCTAGATGTATTTAATCGACTATATCGTTCAGGTGCTGGAGCTGTTGTCACTAAGTCTCTTAGTAGTGAGCCATGGGAAGGTTATCCAAATCCAACTATTTTTAGTGTAAATGGAGGTGGTTGGATGAATGCTGTTGGTCTTTCTAATCCTGGGGCTTCAAATTTTGCTAAAATGATTGAACCAAATCAGGATGTACCAATAATTGTGAGTTTGGTTGGTTCTATTCCTAAAGATTTTGAAATGATGATAAATGAATTTAAAAATTGTAATGTTACTGCATTTGAATTGAATTTATCTTGTCCACATGTTGCAAAAGTTGGTTTAGAGGTTGGAGATGATCCTGAATTGGTTAAAAAAATAGTTACTACTGTAAAAAATTCTACTACTGCTCCTGTAATTGCAAAAGTTGGTTTGGGTACTACAAATTATCTTAATACTGTTAAAACTGCAATTGATTCTGGAATTGATGCCATTACTGCAATTAATACTGTTAGAGCAATGGCAATTGATGTTGAAACTCAAAGACCAATTCTTAGTAACAAATATGGTGGCTTGTCTGGTACGCCAATCAAACCAATTGCATTAAGATGTGTTTATGAAATTTCTTCTAAATACGATATACCAATTATTGGATGTGGTGGAATTTCTACTTGGGAAGATGCAATTGAATTTTTCTTAGCTGGTGCCTCTGCTATTCAACTTGGTAGTGCAATAGGTGATAATTGGATTAATGTCTTTGATGATATCAACAAAGGTGTATTGGAATACATGAAACAGAAAAATTATTCTACAATAGAGGAAATGGTGGGACTTGCAAAGAAATTTTAATCATACAACTATTGTTACAATTGAAAAAGTAGTTGATGAAACTCCTACTGTTAGAACTTTATATTTTTCTGATGATATTATGTCTAATGTTCTACCTGGACAATTTGCGATGGTTTGGATTCCTGGAATTAATGAATTACCCATGAGTGTAATGATTTCTAATGAATCTGGAAAGGCAGCATTTACTGTAAGAAAACATGGTTTAGCATCAACTGGATTATTCAATATTAAAACTGGAGAAAAAATTGGTGTTCGTGGACCTTACGGAAATGCTTTTGATATTAAACAAGGAAAACTTTTGTTAGTTGGAGGAGGAACTGGACTTGTTCCGATGATGCGATTATTAACTCATGTAAAACCAACCGATGATGTTACTGTTTTAATTGGTGCAAAATCAAAAGACGAGGTTTTCTTTGAAAATTTGGCAAATGATCTTTTAACAAATAACTCTCACAATGTGATTGTCTGTACTGATGATGGTAGTTATGGTGAAAAAGGATTTGTCACTGATGTGGTTGAAAAATTAGTTAGTGACACTCATTTTGATGGAGTGTATACTTGTGGACCTGAAAAAATGATGTACAAAACTGTTCAATCTGCTCACTCTAGAGGAATTTTTGTTCAAGCTAGTCTTGAGAGGATGATGAAATGTGGTGTCGGAATCTGTGGTAGTTGCTGTGTGGGTGAAGATCTTGCATGTAAAGATGGAACTATTTTTGATGGTGTTCATCTCTCTCAAAACAAGGAATTTGGCTATTCTCATCGAAATAAGGCTGGAATTCTTGAAGATTATTGAGTTTTACCAGTAAGGTTTAAAATCAATCATCAAATATTTTGCGTGAAGGGAATGGGAACTCCAAAAATCGTTTTAACTGCTGATAGAACTTTGATGTCTCCGTATAGGGGATTATCTTTGGCAACATTTTTTGGATGCGCACCTGCATTAGACCCAAATAGAGATCCAAAGAGCTTTTGGTATAAAATTCTTGGAAAACAAGTAACTCCTAAAGTTCTATTTGATTTTATTTGTAATTGGTCTCCTGATATCAATGGTGCAGCAAAATATGCTCCATATGGATTAAGAAAATTAGAAGCTGGTTTGTTACGTGATGGTTTTGCAAGAAAAGACGTAGTAGTTGCACATCCAAATCACATTGAAAAATTTATTGGACCTGAAACTGAAGTTATTGGAACTTATGAAATGGATCCTCTTGGAATGGGTCCAGTTACTATGACATTTACTTATGGAAGAAAACAAACATCTTACGATGAGTTTTACAATGCAGAATTACATCATAGAATTAAAGCTGCTAAAGCAAGAACCGGAAGTAAAGCTAAAGTAATTTCTGGTGCATCTGGTACTTGGCAATATAATTATGATCCTGAAAAAATTGAAGAGTTTGGAATTTATGCAATTTTAGAAGGTGAGCTTGGTGGTATTGCACCTGAAATTGATGGACATGCTGGAAGATTCTTTAATTATTTGATTAACGGTGACTTTGAAAATATGGATCCATTTAGAAAAAGAAGTGACTTTAAAGTTAACATTAAAGAATTTGAAAGAAATAATAAAAAAATTCATGGACGATTTGTAAATTTCTGGGATCGACCTGATTTAGAAGAAATTCCAGATATTGTAGAACCTAGTATGCATGGAATGGTAGAAGTAATGCGTGGTTGTGGAAGAGGCTGTAAGTTTTGTGATGTTACTTTAAGATCTTTGAGATATTATTCTCCAGAAAAAGTGAAAAAAGAAATTGAAGTTAACATCAAAAAAGGTGGTTCAAAATCTGCATGGATTCACAGTGATGATATTTTTGTTTATGGTATGGATCCACGAACTGCAAAAGGAATGGAACCAAATAGAGAAGCATTAGAAGAATTATTCACCGCAATCATGTCTACTGGAGTAGAGCATACAAATCCAACACACGGAACATTGGCCGGTGCAATTGCTGATGAAAAACTTCTTCCTAATTTATCCAGAATTATGAAAGCTGGCCCCGATAATATGATTGGAGTCCAAGCAGGATTTGAAACTGGAAGTCTTAGATTGATAGGCAAATACGCTGATAGAAAACTTGCTCCATATGATCCATCTGAATGGCATTGGGTTGTAAAAGAAGGTGTAAAAACAATGAATGAAAATTATTGGATTCCTGCATTTACTCTTATTATGGGTCTTGATAACGATGAAACTCCTGAGGATTCATGGGATACTATTAGACTTCTTAGTGAGTTAGAACATGAACAACCTGATTCTATGTTTACTGCAACTGCTCTAACTTTTGTTCCAATTGGCTTACTTGAAACATCCAACTTCTTTAATATTGGAAATGAAATGACACCTGCACAACTGGGAGTTCTTTACAAGACGTGGCAACACAATTTCAAATATGCAATTCAAAAATTCATGACTAAAACTGGTGCAAAAGGACCACAAAGATATTTCTTTAATGCAATTGCCAGATCTCTTGGTGGAGTTCCATTAGGTGCTATGGAGAAATATGCACGTAGAAAGAGTCCTGAACACGAAAAAGTCATTGAAACTATCAAAGCAAAGTATTGGTAGTATTATCCAAATACATAAATTCACTAATTCTTAGATTAAATCATGGCAACTCACGGATCACTTACCAAAGCAGGTAAAGTAAGAGGACAAACCCCTAAAGTAGAAGGTAGAAAGATTGTAGGCGATAGTTCTAGTGTTGCAAATAAAGGTAATTTCAAAAAACGATTTGCTTTAGGCAGATACCCAGGACAAAATAAACCTGGTCAAAGACGAAAACGACGTTAATCTTAATTTTTAATTATTGTAATTTTACGATAAATTTTTTGAACAATACCCTTATAAAGTACTGGTACCGTACTATACGGTATGGTTGAAGATTTAAGATTAGATAGTTTAGAGGGCGTAGGTCCTGTAACTACAAGAAAATTATCCGATGCAGGTGTCCACAACGTCATGGACCTCATCGTTAGAGGTCCTGTTGATATTTCAGAAATAACTGGAATGGAAAAGGACACAGCTGAAAAAATTGTCAATAAAGCACGAAAACATTTAGTTGAAGGTGGCTTACTTGCTAAGGATTTCATTAGTGCAAGTGAACTATATAAAACTCGACAAAATATTGGTAAAATTACAACTGGTACAAATTGTCTTGATACACTATTTGATGGTGGTATTGAAACTAGAGCTCTAACAGAAGTTTATGGAGAATTTGGTTGTGGTAAAACACAATTTGCTCATACAATGTCTGTAATGGTTCAAAAAAGTAAAGAAGAAGGTGGACTTGAAGGCGGTGTTTTGTACATTGATACTGAAAATACTTTCAGACCTGAAAGAATTGTTCAAATTGCTCAAGCTCATGATATGGATCCAGAAAAAGTTTTGGATAACATTATCGTGGCACGTGCATACAACAGTGCACATCAAGTTTTAATTCTTGAAGAAGCTGGTACCATAATCGAAGAACACAATGTTAAATTAATTGTTGCAGATTCTGCAGTTGGATTATTCCGTGCTGAATATCTTGGCAGAGGTACATTATCTGTTAGACAACAAAAACTAAATCATTTTGTTCATTTGTTGGTTAGAATTGCAGAAACATATGATTGTGCTGCAATTGCAACAAATCAAGTTATGGCATCCCCTGATGTTTTCTTTGGAGACCCAACTAGACCTATTGGTGGAAATGTAGTTGCACATACAAGTACTTACAGAATCTACTTTAAGAAATCTGGTAAGAAACGAATTGCTAGAATGGTGGATAGTCCTCATCATCCTGAAGAGGAAGTAATATTTGCTTTAGGTGAAGCAGGAATTATTGATCCTGAAGAGGCAGAGAAAAAACCAAAAAAGACTGCAAAAAAAGCAGCAAAGAAAACCAAAGAGCCTAAAATTAAAGATACAGTAGAACCTGAAGTAGAGGCTACAGTAGAACCTGAAGTAGAGGCTACAGTAGAAGATCACGGTGCAGATATTACATCTGAAGACTTCTAATTTCTAGAAGGTTTTTCTTCTTCTTTTTCTTTTATTTTTCTTTAATCCATATTCATTAAATTCTAATATCATTTGGAATTGTGATACTGTATTATGGTTGATCTTTATCGATTCCTTCCTGAAGAAATGGAAAAATTAGTAATTGATATGGGATATCCTAGATATAGGGCAGATCAAATTTTACTTCCATTATATTATAAATTCCCAAAAAATATTTCTGATATCAAACAACTTCCTAAACAATTAATTTCTGAATTAACTGAATCTGGTTATACTATTGGTTCTGCAAAAGAAACTCATCGAATTGTAAGTGATGATGGGGACACCACAAAATTACTACTCAATTTAACTAATGATAAATCTGTAGAAACTGTGTTGATGCAATATGAACCAAATAAAATTGGTGGTCATCCAAGATCAACAATATGTGTTTCAACCCAAATTGGATGTGCAATGGGATGTGTATTTTGTGCAACTGGACAAATGGGTTTTGAAACCAATCTTAAAGCTGAACATATCGTTTCCCAAGTAATTCATTTTGAAGAAATTTTGAGAGCAAGAGGCGAGCATGTAACAAATTTAGTTTTTATGGGAATGGGAGAGCCTATGGCAAATTATGATGAAATGATTAGAGCGGTAAAAATTTTAACCCATTCTAGGGGATTTGGATTAGGTCAACGTCATATAACCATCTCAACTATTGGAATTAAATCTGGTATTGAAAAATTAGCTGAAGAGAATCTCCAAATAGGATTAGCAATATCACTACATGCACCAACTAATGAATTACGAAAAAAATTAGTTCCTACTGCAACTCTTAATTCTGTGGAAGAAATAATTGAATCTGGTTATAATTATTTTAAAAAAACTGGACGGCGTGTAACTTTTGAATATGCTTTGATGGATGGAGTAAATGATTCTCCAGAAATTGCACATAACTTGGCCAAACTTTTAGAGGGTAACGGCTCACATGTCAATTTAATTCCAATCAATCCAACAGCTGGTGATTTTAAACGCCCATCTAATAATCGTGTTTATGAATTTGAAAGAATTTTGTCAAGTTCGGGTGTAAATTGTACAATAAGGATTGAAAAAGGTACTGAGATCTCAGCTGCATGTGGTCAACTTCGAACTGATATTGTTGGCTAATTTTTAGAAATATGTCCTAAGTGTTAAAATAGGGCTTCCCAAGGTTTTACACTCATGGCAACTAAGAAGTCCCATGGTCGTTCACATGGATTTAAGCATAAATCTAGATCTGTAATGACAAAAAGATCCCCTAGAGGAGTATCATTTTTGTTACGTGAATATCATGAAGGTCAACAAGCACTTGTCATCATTGATCCAAGACAGCATAAAGGATTACCACATAGAAGATACCATGGTAAAGTAGGTGTTATCACAAATGTTGGTAGACGTGCTATCACTCTAAGTGTAAAATTAGGTGAAAAACCAAAAACCTTAATCACTAGATTAGATCACATAAAACCATTCGGTGTATAATTATGGAAGAAGTACAAAAGAAACAAGCAATCTCACTTTCTGAAGTTAAAGAAATTTTAGGAAAAGTTGACGTTGAAGAAATGGATCAAATTCAAAGATGGACATATGACTATGTTTCAAAATTTGTATCCATAGATGCTAAAGATGCAAAAGACATGAAAAAGAAACTAATCAAAGATTGTGAATTAACAGAAGACGAAGCTGTTGAAATTGTAAATATCAGACCAACAAGTATGGCTGAATTACGTTCATTTACATTCGGTTGGAAAAAATTAATTCTTGCCGAAACCCTGGAAAAAATGCTCAAAATAATCAAGGAGCATTCTTAATTTTTCCGGAGTAGTACATTTTGTATCGGGCCCAATCTGCTCCTCGAAAATATGAAGAGTATGCATATGTTTTAGATTTTAATCCTAGAGGTAAGTCAACTACTGTTAGAGGGCGAGATGGTATTATCATTACTTCCATTGGGGAGGACCGCTTAACTCTTTTAGAAGTTCTTGGAGTCCCAAATTCTAATTTTGAAATTGGCGAAAAGATTTACATCGGTAAAGAGGGAAGAACAAAAATTTCATCAGTACTTGGAAAAATGGAATATGAGCATATTTCTTCATCTGCACAAAGCGAATTACCTAATGTTGTAGAAAACATTGTGACCACTAATGAAACAAAATTTGTAGAATATCTTAACAATGCACGACCACTAACACCAAGAATTCATGCTTTGGAATTAATTCCTGGAATTGGAAAAACATACATGAAAACAATGTTAGAAGAAAGAGAGAAAAAGAAATTTGAAAGTTATGAGGATTTACAAGATAGAGTTGGATTTAAAGATCCAGTTAAACATATTTCTGAACGAATAATGGATGAAATTTCTGGTGAAAGTAGAATGAATCTATTTGTCAAGAAATGATAAAGCGTAAATTATTGGGACAACATTTTCTAAACTCAAAATCTATAGCCGAATTCATTGTTAAAGAAGCTAGAATATCTGAAACTGATGTTGTTTTTGAAATTGGAACTGGACTTGGTATACTGACTCCATTATTATGTAAAAATGCTCATAAAGTCATATCTGTTGATGCCGATGAAAATTTGATTAAAAAAGCAAAATCTAAATTTTTAGAATTTGATAATCTTGTATTAAAATCAGGAGACGGATTTAAGAAAAGAGATATTTTTTCAATTTTTGTCTCTAATTTACCATATTCTAAAAGTAAAGATGCAATTGAATGGCTTGCAGAAAATTCTTTTTCACATGGAGTAATAATGGTCCAAAAAGAATTTGCTGAAAAACTTCTTGCAACATCAAAAAATAGGAGAGCAATTAGTATTATCGCAACACATGCATTTGATATAGAAAAAATATCTGATGTTGGAAAAAACAATTTTTCTCCTCCTCCAAAAGTTGATTCAGTAATTTTAAAGATCTCTAAGAAAACTACTATGGATAAAAAATTAATTCTTACTATTAATGATATTTTTTCATATAGAAGAAAAACTGTAAAAAATATTTTAAAACAATTTGATAAACAAAGTACAATAGAGAAAAGAATAGATGATCTTTCAGGAGATGACATAGTTAATCTTGCTAAAAAAATTCTTGAAAAATGATGAATATCCTCCGTCTGAGGATACTTTTTTCATTGCAAATAATATTGAAAATGAAAAGGGTAATTATGCATTGGACATTGGAAGTGGATCTGGCTATTTAACAAAATTACTTTGTAAAAATTTTTCTTTTGTTGTTGGAACTGATATTAATTGTGACGTATTACAAAATCAAAGTTCTTACAAAACTAATAATCTAATTTGTTGTAATGGTTCAGATGCAATAAAAACAAAATTTGATTTCATTGTTTGTAATTTACCTTATTTGGCAACAGATGAAATACTAGATATTGCAACTGATGGTGGAACAGAAGGATTTGAAATTCCTAAAAAAATATTTGATTCTGCTTTAAAAAATCTAAAAAAAGGTGGTAAATTCATTTTTGTTACTTCATCATTATCTAATTATTCAAAACTTATAGATTATGCTCAAAAATTAGGATTACAAACTAAAATTATTGCAAAAAAAAAACTTTTTTTTGAAGAATTAATTCTTGTCGAGGCAATTAATTGATAATCATTATGAAATTATATTTTATAAAATGAAATTTTATTTAAAAATATTATAAAAAATAAACATTTGATCATATTTTAGAAATCATGTTTTTATTCAATACTCTCATTATGTCCTTTGATAGAAATCGAATAATTCCAAACATTGCATATTAGGGTGTTAAAATATGTGGTGGAGTTACCCGTTGGTAACCATGTGGTTTTGATTACTATCTACTTTTTTAAATTACTTTTTGCATATTCAATTATTGCATCTGTCATTTGTGTAGTGGTTGCATTACCGCCAATATCCCACGTCACAGTTTTACCTTCATTGATAACTTGTTCAGTTGCAGCAAATATTGCATCTCTGACTTCTCTCTCGCCTAGATAGTCTGCCATCCATGCACCAGATAATACTGTAGCTGTAGGATTAACTTTGTTTTGACCTGTAAATTGTGGTGCACTTCCATGTGCAGCTTCAAACATTGCATAATTATTTCCAATATTTGCAGAGTAAATTAATCCAATTGAACCAACAAGAGCCGATGCAAGTTCTGAAATAATATCCATAAATAAATTGGTACTTACCAATACTGAACCATTAAACTGTTCAGTTGCAATAACCATTTGTTGTGCCATATTGTCTATGTATATTTCAGATAATTCTATACCTGTTCCTTCGACAGCTTTTTGTGTTTCGTCCCAAAATATTCCGTCTGTTTGTTTTAAGATATTTCTTTTTGTAATTGCAACCATTTTTTTCATTTCAAATTTATTTGCCCAATCTACTGCAGAGTCTACTAATCTTCTACTTCCTTTTCTTGTAATTTTTCTAATTGCTATTGCTGCATCATCAGTAATTTTTGATTCCACTCCTGTATAGAGTCCTTCAGTTGCTTCTCTAAAGCAAACACAATCAAGTTTTCTATTTGGTGTTAATCTATCATAAGTTTTAGTTGGTCTAATGTTTGCATAAAGGTCAAATTTTTGTCTTAATGTAACTGCTACACTTCTAGGTGCACCTGGAACTGGAATAGTTGTTGTTGGTCCTTTAAAACAACAGTCTACCTCTTCTAATGTTTTCATTGTTGAATCTGGAATATATGATGCATCTTTTCTGCCATTTTTATCCCATTGTTCAGATCCTGCTTCACATAAAATTAATTCTGATTGAAAATTACATTCTTTTAAAACTCTTAACATTGAATCCACAACTTCTGGCCCAATTCCATCTCCTTTCATTACTGCAGCTTTTTTACTCATTATTGCAAGATTCCAAATTACTTCTAATTAATTCTACCACTGCATAATTTGATAACGAATGAATTTATTTACAGATACATCTAGGACTAATTATGCGGGGGTCGCCTAGCCTGGTAGGGCGTAGGATTGCTAATCCTATGTTCGCAAGAACTCGTGGGTTCAAATCCCTCTCCCCGCGCCATTAAAACTTAATAGACCGTACACGTGAGTTTTTTCATGGGACGTAGAAAAAGTCAAAAAATCATTCGTACAGGTCCAAAAAATGCTACAACTGGTATGTGTCCTCTATGTCAAACAATTGGAAAAATTTTCCTTTTAGGCTCACCTGGTGAAGAAAGGGCAAAATGTGAAAAATGCCGTCAAGAATTTGAATTATAATCTAAAACTCCTATTCCAAATCAAAATATTCACCCATAACTTTTTAAGAGAATTTTTTATTCATAATTCATTATGAGTTCAGATGCTGAAACCATTTATGAGCGAGTTGCAA
>JAOLZN010000020.1 GCA_028343855.1 Candidatus Nitrosopumilus sp. | reverse complement strand
TAATCCTGTTCCGCCACCAATGCAGACAATTCTTCTTGTATCCTTTTCGCCATTTGGCAAGGTATCATTAATTGTAAGATTACCAGCAGGTTTTGCCCAACTAATTTTATCACCCTCTTTTGCATTAAACAATAAACTAGTTAATCTTCCAGGAAGAGGTCTTCTAACCCACCTAATTACAAATTCAAAAAATTTTTTATTTTCTGGAGAAGATGCAATAGAGTATGCACGATTTACAATTTTACTATCAAGAGGAAGTCCAAGAGTCAAAAATTGACCGGCTTTAAAATCAGGAACTCCATCATCAGGAGTAACACGAAAAATTCCTAAATCCTCTCTTAATAATTGAGTATAGGTAATAGTACCATTTTCCACGCTATAGTTTCTCCCAATCCGTCAAGATAGAATTAACTTTTTCTATAATTGGATCATAAGGTATTCTTGGTTCAGTACTTACAAGCAACAATTTTCCTTTAAATGGAATAGTAACCAATGTCACATGATCATATTCAGTAAAAGTTAATCGTTCTTTACCTAAACGAAATGTGAAATTTTGTGCTTTTCTCCATCTCTCCAAGGTATAATGAATAGACATTCCAATTTCATGATCAGCTAAAAGAGCATCAAGATTATCTCTTTGTGCACTGTGTAATATTTTGGATTTATCATTAACAAATGCTGCAAAACGAATTTGATTATCAGAACCTATTATGTGAGAACAAAGTTTTTCATAATTTGGTTCTGCAATTATTTCTTCAGCCATTCCCATTCAGGTCTCTCTTCATAATCTTTGTCATCATCCATCTAACATCAAGAATTATTTGATTTGTCTTTGTTAGAGGATTGCATGTAGTCATTCGGAGTAAACTTAAACTCCTCTTCTTCAGAATAGGCCTGCTCAGCATGTTCACTTATATCCAAACCAATGTCTTCCTCTTCAGGTTCAACACGAATTCCAATAAGATGTTTAATTAATTGTAATAATACCCAAGTTCCACCAAAGCCCATTACAGCTGCTACTGCAATACCAACTGCTTGAATCCAAATTTGATCATAATTACCATACAGTAATCCATCAACACCAGATGGATTAATCAAAGTACTTGCAAAGATACCAATTCCAAGTGCACCGACAATACCGGCAATACCGTGTACAGAACTTACATCAAGTGCATCATCAATTTTTAATTTATCTCTAATTAATACAACTCCACCATAAGACAGTACACCAATTGCTATTGCAAGAACAAATGCATGTTCAACACTGACATATCCAGATGCAGGAGTAATTCCTGCAAGTCCGGCAATTGCACCATTAATGGTTGCAACAATTGATGGTTTACCTGTACGCATCCAGGATAATCCTGCCCAGATTAGAGCAGAAACTGAAGAAGCTAAGTGAGTTACAATAACAGTATTTCCGGCTACACCGCCTGAGGCTAATGCACTACCAGCATTAAATCCAAACCAACCTAACCACAATAATGAAGAACCTAAAACAGCTAGAGGTATGCTGTGAGGAATGTTGATAGCTGGACCAAAGCCACGTCTTTTTCCAAGTACGAGTGCAGCTGCAAGTGCAGCCATTCCAACAGTAGTGTGAATTACAATACCACCAGCAAAGTCAACAACACCTAGTTGTGCTAACCAGCCACCACCCCAAACCATGTGAACGATTGGGTAGTAGATTAGCATTGACCATGCAGATATGAATATAATGAAAGAACTGAATTTCATTCTTTCAGCAATAGTTCCTGTAAGTAATAATGGAGTAATACATGCAAACATTAACTGGAATTTAACAAAGAGTACTCCAGGTATGCTAGGAGCATATTGTTCCAAAGGTGCATCCCAAGGAATTCCTTTCAAAAAGGACCAATCAAGATTACCTATAACACCAGTAGTAGAAGGACCAAAGGATAGACTAAAACCAAAAACAAACCACATTACACTAAGTAATGACATTCCGAAAAATATTTGCATAAAAATTGAAACTACATTTTTCTTTCTCAATAAACCAGATTCAAACAATCCTAATGCAGGGATCATTAACAACACTAAACATCCAGCAATTAACATCCATGCTGTATCTCCAGTATCTATCATAATTTTAATTAAATCGAGTTTTTGCATTTAACAGTTTTCCAATTTGATTTACAATGATAATCAAAAGATATACAATTTCTAAATTATTATTTACTTTGACAAAGAAAAGTAATCATGTTAAAACTTGAAATCATACTTGCAGAAAACGATGTAATGAATATCAGTGAAGGATTAAAAGAAATAGGAATTGGCGGATTAACAGTTATCAAAGTTAGAGGAAGAGGTGCAAAAACTGCAGCTGAAATCCACACATCGAAAGGAATGGAAGTTTTTGTTCCTCATTTTGCAGATAAATATCGATTAATGGTAGTTATACCAGAATCAAAAGAAGAAAAAACTGTAGATATAATTAAGAAAAACTCTAGAGAAGGTAAAATCTTCATTTCACAAATGTTACGTGCAATTGACATTAGTTCAGGAAATGAAGGTGAAGAGGTTATCTAGAATGAAATTATCATTTGAGAAAATTAAATCTTCTAAATTAACTAAAAAAGACTACCTAAAAATTCCAGTTATACTAGCAATTATCGCAATACCACCAGTCTTAATGACATATTGGACAATGGGGTAAGAGAATTAAAATGAGTTTATTATTAATTACAAAAAGAGGAACAGGTAAAAAACTAGTAGATGAAGATATTGATTATAATTGGGCAGGAGATAAATTTAAAGAGTTTCAAGAAAAGACCAAAGATCATATCTTTTTCAAAAAAAGAAAAAAAACAATTATTTCATCAGCAAGAGGAACACAGACAAAATATTTAGAAAAAGCTGAAGAGATAATTCCTAAACCCAAACAAGCTTACATTACCATTAATAGAGGAACAAAAAGAGTACTAATAGACATAAATTGAAAGCAGAAAAAATCATCCCCCAACTGAGTAAATCAAAAGTATTTTTAGTTAAATTAGGTTTTGCAGCATTAGGTATGACATTAATTGGATTATACTTATTTGGAGATTATATCTAAATAAAAAAATTAAACTAAATGAACTACTGTAGATACACCACGTTTATCAATTTCCACATCATTTTCAAATTCACTAAGAGTAACAGTGAATGAAATTACATCGCGAGGTTTTGCATTTTCTGCATGAAGTTTAAGATGAATATCTAAATCATCAAAATCTCCAGTAGGCAAATTAGTTTCTTCCAAGTAAGCCCCACAAGTGGATTCTATTCTAAATCTATCATCTTTGAAATGATAACCAAGTTTCATTTTTCTATTTTTTCTAGGATGTCCCTTAACAATTACATCAATTACCCCAGGTTTTGTTTCAGTGTATCCAGATTTTTTATTTACAAAAACTCCAATTTCAAGAGGTTTACCAGCAGTGGATTCTGCCATTTTTTGAATTCCATCATTCATGATAACATCTACGGCCTTGATAGATTGAGCGACTTTAGCAAGCCATTCATTAGTTCTACTTATAGTAGCATGAATTCCTGCACGTCTTCGTTTATCTTCATCTTCAGGTAATTTGTAATAATCAACCCATGCCTCATAATCATGAGAAATATCTTCAATAAAATCAATACATGTACGCTTGTACTCATTAGGA
This sequence comes from Candidatus Nitrosopumilus sp., assembly GCA_028343855.1. Taxonomy (GTDB): domain Archaea; phylum Thermoproteota; class Nitrososphaeria; order Nitrososphaerales; family Nitrosopumilaceae; genus Nitrosopumilus. The sequence goes on along the minus strand of JAOLZN010000020.1, from coordinate 8,365 downwards.
TCATCTGTTCTTTCTGATTCATCACCAGTTCTCATTCCATCATAACCTTCAGGCATTGCCATACACTAAATCAAATGCAGTTCTAAAAAAACTAATCTTGATTCAGAATAATTTAAAAAAAAAGAAAAAAATGAACAGATGTAAAGAACTGGAAAAAATTGCTAAAATAAAACAATAATCTTCTCAAAACATGGATTACTGCATACATGATAATAATATCAAAAATTGCTTTTATTGTAAAGTAAATCATAAGAAAGAAAAAGAAGAATTTCTAGAAAAAAATGAAAAAAATGAATTATTATCTTTCACTTAGAATATTGATCTAACAATAACCCATTATAATAGGAATTTTTCATGTATAAATTAATGATATTTACAGAATTAATTACTGATCTTCAAAATGAGTTAAAAAAAGAATTAGCACAAATTAGATTTTTAATTAAAAAAAATCCAGGTTTAGGATACAACAGAATAGTAGAAATTGGAAAAGAGGTTGGCAAAATGTACAATATCAAGCTAATTGTAAATTTTCCAAAAGAAGGTAGAATAGAAGAATATGAAATGTATGGGAAAAGAGATTTGAGTTTAATCATAGATTATGATCGAAAGAGATTCCCAATGGATAGAGAGATTATCAAAAAAAAAGCAGTTGAAATGTTAGGCGATGTTAAAACAGAGGATGCATACATGTATGAAAATAAAGAAGGTGTTAGAGTTTTTACAGATAATTGGAAAATTGATATTTTACCACATTCAGTACATATTTGGACTGAATTTGATGAAAACGTTACTGCATTTTGTAATTGGTTAATGGAAAATGCATATGAAATGAAAAAAAAGTAATAATTTTAAATATTTTCTAACTGATCAAGTAAAGATTCAGCTTCAGAATTTTTTGGTTCCAGTTTTATTATTCTTTTACAGCAATCTATTGCTTCATCTTTTTGTTGTAATGCTAAGTGAACATTAGTTTTGAGAGTTAGCATTTCAATGTCATCAGAATTTAACTCAAAAGATTTTTCAAAATAAGGTAATGCCATTTTTGCATCATCAACAATAAAGTAAATACTTCCCATTATGAACATAAAATCAGAATCATCAGAAAATTCTTGTTCCAAGTTTTTACCAAATACGATGGCATCAGTATATTCACCATCACGCACTAATTTCTTTAAATGACGTTTTGGTTGTTTGAATAGACCTACCATTATTATCAAAAACCAAAAATGAATTCAACAATTTGAATGTAGAACATCAAAAGATAACTCTAATTGTACCATGCTGGAGGTTCAGCACCAGAAGAAGTATTACTCTGACGAGGCTGTGGAACTTTTAAAATTCCTTCTTCAATCAGAAATTGAATTCCTTGAATGAAAGTAGCGTCATTAATGTCACCATTTGCCCACCACCCAGCGTTACTTTTAATCCATGCAGGGATTTCATCAGAACCTCCACCAGATCCTTGAGTAGTTTGTGGTATTTTCATAATTTTTTCTTTGATCAAGAATTGAATACCTTGAACAAATGAATTGTCATCGATGGTGCCATCAGCCCACCATCCTGCATTATTTTTGATCCAAGAAGGGATTTTTTCAACAGGTATGCTTCCATCAGAATCATAAATTGGAATTTCTATTTGTAGATAATCAGAAGGTCCAGAAGGAACAACACCATCAGGAGATAATCCATAAATCCAAACTACATAATTTGCAGTTCCAGGATCCTCTTTAACAATGAAATCAATCAGAGCCTGACCAGAAGGAGAATACAGGTATAGTCTACCTTCTTCTTGTGCAATTGATCTTATTTGTAGACCATCATCATCTACAACAAAAATATCATATTGTACTTGATTCAAAAATTCAGTTTCATCACTAAATTTTAAGAAACTAACTAGAAATTGTATCTCACATCCTTGAACTGGGTGTTCAGGTCCATAGACAGTATGAATTTGGTATCTAAAATTTTTACTAGATTTTTTAACATAAATTTCTTTTTCGATATCAGTATCACAACCAGATTCAATTAATTGATCAACAGTAGATTCAATTCCAACAAATGGAGAGTCTGATCTATTTTCATATATTAATAATTCAAAATCATACTCTGGGGGAGGAATACCTTCAGCGACATGAGTGTAAGTTTTAGCTTTTATTGGAAATGGAAAATCATCTGCAATCCAAACTTTACTTACAGCCCCACCTGTTTTCCACGACATTGCTACAGTTTCCCAAGTTCCTGCAGGAACTGTAATTGTTGCAATTTCTAATGGAACAACTTGTTGACCACCAATGTTTCCAATTTTACCCCAAGATGCAGCATCAAATGCTTTAGGACCTTTTCCTCCAGAACTTCCATCAGATGTTGCAAAAGCGGATAACCAGGCAATTGAAGATTTGAATGCACCACGATAAACACCTAGTTCAGGAGTACCACCAGTAGGTTCTGGGGCAATTTTACCAAGTTCCATTTCACCAACAATTACTTTATTCCCATCATAAACAACAACTTCAGCTAACCACTTAGTTTCACTACCAACTACTTTATCACCTTTAATCCAAAAATTTATTTCAAAATTAGCACATTCTTTGTAATCCACATAACATGTTGAATAAGAAAAGAAATCACCCTTTTTGAGGCCCTCACCAGCATACCAAGTAGTTCCAGGTGGGAATGCTTCAGAACTTACACCGCCAGCTTCAATCTGTGCGTATGCAGACGAAGTCATAGTTATTCCTAGAAACAATGCAAGAATTATTGGAATGGATAAGATCGCCTTCAAATCTAAAAAAAATTGTCCAAACGGATAGTTAAACGTTATTCAAATAATTAAAAAATGCTAAAAATATGTATTAAAATTCAATTCAAATAGGCAAATATAGAGGAATGTTCAAAAAATAGATAGAAATGTGTGAATGTTCCAAAGTACACCTGTTTGAAGTTGAATTCAAGTTAGATGGAATGACAGTTGTTCCTACTCACAAAAATTGTGGTTTTGGATTAGATGAAAAACAAGCAGACAAGTTCCAAAAAGAATTAGTGAAATCTTGGGGCTTTGAGCAAGAAGAAGATTAAATAAAAATAAAAAATTAGATTGTAAATAGTCGTTTAACTCATTTGAGAAACAGCTTCTTTACAAACATCTGTGTTGCATTTGCAATCTGCACTGCATATACAGGCTCCTTGCATTGCACAATCACATGAGTAATCTGGATCTCCGCTATCAGCTTCGCATCCACATGCTTGATCTACCATGATAAAACAGGATTTAACTTGTTTTAAAAGGTTAGTACAAAGAACGAAATTATTAAAAATTGAACATAAAGATAATAAAAATACTAAAAAAAGTATTTGTAACTATGTAGAATTATTAGAATCTAAAGATAATAAAAATAAAGAAATCACAGTTATAGAAATTTTAAACGAAATAAAAAAATTGAATTAACCGTGAGAAAGAGTTTCAAGAATTTGATTACAACTAATTTGAACAGTCTCGGCCTGTTGTAAAAGAAGATTAGAATCAGATTCAATATCAAAAGCAACTTTTAGTAAATGTATAAGATCTTCTTGTTTATTCAATTCATCCTTTATAGAAATAAAATTTTCTTTATTGATATATCCTAAATAGAAATAACAATCAGAAAGCATTGAATTCTTTATGAAATAATCATATTTTCTTTGAATTAATTCATAATGATTATTATTTTCAATTAAATCAGAAAACCCGATTGAAGATTTCAACATACGTTCTAACAGTGTAGGAGTTGCTCGTTCAATGCCAATGGTTTGAAGGACATTGGAAATATGACTATTAGTAGAATTTTTTTCAAAATTTCGAAGGGAATCAAGCATATGTGAAGGACTAGAACAATTATTATTCAAAGAAGATATGGCATCAGCCAAATAGTAACAAGCACATTTTTGCCAACATGCTGCAAAAGGAGATTCATTTTGAATCGCATCTTTAGTTTTTTGACAACAAAATATGGATTCAATTAAAGAATTTGTTGCAAAATCAGAAAATAAAGAATCACGTTTTTCAGAAATTTTGGAAAGAAGTATTTTCAAATTCCAGGATTCATCTTGAATAATTTTTAATCTATCATATTGAAGCAGTTTTTTTGTATTTGTTTCAGATAAAGATGCATGATGAATTGTAATAATATCATTCTCAAATGAAACAATTTGATTATTTGAAGAATTTTCATCAAAAACCATTAGATCATAATCACAAGAATCAAAAAAATAATTTAAATTTCGACATCCCCCCAACCCAATAGGGAAATCAGCTAATCCATGACTCTCAATAAATTTTTTTAAATCCATATAATTTCACTCAGTATTTTTTGTATAAAGGAATTAAGTCAGAAAATTTTACAACTTTATTGAAACTCAAAACATTTCCTTTAAATTAAGATGGAGTAGTTTTTCATCAAGCTCCTATAGTGTAGTCCGGTTAAGCATTTTGGCTTCTCAAGCCAAAGACTCGGGTTCGAATCCCGATGGGAGCATTCGTTCATTACTTCAAATCCCCCAATATTCTCACGCCTACAACAACTTCCAATTCGAGAAAGTCACGATCTTGGAAAATCATCAAATGTTTGAAATAGTGGAAACTGAATTTGAATCAGCTAATGGTGGAGTATTTGGAAACTACTAGTAAAATCAGAATTTCCTCAAAAAAATTTGAGGCTACAAAATCCAGATTAGAATCACTATTGTCAAAAAGAGATTTGAAGGTCCTTTCAGGATTTGATGAATCTATGACAATTGATGGTCTAAAAGCCTCAAGAAAAGCAAAACTCTTGGATTCAATTCTAGCATTAACTAAACTGCTGGAGGGTCAAGAATGGGTTTCTCTTGATACAAAAGGAATAAACTCACTTGTTTCAAAACTCATGTCCAAGTATTCTCAAGACGGTGCTGAGACAAACACGACAAGTGACCATAAGAAAGCACTACAACAATGGTTTAGATTCTTGAAGACAGGTTATAGAACTTCAAAAGATTGTGAAATGGAATTAGGGTTCAAACACCCTGAAGAAACAAGACGTATCAGAATCAACAAAGTAGATGATTCTGTAACCTTTGAGGATCTGGTAACTCGTGAAGAGAAAAACAAACTCATGCAAGTTTGTGATAACTATCGAGACAAATCCATCATTGATGTAACAGATGATTCAGGGGTTAGACCTCATGAACTCTTAGAGTTACAAATCAAGAACGTCAAACAAGACAAGTATGGATATGTTTTGTTAATCAAAAAGACTGCAAAGACAGGAGCAAGAGAAGTTAGGATTTTAGAATCTACACCAACTCTTGCAGAATGGCTAAACGTCCACCCATTGAGAGGTAATCCAGATGCACCATTGTTTGTCAATACAGGAAATAGAAACTATGGTAAAGCTTACGAATATGCTTCTGCAAATTATATGCTGAAGAAACTATGCAAGAAAGCCAAGATTAGACCATTACATCTGTATTTGTTTAGACATACAGAGACCACCAGAAGAATGGACTCACTAAACGAGTATGACAACAAACTCAGACATGGTCATAGCAAGGACAGCACAGCACACCAGAAGTATATCCATCCAACAGCCAAAAAAGCAGACGAAAGATTCCTGATAGCCAATGGAAAAGAGCCTGAAACCAAGGAAGATACACTTCCAATAGTCTGTAAAAGCTGCAGTAGAGCAAACTCACGAGATAGAGACATCTGTTATTGCGGTAGAGCATTGACTGTTGAAGCTGCAGTAATGATGGAAAAAGAAGACAACAGCAAGATTGAGGCTATGGAAAATCAAATGCAAAATATGTTGAAAGTATTTGCTCCATTGGCTGAAATGCTAAGCCAAAAAGAAGTGAAAATACCAATGAGTAATTTTCCAAAAGAAGTTCAAGAAAAATTAGAAAGATTGAATCTTGAATGATTCTTTTTTTATTCAAAATAGCCTAAGCTAGGTGTAAAAACACTACTTTTGGCTTCAAAAAGCCAAAGGTTTTCTAGTCTTTTTTGGACTTTTTCTTTTTGTCACTATAGTATTTTTTTGTCTCAAAATTATTTTTCCTACTGTTTACTCGTATTAGATTTCCCTACACTATACATGAGACAAATAGTAGATGGTTCTTTTTTTAGTGTAAAATCTAACCGTCAATCTAAAGGATGCCATTCATGCTTACATTTTTCATTGCTACAAATAACTGCATCATTAATGATTTCCCCTAAACTATCACATTTTGGACAAACTATTCTCATCGTTGTATAAAGTGCTTTCAAGATATTAACGATTTACTCATATCATAATATCTTAAAGTTATCAATTAAATTAAAAATTCTGCAGCATTTTTACCTTCTTCAGTAATTGAAATCCATCTGTTTCTTCCAACCTTTTCTACTTCGATAAATCCCCATTGTTTTTCTAATGGTTCAATGATATTTTTATCTAAACTTGCAAATCTTGCTTGTGAGTGATTTTCATTTTCAGCATTAACTGTAATGATTTGTTTTTCTTCTGCAATTTGTGCCATCTCTTTTTTTGTTAGTCTTTGTTTATCATGTGTGTATACAATGTTTAATGCATCAAGGAGTTTTTGTTTTGGTGTTTGAATCTCATATGTTGGTAATGGTATGGTATCTTTGAGTCCAAAGGATTGTTGTTTTCCTTCAAATGCAGCATATGTTTCAGGTTCTGCATAAAATGGTTGGATGTTTTTGCATTCTTTTAGAATCATACATGCCATCATACATGCAATTGCTTGAATTTTACTTCCAGATGCAACGTTGACATAGATGTAGTTGTTTTTTTCTGCAATAATTATCTCCTTTGCTAGTTTGATCATGTTGAAAATTCCTAGTCTGTTAGCATAGAATAATTCTAATTTAACATCAAGTTTTTTGCATTCTTTTTTTACTTTCTCCAGATATGGTTTTGATTTGTCTTCAGCAGTTTTCTCATGTAATATCAGACATAGTTTGTCTGCCTTTGTCTGTTTTAGTGGGAGGATAATTCTGTCAATTTCAAAGCCTAATGGGGCAATATGCACTCGAAACGTGGCTAAATTAGTCATAATAGTATGTACAGTATGCATACTATTGAGATGTTATATAATAATTTCTAATTCCTAGTTACCCTATGAAACAACTAACAATAACTGAGACAACTCATCAATTGAGTAAAGCCACTACATCTTCTAGCTTTTTTCCACGAATTATTCGTGAATTTGAAGATGATGATGAACCAATGTACTATGGAGATAACTCATGACAATGCTATTTCGAATGAAAAATCTTTCACATGATGACAGTGTGAAATCATCTTTTACAAATTTAAAACATAAACTAGCAGAATATGAAAAAAATCTTGAAGACGATTGTGTTTAAGAAAACATGTTGTGTTTGAAATAAATTTTAGAAATTAATTCAAATAATAATTATCTCTATACTGTTTCGTCATTTCTTTTTCCACTCCTTGTACACTTTCCATGGGTTTGATGGTATATCATCGGGTTTGTTGCCTGACTTGCAATACTCTTGCCATTCTCCCCAAGTTTGAATTCCTAAACTTCTAACAAACTCTCTTGCAGATTCAAAATCTCTCCATTCTTTTGTCATTTCGTTTTCCATTTCCTATAAACTTCCCATGGATGTGCAGGTATATCGTCTGGTTTGTTGCCTGATACACAATACTCATTCCATTCTTTTGCTCCTTTCAAATTTAATGATCTTACAAATTCTCTTGCTTCTTTGTATGAACGAAATTTTGTATTTCTAGAATTACCAGTTCCCAACCAATCTCCATAACTTTTCCATCCATCCTTTTTGTAATTTAAATTTGGATTTGAAGGAATATCATAGGGTTTATCATCTAACTTGCAATACTCAAACCATTCTTTTTGATTTTTAAATTTTAAACTTCTAACAAACTCTCTTGCTTCTTTGAATGAACGATATGTTTTGTTTTGATTTGCAACATTTCCAGTTCCCAAAAAGTCTCCCCAACCTTGCCATTCTCTTTTGTATACTTGTTCCGGTCTACTTGGAATATTATTGGGTTTGTTGCCGGACTTAGAATACCCATACCATTCTTTTTGATTTTTAAATTCTAATTTTCTAGCAAACTCTCTAGAATCTACAAATGACAAAAATTCTGTCCCTAACCAATCTCCTATGTCTTTCCAATCCTTTTTGTAAACTAGTAAAGGAGTTGATGGGATGTCGTCTGGTTTGTTGCCTGACTTGCAATACACTTGCCATTCTATTTGCCCATTCAATCCTAAACTTCTAACAAACTCTCTTGCTTCTTTGAATGGACGATATTCTCCAGAATAACGAGTTCTTCCAGTACCTAACCAATCTCCTATG
>JAOLZN010000002.1 GCA_028343855.1 Candidatus Nitrosopumilus sp. | reverse complement strand
AATTTCTAAAAGTTCTTTGAATATTGCTTTTTGTTCTGAAGACATACCTCCAGATGGACCTTTTTCTCCAGGTGGACCAGGTGGACCTCTCGGACCAGCAGGACCAACAGGACCTTGTCCTCCAATAGGACCAGATTCACCAATAGAGCCAATAGGGCCAGTAGGGCCTCGTTCACCTTGTGGACCTTGAATTCCTTGTGGACCTTGTGGACCTTTTTCTCCAGATGGGCCAGTTGTTCCTCGTTCACCTTGAGTTCCTTGTGGACCTTGTGGACCTTTGTCACCAGGCATTCCAGATGGACCAGTAGATCCTTTTTCTCCAAGTGGACCAAGAGGACCTTTTTCTCCTTTTTCTCCTTGAGGTCCAGGGACACCAGTTAATCCTTTAGAACCTGCAGGACCTTGTGGACCTTGTGGACCTTTGTCACCAAGTGGACCTTCGGGACCTTTACTTCCTTTTTCTCCAAGTGGACCAGGTGGACCAATAGGACCTTTGTCACCAAGTGGACCAACAGGACCAGTTAATCCTTTAGAACCAAGCGGACCAGGTGGACCAATAGGACCTTTGTCACCAGTAGGGCCAGTTGTTCCTTTTTCTCCAATAGGGCCAGGCGTACCTTGAATTCCTTTTTCTCCCTGAACTCCAGATGTGCCAGTTGGACCTTTTCCTCCAGGGATTCCAACAGGACCAGTTAATCCTTTGTCACCAGTAGATCCTTGTGGACCTTTGTCACCTTTATCTCCAGGGACTCCCCTAATACCAGAAATTCCTTTTTCTCCAGGTAATCCGGTAGGACCTTTTTCTCCAAGTGGACCAGTTGGACCTTTTAATCCAGTAGATCCTTTGTCACCAGTAGGGCCAGTTGTTCCTTTTTCTCCTTTGTCACCAGGAGGGCCAGTAACTCCTTTGTCACCTTTATCTCCTTTGTCACCAGTAATGCCTTTGTCACCAGTAATGCCTTTGTCACCAGAAAGTCCTTTATCACCTTGGGGACCTTTGTCACCAGTAGATCCTTTGTCACCAGTAGATCCTTTGTCACCATGTAAACCATCAGGACCTTTGTTTCCTTTGTCACCAAGGGGACCAGCTTGACCTTTGTCACCAGTAGGGCCAGTAGCACCTACATCTCCTTTGTCACCAGTAGGACCACGAACACCTCTTGCACCACCAGTTCCACTAGAATCATAATTTGAAGATGTTTTTGAAGAACGTTTAGTTTTAGGGGTTTTAGAAATTGTTTCAGGAATATCTTTAGGGATATCCGTAGTGTTGGATGTTTTTTTTAATGTAACATCAAAAATAGAATAGACGGATGAAAATAAATCATTTACAATTACCCACACAGTATTCAAATTATCAATAGATGAAGGAAGTGGGTTTTTGGAATCACCTAAAATTTCAGAGAACATACCATCTTTTACTTTAAGATGAAAAGTTCCCTTCCATACTGGAGAAAAGTTTTTTGCACGAATGTCTCCATCTGATGGCTTTTCACCAATAAGGGAGATTTGAGCTTCATAAACACCAGATTGCTTAAATGGTGCCTGCCCTTGAATTTCAATACGTGGCTGAGATGACACAGTCGTTTGTTAATATTTGAAGTATTTCAGGATTTGGATCGCCGAATCTGAATAAAACCTCAGAATATTAGTAATATGCACGATTAAGATGGTATTTATCTAGATAAAAATCAAAATTTAGCAAGGGATTAAGTTGTTTGGTAAGAAAAATAAGAAAACAAAAAATACATCAAAAGATGAATCCGATCCAGTAGTTACTAAAGAAACTAGTTTAGTGGACCCTAGTTACAATATTAAAAAATTATTTAAAAAAGGCATCAATTTAATGGCAGATGAAAAACTAGATGATGCTGTCGAAGTATTTGAACAAGCATTAAGAATTGAACCAGACAACGTAGAAGTTTTAATGAAATTAGGATATGCAAGATTTCATTTAGATGATCACAATGAAGCACTAAAAGTATACGATAAAGTACTAGAAGTGGATGTAACAAATCCAGAAGCTTGGAATCTTAAAGGATTAGTTCATTATGAACAGAAAAAATATGCCCAAGCTTTAGATTCAGTTAACAAAGCAATTGAATCAGATAAAACATACGGTATGGCATGGTACAACAAAGCATGTTTCTTATCATTGTTAAACCAAGTACCAGAATCATTACAAGCATTAAAACACTCTATAGAAATTGATGTAAAAAATGCTAGAAAATCAATTAGAGATAAAGATTTTGCAAATGTAAGAATTGAAGAAGGATTCAAAAGAATTCAAGAAGTAGTAGTGTTAGAATCAGTAAGACAAGGATATCACACATTAGGAGCAATTGTATGGACAACATTTTTGGATAAAGCAGATGCAGAATTATCTTTAAAGAAATTATTAGAAAAAGGATTGATTGTTCAAAATGAAAAACGTGATGGGTTAAGTAAAATTCCAATTTATGATCTTGCAGACAACATTGCAGAAAAAATAGGTAAAGAGAAAATCGGATTATTTGGAATTACAAAAAAGAAATTACCAAAACCAGTTAAAAATTTGAAAGCCATGAGTCAAGCTATACAATCTGCAAAAGAAGCAATTGAAGAAGGTGATGTGGAAAAAACTATTCGAATTTTTGAAGAGTTTATTGATCCAACAAAATCAGGAGAGCAAATGATTGAAAACTTCTTTGAAGAACATAGAGAAATAAGATTATGGAAAATAAGATTAAACGACAGAGGAGAAGATTACATTATCGACAATAAAGATAAGATGTTAGAAGTTTTAGACAATATCGAAGTTACAATTACTAAAAAACTTAGAGACGAAATAGCATAGATTATTCTGCAGATAAATCCCAATAATTTGCATCTTCTTGTTTAACAGTGGGTTTTTGAAGATTTTTCCATTCCTTAAATGAGCGAACATATAATTTTGCATTAGGCAATCCAGCAGATTTTAGAGCATAATATGCCAAACCAGATAATGTTCCTACACTTCCACAGTAAGTAATTATTTCAGAATCCCCAGTAATACCACGATTATTCAATAATCTTGCCATATCCTCTTTTGAACGAAGAATTTTATCATTACTAGCAAGTGTACGATATGGAAGACTGATAGCTCCAGGTATATGTTGTTCCAGATAGTTTAATCGTTCTCTATTATCAATCAAAATTACATCATCTCGAGTTTTTGCAGACTCTAAATAATCAGAAGTTGCCAAAATACCAGATTGTAAATTCATTGAATGATCTTTATTAGATATTTCAGGAGTTTTTGAATCATTTTCCAATCCTAAAGATTTCCAATTACTATAAGTGGTTTCAAGTAGCGTTACATTAGAATGGCCAATCCATTCTAATGTCCAAGCAACTCTTGATGCCAATGCACCAAAAGTATCATCATAAACAACCACAGGAGTCTCATCATCAATGCCCATAGAGTTTACAAGTTTCAAAACATTTTCAGGACTGTCATCAGATAACAAAGTAGCCAATGGTAAATTTACTGCATTCGGAATATGATCTTGTTTGTAATCACCTTCACGTCTTACATCAATTACTCGAATACTATTATCTCGAATTTCAGAACGGACAGAATCAATATCAGAAGTAATTTTAACAGATTGAGTCAAGCAGCACATTCACCCTTACCAGTTTTAGTGTGATAACTAGTATCGCTACCGTAATCCAAATAGAAATCAGGATCATCATCTTTAGTTGGTGGAACAATTAGAGGTTCCAAGATTTTTTTAATATCATTAATGGATTTAATAGCAGAATCCTCACTGTCATTTACAATTCTGTGAATCCAAGATTTTAAAGTGTCATCAGGTTTTTTATTTTCTTTAAACAATTCAATAATTTTTAAAATGACAGGTATTACTCGCTTGGCAGGAACTCTAACACAAGTTTGACCCAATGTAGTTTCACCATCATAACGACCACCTAAAGACATTTGATAATTTGCATACATGTCTTTCCCAAGACGACCTCCACCACCAAAGAAACCAATTGTTGCAATTCCATGCTGTCCACAAGAATTAGGGCATCCACTAATCTTAATTGAAGAATCAGTCAAATCATCATCCTCATCAAGATGTAGTTCAAGGAATTTTCTTTGAATTTCTTTTGCTAATCTGTGAGAATTAGTTAGTGCCAAATTGCAAGAAGTAGTTCCAGAACATCCCACAGGAGTAGTCATAGTTAATGCACCGGATTTTGCCAATCCAGATTGAAGAAGTTTTGAGTATAATGAAATTAAATCATCTTCATGAACATATCTTAAAGCAACGTTTTGAACAAATCCAGAACGAGCTATCCCTTCTGAAGAGAATTCACGGATCAAAGTAGCTAATGCATTTAATTGGTTAGAAGTAACATCACCAGCTTCTAGTGTAATGAATACAGAACGATAATCAGATTGTTTTTGTTTAATGGTATTTGTTTTTAGCCATCGTGCATAACCATCAGGTGCAGAACTGCCAGTTTCATCACTAATTTTTAGTGGTCTTTTAATTTTATTAGGAGTTGTGTCAACTTTTAATCTAGTAATCACAGATTGAGTTGCTCTAACAATTGCACGTTCTTTGAATACAAGGTTTTGGAATTTCTCCCAACCCATATCATTAACAAGATAACGCATTCTATTTCTTGCAAGATTTTTTCGATCTCCTAATCTATCAAAAATTCGCATTACAGCAATGGAAGTATAAAGTAAATCTTCTTCAGGGGTAAAATCTTCTAGTTGGTGTCCAACAAAGGATCTGTTACCCAATCCACCACCAAGAAAGATTTTGAAACCTTTTTGTTCACTACCATTAATTTGTTGAATTTCAGGAACCAATCCAACATCAACCATTCTTACCATTCCATGTTTTTCACAACAAGTAAAATTAAATTTAAATTTACGTGGAAGACTTTGTGCCATAGGATTTCTCAAAAAGAATTTTGCAGTTGCAAGAGCATATGGAGTTGAATCAAATTTCTCATCACAACAAACTCCAGATAACGGACTGCACATTACATTTCTTACAGAATTACCACATGCTTCTCTGGAAGTTAAACCAACTTCAGCAAGAGATCTAAATATTTCGGAAACATCTTCAAGAATTACCCAATGTAGTTGAATATTTTCACGTGTTGAGAAATGAGCACTACCAATAGAGTATTGTTCACTGAGTTGAGATAATTTTTCAAATTGCTTAGGATAAATTTCACCAGCAGGTAGTTTAACACGAACCATCGCATAATCACTAGTCATCCTAGTACCATATGCACCATGTTGAAGTCTGAATCTTCTAAAACTAGCTTCATCATATTTGCCTTGACGATATAATTTCACAGTTTCAGCAAAATTATCAGCTTCCTCAACTCTAGCCCAATTAATTTTAGGAGTAGCAATATCAGTTGAAGATTGAGTCAAATTGGAAATAGTCAATATACTAAAATTCAATTTAGTTTGGTTATAAATTTTTGATATAGGGATGTTTTAGTACAAAATTTTAAGAAACAAACAAAATTTTCCTCTTTATTAATTAAAATCAAGGCTTAGTAGCACCTAATTTCTTAATGTGCGAAAGTATTAATGGATAATATAATAAAATATCAACATGCAAGAGGCAACAGTAGCAGAACAATCTTCAAAAATATTCACAGATGTACGAGAAGTTGAAATTACACGTGCAATTGCAAATGAATTTCATGATGTATTAATTGACAGAGCAGAGTCAGACGTGATTATAATTGGTGCAGGTCCTGCAGGATTAACTGCTAGTAGAGAATTATCAAATTTAGGTTACAAAGTTTTAGTCATTGAACAAAATAACTATCTAGGAGGAGGTTATTGGTTAGGAGGATACATGATGAATCCAGTTACAGTAAGAGAGCCTGCTCAAAAAATATGGGACGAGTTAGGAGTTCCATACAAAAAAGTTCAAGACGGTTTATACTTAACACCAGGACCACACGCAGTATCAAAATTAATTGCAGGTGCATGTGATGCAGGAGTTAAATTCCTTCAATTAACAAAATTCGATGATCTAGTATTAAAAAATGGTAGAGTTGCAGGTATTGTTGTCAACTGGATGCCAGTATCAGCATTACCACGAAACATCACATGTGTAGATCCAGTTGCATTTGAAGCTAAAATAATCATAGACGCATCAGGACATGATTCTGTTGGGGTAAAAAGATTAGTAGATAGAGGACTTGCAGAATGGAAAGGAATGGAACCAATGTATGTTAATGACGGAGAAGAACATGTTGTTCATAAAACTGGTGAAGTTTATCCAGGACTTATTGCAGCAGGAATGTCAGTCACTGAAACTCATGGATTAGCAAGAATGGGTCCAACATTTGGTTCAATGTTATATTCAGGTAAAAGAGCAGCAGAAATCGCAGCTGAAAAAATTAAAGAGTTAGAAAGATAAACAATTACCAAACATTACAATCATAGTGAAAATTTCCAAGATAATAATATACAAAGAACAATCAGTTCCAGAAATTAATCTAGAAAAAATCAAAGAATTCATTTTTAGAATATTTGAAATTCAAATTGAAGTAAGAGACAATATTTTTAATAAATTAGAAAAAAATGCAGCAGTAAAAATTGCCAAAACTAGAATTTTTAATTTAAAAAAATCATTTCAAAAACACATTCCAACAATAGAAGAAATTTCGATAGAATTAGAGAATCGAGATATGTCAAATAGAGAGGAAATGACATTGTATGACGGAATCGAATTAAATGAAATTGTAAGGGAATTAATTCCAAATTCTGAACATGAACAAAATACATTACACATAATTTTTACAAATAAATTAACATGTACATTTGATGAAAATGATTTCAGATATCATGCAAGAATGTGGACAGGTTCAAATCCAACAATAATTTCAACCACAGGGATCATAGAAGCCCCAGCAAAACCCAAACAATACTACATGGACATAATGACAAATATATCTAAAAAACCGATAGAAGAAATAAAGAAAAAATACAAAGGAGAATTCTTAGAATATCATGATCCCAGATTACAAGAAATAGCTGAAGGATGTCTATTACAAGCGATATTTTACAATGAAACAGGAGATGCTTTTTGTGATGATGTTCAATGTAGATTATTTAATGCACATTGGCAAAAAGATCTATTCATCTCACAGATAAAAAATAAAAAAATATGTGAAAAGCATAAGGAAATTCTATCTAAAATGAAAAATAATATTCTTTAGAATGAGATATTGACTTAAATTATTGAAATAAAGACGTTAGACACTATGATGGCAGCAGATGCAGGAGCAGCAGTTTTAGAAACTAATAATGATGGTCCAAAAATTCCAGATAAAAAGAAAACAAAATTCGACGTAATTATTATCGGAGCAGGTCCATCAGGATATACTGCAGGAATTTATTGTTCAAGGGCAGGTTATGACACATTAATTTTATCAGGAATATTACCAGGAGGACAATTAGTTAATACCACAGAAGTTGAAAATTATCCAGGTTTTGAAAATGGAATTATGGGTCCAGACCTGATGATAGATATGAGAAAACAATCTCAAAGAATGGGTACTACAATTATTGACGATGTCGCAGTAGATGTTGATTTTCGACGTGCACCATACAAAGTTTTGACAGGCTCTGAAGAATATGAAGGACGTGCAGTGATAATTGCAACAGGTGCAAATCCAAAAAAAATGGGAATTACAGGAGAAGAAGAATTTTCAGGAAAAGGAGTTTCATATTGTGCTACGTGTGATGGTCCGTTCTTTAGAAACTTAGAATTAATTGTTGTAGGTGGAGGAGATTCTGCAATTGAGGAAGCAACATTTCTAACAAAATTTGCAACCAGAGTACATGTAGTACATAGGAGAGATGAATTACGAGCAAGTAAAGTAATGCAAGAAAGAGCACTAAATAATGAAAAAATAGAATTTCATTGGGATTCTGAAGTAATAGAAGTTAAAGGAGATCAAAAAATGCAGCAAGCAGTATTAAAAAATCTAAAAACAAACGAAGAAAAAACAATTGATGTAGGAGGATTATTTGTTGCAATTGGCCATATGCCAAATACACAATTATTCAAAAGTCAAATAGATTTAGATGATGAAGGATATATCGTTTTAAAAAATAAAACTCATACAAATATGGAAGGAGTTTTTGCAGCAGGTGATGTACATGACAGAAGTTACAGACAAGCAATTACTGCTGCAGGATTTGGATGTATGGCAGCAATTGATGTAGACAAATTCCTTACAGAAAATGCAGACAAATAAAAACGCACAATGTAAAAAGTGTTTGAATAAATTTTATCAAAAAGAAATTTACACAATTCAACAATTTCAATACAAAGAGCAACCCAAATACCAATGGATATTAAAATTTTTTAATAAATTAGAAATAAGTGAATGGGATTCATTTTGTGAAAACTGTATTACAGAATATTCAAAAGAAGTAGATGATGCATGGAACAGTCAAAAAGACCAAGTTCTTTAATACGAATACATACAAAGAGATATGAATCAAGAATCTGAAGATATTAAAAAAAGAATACAAGAACAGAGTCATAAATTAACAGAATTAGGTTCAAGATTAGCAAAAAATCAATTTAGTTATAAAATTGAAGAAAAAGTTTCAAAAGAATATTGGCAGGTAAAAATCAAAAATTTAGAAAAATATAACGAAACATCTTTGGAATACTACTCCCAAGTGCAAAAAATGATGAATTTAATCAATAAAGAAGAAGCCCAAATGTTCCTACTACAAACTAGTAAATTTCACCAATTAGGTACAGAATTAATCAATCTAATGCATCAAATTGAAGAAAATCCATCAATAATAAATTCAAAAGATAAACAACAAAGTCAATGGAGTAAAAAAATTAAAGAGAATATTTTAGAAGCAAGTACCAAATGTTTAGAGAACGAAAAAAATATGAATTTAAATTTTAGAAAATTTTATGATAAAGAAATTAAGAAATTACTAGAATAGTTAAATCATTTCAATTTTTTAATTTGAAGTGTTGTAACGGAACCATCTTTAGTTAAGTTCAACAACTCATGACCATTTCGAGTAACCCATCGAGAAATATCTTCTTCAGCATCAGGATCGTCTGCAGATACGCTAATAATTTCGCCTACCTGCATTCGTTCTAGTTCAATTTTAGTTCTAAATACAGGTTCAGGACAAAATAATCCAGTTGCATCCAATTTTTTTTCATTTGATTCAGACATAATTATCTAATTCATAAAGAATGATTTGTCATATTAAAGTCTAATTAACAAATAATCATTATAGTATAAAGAATATTTTAAAAAAATTATTTAAAAAGATCTTCATTTTCAGGGCGAATTAATTCATCTACAGAATTTTCTTCAAAATTATAAGAATAATTTCGTATTAGAGATACAGGACATTTTTTTGTTTTTTCCATTACTAGTTCAGCAGCAGCAGAAAGTTCATCGGCAATTGCTATTGCAGTAACACGTAGAATTCGATCAAAAGAGTCAACCGTACCAGAGTAATCCAAAATAGGATTTAATCCAGAAACCCCAATTGCACAATTGGTTTGGCCCATTCTAAAAGGCCTACCAAAAGTATCAGAAATAATTACAGCAATTTTTTTTCCAGTTTTATTAAAAATTTGACTTCGGATTAATTTAGCAGATTTATCAGAATTTAACGGTAACAGTGTTGCAAATCCATTAACAACATTACTTTCATCAATACCAGCATTTGCACAAATAAATCCATGATTAGTTTCAACAATAATCAAACCATTTTTCATACGAACTATTCTTTTTGATTCAGATAAAATTAATTCAATAATGCGAGGATCCTTGTTATATTGAGAACTGATTCCTTCAGCTAATAATGAGGGTTTAAGAGTAGATAGTTTTACAAGTCGTCCTTCTTGTTTAGAAATAATTTTTTGAGCAACAACAAGAATATCGCCATCCTCAAGATTAGCAGCATTTACTATGAGTTCAGATAAATCATCGCCAAGAGTAATTTCTTTCTCAATAGGGATTGGAAATATTTGCAAGTACAACACCTACAGCATGGAAGTAAAAAATTGTTTAGACACTAGTCTGTAATTGTAATTTGAAATGTTTGTTTATAATATCAATAATTTTGGATAGATCTTTTTCCTCTAATGTAGTAGTTGCTAAATCCTTAACCAAGTCCTGAGCACGGTATGCAATTCCCAATCCAGAAACATCAAATAATTTAATATCATTAGCACCATCAACAACACAAACAATATTTTCCTTTTTTTCATCCCATTCAGCAATTTTTATTTTAGCAGATTTTGATTTATCAGAGTCCACATTAATTGTGACACCATCCAATTTACCATCTTTAAAGATTAAATCATTACAAAATACATAATCCAAACCCAATTCTTTTTGTAATCTGTCCATCATTAATGTAAATCCACCAGAGACAGCCATTATTTTCCAACCAGCAGCTTTTAAGACTCGACATGCTTCTTTTGCACCAGTCATTATAGGTAAATTATCTGCAACTTCTTGACATACTTTTTTATCTAAACCTTTTAGTGCCGCAACTCTAGTTCGAAGTCCCTCCTCCCAATTAATTTTTCCTTGAATACCTTGTTTTGTTATTTCCCATATCTCATCTTCCTTGTTTAATTTTTCTGCAAGAATTGGGAGATACTCTTCATCCAACAAAACACCTTCGACGTCAAAGATTACCAACAATAGATTTCTGATCAGAGAAAAAAATTCTAATAATATTAAAGTAGTGTCGAAATAGTTCTGAATTTATTTCATTTCTTCATTCATGATATTAAAGTTTAAAAAAAATAATGCAAAAACTCTAATAATAAATCGCGTAACATACTAAACATATCATGGCAGACGAACTTGAACGAAAATATGATGTAAAGATCTTATCAACTGAAGATAAAGTAAAATTTCCAGATGCATTAAAGGCACAATTAAAAGAATCAGGAATGATGGACGATAAAGGTAAATTAAAACTCAAAGGAGTCAGTCCAAAAATGTTGAAAAGAATGAAACAAGAATACGTAGAATGTCCTGTGTTAAAAGAAGATATTCAATTTGTACAATGTTTCATATGCCCTAATTTTCAAAGCAGAGTTATGGGAGAAGTCTTCTGCAAAGGCGACCCAATCAAATAACGGCATAATTTTAGTTCATCACGAAAGGCTCATTAATTAAATTAATTCTTAAAACTTTAGGTTGGGTAAACAAGACGTAGGTATTACAGTTTCAAAAAAAGAGGATTTCAGTGAATGGTATACACAAGTAGTCCTCAAAGCTAAACTTGCAGATTACGCACCAGTTAAAGGATTAATTGTACTTAGACCAGACGGGTATTCAATCTGGGAATCACTAAGAAGTACGTTTGATAAAAAATTTGCACGTAATGGAATTAGAAATGGGTTTTTACCAATTTTAATTCCAGAATCCCTATTAGGAAAAGAGCAAAAACATTTTGCAGGATTTAACCCAGAAGTATTTTGGGTAACTCATTCAGGAACAAATGAGATAGGTGATAGATTAGCATTAAGACCGACATCAGAGACATTGGCATACACTCTATACTCTAAATGGATTCAAAGTTGGAGAGATTTACCATTAAAAATTAATTTTTGGAATACAGCATTAAGAGCTGAAATCAAAGCAACAAAACCATTTCTAAGAACGTCTGAATTTTTATGGCAAGAAGGACATACAGTGCATTCAACAAAGGAAGAAGCTGAAAAGGAAGTATTAAAAATTCTAGAAATTTATAAAAATACAGTTGAAGAGGAATTAGCTATTCCAGTGATAACAGGAAAGAAAAGTGAAAAAGAAAAATTTGTTGGTGCAGAATACACAACTACAATGGAATCAATCATGCCAGATGGCAAAGCATTGCAAATGGGTACATCACATTTCTTAGCACAAAATTTCTCAAAGCCATTTGAAGTAAAATTTGCAGATAAAGATAATGTAGAACATTTTGCATGGCAAACATCATGGGGAGTGTCATGGAGATTAATTGGTGCCATGATCATGGCTCATGGCGATGATAAAGGCTTAGTACTACCACCTAAAGTAGCACCAATGCAAGTTGTAGTTGTTCCAATTTATAAAAATGCAGAAGATGGGGAGAAAGTTATTTCAAAAGTAGACGAAATTTTAGATAGTTTAGAACAAAAATCGATAAGAGTACATGTTGATAATAGAGAAGGATTATCACCAGGATTCAAATTTAATGATTGGGAATTAAAAGGAGTGCCTCTCAGAATAGAGATAGGACCAAAAGATATAGAAAATCAAAGTATGGTAGTTGCTAAAAGATATAATCTTGAAAAAATTAAATTAAATTTAAACGAAATAGAAAAAATTCCAGACATATTAGATGAAATACAGATAGAAATGTTGGAGAAAGCTAAATCAGAATCAAAAGATAATACAAAAAATATCACAGATTATGAAGAATTTAAAGAAAAAATTGAAGATGGAGGATTTTTCAATTCACCATGGTGTGGAAAACTGGAATGTGAAGATAAAATAAAAGAAGAGACAGGCGCAGAAATTAGAGTCATACCATTTAACAGTGAAGACAATACCAAAAAATGCGTATACTGTAAAGAACCAAGTGTATCAATTCCAATATTTGCAAGAGGATACTAGAAAAAAATAGCCGCAACATAATAATACAAAAAAAATATTTTCCAAATATGACAGTAAATCCAGAATTGCAAAAGAATGGTTTGTTACTAGAACAATTTACAGAAACTAGAAACAGAACACTAGAATTAGTTAAAAATTTAGAAAAAGATGATTTTGTGGTTCAAACTGCAGCATATATGAGTCCACCAAAATGGCATATTGGTCATGTAAGTTGGATTTATGAAGCAATAATGAGTAAAATAGATAAAAATTACGAATTCTACTCAAAAGAATTATCAGAATATCTTAATTCCTACTATCAACAATTTGGCGTTCCACATGATAAAGCATTAAGAGGAATTACATCAAGACCAACAATTGATGAAATATTTCAATATTTCAATATAATTAATCAAAAAATAGAAAAATTTCTTGAGTCACGAGAATTTACTGAGGAGGAGAAAAAATTGATGGTGACAGGATTCCACCATGAATGTCAACATCAAGAGTTACTAGTGTATGATTTACAACATCTTCTTGCAGAACAATATCAACCAGTAAGAAAAAATAAAATTCAAGTTCAACAACAAAAGAAAAAAGAATTTGTGGAGATAAAAGGTGGGATATATACAATGGGGTATAACGGAAAAAATTATTGTTATGATATAGAATTACCAGAACATAAAATTTATCTTAAAAATTTTAAAATTGGAATTTTCCCTATAACCAACCAGGAATATTTAGAATTTATGAATGATGGAGGTTATGAAACATACAAACATTGGTTATCAGATGGATGGGAAAAAGTCAAATCAAATAAATGGAATTCTCCAATGTATTGGGAAAAAATTAATGATGAATGGCATGTTAGAGACTTCTTAGGAATCAGAAAAATTAATCCTAACGAACCAGTATGTCATGTAAGTTACTATGAAGCTGATGCATATTGTAAGTGGGCAGGAAAAAGACTACCCACAGAGGCAGAATGGGAAAAAGCATCTTGTTGGAATGAAGAAAAACAGCAAAAATCAATTTTCCCTTGGGGAAATGATGAACCAACGAAAGAAAAATGTAATCTGTTAGAATCATACCATTGGGGATGCTCAGAAATTGGCACATATCCAAATGGAAGTAGTCCATCAGGATGTCAACAAATGATTGGAGATGTGTGGGAATGGACAAGTTCAGAATTTGTAGGTTTTCCAGGATTCAAATCAGGATTTGATGAATATAATGACAAATGGTTTACAAATCAAAAAGTTTTGAGAGGAGGTTCGTTTGGAACTCCAAAAATGTCAATTAGAGGAAGTTATAGAAATTTCTTCAGATTAGATGAAAGATGGCTATTTTCAGGATTCAGATGTGTTGAAGACATTTAGTTTTTTGAAACCAAAGTTAATGAAAAATGTTTTTGTTCATCTAACCAAACATGTTTTATTTTAAATCCAACATTAATCAATAATTTTTTAATTTGAGATACATGATATTTATGAGAATATTCGGTATGAATCAATTCATTTTCATCAAAATTCAAAGATAAATTGGATTTAGCAATAATTACAGATTGAGAAACTAAAGATTTTAAATTCATCTCTATTCTTTGATCAGTTTCATTGTATATTGAATAGTGAGAAAAATTATCTAGATCAAAATCAGCATCAAGTTCATCATTTATTCTAGACAAAACATTAAGATTAAATTTTGCAGTAATTCCTTGTGAATCATCATAAGCAGACTCTAGAATATGTTTATCCTTTACTAAATCAAGTCCAATTAAAAATAAATCGTCAGAATTCATAGTAGAAAATATTTTCTTTAAAAATAATTTCCCATCATCAGGAGTAAAATTCCCAAAGCTGGAACCAAGAAAAAGTATTAAATTTTTTTTATCATCATAATTTTTAAGAAATTCCAAGCCACCCTCATAAGTATCGATTATACCAGTGATATGCAAAGAATCATAATCTTTTAGTAATTGTTCAGAACTTTCAGTGAGAATTTCAGAAATATCTATCGGAAAATATTCAGTTTTACCCTGTAATTTAGTAAAAATATCAAGAATTAAACGAGTTTTTACAGAAGCACCGCTTCCTAGCTCTACTAAATTCATATTTTCATCAAGATAGGAAGGTAAGTCATGTTTTAATTTTTTTAAAATACTAATTTCAGTTCTAGTGGGATAATATTCAGGAAGAGAGGTGATGGATTCAAATAATTCAGACCCCTTTCTGTCATAGAAAAATTTAGGATTAATGGATTTAGAATTTTGATTTAAGCTGTAAGATATTTCTTCAGCAAATGATTTTTCAATTTTTGTAGCATGGGGTTTAAAATAACGAAGTTGGGAATCAATTACATATTGTTTATAGTCTATTTTTTTTTCTGAAAAATTACTCAAGTATTAATTCCGTATTTATTTAACTTAAAATTCTTATCATAATTTTTACGCATAGAACATATTTCTTGATATACTTGATGAATAAGAGATCAGTATTGACAGAAATATTAAAGATTGAACATTTAAAAAAATATTATATTAAAAAGAAAATATTCAGTTCAGATTCATCGATTGTTAAAGCAACAGATGATATTTCATTTTCAATTAATAGAGGGGAGGTATTCGTATTAGCAGGAGAATCAGGTTCAGGTAAATCAACAATAGCAAAATTAATTTTAAAATCAATATCAGCAGATGAAGGAAAAATTATTTTTGAGGATCAAGAGATAGATGAACAAAAAAAGAATTTAAAAAAAATTAGAATGAATTGTCAAATGATCCATCAGGATCCTTATGATTCAATTAATCCAAGAATGAAAGTTAAAGACATCATACTAGAACCACTTGAAATTCATAATGTAGGAAATAAAGAAGAAAGACATGGAAGATTATTAGAGGTTCTAAAAGAAGTCAAACTAGAACCAGTAGAAGAAATTATTAAAAAATACCCACACATGTTATCAGGAGGACAAAGACAAAGAGTGGTGTTAGCTAGGGCACTTGCATTAAAACCAAAAATCATTTTAGCAGATGAACCAGTTTCAATGTTAGATGTTTCAATTAGAGCCGAAATGCTAGAATTAATGAAACAACTGCAAGAAAAATATCAAATGTCATTTATTTATATTACACATGATTTAGCAACAGCAAAATATTTTGGTCAAAGAATTGCAATTTTATATCTTGGTAAAATTGTAGAAACAGGTCCAATTAAACAAGTACTTGAAAATCCAAAACACCCATACACACAGGCATTAATTGATGCAATATCTGAACCAGATCCAGATAATATTCACAAAGTAAGAGAAATAAGAATTAAAGAATCAGATATAGAAAATATTGTAAAAGGATGTAAATTCAAATCAAGATGTCCATATGCAATTAGTCAATGTGACATAGAACCAAATTTAGAGAAAGTTGAAAATGAACATTTTTCTGCATGTCATGTAAAACTAAACTAAGTTGTTTTAACTGAAGGCATACGTTTGTCTTTATAGGTAACAACATTTGAAACTCCATTTTTAGGGAAAACACCATAGATTAATTTTGCTTTTTGAATTACAGAGTCTTTTAATGAAACCATAATGAATTGACTTTCTTTAGATCTCTCCTCTAAAATTGTAGATAGTCTTTCAGCATTAGGGGCATCAAGATGGGCATCAACTTCATCAAACAAATAGAATGGGGAAGGTTTGAGTTTCTGTAATGCAAGTACAAATACAATTGCTGCAAGTGTTTTTTCACCTCCACTAATAGACGTAGATTCTCTTTTTGGCTTATTTGGAAATTGAATCAAATAAGAAATTCCAGAATTAAATATATCATCTTCATTTTGTAGTTCTAACCAAGCATTACCACCAGTCATTTTATTAAAAATTAATCTAATTTCCTTATCAACTTTATCAAATGCATCCAAGAATGTTTGTCGTTTATCCTTTTCAATATCCTCAATAAATTTAACAATTGAATTTCGCTCTTCCTCCAAAGAATTCTTTCTTGTAGACATTGATCTGTAGCCATATGAAACTTCAAGATATGTTTCAGGAGCTTTTGCATTTAATGCACTAAGTGAAGATAATTCTGAAGTCAAACCTTGAACGATTGTTTCAACATCAAATGTTTCCATATCCTTGTTAAATCCAAATGCCGAAAGAATTTGTTGTAATTTAACTTCATTTTCAACTAAATCTTGTAAATCACGATTCAAAGAGTCAGATTGACGCTGGAAATCATTAATTTTTTTAGTATAATCTCTGTCTTTTTCAGTTAAAATTTTTAGTTTATCATCAATTTCTTGAACTTGGCCAATGGAAGAACCAGAAGTAGAAATTAATTCCTGCTCCCTTTCTCTCAATTTTTCTAAAACTTCTCTTTTAGGATCTTTTTGTTTTTCTAAATCATTAATTTTTATTTCGATTTGTTCAAATTCAGAATGCAAAGAAGTTTCTTCAGCATTTAATCTACTTGTTTGAGATTTTTCACGATTATCTTGAGTTTGCATAGTAGTTAATTGTGATGATTTATCACGAAATTCATTCATAATTGTTGTGTATCGCTTTTCAATATTAGATTTTTTGATATTAATTTTTGATAATTCACTTGCAATTCTAGTTTGTTCTCCACTGGCATAATTTTGTTCTACAATAGCAATACGATCAAGTAATGATTCAAGATGAGATTCATTAGTGGACACTTCTGATTCAATAGAATTATTTCTAGAGGTTAAAGAAGAAATTCTTTTGGTCAATTGTTCTTTTGTTTGTTTAGCAGAAATAATTCGGGATTTAAGATTTGAATAATTTTCAGATGCAGAAGTTAAAGCATTTTCAGATAAAGATAATCTCTCAGAATAAGATTGAATGGAGTCATCCAATTTTTTTAAAGAATGTTTTTTCTTTAACATGTATTTTTTTATCAAACTAATAGACAGAATTAATCCATCAATATCACTACTCATTGAAATTAATTTTGTGAGTTTAGAAATTTTTGAGTTAATATCAATGACAACAGTTCCACCTTTGGCTTCAAAATATTCACCCGTAATGGTAACTGATTTGTATCCTAATTGAGATAAATTATAAGCAGATTCACGAGTTTCTGCCAATACAATATTTCCAAAAAGGAATGTTTTGAGTGCCAGATAGGCATCATCAGCCTTAACAAAATCAGATAAAACACCAATTATTCCAGATTCTCTAGGCAAAGTAAGTTTGAATTTTGGTATAGCATCAAGAGGTATAATTTTTAATTTTGGAAGTTTTTTACTTCTTGCAACTTCTGCAATTCCAAGTAATGTTGCAAAATCTTTTACAACTAATGCTTTAATCCAATCAGAGCTAACTGCAAGGACAGCACGTTCATATTTTTTATCCCAGGAAATCATTTCATAAACTATTCCATCAATACCTAATTTTGCACCATCCTCTTTTAATTTTGCAACAGTGTAATCTTCGTGCATAAATCCTTTCACAGTTTTAATTTTTGATTCATATTGATTTGCAGCCTTATCAGATTTTTCTAAAATAAATCCTAATTCATCCATATCATGAACTACTTTTAATTTTCTTGTTTTTAATTTAGAAATTCTAGATTTTAATTCAGAAATTGTGGCTTTATGATTACCAGTTAAAGAAGATAGTTTAGATTCCAAATTAATTAACTCTGCAATTTGTTTTTCTAAATCATTAAATTTTCCAGTGTTAGACATTATTTTTAATTTAGATTCATCTTTTTCATGTAAAATTTTAGAAAGTTTTAGTTTAACATCATTGAGTTGAACAGTAAGAGTTTTAATTTTGTTATCAACTTCAGATTTTTTTGCCGCAGCTTCTGATTGTGCATTAAGAATTTTATTTCGTTCTAAATCAATAGATTCTAAATCAGAATTTATTTTATTTTTTTGTTGATTGGTATGTTCTATGGAATCCTTAATTTTTTCAATTTGTATGTCTATGTCTTTTCTAGCAGTATCAATATCTTCTAATTCAATTTTTATTTGTGGAATACGAACATTAATTTGATCAAGTCTTTTCTTTGATGCAGAAATTGCAGTATTATCAATCTCATATTGTTCCATAGCAGAACTAATTTCTGCATCAAGTGTAGATTTTGCTTGTGTGTAATCATTTGCAGCATTCATTAATTTTGATTTTTCAGAATCTAAAACTCCAATTTCACCCTTCAAAATATTTCGTTCACTGTCAAGTGTAGTCATTTCTTGTGTTAATTCAGACAAGGTTGTTTCTTTATTGGACTTTTTACTGGAAATTACCTTCATTTTATTGGCAGCTGCAATA
This sequence comes from Candidatus Nitrosopumilus sp., assembly GCA_028343855.1. Taxonomy (GTDB): domain Archaea; phylum Thermoproteota; class Nitrososphaeria; order Nitrososphaerales; family Nitrosopumilaceae; genus Nitrosopumilus. Next base: position 84,556 of record JAOLZN010000002.1, on the reverse strand, counting down.
GCTTTGTAACGATTTAATTCACGTTCCAATATATCATGACGTAACTTCTGATTTCTTTCTTCTTCCAATTCATCAATACGTTTCTTAATTTCACCCATTTTAGCCAGTGCAATTTCAAGTCTTCTATCGGCTTCATCAAGTTGTTTAATTGATTCAGATTTCTTGTCATCAAAATAAGATAAACCAATTAAATCTTCAATTGTTTTTCTTTTTTCTTCAGATGTAAATTCAGATATTCTAGTTACAGTTCCTTGTTGTACAGCATTAAGTTGACCTAAACCAGCATTTGCCATATCAAGTAAATCTAAAACATGACTTCGTTGAGTTTTCTTTTTGTTTAGATAGTAAGTATTGTCACCATTTTCATCTAACTCCCTAGTGATCTCAACTACGTCACTATCAACAGGAATTTTTCTATCAGAATTATCAAAATGAACACTTGATCTAGCCATTTTAGGTCCACGACGTGCACCTTCAATATCATGAATTAAAGATCGAAGTTTATCCACTCGCATCACTTTGGGTTTATTCTCACCCATCGCAAAAATTATTGCATCCAAAATATTACTTTTACCAGATCCATTTGGACCAGAGATCGATACAAGACCAGGTTCAAACTGAACAGTGGTATTTTTAAATCCAAATGATTTGAAACCAAAGATCTCTACTTTTTTTACATGAACCAATAGAGATCATTTTTCCTTAGATAGGATAATCGATGCTTAACAATTTTTGTTGACTCTATTGATTAATTTTTCTTGTTACATTATCATATTTTTCGTAGCGGAGGTAATTATGAAATAACTTTACTTAAAAAAAGAACAACAAAAATGAGCCTAGTAAGGGAATAAAAATAATTTTTAATAATTATTTATCTGCAACAAAGTTTTCACAATCAACTTTGGCTTGAACATCAGATGTTTGTTCAATTGGATGTTTCATAAGATATGCACTAGCAGGTTTAATTGGTCCACCAACACCTCGATCTAAAGCAATTTTTGCTAATCTTACTGCATCAATTACAATTCCAGCAGAATTAGCCTTATCATCAACATCAAGACGAACTTCCATGTTATAAGGAATATTTGCCCATTGTCTACCCTCAATACGCATAAACATGAGTTTTGTATTTCCTAAGAAAGGAATGAAATCAGATGGTCCAACATAGATTTGATCATCATCTAGACGTTCATCAAGTTGACTTTGAACACTTTCAGTTTTAGAGATTTTTTTAGAAACTAATCTATCTTGTTCTTTCATATTAAGAAAATCAGTATTTCCACCAACGTTAATCTGATATGTTTTTTCAATTTTAGTTCCTCTATCATTGCATAATTTTGCCAAAGTTCTATGCACAATGGTTGCCCCAACTTGACCTTTAATGTCATCACCAATACAAGGAATATTTTTTTCTTGGAATTTTTTTGCCCAAGTTTCATCAGATGCGATAAAAGAAGGAATACAGTTCACAAATGCTGTATTAGTATCAAGACACACTTGTGCCCAGAATTCAGTTACTTTATCAGAGCCAACAGGTAAGTATGAGACAAGAATCTCAGCACCAGTTTCTTTAAGTATTTTTTTGGCATTTACAGCAAGTTCTTCATCAGTTAATTTACTTTCAATAGGTTTTACACGATTTTCAACCCAGATGCCTACACCATCAAGCAAAGGGCTTTGAAAGACTTTTGCTTCAGTTTGAGGCATAGTGTCCTTTGAGATCCAATCAACCATGTTTGGATATGCATAAATGGCTTCATTGAGAGGTTTTCCTACTTTATTTTCACCAACATCAAATCCACATACAAAGTCAATATCATGAATACCATACCCAGCTAATTTATCATGAATAATTCCAATTACTTCTTGAGAAGGATTTTGTCGATAGTATTCAATTCCTTGAATTAACCCTGAAAAACAATTACCAATTCCAACTAAAGCAACTTTAATCCTTCCAGTCATAGCAATTCTATAAAATAAGCCGGTTTAAAGTTTGCTTAAACAATCAAAAAAAGATAGTAATTAAGGCAGAATTTTATACTTGAAGTCAAAAAACGAAATAATGATTGACATTGGTCGACCAGTAAAAGATATAGAAATAGATTCAAACACATCAATAGAAAAAATTTTTGAAGAACTATCAAAATCAGGAGGATTTGAATCAGTCAATCTTTCAGACGGATTAGATATTTTAACCAAAATGATTTCAGATGAAAATTGTTTGAAATTTGTTTCATTTGTAGGAGCAGTTGTATCAACAGGACTAAGAGGGATCATCAAAGATATGATCAAAAACAAATGGTTTGACGTAGCAATTACAACATGTGGTGCATTGGATCATGATATTGCAAAGCATTATGCAAATTACAATGAAGGTTCATTTACAATGGATGATAACGAATTAGCAGATCAAAATATTCACAGATTAGGAAATGTGTTGGTGCCAATGGAAAACTATGGTCCATTAATTGAAGAAAAAATGCAAGCATTTCTTGAAGAAGAATACAAAAACGGAGTTAAAGAAATGACAACTGCAGAAATTTGTAAAATGATTGGCAAACATCTCGGAGAAGATTCATTTCTATATTGGGCATACAAAAATGATGTAAGTGTAGTAGTACCAGGAATAATGGATGGTGCAGTTGGAAGTCAAATTTGGATGTTTGTACAGAGTCACAGTGATTTTAAATTAAATTTAATTGGAGATGCAAACTTACTTTCAGGATATATTTTCAAAGCAAAAAAATCAGGTGCATTTATGATTGGAGGAGGAATTTCCAAGCATCATACATTATGGTGGAATCAATATAGAGAAGGATTAGATTATGCATTCTACATTACAACAGCACAAGAATTTGATGGAAGTTTAAGTGGAGCACTAGTTAGAGAGGCAATTTCATGGGGAAAAGTAACAAAAATTGCAAGACAAGCAACATTACATGCAGAAGTAACCACAACTTTACCTTTCATATATGCAGCACTGATTTCAAAACTGAATAAAAAATCATAAACCCTTTATTCAGTCCAAATTATTGAAAAATTATGACATTATCAGAAATAACAATTAAGGAATTTAAGGAATTTAATTTAGATGGAGGGTATCTAATTGATGGTTTTCCATCAGTAGGATTCAGTAGTGCAATTGCAACGGAATCAATGATACACACATCACAATTTGAATTAGGAGGAATTATTGATTCCAAAATATTTCCACCAATCAGTGTCATTAAGGAAGGAAAGCCAAATTATCCATCACGAATTTTCATTAACGAAGATTTGAAAGTAGGAGTATTTTCATCATATCTTAATTTAGATCAGTCATTGCATAGACAAGTATCAGAATCAATGTTAGAGTGGTCAAAGAAACACAAAATTAAATTAATTGTAAGCAGTGTTGCAGTGAAATCGCAAAAAGAAAATTCTGAAATGATGGGTGTTGGAAGTACAGATTCTGCTAGAAAGAAAATTGAAGAAGCAGGATTGAAAGTATTAGATCATGGAACAATTCCAGGAATACCAGGAATGTTACTAAATGAAGGAAGTATTACAAATCAAGATGTAATTGTAATAATATTCAATACTACTGGAGAAGGTCCAGATTACAAATCTAGTGCAGAATTATGCATGACCATGTCAAAATTAATTCCAGGAGCATCATGCGACATACCATCATTACAAAAAGAAGCTGAAAAGGCAGAAGCTACAATAAAAGAAACACAAGAAGAGTCAACACATCTAAAAGATTCAATGTATAGATAAATTCTCGTTATGAATACAGCAGTATGAAAAAGCAATGATTCAGATAATAGAATTTACAGTTTTAGTTATAATAATTTCAGCATCAGGAGTAATGTCACCAGGACCACTATTTACAGCAAATATCACATATGGATTAAGAGAAGGGGCAAAATCAGGAATTAAAATTGCAATAGGTCATTCAATTGTAGAACTTCCACTAGTAATTTTATTGGGTATAGGAGTATTTTCGTTAGAAATTTTTCCAGAATTCAGAACAATCATATCAATTTTTGGAGCATTTACCCTTTTCGGATTTGCAGCTATTCAAATTAAGACAATATTAGAAAAAAAGAAGAATATCATAAAAAAACCAAAACAAGGGCCAATTATTACAGGAATTTTATTCAGTGCATTGAATCCATTTTTCATAATATGGTGGATTACAATAGGTTTCAAATTAATTTCAGATGCAATGATGATATGGGCATTTGCAGGAATACTAATTGTATTCATAGCACATATTTGGATGGATTTTGTATGGTTAGGTATTACAGGATTTCTAGCATCAAAAAGTAGGAAAATTATTTCTAATAGAAATTATAAAATAATGATTTTAGGATTAAGTTCAACATTAGTTTATTTTGGGATTACATTTTTAATGGATGTTATAATTTAACCACAATCCAAGATTTCAATTGTAGGATTGCATTGATTGTTAAAAGAATTAATTTTTGTTATAATAGATTCACAAAATTCAGGATCAAAAGATTTTTCATAAATTTGTATTTCATTAAAAATTGACATATGCTCTACACCACAAGATGTATCATATGTAAAAAAAATTGCTAAAAAAATAGAAATTCCAAAAATAATTAAAAAAATATTTCTTAAATTATTTTTTTGAAATATCAATTTCCATGTTAGAAACATTACGTTGTTTCCCATCTTGAGAAGTAAGGGAATCAGAAGAAATTCTAACATCACTAATCACATAACCAACTGTATCCATTCTTTTGACAATCATTTGTGAAACATCAACGGCTTGTGTAATTCTTTTTCCACGAGCTTTAATTGTTATAGTTGGTCTAGTTGATAGTTGAGTTAAAGTTGCAGAGACATAATTCATTATTGGTTTTGTACCAATAAAGATCACATTACGTTCTTCTGTAGGCTGAACATCAGAAGTTTTTTCATCAAAGATTACAGGTTCAGGTGTTGGTTCAGGTGTTGGTTCTGGTGTTGGTTCAGGTTCAGGTGTTGGTTCAGGTTCAGGTGTTGGTTCAGGTTCAGGTGTTGGTTTAGTTCTAGAATCAAATTCGGATAAAATATCTTCTGCATCATTTGATTTTTTGTTAGTACTCAATTTGGAATTCCTACAATAAAAAATTATTTTATCTTATATTTAGTTTTTAAGGTGTTTTCCATTCAAATAGTCCTGAAATAATTTTTCAAGATCACTATCAGAAGAACATTTTTTGATTTGTTCAACCAAAGCAGGTTCCTCAATTTCATAACAATTCATCATATCTTGAGAGTCTTTGAATACTAACATAGCTTTATTTTTAAAAATACAATGATATAGTTTTTCTTTTTCCATATTATCAGGATTAAAATTTACACCATTTTCATCAGCAGTAACAGGATATTCCATACCAGGATTAAGTTGCATCAATATTTAGATTTTAACAAATTGTTTTAAATAAAATGCATAACCAATTTAAATTCAGTATAAAAATTAAATTCAAAAATTATTAATTTCCATAAAAATGATAAAAATTGAAATGTTTGAATCAAGTTTGAATTTTATTAGATGTCCAAATTGTGGGGGCAAATTAAATCTGGATAATTACAAGAAAGAGAGTGAAATTTTGGAAGGAATTTTAAAATGTAAAAAATGTCAATTAGATTTTCCGATAATTGATAAAATTCCTATTATGTTAATAGATTTTGATAAATATATTTCAGAACATAAAATTTTGAGTGGTAAATTATACAAATTAGCCTCAACTAAAAAAATGAAAGAAAAATTAAAACTAATATTTAATGGGATTAGTTGGAAAAATATAGATAAATCAGAAGTAGAGGAAAGATGGGCAGACATTTACGAAAATAGTAGAAATGATGAATTCTATAAAAAAATTAAAAGACACCTAGAATTAATTCCTAAAAGAAAAGTAGTTTTAGAATATGGATGTTCAATTGGAATCATTAGCAATTACATTTCTGATTTTAATGAAAAAGTTTTTGGAGTTGATAAATCATTCATTGCAATTCAGATAGCTAAAAAAGAACAAAAAAATAATATTGAATTCATTTTGTCAGATTTTGCCTCATTACCATTTGGTAATAAAAAATTTGATATGATATTAGGATTAAATATTCTAGAATTAATAGAACCAAATATTTTATTAAAAATAATGAATAGTCAAATATCAAAAGGATATATGATAATTTCAGATCCTTATGATTACCAAAGGGGGATTTATTCAGTAAAACATCCTTTAAATGAATTACAAATACGTAAAAAATTGATTCAATTAAAATTTAAAATTAGTATTGAAACAAAAAAACCATCATTCATTCCATGGCAGCTTAAACTGAATAATAGAGCAAATCTGAACTATAAAGTAGATATCATAATTGCAAAAAAATAATTTTTACCTGAATAAATTAAAATTTTAATTATTTTGAGTAAAAGAAAATATCAAGTTAATAAAGAAATATTGAAAAAACCAGAGACATACACAATACAATAATAATCAAATCAATTTACAAATAGTATTGGGAAGAGTCGTTTTCCACATAGATTTTGATTATTTTTATGCACAATGTGAAGAAGTTAGAAAACCAGATCTAAAAACAAAACCCGTCTGTGTATGTGTTTTCTCAGATAGAGGGGGAGATAGTGGTGCAATTGCAACTGCAAATTATACAGCAAGAAAATACGGAGTTAAATCAGGAATACCAATCTCATTTGCAAAAAAAAGACTTGAAAATAGAGCGGATGCAGAATTCTTACCAGTAGATTTTGAATATTATTCAAAAATGACTGAAAAGGCAATGAAAATAATGAAAGAAAATGCAGATATTTTTGAATATGTAGGAAGAGACGAAGCTTACTTAGATGTGACAAAAAGATCTGAAGAAAATTTTAAAAAAGCAAGTCATCTGGCACAACAAATTAAAAATTTAATCAGAGCAAAACTGAAACTAAGTTGTTCAATAGGTGTTTCACCAAATAAATTAATATCAAAAATTGCTTCAGACTATCAAAAACCAGATGGACTAACCATTGTTGAACCAAATAGAATAGAACAATTTTTAGAACAACTTAACATCAGAGTAATTCCAGGTATTGGGAAAAAAACTGAGCAAAGATTTAAAGAAATGAATTTAGAAACTATTCAAGACTTAAAAAAAATAGATGTTTTTACGTTAAACAATGAATTTGGAAGAAAGAGTGGAACCTACATCTTTAATGCAATTAGAGGAATTAACGATGAACCAGTAAAAGAAAAAGAAGAAAGCATACAATATAGTAAAATAATTACTTTAAAAAAAGATTCTAAAAATTATGAATTTCTATTAGAAAATTTGTATGAATTATGCAAGCAAGTAATCAATGTAGTTAAGAAAAATAACAAAATGTTCAAATCAGTTGGAATATATTTTGTACAATCAGATCTAACAAATAAATCAAAATCAAAAATGCTAAAAAATTCAACAAATAGCATAGAAGAATTAGAAAGAAATGTAGAACAGTTACTGCAAGATGGGTTAGAGAATCAGACAAGGCTAATACGAAGATTAGGAATAAGAGTGGCAGACCTTACAGAAATTAAAGGTCAAAGCGACATTACCAATTATTTTTAAATTAAGAAAATTAATTTTTTAGATTATTAGATTCAGATTTTTTTAAACGCCTAGATTCTATCAAAATTACGACTAAAATGAAAGCAAATAACCAAGGCAAGAACATTATTTCACCAGCAATTTTATGATATTCCTCCCAGGCAACAGGATCAGTTGTAACCTTAAGAGCATACCAAGATAATGAAAAAATACGAATTAAATTAACAATTATAGTTCCAGCAATACCTATAATGAAATATAAAATTTTACGATTTTTAGGAATATTCATTTTTAACATAAATGCACCAATTACAAGTGAGAAAATGATTATACTATGAACCCCTGCAGAAGGCCAAAAAACTTGCAGTGCCATTGACCCATGATCACCACGCAAGAACATTATATTATCACGAGCTATTGCTGTTCCCAGATCAAGGGCAGTAATTATCCAAACATTTGCTTGAACAAAATAAGGAACAATGTATTGTAATGGGCCAAGGGTATCATAAGGGAAAAATGCATCTAATGAAAGAATTATTGCAGTTCCACTAAGAAAAATTGGTGCAGCAGGTGCAATTCTAATCCAACGCTTCCCAAAGAAAATAGACAATCCAATTACAATAAAGATTGCCATTACTATGAAATCCCACATCCAAGTCCAGGAGTAAATTAGTTGGACATTAAATTGTGTTGCAGATTCAATTAGAAATTCTCTTAAACCATATTCTAAAGAAATCAAATATGAAATTGTAACTAATGAAATAGGAACTAAAGCAAGTAATCTTTTTTTAGAAATAATTATTTTCAAACCAATCAATTCAGCTACAACAAAAACTAAAGCAAAAAAGTAACCACCTCGACCCTCATTCCAACTCCAAGCAATAGAATCTGGAAATGCGATCATTGCAAATAAAATTGGACTAGAAATTAAAAACATTCCAACAAAAAGATTCCAATTTTGCATACAAACCAACCTAAAAAGGGCAAATAAAAATCTGAATTCTACATAGAATAAACATAATTTTTAGATAAAATGGGAATAGAAAATTAATCTTCAGAATCTTCTATTTCATCGAGATCAGAATCTCGTCTACTTGGTCGTATTGGAACATAAAGTATTGTCACAATAAGCAATAATTAGACTAGATGATAGAATCTAAGGTTACAAAAATTTGGCTAATAGGTAATTTTCAATCAATTCTTACTAAAAATTTACTTGACATTCAGTTTTTAGGGATTTAATGGTAGTAAAATAAGTGATCACAAGGATCACAATAGCAAGAATCCTAATTGGAATTTCATAATTTGTAAGAAATGCTGTCGCAGTAGCTCCAATTGAACCAAATGTTGAAATCACAGCAAATCCAATTGGACCACAACTACATGCACCAGCAACAGAACCCACAATAGATCCAAAAATACTTCCACCAATTTTTTGTTTAGAATTCTTTAGATGAGTAATTCTAAAAAGATTCATAGGAATTACTAATGCAGATAATATAGAAAGAATTACAATTAAACTAAATCCAAGTTCACTTCCAGATGGAATATGAGTAACAAAAAAGGGTTCAAAGAAAATAAATTCAGAAATAAATAATAAAACAGTCATCATAGATGAAAAAATAATTAAAGATAGTATTAAGAATATAAAATTTGAAAAAACAAGTTTAAGAATTTTTAACATTTAGATCATAGTATCCAAAACTCTCTGGAATACTGAAAATGGTTGTGCACCTCCAATAGGGTGTTGTTCAAAATCAGGACCAATTATAAAAAATCCAGGAGTTCCCCTAACACCATTATCTCTAGCCTCTTGAGAATTGTATTGTACACGTTTAGAATATTTTCCAGAGTCCAGACACTCATTAAACGAATCCATGTCAAGATTCAAGTTAAATGCAAATGCTTTCAATCTTTCTGAATTTGCCCAACCATTATCAATTTTAGATTCTTGTGCAGTGTAAAGAGAATCATGATATTCCCAATACTTGTTTTGATCATCAGCACAGTATGTTGCTTCAGCTGCTTTTGGGGAATCCCTACCTAGAAATGCAAAATCTACAAAAACTAAATTTACTTTTCCGGTTTCGATATAATCACGCATAATCATAGGCTTAGTATCAAGAAACCAATTGTGACATTGATGACATTGGTAATCACCAAATTCAACTATTGTAACAGGGGCATCGGGATCACCTAAAATCGGAGAGCCCATTGCAGTAGAAATGCTTCCATGAGTTCTAGTCATATCAATATCATAAGATTCAACATTAGAAGAAGAAACAGATGCTGCAACTCCAATAATAATTGAAATTATAATTATCCCTAAAATGAGACCCTTTTTCTTCATTAGTTAAGATGAATAAAATGAGTTAAAAAAACCTATTCTAAATTTTGAGAGGATTTTCTTGTAAAAAAATTTATTAATTTTTCAACAACAGTGTCAATCGGACAAACGTCACTAGGTATTGTTGATGAATGACTATCAAGATGTTTAAGGTATTTTTGACGAGAATTTAAAATTAAATCACATTTTTCACAATAAACTTTGAGATTATTACTATCAGTGATTTTTTTCACAATAAATTTTTGAAATAATTACATATAAAGATCATGTTAAGAAGCAAAAAAAAATTACAGATAATGTATTCTCATATGAACATTTAATTCAACTTGATATTGAGTTATGAAACCACAATGAGTACATGAAAACATGTTACCTTGTTGAGTTTTAGAATCATTTTCCAATACTTTTCCATTCACAGAAGTTATACTAATGAATTCATTTTTAGAAATTACAGCAAAATTAGAACCTTCATGAATAGAATCAAAATATTCCCTAATTGCAGATATAACTACCTCAACATCCAAAGTATCATCATCATCTAAAGTAGATAATGTAAATTGTTGATTTTTTAATGTAGGGATTGCCTCAACTTTGTCAGCAACATATACTAGTAATTCATTTTGAACTGATGAAACATCTTTACAATCAATTGTAAGCATAAGATTACAGAAATTCATCAATATTTTAGTTTAACATTAATGTGAAAATGATTATTATGTATCCATATCAAAAGTGAGATAATATGGGAAATTCGGAAACATTTGGAGTTCAAAAGGGTCACGGAGAAGAAATAGTAGGATGGTTAAATGAACAATCAAAAATACAAAATAATAAACTAGAGGCAAGACTATACGGTTATGAAATTACAACAAAAAACTTTGGAGATTTTGAAATGTTTTCATGGATGGGAGATGTTCAAATTGCAAGAAGAATGATTATCAAAGCTAGTAAAAAATTCAAAATTAAAGTTATTGAAGGAGGATACAAACCAAAAGAAAAAATATTTAAAATGAAAAAATTTGATTTTGCCAAAGTCAAAAAAGGAGATAAAACAATAGGGCAATTAGAATTTGCAGTATCAAGATTTGGAAATGCTCAATGGGAAATACAAAATGAAGAACGACATTAATGGTAACAGTTTGGAGACAACTCAATGAAAATAGGAGTAATAGGAATTGGAATGCTAGGTGAAGCAATAGTACTAAATCTATTAAATTTGGGGCAAGATGTTGCAGTTTACAATAGAACAAAAGAAAAAACAATGAGAGTAGAGAAAAACGGTGCCAAAGTAATGGATTCACCAAAAGCAGTTGCAGAAAATACAGAACTGGTAATCATCGTGGTAAAAGACGCAATAGCAGTAAGAGAAGTTTCATTTGGAGAAAAAGGTATTGTTGAAAGTAAAAATAAAAAACCAATAATTGCAGACATGAGTACAATTGATGCAGAGGAATCAAAAAAAATTGCAGATGAATTTCAACGAAATGATATTAAAAAAATAGAAGTTCCAGTCATGGGAGGGCCAAATGTTGCAATAACAGGTAAATTAGTAATGATGGTATCAGGTCCAAAATCTAGTTTTGATTATTGTAAACCAATATTTGAAAAAATTGCAAATAAAATATTGTTTTTAGGAGAACAAGGAATTGCAAATTCAATCAAACTAGCCATGAATTTACAAATTACCATGTTGGCGTTATCATTATCCGAAGGAATTACACTGCTTAAAAAATTGAATGTAGATCCTAAGATATTTTTAGAAGTTCTAAATTCAACATATTTCAAAACAGGGATGAGTGAAAATAAAGCATTCAAAATGATAGACGGGGATTACGATGCAACATTTACACTGTCAAATTTAAAAAAAGATATTACCACCATGACAAATGCTGCAAAACATTCAGGAATTGAATTACCAATGATAAGTAAAGCTGAAGAAATATACACGAATGCAATAAGTGAAGGGTTTGGGGATTTGGACTATACAGGAATAATAGAGTATATTAAAAAAATTAATAATTCCTAAACCTAAAAAACAAAATTATTTCGTCTCAAATATCTACGATATGAAAATCCAAAAACGAGCATACTAATTCCAGTAATTACTCCCCACATCATAAAGGAAGTAAGATCAAATTCAGACATAAATTATAAAATATTTTGAAACATCTAAAGTTTAGGATCATAGGAATACACCACATAGATCAGCCATAAATAATTCTGAAACATCTAAATAGATTTGTAATTGATGAGATTTATGCCTGAATTTAGATGTGAAGAATGCGGAAAGAGACTATTTCATGAAAATGAAACAACTTTAGAAGTCCAAAAAACAATTCATTCAAAATTTTGCAGAAACATAAGAGGAGAGACTCATAGCTATATGCACAGAGACCCAGCACACATGGAAACATTCGATATAGAAAGAGAAAATGATACTACAGGCGAACCAGTATTAAAAAAATAAAAAATTTAGATATACTCAAAATTATATCCTAGATAGTTATCATAGAATTTACTTGTCTGAAGAATACAATTACGATTTAGTCATAGTTGGAGGAGGTCCAGCTGGATCATCAGCAGCATTTGCAGCTGCAAAAAATGGAATCAAAGTGGCACTAATTGAAAAAGAAAATACCATTGCAGAAACAGTAAGAACAAGTGGAGTAACATGGATTGAGAGCATTAAGGAATTTGGAATTCCAGACGATTGTTACAATCCAATTAAAAATTTCTCGTTTGCATCACCAAATAACCAAGTAACCATTAGTGATGTAGTTGCCACAGCTGCAGTGTTAGATGTAAGAAAAACATATCGATGGTTAGCTAATGAGGCAAAGAAAATAGGAGTAGATATTTTTGTAAAAACCAATATCAATGAAGTGATTAAAAATGATGAAAATGATATTGTGGGTGTAAGTGGTATAGGAGTAAATGGAAAAACATCATTTCATGCCAAAGTAATAATTGATGCAACAGGATTTACGTCAACAATTTCTAAAGCAATGGGTTTTGTCACACAATGGAAAAGATTTGGAGTAGGTGCAGAATATGAAGCAAAAGTTGAAAATGTAGATTCAGAAACATGGTGGCTAATGGTTGGACAAGAATATACTCCTGCAGGATATGCATGGATTTTTCCACTTGGAAACAATATTGTCAGAATAGGGGTAGGGGTAGGAAAACCAGACTCAAATATAGATCCAACTCAAAGACTTAAAGATATCATAGAAAAAAAATTAGGGCCAATAAAAAAATTGGGAAAGATCACACCAATAGAATTTCATTATGGATTAATTCCAAACGACGGATTATCACGTAAGACAGTTTTTAATAATTTAATTTTAGTAGGGGATACTGCAGGTCAAGCTAATCCTTTAGTTTTAGAAGGAATTAGATATGCAATAAAATTTGGCAGAGTTGCCGGAGAAGTTGCGTCAAATGCCATTAAAAATAATAAAACAGATGAAAAATCCCTATACCCGTATGAAGAGAATTGGAGAAATGCAATTGAATCTAAAATTAACTCTGCAGGAAAAGTTCAAGATAGATGGATAGGATTATCAGATAAAGAATGGGATAAAGAATTAGATATAATTAAAGAACTAAAAACAGAAGAATTTTTAGATTTTATAAAAGCAGATTTTGGATTATCAAATATGGTCAAATTAGCAATGAGTCATCCAAAATTAGCAGTCAGACAATTGTTCAATTTAGTCAAGGGGAAATAATCTATAATTTTCAAATCATATTTGAATTAAAAAAAATCATGCCATAGCAACTACAGAGATGTAGAAGCTAGGCATGATTTTAGGCACAGATATGTTTTGGTTGGTCGATTTGGACATACATAACGAATGAAATTGTTCAGAAGTCAATGCAGAACAAGTTTTACAAATCATGGATGTAGATTTGAAGCATTGAAAACAATGTGTTGCTTCAGTTAAACACCCACCACAATTTCTACAAGACTCATCAGGCAATTTCTTTTCAAAATAATTTACTGAAAATATCTTATAAAGAACACGTAGAATTGATTCGAATGAATCATCAGTATCAAGAAGTTTATAATTGAATAAAAAAATATTGTAATTATGGATAATGTAAGTAAGAAATTTGATGAGTGGGCAATTAATGGGAAAGCAGAATCAATGGAAAAAGGACACGGAGTGAATGTATTAAAAATTTTAAAAAAAATTTCATTTAACAAACCTTTTTCATTTTTAGATGTTGGTTGTGGTAATGGTTGGGTAATTAGATATGTTTCAAATATTTCAAAATGTAAAAAAGCAATGGGAATAGACAAAAGTAAAAAAATGATCATTCAAGCAAATAAAAAAATAAAAAATAACAAAGAAAGTTTTGTTTGCACAGACATAGAAGAATGGAAGTATTCAGGAAAATTTGATTTTATTTTTGCAATGGAGTCAATATATTATGCAGATTCAATAGAGAATGCAATTCAAAGAATTTACAAATTATTAAAACCTGGAGGACAGTTCTTTTGCGGTACAGATTTTTACACAGACAATAAAGCCACGACAAAATGGAGTAATATGATGAAAATTCAAATGCATTTACATTCAAAAAAAGAGTGGAAAGAATTTTTTAAAAATGCAGGTTTCATTACACAAACAAAACAAATCAAGGATTTGAAAGGTAATGAAAAGTGGAAAAGAGAATTTGGAACATTGTTTATCATAGGCACAAAACCCACAAAGTAATATTCAAATCATATTAAAAATTAGCATTACCATGTGAGCTGGAGCACGACACGCTGCTACGGCAGAGGAAACTCCTCCCTCCATACAGGAAATGTGATCTGGAGATAGATAATCAGAGATGGTTGGCAACGGAGCAGAAAATAATCCAATATGGCGCACAGTGATGGTGAAAACCTGAGGTTTCCATAAAAGGAATGAAACAGACGACCCACATGGAGCAAAGCCAAACAGAACCATAGGTGCCTGTACCAGGTTCAGGTAGGCTGCAAAGCGAAATATCGTGAAAACAGAAGGAGGGTTACTCCCAGCACACATAATATTATTTTAAAATGAAATCATAGATGTTTGAAAAATTATAATTATTTTAGTTTCACATGAGACAAATATATGAATTAGATTACAAATTTTGAATTAAATTTCTAAAAAGATACTTCATTATTAAAATACAATAAATTTTAGAGAAACAAAAAAATGTCAGAAACCTTTTGGCAATGTTCCTCTAGAAGATTTAGTTTTTGTTTCTTCTTTAGGTTCATCTGGTTTTTCTTCAAATCCTTTTGGGAGTGTAGGTTTTGGTTTAGCAGAATCATCTGTTGTGGTTTCTTCAGGAGTTGGTTCAGGTTCTTGATGTGCAGTCTCTGTAGATTCCTCATAAACACTTCTTGTTTGATTGTAATCAGTATCAGTTTTCAATTGAGCCTCACCTCTATTTGTTTGATAACCGCCAGAAGAAGCACTTGTTTGATATCCAACAAGATTACTTGGATCAATTCCTTGTTGACCAACCTTTTGATTCTTCATGGATCTGCTACTGATAAAGAAAAATCCAATTCCTGCAACTGCAGCTAATCCAGCCATTCCATAAATAATCATAATTGGGAAACCCCCAGTTGAAGTTGTCATATAATCCTCAGGAGGAGTTGGAGTTACACCAATAATTTCAACTCCATCTAAAACATCCAAAGCACCAAATCCAATAGAAGACAAGTTTGCAGTATCAGTAGATTGAACACTTCTTACAATGTAAGTTTCATCAGCCATTACTTCTGCTTCAAAGACACGTTCAACCTGTCGACCTTCTCTAATACTACTTTCACCCATAGTCCAACTTGAAACAACAAAGCCTTGAATTGAGTCATCTAATCCAAATGTATTTGCATCAGCATTGATTCCAGTTGGGTCAAACAAGAAATGCCAATTAGTTAATGGTTGTTCTACAATAAAATGAGCGTTAATTAATTCTCGATTAAGTACAGATTCAGCTTCAGTGTCAACAAAAGTATTGTAAAGAATTGGTTCTTCAGTTTTCAAAGTGTCTAAAGGAATATTGATTTCAACACCATCAATGACAATAGAAGATGTAGCGGTTAAACCTCTCCATCCTAAATCAACTAATTTTTTTTGAGAATCTTCAGTAATAATATAATCAGTAATAGTTCCCTCTAAAATTACACGGTAATCAATAGAAGTTTGTAAATTTCTACCAGTTAATTGAAATTCATATGTAACATTCAAGTCAGAAACTCTTGCCTGACTTCCATCTTGTTGAATTCCATCGTTAAGTTCCATCATTAATGTTTGAACTCCAGGATTTGTTGCATCAGCTGTTCCTTCGGTTTTCCATTGAGTTCCACCTAAAGCGTCAAACAAATCACCGCCGTTTGGATATTCAATAAAGACAGTTTTGAGATAACTCATTTTAAATGGAGATTCAGCATTATTTGGATTAAGTGTAGTATCTAATTGTGCAGCAAATGCAGGAGCACTTGAACCAATAACAATAAGACCAGCAAGCAAAATGGTTAAAAATATAGCCTTAGTCACGACTAAAATCCACTAAATAGCCGTAATAAACTTATCCTAACTTCTTGTAACAAATGCTAATTTGCGAAATTAGGATCTTCTAAAAAGTAATATGGAGTAACTGCTTACGAAAAATCGTTTTAGAGGATATGATATGATTACAGTACTAGCAGGAGGAACGGGATCGGTCAAACTCGTAAGAGGTTTGGTAGCTCAAGAAAAAAAAGTCAACGTAATAAGCAATGTAGGAGACAATTATTGGTTATACGGACTTTATGTATGCCCAGATATTGATACAATAATTTACGGATTAGCAGATTTACTTGACCAAGAAAGAGGATGGGGAATTAAAAAAGATACATTCAACTTTTTGAGACAAATGGAAGTATTTGGTGAAGAGACATGGTTTGGAGTAGGAGACAGAGATGCAGCAACTCACTTGATCAGAACAAACATGTTAAAAAATGGAAGAAATCTTAGTGACATTACAAAATGGATGTGTGAGAAATTTGCAGTTACAGCAAACATTATTCCAGTTACAGACAATACAGTTGAAACAAGAATAACTTCAAACAAAGGGGAATTACATTTACAAGAATACTGGGTAAAACATAGAGGAATGGACCCAGTAGAAGGAATTCAATATATCGGTGCAGATAAAGCTAGACCAAATCCAGAAGCAATCAATGCAATTCATGATGCAGACATGGTAATAATAGCACCAGGCAATCCACTAACATCAATTGGTCCAATGTTACAAATTAAAGGAATTAGAAAAGAATTATCAAAAATTAAGAAAAAAGTAATTGCAGTGAGTCCATTAATTGGAGATAATTCAATTAGTGGCCCAGCAGCAAAATACATGCAAGCAGCAGGAATTGAATCAAACTCATATGGGTTAGCAAAAATGTATTCAGATGTATGTTCTAATGTAATTGTAGATACAAAAGATAAAGCACTTGTTAGTAAAATTCAAGGATTAGATATGAAAGCATATGAAACAAAAATTACTATGAAAAATAAATTAGCAGAAGAAGCATTAGCAAATTTCATTCTAAAACAAGTGCACGTTTAATTTGAAAATAGCAGCAATAATTCCAGTAAAGACATTTTCTAATGCAAAAACTAGATTACACTTACCCACAGAAAAAGTAGAAGAACTATGTAAAATTATGTTAGAGGAAATCCTACAAGTACTATCCATCTCGCCAAAAATTGAAGAAATAATTTTAATAACAAAAGAAAAAAAAGCAATTGAAATAGGTAAGAAATTCAATACAATTACAATAATAGACGAAAAAGAAGAAAGTGTAAATCAAGCAGTATCTCTTGCAGACGAGTATCTGTTAGAAAATAATTTTAATGCATCAATAGTATTTCCTCAAGACATACCAAATATCAAAACACAGGATATTGATTTTATGTTAAAGCATCAATTACATCCAAATTTTGCAATAATAATTCCATCAAGAAAATTTGATGGAACAAATGCCCTAGTGAGAATGCCAATAGATCTTATGAAAACACATTATGATAATGATAGTTATAGAAATCACATGAAGACAGCAAAAGAACATACAATGAATGTTGCAATGGTGTTTGTAAAACGAATAATGTTAGATGTGGATAATCAAGAAGATTTAGAATTATTACTAGAATTAAATGAAAAACCCAACCTAACTGAGAAAATCAAAAAAATTCTAAATTAAAGATTTTTTTAAATAAAATTTATTTAGAAATAGAATACACACACCCAATACTCCAGAAGATAAAAACAGTAACTCTAATGAAGACATCAAAGGGTTAGCAAAAGCAATTTCCAATGGAACATAATTTATTTGAGAAATAAAATGAGCATATGCAAAAATAAAATAATTAGTAGCCCAATGTATCAACAAAGATGTTACAATACCATATTTGAAATATACCCACCCCAAGATAATTCCACCAGCAGTAGCCTGAGCAAATTTACCTTCACTCCAAGAATCACCAAATGCAATATGAGCAAATCCAAAAGAAATGCCTACAAAAACAATTATCAAAATAGCTTTTTTGGAATCAAGAATATTTAATGATGAAGGATTCCACAAACATTTTAAAAAATAACGTAAAGACGCACGACTAGAATATAATGCAAATAGAGGAATTCCAACTAATATTATTCTAAATAGAAATTCCTCTAAAAGAGGAGCAAGAGATACGTAAAAAAATTGAATTAAATTATTATCGCCAAGTGGAGGAACAGTAATTATTCCAAAAGACTCTTGAATGAAATTAATTAATGCAGAAATTAAAATTAGTATAGATAACCATTTTGTGATAGCAAACATGTAATTTAATTTTACATCATATTGACCCATAGAAATTAAAGATAAAATAGATTTTAGAAAATTTTGTTTAGGACCAAGAATAGAAATAACAAAAATACCAAGATAAAACATCCATAAAACTACAAACACATCTCCAAGACTTAGATCAATAGAAGATTGATAGAAATTAGTTTGACTAAAAAGATCTAAGTGTGTGATTGGATAATCATAATTGATGTCATCACCAATATCCGTTTCAAATACAATGTAAATTCCAATAGGGAAAGAAATTAGAAGTAATCCAAAAATTACAGACAATAGGGCAGTAAAAGGAATTCCAAATAGTTGAAATATCTTACTTGGGTTTTGCAATTTTTTTCTAATGAAGTTCTATAGTATCTTCAGCAAAACCCAAATTAACCAGAGTATCCTTAATTGTGTCTCTATGATCACCTTGTAAGAAAATATAACCTTCTTTTGCAGTTCCGCCGCAAGCATATTTATTTTTAAGATCCTTTGCAACAGTTTCTAAATTATTCAATTTTGGATCAAGACCTTCGATCATTGTACCCTTTTTCTTAAATCGTCTAGTTTCTAATCGAATTATAATTTTAGTACTATCTTTTGCAAGTTCCCCACATGCACACAAGTCTTCAGGTAGACCACAAGTATTACAAATTACTGCCATACGTTCGAAATGGATTCAATGATACGCACTATTAAGCCTTGTTTGGCATAAAAATAAAAAACAATCAGATTTTTTAAATGCAAAAACAATGAAAACCTGTGTCAGAAGAACTCAGAAAAGAAGCTGCTAAAATGCTATTAAATGGTGCCACATTACTAAGCGAACCATGTCCATATTGTAAGGGAGTAAGAGTAATGAAAGAAGGGCAAGCATTATGCACAAAATGTGGACGAAAACCAGGAAAGAAAAAAATTGTAACTGAAGAAAAGAGGGAAAATCCACTAAAACAGACACTGGATAAAAAGTTGGAGGATTTATCAAAAGAGTTAGAAAAAGAAATGGATCACGATAAACAACAGGCCATACTCAAATCAATTAATTCAGTACTAGAAATGATAGACAAAATTAAAGAAAAATAATAAAGTTTTTATGTTAAAATTCATTTTTCTGAATCATAATGGCAGACAAAGCAGCTCCACTTCCAGCATCAAGTGGAGGTCTTATGAGATTTTTCGAAGATGAAACAAAAGGTTTCAAATTAGATCCTAGAATAGTAGTATCAATTCCAATTAGCTTAATTGCAATTTCATGGATAATTGATCTATTTTTTGCTCCGTGAAAAAACAATGGAAAAGGAACAAGACGACGTTTCAAGTATTCACAACAGATTCTCACTCACACTAGTTAATCCAGGTTCACATTATTTTTCATTAGCAGCATCTATGGGAGTGGGCCTAGTTACTGTACTAGCAACATATTTTGGATATCTCAACAATCTCAACATAGAAGAATTTTGGTATAGAATACCAATAGTATTAGGAGTAATGGCAGCAATGCAAATACTAGACATAAAATTTGCAAAGAAAAAAGAATATTCAAAATCACTACACTCTTCACTTTTTGGAAATATGTTATGGGTAGTTACAATTCTAATGGGATTATTATCAAGTGTAGTATTATCTAAAGAAACATCATTATTTTTTATTACATTTGGAATGATACTTTTTGCAAGTTTTAGAATTGGACTTTATACAACAACATTAGGTGCAAGTTTGAAAAAAGCATGGGCAATTGCATTCATTCAACCACTAGCAATGTTTTTTGTTTTAGTTCCACAAGAATTATGGATTTCAATGTTAACTAATGTAATTGCATTAGGATACGGAATTGCATTTTTAATCATTGCAAGTGTATGGTCAATAGTAACAGATAGAGCAGGAAGACCAGGAATGAAAAGTACACATAAAACTATTCAAGCATATCTGGCATCACAAGGTAATGATGTAGAGGATGCAGAAGAGTTAATGGAAGAACATGCAACTGAAACAAAAGTAGGAACATCACAAATCAGATTTTCTTCAAATAATGAAACCAAATTTACAATGGTGTTACCAGAGATACATCCAGGCCCATATCACCCAGTAGGAGGAAGTAACATACCATATTTGATATACAAAAATTTATCATCATCAGCAATGGTAATGCATAGTATTTCAGATCATGCATTAAATCTACCATCTAGAAATGAGGTAGATAATTATCTAAAAAATCTACAAAATTTTGAAATTAAGGAAGAGGGCATAAAATGTACAGAACCAGTAGTTGTACAAATTAACAAAGCAAGAGTTACAGGCATGCTTTTTGGAAATAATCCATTATTGCTATTATCACTGTCGCCACACGGTATGGAAGACATTCCAAGTTATATGAAAAAAGAAATCGAACAGTATGGTAAGAATAGAAATTTTACAAAAATAATGACTGTAGATTGTCATAATGCAATGGGAGAAGAAATATCAAAAGAAGACGGAGATGACATGTTAAAAGCTGCCAAATCATGTTTAGATTCATTAATTACAAAAGATAATTTTCAAATCGAATTAGGATATGCAAATACAAATGACATGGATGTGTGGACAGAAGATCTTGCAATGGGAGGACTAGGAATTACATGTCTAAAAATTAATAATAAAAAATATTTTCTCGGATGGGCAGATGCAAACAATATGGAAAATGGAGTTAGAGAGAAAATCATAGAAAAATTTTCAGAAGAGGGTTTTAATTTATTAGAAATTTGTACATCTGACACACATTATGCAGCAGTCAAAGCTAGAAACAGAAATGGATATTATCAATTAGGATTAATTACAAGTGGAGACAAACTTTCAAAATGGTTTATTCAAATTGCTCAAAAAGCAGAATTGGATATTAAATCAGCAAAATATGAAATTTTGGAAAATGAAACAGAAGTAAGAGTAATGGGTCAAAGTATCTATGAAGATTATTCCAAAGCTTTAGAGAATTCATTAAAAATTACTAAAATATTTGTAATTGGTAGTTTAGGCTTATTCATCACTAGTCTGTTTCTATAGTTTTCATTTGATCAATATTTCCATAAAATTCATCAATGAATGAAGAAAATTGAAAAATAGGCACAATTGGAACCTTATCAATAAAATCAATTTTATCTTGATAAAGAGTAACAATTACAGGTACGGCCATAGATCCTTCAGTCTTTGCAACATATTGTTTAGTTCTTTCAATTTGTTTATTTACAGCAGATGTTAATGAGGAGGAATTATATCGTTTCCAATGCTTACAGTCAATCAAAATTGCAATACCCAATCGAATTCCAACAACATCAATTTCCATCCTAGGTTTTGTTAACATTAAATTTTTAATTACAGCAAAATTTTTAGAAGATAGAATTTCAGCAGTTAAACCTTCAAAATCCCTCCAATCTAATGCAACGGATATTTCATCTAAAGGAAATCCATTTTGAAGTAAGATAATAGCAATTTTTAATTTATCACCGTCTTCAAAATAATAAAAATTATTTTTTAAATTTCCAATCCCATTATTCAGTAAATTATTTAGGATTTCTCCAGAATCATTTTCATCAATTTGGGTTACTTTAGAAAAATCTTCAATAGATACACCGCCCTGGATAATTCCATTTAGACCAATAATCATTTTAGGATGAATTTTCAATTATAATTTTTCAATATGTCACGGATATAGGTTTTAGGTGATGAATCTGCTTGTTACACGAAAGACTATCGTGTTTTTTCATTCGTTTTTGTTATGGATATCTGATATTTAGCAATTGATCTTGGAAGTATTGGTTAGACCATGTTAGAAATTATTAATTTATTAATACTTTAATTTCATCCTGATTAATTGAATTTATTCAAAAGAAAATCAAATGATATTGTCGATACAGAATGCAAGATATGCCATATGAAATTTACTGACCCTGATAGAACAATGAGGCACATGAATAAAGCACATGCAAAACCACCAAAAACACCAAAAGGAATAGGCAGTGGCAAATATAGTTAATTCTGTAAGAATCTATGATATTTATCAAAATATTTCTCAACACTGATCGCCAACAAAATTGATCAACATCCTGATTACACCTTTTGAAACATCTTATACTCTATGAGTTGCAAAGACGGATTTATTCACAGTTATGCATATTTTGAGATATTATCAAAGAAATTGTGTATTCATTGTGGTCAAGAAGAACATGACTGATTTTGATTCATTCAGATAAGTATTTTCGTTCCTATTTTGACGGAAAAAGTGTCAATTTCAAATACTAGTTATTGTGATAGATAGTATGTGTGGAGACCCAATATCAGATCTGCTATACTTGGCAATTCCAACTGCATTATTGGGTATTGGAGCTTTCTTCTTTGTAATGGGAAAAGATAACCGGAAAAAGATAGAAGAAATTTTTAGATAAAGAAAATTATTCTTGATTAACTTTTTTGGGGTTAGTCTTTCAGGTAAATAGCAGACTAGGTGATCAATATATCAAAAATTACGATATAGGTTTTATTACAAGCAAGAAAAAATAACAATATGAAAAAAATGCTAGTAATCATACTAGCTCTTTCAATTACAGCAATTGCATATAATGAATCATTTGCAGAAAAAAATACTTTTGTAGATTCAATAAAATTTATTCAATATTTAGATGAAAACACAGCACTAGAGGAAGTAAAGAATGGAAATCTAGACATGTATTATTATAGAATTTCATCAGACAGATTAGAAAATAATCAATCAAGAGAAGGTTTGAAAGTGTTTGATTCTACAGGTGGATCCTATAGCTTACTAGTAAATCCAGCAGAATCTGAAAAAATGAATCCATTTTCCAATAAGGATGCAAGATTTGCCTTAAACTATCTAGTAGACAGAAAATTAATTGTTAATGAATTAATGAGCGGGTATGGATCACCAACTATATCATATTATGGGCCAACTGATCCAGAATACCTGACAATTATCAAAGAGTTAGAATCATTTAATTTCAAATATAATCCAGCATTAGCTGAAGAAATTATTTCTAAATCAATGATAGAAAGAGGAGCTACAAAAAGTGATGATAAATGGATTATGAACAATAATGAAGTAGAAATCAGAATTTTTATCAGAAGTGATGATCCAGTAAGAAAATCAATTGGAGAAATATTATCAGTAGAATTAGAAAAGATAGGATTTACAGTTAAAAAAGACTACGGAGATTTGAATAAAGCATTTGTTGTAGTATATGGTTCAAATCCAGCAGACATGAATTGGAATTTATACACAGAAGGGTGGGGCCGTTCTGCATTTGTAAAGTATGATTCAATAGGATTAGGACAAATGTATTCACCATGGTTTTCAAACATGCCAGGTTTCAATGATCCATCATATTGGAATTATGAGAATGAGAAACTAGATAAATTAACTCAAGAGATTTACAAAGGAGATTTTGAGAATTCAGAAAAAAGATCACAATTAATTCAAGATGCAATTATAGAAGGAATTAATGAATCAGTACGAATTTTTCTAGCAAGTAAAATTGATCAGTATGTAGTAAACGAAAATGTAGAAGGAGTGATTAATGATCTAGGTGCCGGAGTTCCAACTAGGTTTACCCCAATTAATGTAAAAACTAATGATGAAGAATTAACAGTTGGAGTAAAGCAAATTTATCAAGGGGCATGGAATCCAATTATGGGGTTAACAGATACATACAGTAGACATATCTGGGGAATAATATCAGATCCCATAACATTCAAGCATCCATTTACAGGTGAAACATTCCCAGTCAGAGCAGAATGGAAAGTGGAAACGTTAGGAGCAGATGAAAAGATCAAAGTTCCAATAGAATCAAAAATGTGGGATCCTATAATTCAGAAGTGGAAAAATGTGCCTTCAGAAACATTTGCAACAAGTAAAGTAACTTTGGATTTTAAATTTAGTAATTGGCATAATGGAGAATCAATGGATATGAATGACATTCTACATTCATTGTATTTTACAATGGAATGGGGAACACAAACAGATGAAAATGATAAAACTTTTGACACAGAATTTACACCAAGAGCAGCTCAAAGCATTCAAACAATTATAGCAATTAATCAATTAGATGAAAATACAGTAGAAGTATATGTCAATTATTGGCATTTTGATGAAAATGAAATTGCAGAATGGGCATCATTATGGAGTCCAGTACCATGGGAAATCACGGCATCTATGGAAGAGGCAGTAACAGATGGAAAAGTGTCATTTTCAAGATCAGGTGCAACAAATAAGAATGTAAATTGGCTATCACTTATAGTTCCAAAAGATGCAGAAATCATCAAAGGATATCTGCAAGAATACAAAGATAGTAAATTCATTCCAAATTCATTAAAAGAAAATCAAAAATCATGGAAATATTATGAAAATCGATACAATTCATCAATAAAATGGATTGAAAACAACAATCATGCAGTAATTAGTAATGGTCCATTTTATTTAGAAGCATATTCACCAGAATCAAGAACCATTACAGTGAAGGCATTTGAAGATAAATCATATCCGCATAAAATCGGAAAATGGTCTGAATTTGAAAATACACAATTTCCAATAATTAAGAAAATTAACATGGATAAAATTGTGCAACAAGGTGAAAACATAGACATATTTGTAAATACAAATTATGCAGATTCAATACTATATTTCATCATAGACAGTAAGGGAAAAATTCAATTTAGTAAAGAATTAAAAATTAATGAAGACAAGTCAATCATAAAAATTACGTCTGAGGAATCAAAAAAATTACAAACAGGTGGAAATAGTGTTAAAATATTTGCAATATCAAATTCAGTTTTAAAACCAGATTTTTATGAAACAAGTTTTCTAGTTAGTGAAACTAATTTAGAAGAACCTAAAACAAATAGGAGTTTATTAGATATTGAAAACAAAATCAATTATGACATGTGGATAGTTGGAATTATAATAATCATAGTCATAATAGGGATTGTAGGATATCTCAAAATTCAAAGTAAACCATAATCATTAAGAATAATTTGAATTTGCTCTTCATTTTCAGCTTTTGAATAATCATCTAAGAGATTTTGATTTAGTTCATAGAAGGTATGACCCCACTTGAATTTATTTAATAATTCTAAACTTTGTTCTTTGAAACCAAGAATAAATAATGAACCAGATAAAGCCTCAGCGGTGGTTAATTTATTCAATTTGGAATAATTGACTGGATTTCCAGCAAGTAAAGGAGGTAATTTTCGTTTTATTCCATTAAATTTTTGAGAAAATGCATGATCAGCAAGATTCCAGGAACAATCAATGCCAACAATTGCACTGATAAGAGATCTATCTTTAGGAAGTAATGTTTTATCTGAAAATGGATCTAAGACCAATCCCTTGGAACCAATTTTTTTTATATTTTTAGCAAGACCAAATTTGATCATTTTAGCAGCTGTGCATTTTTTAGGATCGTCTTGATAAAACATTAAAACTTGTAATTTCAATTTAATTAATTATTAAACTATGAGTATTTTGAATTTACTGTAAAGTTTTGTAAGTCACTTTATAATAGAATCTGGAAACTTCATCATCTTTAAGGACTTCAACATTCCAATTGGCATTAGGTAAAAAATCATCAGAAGATTGTGGCAATATACTAAATTTCTCTAAACGTACATCAGGGCCAGAATACCTTACATTAAGATTCATTCCATCAACTTGTACAACTTCAAAAATTTGTCCAGGTTTTCTAGTGGATTCACTAACTAAACAATCAGAACTAGGGCCAATAATACAAACTCCAGATTCAGATGAAACTTGTAAATTAACAGTTGATTGTGAGTCTTTTGAAACTGTTATCATTGAACCAGATAACACCCTAGGTTTGACAGATTGCTCATCAATTGTTTTTTCCTGGGTGTTAATTGAAGTTAAATTATCAGAAATACGATTTACTTTTTCAATTATGGTTTTTACATTAGAAACAAAATAACCATTTTCAAATGTAGTGGTATCTGAAGGTTTTCCAGGAATAGACATATTAGGATTTCCAGCTGAAGAATTTTCATCAGAAATAGAATTATTTGAATTAGATTTCTCAGATACTATAGAAAAATTTGTGTAAGCAGATAAACTTCCATAATCGGCTTGAACAGAATAATCACCTTCAAAAAAGGAATTGTATGGTAATTGGAAAGTAATGGAGAATTCACCCAGTTCACTAAGTATTGCAGTGGAGGTAAAATCTATTATTTTAGCACCATCAACACTATCCATTATGGCACCAGTAAATGTAGGAGACTTTCCATCAGAGTCCTTATAAGAAATTCTAACTTGTTCAGCATACAAGCTAGGATCTTTCTTAAAATTAGTAACCGAACCATGCAAAGTGATGTATTCATTTAGCAAATATTCAGAATCATCAGCAGTTAAAACCATAGAATCAGAAAAAATTTCTTCAACAATAGGATTAACTACAGAAGGATCTAAAACAGTGAAAGTCGATATGGCAAGAATATCATTGTATTCAGCGGTAATAGTATAAACACCATAATTAGGATTTACAGTATTTATCAAATGCTCTGTACTAAAATCACCATTACTGGTAAACAAATTGCCTTGATCAATTAATTTATTTTCAGAATCAGTAATAGTCAAAATCATACTCTCATATGGAATCACATTACTAGTAAAGGCACTAATTGTAACTAATTCTCCAGGGATATATTGATCAGTATTAGTTCCAATACTCAAAGAAGAAGTTTCTACATTATCTTCTTGTAGAATTCTTTCGTCACCAACAGTAAATGTAATATCATTTGAAGCATCTGAATATGTAACATTTACATCATAAGTTCCAGAATTAATTCCTAAAACTTTAACCAAATTAATACTAGTTTCATAGTTTAATTGGTAATCGGGATAAATTGAAATTGTTTGAATATAATTAGGACCTGAAATATTTATCATAATTGGTTCTGGATCAAAATAGCTGTAAATAGAATTAATTCTCTTTGAAACTGAACCTTGAATTAAAGCAGTTTCATCAAAAAGATATGAAGATTTATCAGATGAAACAGTAACTATCAATTCTTCAGATTCTTGTACTTCACTTAATTTACCATTTGAACCACCTGCAGTAGATGTTACAAATTTCCAGTCGGCTGAATCATATCCATCATAAACTCTTTGCCAAGATGAAAAATCATTATTAAGATCAACAAGATTAGGAGTTGTATCAATCAAGTCTCCATTAGCATCTCGTAATTGAACAACTTCACTAGAATCAGTGAACCAAATTTTGTCATGAGTAAATGTTAAAAATTTACCAGGTAAGATGGTAGTTCCATCAGGAAGAATTAATGTTTTTTTCAGAACAGTTGTAGAAGCAATTTCCCATCCGCTTAAATCCACATTAGAATTTGTAGGATTGTAAAGTTCTACCCATTCAGATACAGTGGCAGAGTCATTTCCTGGTGGATTAATGTCAACTTCATTAATTACAACATGATCAGATAGGGATTGTGCATATGCTGGAGTAGATATGGTAATAAGAAATATTGCAGATAAGAGTAGAAAAATAGAGTAGTTCATTTTAATTTCCTAATATTCTTGGTAAAAAGACTCATTTTAGAATTAAATGGAGAAAAAGTTGAGCTATTTGTTAAAGTCAAAGATCTTAAAATCATAAGAAAATAGGCAAATTACACAATATTAAGAGATTCGAAGTAATTATTCATCTAGATCATCACAGTTGAGGCATTTTTTATTAATAATTTTGAACCCACATTCCATACAAATCCCCTCACCAACATCTTGTTGAATTAATTGACGTTTTTTACCCACATAGACTTTAATTCCAAAATAAAGGGCAATAACAATAATTGCAGAATATGCAGGTCCTAAATATTGAATTAATCCAAGCATTACTAGAATTAAACCAGCAATTAAAATTAGATCACGTCGCTCAAATTTCAATAAAAATACGTCATTTTGAATCGATAAAAGTTTGCCGGGCTCAGTGCCATTAGTTTACTTCATTTCAAAGTCATTTCTCTAACTCGTCCTCATTGCTCGGCAATAAGAAGAGAAGTCAATTTGATAATAAGATAATGATTTGTGGTGGGATCGGCGAAATTTGAATTCGCGACCTCTGCGTCCCAAACGCAGAATCATACCAAGCTAGACCACGATCCCAGCGAAATACGAAAATGCCCCAATTTAAGCTTCACAGATAATAATTTTAAAGGCAGGTAAAGGATCAAAGTTGTGCTGAATGAGGATTATATCAAAGCAGGTAAAATTGCAGCTGAAGTTAGGGAAATGGTCAGAATCAAAGACTGGATTGGTAAAACAGTGTATGAGATTTGCGAAGAAGTAGAAAATGAAATTAAAAAACGAGGTGCAAAATGTGCATTTCCGGTTAATGCAAGTATTAATGAAATTGCAGCTCACTATACTGCAGAACCAAATGATCCAATCGTAATCAAAGATACAGATTTAGTAAAAATTGATCTTGGTGCACAAATTAATGGATATATTGCAGATACAGCAGTTACTGTTTGTTATGATGCACAATTTGATGGACTAGTTCAAGCAGCAGAAGATGCATTAGGAAATGCAATGTCAATGATCAAAACAGGGGTTAAAGCAAGTGACATCGGTCGTACAATTGAATCAACAATTAAACAAATGGGATTCAAACCAATTGCAAATCTCAGTGGACACTCATTAGAACAATATACAATTCATGCAGGAAAATCAATTCCAAATATTTGGTCAATTGGAGGATTTTCACTTTCAGAAAATACAGCTTATGCATGTGAACCATTTGTAACAACAGAACAAGGTGGAGGGTTTGTTAGAAACGGTAAGATAAAAAATATTTTTGCAATAAATTCTAGAAAAAAAACAAAAAATGATGAAGCAGATGAATTACTAAATTTTATTTGGGAAAATTTTAACATGCTACCATTTGCATTGAGATGGATAACAAAAGAATGGGAGGAAAAAGAGGCCAAAGAACTTTTAGACATTTTGATAAAGAAAAAAGCAGTACAAGCTTATCCAGTATTAATAGAAGTCAATGAACAAAGAGTGGCCCAAGCAGAGCATACATTCATTCCAATGGAAAGCGGAGTTACAGTAACAACAAAGGCATTAACATGAAAAAATGAGTGAAGAGATCAGATCATGCCCAAAATGTGGCGGATTAATGTTTAAAGAGCAAGGAGAAACAGTTTCCTGGTTTTGTCCAACATGCAATCTAAAGTTTAGGACAAAATAATTTTTCTTTGACCATATTGTTCAAGAACTAAATTCAGTAAATTTTGAGATTTGGATAAATTAGGAATTTTACTTGTATTTTCTACAATTCCAGATTTAATTGCACCAAGGTATTTTATCTTATATTTGACTTGAATTATTTTTTGTCTATGATTTAATTCAGAATTTTTTAAATCTGAAATATTTGCTAAAATATCAGCAAATTTTACAACTTTTGCCTGCCAGGAAGATTTAGAAAGTTGTTTAAGATAATTTTTTTCTTGTTGATTTTTGGGTAAGCGTGTTTCTTTTGTCAAATCAGATACTATTTGAGCAATTTTCTTTCCAAAAGATTTGGAAACATCTTCAAAATCAAAGGAAGTATCCTCAATAGAATCATGCAACCATCCAGCACATAAAATAGATTCATCTTTAATTCCCATCATTTCAAGATTATTTACAACATCACGTAAATGATGCCAGTAAGGGGTTTTGTTATTTTTACGATATTGTCCACGATGTTGTTTGATAGCATATTGTTTAGAGAGATTTAATTTATTTTTCATTATATTCCCACCATTATTAGAAAATTTACTGTATTTGTACAATTATAAAATTAAAATATTTTAGAATCATTTTTATAAAATTTCACCGTAAATTTTTTCGATTATAGTTACACTGTCACAGAAGGTACATTTTGAAGAAGAGTTAAACAAAACATCACCATCAGAAAAATCTCTTTGATTCAATTTTTCACATTTTGGACATTTTTCAACAGTATATTCCAAAATAATTTCTTCTTTAGAAAAAATCATTGTGGGACTCCTGCAGTATTACCTACACCTATTATTACAACAGATTGTCCTTCAATAGTATTTTCTAATATCATTTCATTAACTTGTAAGCGTACATTATCAGCCTGATCTGCAATTTCCTTAGTCATAAGGGTAATTGCTTCCTTTACAGATTGTTTAACAACAATTGAGAAAACAGGAATTTTATTCTGAGTTGCAATTTGTTCAATTTGAAATTTTTCAGTACCAATTCCACCAATTGCAGCACCAAATCCTCTAGCAATTGATGCAGAATCCTCACCTTCCATTTTTAACGCAGCATCAATCATTATGATTGCATCAATTTTATCAGTATCAACAATTTTTTGTAATGCATCGTCAGGTCTACCAACAGTGGAACCAGGCCCTTCTGCTTTTACTAGAAATAATTTTCTTTTTTCATAATTAATTTTAGCAAGAATAGTTTGAAATGAAATTATTTGTTTTTCTTCATTTAACATCATTTTTCCAACTACCATAGGTCCAATTCCATCGCCGAGGGGTTGTCCTTTTTTAAATGCAGGTATCGACGCATTCATTGCTTTTGCATGTTCCATGATAAAAGGCAAAATCATTTGTAATGGTAAAATCAAAGGATAGTTTTTTTGTTTTTTTGCAGTCAAAAACATATGATTAATTATTTTATGAATCATTTGTAGAGAAGAAGCAAGTTCAAGTAAAGTTTGAACACGACTTAATTCAATTTCATCAATATTGGGCAACAGTAACTTAACATGATTTCTAGTATAATCTTCTCTAGATCTTACTGTATGTCTTACTTTATCTACAATACCATTAGGGTCTAGGTCAACTGGCATAATAGTGAAGTAGTCTAAAAATTGCTCAATTTTTTTTGTTGGATCAGTACCAGAATCTGAATTTTTCTTAACATAATCAATTAATTCTGTTTTAGAATCAGATCTAAATTTATCTAATTTTTTAATTGCTTTTTTAATTTCACCAGAAGTAACTAGTAGTTGAATTTGTTGGCCATAAAATACAAAAATAATTATCGGCACAATCCAAACTAACATCATCAAAGGATCAGATTCATCACTAGTGGAGAATATTTGTTCAAAATCAGTAAAATTCAACAAAAAGAAAACTTTTCAATTCTAAATTAAATGATTCGTCAAAAGGTCTAAAATCTCAAAAAGGGTCTCATCTAGTCCTTTTATATAGTAGAACGGAAAAAAACTGGACATGCCACAAACAAAACCAATGATAAGTGTAGTTAACGTAGTAGCCTCAGCATCAGTTGAGCAAAAAATGGATTTAAATGAAATTACAAAAAAGTTTCCAGATGTGGAGTACCACCCAGATGTATTTCCAGGACTAGTTTTTAGATTAAAAACACCAAAAAGTGCAACATTAATCTTCAGTTCAGGTAAAATGGTATGTACAGGTTCTAAATCAGAAGAATTAGCAAAAAAAGCAGTAAAAACAGTGGTTCAACAACTTCGAAAAGGAGGAATTAAGGTTAAAAAAGATGCAGTAGTTTCAATTCAAAATATCGTTTCATCAATTAACTTGGGTGGCAAAGTCAACTTGGAGCAAGCAGCAAGAACATTGCCAAGAAGTATGTACGAACCAGAACAATTCCCAGGATTGATTCACAGAATGCTTGACCCAAAAACAGTAATCTTGATTTTTGCATCAGGAAAATTAGTTTGTGTTGGAGCTAAGTTAGAAACAGAAGTGTACAGATCAGTAAATAATGTCCACTCATTATTAGAAGAAAAAGACTTGATGGTATACGATTAATTTAAAAATAATTCTTATGGAAAGATAATTTATTTTATAGGACTGCCCAAAGCAACATCTTCAGTTACAGTTAACCAATA
This sequence comes from Candidatus Nitrosopumilus sp., assembly GCA_028343855.1. GTDB lineage: Archaea > Thermoproteota > Nitrososphaeria > Nitrososphaerales > Nitrosopumilaceae > Nitrosopumilus. The sequence continues at coordinate 51,846 of JAOLZN010000002.1, read as the reverse complement.
AGGCTTATCATCAACATCAGCAGCTAACAACATTGCATTAGATTCAACACCAGCCATTGTTTTTGGTTCTAAGTTTGCAAGAACAATCACAGTTTTTCCAACAATATCTTCAGGTTGAAAATATTGTGCACCGCCAATAATCACATCTCGTTGATCATCCCCACCCAAATCAATTTTACCTTTAATTATTCTAGACTTGCCTTCAATAGATTCTGTTTCAATAATTTTAGCAACTCGAAGGTCTAATTTTGCAAAATCTTCGTATGAAACAGTATCCACAATATATCCAAATTTATCCACTTAAAATGAATTTGCATTATTGTAATTCTTTTTTAGTGATTCCACTAGTTTCAATCTCATATTTCAAAGCAGCAGGTAATTCCATGTATTTTTTATTAACTAATTCAATAATTTGATCATCAGGAACACTAACTTTTTTGAGTAATTTACCACGTTGATGTGCATATGCATTTTTCCAAAAAGTTCCAGCGTCAAAAGTTCCAATTTTTACCATATACCAAGTAAATTTGATGTTCTTTTAAATTTTAATGGACTGTGACGGAAGAATGGTCAAGGCCATTAGAACCGGAGTTAATGTTCTGGATTTTAGGCATTGGCCCATCACAGTCTGTTTCAATTCAAAGTGGAATCTAATATATTTGATGCAAAAAGAAATTCAAACAAGAATGGCATCAATTGTAGTTCAAACAGAAATTAATTCCAGCCTAGACAAGGCATGGGAAATAATTTCAGATATAGATAATGAACCAAAATTTTGGAAGGGAACAAAGGAAGTAAAAACATTATCAGAAAAAGATGGAATAATCAAAAGAGAGATTACCATAGCATTTCGAGATCAAAAATGTTTACAGGAAATTGAATTAAAACCCAAAAAAGAAATTAAAGCTAAATTTACTAAAGGAATTTTAGATGGTACAAAAATTATTACATTAGCTCCTAAAAATGAAAAGATCATTATGGAAACAGCATGGGAAATAAAATTATCAGGAATGATGAATATGTTTACGGGGGTCATAAAAAATCACATAAAAAGTGGTACTGAACAAGCAATGCAAAGTATCAAAAGAGAAATTGAGGAATAAAATTGGAATTATTAATTGAGATAATCACGTACATCGTTGTAGCAATATTGATTGGAATTGTGGGCGCATGGATATATCTTATTAAATCAATGATTGAGTCATTCACAAAAACACCGTATTTAGATAAATTTGAAAATACAAATAATTTAACACCAAAAGTTTCAATAATACTTCCAGCAAGAAATGAAGAAAAATATCTTGAAAAGTGTTTGGATTCATTAATTGAACAAGATTATGAAAATTATGAAATTGTAGTAATTGATGATTCATCAGAAGACTCGACAGGGGAAATAATTTCCAAGTATGCAAAAAAAAATTCTAAAATTATTCATGTTTCAGCAAATTCAAAACCAGAAGGATGGATGGGTAAAAATTGGGCATGTATGGAAGGATACAAGATTGCAAAAGGAGAACTTTTACTTTTTACAGATGCAGATACAAAGCATTCAAACCAAGTTATATCATTAGCAGTTTCACATTTACTAAGTTTACAATTAGATGCACTATCTGCAATTCCAAGATTACTAACATTTGATTTCTTGACTAAGGTATCACTGCCAATGATATCAACATTTTTGCATACGAGATTTTCTGCAATCAATGTTAACAATCCAAAGAAAAAAGCAGCATATTTTTTTGGAAGTTTTTTTATTATTACAAAAAAAACATATGAAGAAGTTGGAATGCATGAAGGGGTTAAACATGAAATTGTAGAAGACGGTGCACTTGGGAAAAAAGTAAAAGAATCAGGCTATAAGATGAGAATAGTAAGAGGAGATGATCTGATAGATGCAGTTTGGGCAAGAGATTCTAAAACACTTTGGCAAGCATTAAAGAGACTAATGATTCCACTCTATTTACAAAGTGAAAAAATTGCAATCGGAAGTTTTCTTGCAGTTTTATTTTTATTATTTATTCCATTTCCAGTATTTGCAATTACAAATTTCATACCAATTGAATCAATGTCAACAAAATTACTCTATTATTCAGCAGCAGTAGCATCCATTCTAATTTACACGGGGGCAGTAATCGAAGTCAAAATGGGTTTAAAATTAAGATTAATTCATGCATTATTTGCTCCACTGGGCGGATTAGTAGTCACACTAGGATTTCTCACAGGACTAATTCAAGCAAAGGGAGCATCATCAGTTTCATGGAGGGGTAGAAGTTATTCAATGAAGGATCATACCCAAAGTTCTCTCAGCATATGAAAAAAAGAATACTTTTACATACAAATGAACTGAAAATGGTTTCATGGACAAATCAGGAATATTTGTAGGAATTACAGTAGGCAGTGTTAGTGTATTTATCATATTTTCAGCACTATTCATAATTCCAATGGGAACAGATGAAACTACAAAACAAATGCAAAATCAAATTAATGAAAATGAAATTCAAGTTCAAAATCAAATAGATACAATTAACAATTTAATTTTAGAAGAATCAAAAACACTATCATTAATTGATATTTTTGAAAAATCAGAACCAGGAGTTGTCAGAGTAAACACCCAAAGAAATCAAACAGGTGATGAAATAGGAGGTGTTGGATCAGGGTTTGTGTTTGATAAAAAAGGGCATATAATTACGAATGCACATGTAATAGAGGATTCAACAAAAACAATTGTCACATTTTTAGATGGAAGATCATATAATGCAGAAATAATTGGAATTGATGAATATACAGACATAGGAGTGATTAAAGTTAATGCGGATTTAAAATTATTAAAACCATTATCGCTTGGAGATTCATCTAACCTACAAGTCGGTGAACCAATTACAGCAATAGGTAATCCATTTGGATTATCAGGCTCTATGACATCAGGAATAATAAGTCAAATGGGAAGATTACTACCATCAGGTTCTGGATATTCTATTCCAGATGTAATTCAAACAGATGCAGCAATTAATCCAGGAAATTCAGGTGGACCATTATTAAACATGAGAGGAGATATTGTAGGAATTAATACAGCAATTCAATCCAGGACAGGAGAATTTACAGGAGTAGGATTTGCTATCCCATCGCAAACAGTTGCAAAAATTGTTCCAACGTTGATCAGTGAAGGAGAATACAAACATCCATGGATTGGAATTTCAGGCAGAGATATTGATCCAGATATGGCCAAAGTATTAGGATTGAATGATGCATTAGGATTTCTAATCATCACAGTAGTGGAAAACAGTCCAGCATCAGATGCAGGATTAATTGGTTCAAATAAAACCGTAAAAGTTGATGGAAGAGAATATTCAATTGGAGGGGATGTAATCATGGCAGTAGATGGAATGGATGTTAGAAAAATAGATGATATTTTGATCCATCTTCAAAGAGTTAAAACAGTTGGAGATGAAATGAACTTAGAAATTTTGAGAGACGGCAGAACTACAAATGTCACAATAGTCCTTCAAGAAAGACCAAATTGAAAAAAAATAGATACAAGCATAAATACATCTACTAAAAAATTCTCTTAATGACTAATTTGATATTAAAATCTGAGATTCTTAACAACGTATTAGAAAATAAATCAATTACGCGTCAAGAAATTATAGAAATTTATCAAAAATCAATTCAAAGTCCAAATGATCTTTTTTTAACTGCACAAGAATTAAGAATTAAGAATAAAGGAAATACAGTTACATTTTCAAAAAAAGCATTTTTGAATATAATTAATCTTTGTAAGGATACTTGTTCATACTGCACATACAAAGCAGAACCAGGAGATGAGAAAATTTCTCTTATGTCAAAACAACAAATTAATCAAGTACTAGAATTAGCAAAAAAATACAAATGTGTAGAAGCACTTTTTGTTACAGGAGAACAACCAGAAAAAAAATACCCAGAAGCGCAAGAATGGCTAAAAGAAAATGGATTTAAAAGTACAACAGAGTATTTAGTACATTCATCAGAAATAGCATTAGAATTAGGATTATTTCCACATACAAATGCAGGGAATTTGAACTTTGAAGAAATGAAGGAATTAAAGAAAACCAATGTATCAATGGGAATAATGTTAGAAAATGTCAGTGAAAGATTAACAAAAAAAGGAATGCCACATTATTTGGCTGCAAGTAAAAAACCACAAACTAGATTAAAAATTTTAGAGAATTCAGGTAAATTAAAAATTCCAATGACTACAGGAATTCTTGTAGGTATTGGAGAAACAATTGAGGAAATAATAGATTCCATATTGGCAATTAAAGAACTACATAAAAAATATGGAAATATTCAAGAAGTAATTCTACAAAATTTTCAACCTAAATCAGACACAATTATGAAAGATACTCCATCAGCTAATGAAGAATATTTTAAAAAAATTGTAGCATTATCACGAATCATAATGCCAGAAATGAATATTCAAATTCCACCAAATTTATCTCCAAAATCATATCAAAGTTTCTTACAAGTAGGGATCAATGATTGGGGAGGAATTTCACCATTAACACCAGATTTTGTGAATCCAGAATTTTCATGGCCAGAAATTAACAAAGTTGAAAGTAATTCAAAAAAAGCAGGATTTGATTTGAAGTGTAGATTCCCAATCTATCCAGAATTCTTTTCTTTTATTAGTAAAAAGTTAAGGGATAAAATAGCAGTGATTCAAAATGAAGAAGGGTACGTTAAGGAAGGATATTGGAGATGACAATTAACATGGATTCACTGTTTAAAAATGCAGACCCAATTGTGTCTGAAATTTTAAACAATTCATTAGATGAAAAAGAAATTTCAGCTGAAGATGCATTAATTCTATACAAGACTAAAGGAATTGATTTTCACCTAGTAGGGTTAGTTGCTGATGAATTACGAAAAAGGAGGGTAGGAAACGTTGTTTCTTATGTAGTAAATAGAAATATCAATTTTACAAATGTCTGCATCAAACAATGTGGTTTTTGTGCATTTAGTAGAGATTTCAGAGAAGAAGAAGGATATTTTCTACCAACAGATGAAATTGTACGTAGAGCAAAAGAGGCTCATAATTTAGGTGCAACTGAAGTCTGTATTCAGGCAGGATTACCTCCAGACATGAAAAAAGATTTGTATGAAAATATTTGTAGAGAAATTAAAAAAGAAATTCCAGATATACACATTCATGGGTTTTCACCAGAAGAGATACTATACGGTGCAACTAGATCAAATATTTCAATTGAAGAATTTCTTAAAAGAATGAAAGATGCAGGAGTCAATACATTACCAGGAACATCAGCTGAAATATTAGATCAAGAATTAAGAGATAAAATTTCACCAGGGAGAATTACAGTAGAACAATGGGAACAAGTCATTAAAGGGGCCCATAAAATTGGAATTAATACAACATCCACTATGATGTTTGGTCATTTAGAAACACTTGAACAAAGAGTCAAACACATGGAAAAATTAAGAGAAATTCAAAAAGAGACAGGAGGATTTACAGAATTTGTTCCACTAAATTTTGTTCATTCAGAAGCACCAATGTACAAACATCAATTGCATGAAGGAATACAACAAGGAGGAAGTGGTAATGATGTATTACTTACACATGCAATTGCAAGAATCATGTTTAATAATTCAATAGATAACATTCAGATGTCATGGGTAAAAGAAGGTCAAAAAATGTCACAACTATTACTAATGTGGGGAGCAAATGATTTTGGAGGTACTTTAATCAATGAAAGTATATCCACATCAGCAGGTTCAGAATATGGACAATTATTAAGACCAAAAGAAATCAGACGAATGGCAAGAGAGATAGGAAGAATTCCAGCTGAAAGAAATACACAATATAAAATGTTAAAAAAGTTTGAAACAGAAAATGAAACAGAAGAGGGATTAGATAAAATTACAGATTATTCACAATTTGGATCATATGCAGAATTAATTAAAATTAATAAATTTAGATATAAAAACCCCAGAGAAGAATAATTGTCAGCCTTAGAAAAGGCAATAACACATGCAAAAAATATATCCATAGATGAATGTGAAATTGTTAGTATTAAAAAAAACATTACAACAGTAAGAATTACAGATTCAGAGATTGTAGAAATTAAACAAAATTTTGATGAAAATTATGGCATAAGATTAATTCATCAAAAAAAAATTGCATCGATACAAACAACAAATAAAGAAAAAATTACAGAATCAATAACAAAAGGTACAAAAGTCCTCCAAAAAGTGAAACCTAGAGAATTTTGGAAAGGGTTACCAGATAAGAAAAAAATTACAGAATTGGAAGGAACATTTGATGAAAAATTAAAACTAATTTCAGGTACAAAAGCAACGGATATCGCTCAAAGTATGATTAATTCATCTGAAAATAAGAAAATAGACACAATTACAGGTTCATTAAATATTGTCTATGAAAATTTTGAACTAAATAATTCTAGTGGGCTTAATTTCAATAATGAATCCACATACATTTCAGGTATAATTAATGCAGAATCAGAACAAGGAAAATTACCAGTTTCAGGGATTGGTCATGCATGTGGCAGAACATTATCAAAATTTTATTCAGAACAAATTGGAATAGATGCAAAAAAAATGTGTATAAATTCAATCAATCCAAAAAAAATTAATTCAGACACATATTCTATAATTTTTGATCCTTATTCAGTAGGAGAATTACTAGCATTTGTGGTAGCAGCAAATTTTAATTTTAAAACATTTAAAGAAAAAAAAAGTTGTTTTTCAAATAAATTTAAAGGAAGAATTTCAACTGAAGAATTCAATTTAATAGATGATCCACACATTCCAGAAGGAGTTGGAACAAAATCAATTGATGATGAAGGAACAAAAACAAAAAAAATAAAATTAATTAAAAATGGATTATTTGAAAATACTTTTTCAAATATTTATGACAGTTACAAAGAAAATAAAAAACAATCAACAGGTAATGCAATACGAATGGGATCCCCAATGGGAAGAAGTGCAGAACCAATTCCAATTTCAGCTCCACATAATCTTATAGTTACATCTGGCAGCACATCACAAGAAGATATGATTAAAGAAACAAAACATGGGTTGTTAATCGGAAGATTATGGTATACATATGCAGTAAATCCAATCAAAGGGGATTTCTCATGTACTGCAAGAAGTGGAATACAAGTTATAAAAAATGGCGAAATAGTGGGACCTGGAAAATCAGTAAGAATAATACATAATCTTCCAAATCTTTTGGAAAACATTTCAGATATTGGTAACGATCAAAGAAGAGTTATGCAATGGGCCTCACTACCATCAATTACCCCATCAATTAAAGTTGAAAATATTGCAGTTAATTCAATTTAAAGTAGAAATTTAGCCATAATTATTTAAAAAATGTGGTTACTAGATACAAAATATAACCAGTAACCAGAATTATACCCATAGTTCGGTTAATTATTTTAGTTTTTAATCCAATTAGTAATGATAGACTAAAAATAATCATAATAGCATAATCTACATAAACATCAGCAGTAATCAAAACTCCTCCAAGGGCCGCGCCAACTCCCATTATCATCAATATATTGTAAATATTACTTCCAATAATATTGCCAATTCCAATTTCACTATGACCCTTACGTATTGCAATTATTGAAGTAATTAATTCAGGAAGAGAAGTTCCAATTGCAATTACAGTCAATCCAATAATTTTTTCAGATAAACCAAATTCGGTTGCAATTATTACAGCATTATCAACTGTAAGTATAGCACCAATATACAACACAACAATACCAATTGCAATCAATCCAAAAGATTTTAGATAAATATTGTTTGAAGTATTTTCAAAAGTATTTTCAGTTTTTATTCGTTGTTTCAATGCATCCCTAAATGTGTAAAATGCAAACACACCCAATCCGACAAGAAGTAAAGCACCATCATATTGAGAAATTTCACCATCTATAGAAAGTAAAACAAGTAACATAGAAACACCCAACATTATAGGTATTTCTTTTCGTAATACAGATTTTTGAATTGCAAGTGGAACAAGAATTGCGGCAACACCAATGACCATTCCAACATTTGCAATATTACTTCCAACAATATTTCCTAAAATTATTGCACTATGATCTCCTGCAGCTGCAATGCTTGCAGCAAGTTCAGGAGTAGATGTTCCATATGCAACAATAGTCATACCAATTACAAGATTACTAATACGAAATTTTTTAGCAATTCCCACACCACCGTTAACTAACCAATTTCCACCAAAACATAACATTAGCAAACCAATGATCAGTAATACAGAGCTTAGTATGACTTCCACAACAAAATGTCAGATATTGGTTGTTTAAAGGAGATGATTCACTATATTTTTACAAATGTACCAATTCAAGTTAAGTTCAAAAAAATAAACAATTTTGAAAATTTAGCCTCAATTATACAGTGTAAAATCTAAAAAATAACAAAAGTAGGTGTAAAAAAACTACTCAGATGGATCAAAAATAAACAAGTCAAAGACTAATAAGGTAATGTACCGTACCATACAGTATAATGAAAGCAAGACTAACTTATGTCCCACTAGAAGTGGCAGATCAATTTGAAGACTTCATCATAAAAAGAGAAGAGCAAATTCTAGACGCAGTAAAAGCAAGAACCAGAGATTTCAGCACGTTATCTTTGTTAAAGTTGTTATATCAACTAAAAGGAAATCCAATGACATTTTCACATCTATATTCTAAATCAAAAATTAGAATGAAAAAATCATTTTTGAATTACCTACATCTTTGTGTGGACTATAACTTCATTGAAAAAGAAGCAGTGGGTCCAAATGTAATTTACACAATTACAGATAAGGGAAGACTAATGTTAAATCTATTTATGCAAAAAAGTAATTAGACAGAGCATTAGATGCAAACTGTGCAAAAAGGATTCCCAGAAGCTGAAATATTTACAATTAAGAAAACAGAATTAAAAAGTCCAATAATTTTTGCAGGATTTGTAGGTGCAGGACTTGTAGGTCCATTAGCAATTAATCACATAATCACAGAATTAAAAATGACAGAAATTGCAGTGATGAGATCAAAATATCTTCCACCATCAACAGTTTTCATGAGAGGAAGACTACGTCATCCATTTAGATTTTATGCAAATTCAGAAGGGACAGTATGCGCCATAATTTGTGAAATTACATTAAGAATGGAAGGGTTGTATTCACTGGTATCATCAATTCTAGATTGGGCAGAAAATAATGGATCAAAAGAAATAGTGATTTTAGATGGAGTTGCAAGTACAGAACACGATGATAAAGCATATTGTGCAGCAGAAGAAGATTTAGTCAGAACAATGGCAGACAAGGATATCAGTTTAATTCCTCAAGGATTCATCACAGGAATTCCAGGAGGCATACTAAATGAATGTCTAGTAAGAGAAATCCAAGGTTTAACACTATTGGCAAAAGCCAACAAAATAGAGCCAGATTCAGGCGCAGCTGCAACATTAATTGAAGCATTAAACAGGTTTTATGAAATGGAGATAGACACAACAGAACTTCAAAAAGAAAAAGAAAGAATTCATTCAGAATTCAGCGAATTATCTCAGAAATATGTAGAGCATAGAGAAGAAATATCTGGAATGTATATGTGATCGAACTATAGGCAAATTCTTTTATTCATAATAAATGCGGAACAAACTATGGCTTTAACTTACAAAAAAGCAGGAGTAGACATTTCAAAAATCAAGCAAAGTCAAAAAGCCATTGGAAAATTAATTACATCAACTCATAAACTTCAGAAAAAAGCAAAGATAGCTCATGGGTTTGGACATTATGCAGGAATTGTAGAAATTCCAGGAGGAAAAATGTTGGCAACACATACTGACGGAGTAGGAACTAAAGTTGTAATTGCAAACATGATGAAAAAATATAACACAATAGGAATTGATTGTGTTGCAATGAATGTAAATGATATAATTTGTATTGGCGCAACACCAATATCATTTGTAGATTATATTGCAGCAAATAAAAACGATGTACCAATATTTAAAAAAATTGTAGAAGGATTAGTAAAAGGAGCAAAAAAATCTTTGATGCCAATTGTGGGTGGAGAAACTGCAATCATGCCAGACGTAATAGAAGGAAAAGGATTTGCATTTGATTTAGCTGGAATGGTAGTAGGATTAGTAGAAAAAAAAGACATCATCTTAGGAAATAAAATAAAAACAGGTGATGTAATTATTGGTGTAAGTAGTTCAGGAATTCATTCAAACGGATATTCACTTGCAAGAAAAGCTTTGCTGACAAAATATTCAGTTAAAGACAAAGTGAAAGGAGTTGGAACGATTGGAGATGCATTACTAAAACCTACAGAAATATATACAAATCCAGTTCTTGAGATTAATCAAAAATGTAAGATAAATGGACTAGCCCACATTACAGGAGGATCATTTACCAAACTATTACGCCTCAAAAACATAGGTTATGAAATAGATTCGCTTCCAAAAATACCTCCAATAATGGGATTAGTAGAAGAACAAGGAGTTAAACCAGAAGAAATGTACAAAACTTTCAACATGGGAGTGGGATTCTGCATAATGGCACCAAAAGATCAAGTCAGTAAAATTGAATCAATATTTAAAAAACATAAGATCAAAAGCCAGCAAATAGGTCAAGTAATTTCTAAAAAAGGAGTTTCAGTAAACTCAATTAAGATTGCTTAATTTTACAGCAATAAAATAATTTTTACCTTGGTATCATCTTATATTACAGATTTCTTTCATTTTACTAGATAGTAATGAGTGATGCCCATTTCATAGAGACCATAATTGGAGTTGGAATACTTCTATTTGCAGCTAAATTAATGGCAGAGCTGTTCCTCAGATTAAAACTTCCAATTGTATTAGGGGAATTATTAGCAGGAATGATTGTTGGTCCATTTGCATTAGGGGCGTTTTTTGTAATTGACGGAAAACAATTACTTCAGATAAATGATGAAATAAGAATACTAGGAGAAATGGGAGCAATCGTAATTCTGTTTATGGCAGGATTGGAAATGACACCAAAAGAATTCCTCAGAGGGGGGAAAGCGTCGTTTACAGTAGGAACATTGGGAGTAGTTGTTCCATTTTTTGCAGGATTAGCAGTTTTCCAAATGTTTGGATTTGATGCATTGCAATCAATGTTAATTGCAACAGCACTTACAGCTACAAGTATTGCAATTTCAATTCAAGTGTTAAGTGAATTTGGAAAAATCAAAACACCCGAAGCCAGATTAATCATAGGTGCCGCAGTAGTAGACGATATTTTAGCAATTGCAGTATTATCAGTGGTATCGTCAATTGCAGGATCAGATGGCGGAGTAGATAACATAGACATTACAGAAGTCACAATTACAATTTTGAAAGTATTAGGATTCTTTGTCATAATGTTAGTAGTTGCAGTAGTAGTAATACCAAAAATAATTACACCAAGATTATGGAAAGCAAAAGGCAGTGTAGAAGGTATTGCGACAGCGTCGTTCTTTGGTGCAGCAGCACTTGCAGGATCAATTGGACTATCGCCGATAGTAGGGGCGTTTGCTGTGGGAATGGCATTGTCAACCACAAAAGTATTTGAGAAAATTGAAAACTATATTGGAAAAATAGGATTAATTTTTGCACCATTGTTCTTTGCAATCATTGGAGCACAAGTAGACTTGAGAGCAGTTAATTTTGAGATTTTAATGATAAGTGCAGTGGTTATCATAATTGCAGTTGTAACAAAATTGGGCGGTTGTGGATTACCTGCAATGTTCTTTTTGAAGAGTAAGGCACAAGGAATGAGAGTAGGTATTGGTATGATTTCAAGAGGAGAAGTAGGATTAATCGTTGCAGGAGTAGGTGTTACAGCAGGAATTCTCACATCAGAAGTATATTCAACAATAGTAATCATGGTAGCAGTAACAACAATCATCACACCAATTTGGTTGAAAATGGAATATAGAAAAGAGCAAAAAAATGACAATAACGAATCAAATAAAACAGTAGAACAAAAATCAGAATAAATTTTAACAGTGAAAAACATAGAGAAGACATGAACAAATTAGATCCAGCATTATCCAAAGCATGTACTGAAATTACAAAAAATCTTTTAACAATAAACGAACCAACTAAAAAACAAGTTAAAGAAGAAATTATAAAAATTTGTACTAAATATTCATTAGAACGAATTCCAAAAAATTACGAAATATTATCAACGGTAAATGATTCTGATTTTGATAAATTAAAAAAAGTCCTAATAAGAAAACCAGCAAAAACAGCATCAGGAGTATCAGTGGTAGCATTAATGCCAAAACCATATGCATGTCCGCATGGAAGATGTACATATTGTCCAGGTGGAATTGAGTTCAATTCTCCTAATAGCTATACAGGAAAAGAACCATCATCATTAAATGCAATGGAAAATGAATTTGACCCCAAATTACAAATTAAATCAAAAATTGAAAAATTAATTGCGTTTGGACACGATCCATCAAAAATGGAAATTGTGATTGTAGGAGGAACTTTTCTATTTATGCCAAAAGATTATCAAAAAGATTTCATAAAATCATGTTACGATGCACAAAATGGAACAGATTCAAAAAACTTGGAAGAAGCTAAATCAAACAATGAGCATGCAGAAATAAGGAATGTAGGATTTACAATTGAAACAAAACCAGATTATTGTAAAAAGGAACATGTAGATTTAATGTTAAGTTATGGAATTACAAGAGTGGAAATAGGAGTTCAATCATTACAAGAAAGAGTTTACAAAATTATCAACAGAGGTCATGATTACAATGATGTAATAGAATCATTTCAAATTTCAAAGGATGCAGGATACAAAATTGTTGCACATATGATGCCAGGATTACCTACCATGACACCAGAAGGAGACATTGCAGATTTTAAAAAATTATTTTCAGATTCACAATTACGTCCAGATATGTTGAAAATTTATCCATCACTAGTTATTGAAAACACACCACTGTATGAAGAGTACAAGGAAGGAAAATACACACCATATTCAGATGAGGATATGATCAATGTATTAACAGAAGCAAAAAAGAGTGTTCCAAAATGGGTTAGAATAATGCGAGTACAAAGAGAAATATCACCAAAAGAAATCATAGCAGGACCAAAATCAGGGAATCTAAGACAAATTGTACATCAAAATCTTGCAAAACAAGGATTATCATGCAAATGCATCAGATGTAGAGAAGCAGGATTAACAGAGAGAAAAATAAACAATGTTGACATTAAACTAAACAGAATAGACTATGACTCTTCAGGAGGAAAAGAAATTTTCTTGTCATATGAGGACAAAAATGAATCAATTTATGGATTTTTGAGATTAAGAAAACCAAGTAGTGAAGCACATAGAGACGAGATTAATGAAGACACATGCATAGTTAGAGAAATTCACGTATATGGAAAATCTTTGAAATTAGGGGAAAAAGAAACAGATGAGATTCAACATTCAGGATTAGGAAAGAATTTGATGAAAGAGGCTGAAAAAATATCAAGAGAAGAATTTGATGCAAAAAAGATTCTAGTAATTAGTGCAGTAGGTACAAGGGAATATTATCAAAAATTAGGGTATTCGTTATATGGGCCATATATGTCCAAAATATTGAATTAAGGAAAAGATATGTCTGAAGAGAAAATTATTGGAAAAGGAACATGGATAGATAAACTAGCATCAGAATTACTTGAACGGGAAAAAAAACTCGGTAGAAGTTTAGATGTAATAAATGTGGAAAGTGGATTAGGAGCATCAGGAATTCCACACATAGGAAGTTTAGGAGATGCAGTTAGAGCATATGGAGTAAAGTTAGCATTAGAAAATTTAGGATACAAATCACAACTAATTGCATATTCAGATGACCTAGATGGATTAAGAAAAATTCCAGAAGGAATGGAAAAATTTGGTTTAGAGGAACATATAGGAAAACCAGTTTCATTAATTCCAGATCCTTATGGAACTCACGATTCATATGGAATGCATATGAGCAGTATTCTTTTAGACGGATTAGACAAAGTTGGGATAAAATATGAATTTAGAAGAGCAAAAGATACGTACAATCAAGGACTTCTAAAAAATCAAATACATACAATATTAGAAAACAGTACAAAAATTGGAGATAAAATTTCAGAATTAGTAGGACAAGAAAAATATCAAAAATATTTACCATATTTTCCAGTTTGTAAAAAATGCAATCGACTCTACACAGCAGAAGCTACAGAATACATTTCAGATAAAAAAATTGTCAAATACAAATGTCACGATACAGAAATTGGCTCAAAAATGATCAAAGGTTGTGGTTATGAAGGTGAAGCAGATATTACAAAAGATTTAGGAAAATTAGCCTGGAAAGTGGAATTTGCTGCAAGATGGTCAGCATTTGATATCAGATTTGAAGCATATGGAAAGGACATCATGGATTCTGTTAAAGTAAATGATTGGGTAGCAGATGAGATTTTACAATTCCCACACCCACATCACGTAAAATATGAAATGTTTTTAGATAAAGGGGGAAAGAAAATTTCAAAATCATTAGGAAATGTAATTACAGCACAAAAATGGTTAGAATTTGGAAATTCAAAATCAATACTATTATTATTGTATAAGAGAATTACAGGAGCTAGAGAATTAGGATTTGATGACATACCAGGTTTAATGAACGAATACAATGAACTTGAAGATACTTACTTTGGAAGAATCAAAGTAGATAATCAAGCAAAACTAACAAAATTAAAAGGACTTTATGAATATGTGAATTTACTTAGTCCTCCAAAACAATCTAGCATTCATGTAAATTACAGATTATTAATTGAATTAACAAAAATTTTCAAAGAAAATAGAAATGAAAGAGTGATGAAAAAACTGATTGATTATGGAGTCATAAAAGAAGGAGGTTTGAAAGAAGTGGAAAAACTAATAGAAATTGCAGGGAATTATTCAGATGAGTTTGATGAACAAGAAAAAATAGAATTGGAATTAGATGCTACCGCTAAAAAAGCAATATCATTACTTATAACAGAATTAGAAAAAGAAGAAGATCCAGAAGATATTCAAAATACAATATATCAAATTGCTAAAGGAAACGATGTGCAACCAAAAGATTTCTTTAAAATACTATATCAAATAATTTTGGGTACTTCAAGAGGACCAAAGATAGGTCCATTTATCACAGATATTGGAAGAAAACAAGTTGCCAAAACATTAACCGAGTATGTTTAGCAATGGTACACGGAGAACATAATAAAAGTAGGAATAGTGGAGGATTTGCATTAATAATTTTAGGTGCATTGATGCTAATTATTGGGCCCCAAGAAGCAATTGTTCCAAAAAGTTTGAGTGTAATAGTATGGGTGGGAGGAATAATTATTGGAAGTATTGGATTTTATCTAAAATTTGTCAGAAATAGAGTAAAACGTGGTTAAAGAAAGGTTCATCTTTTGGAGAAATGTGTGAAAAAATATGGGGTTTTTTGGGAAAAAGAAAGAAATTGAAATAAAGGAAAATGACGAATCAATACTAAAAGAAGAATTAGAAACAGAAGTAGAACAACTTCAAAACGAATTTAGAACAAAGCAAACCGAAATTACAAAAATTTCAGAAAAAATTCAAACTGTAAAAGAAGAATATGATACTACTGTCAGCAATCTCATGTTAGTAAAAAAAGAATTTAATCAAAAAAAGATGGAATTAGACACAGTTCAAAGAGAATACAGAGAAATTAGAGAGAAGATCAAGAACGCACAGCAAATCAAAGATACAAAATCAATTAATGAATTTAATAAAACCGAAAAAGAATTTAAAAAAATTAAAGAAGAATTAGACAAAATGATTAAAGACCAAGAGGGAATAAAAAATGAGATTACAAAAGGTCAAACTACATTACATGGAATAAGAAAACAGCAAATAGAAGTAGGAAAAGAACTAGATGAAGCAAATTCTAGACTATACAACGCAAAAGAAGAATTAGATAAAAAAGATCAATTTCAAGATACAAGCATATTAACTCCAAAAGAAAAAAAAGAGATTAAAGGCAATACGCCTAATGAAAAAGCAAATGCAGGAGTAATTGAAGCTGCAAGTGTAGTTGTAGGTTCATTAAAATCAAAATTAAATATAACACAAAAAGAATTAGAACAAATTCAAGGACTCCTAGAAGAAGAGAGAGAAGCACATAAAAAAACACGGCAAGAATTAATGAATATTAAATCAAACACAAATGAAAGTTGAAATTATAAAGTATTAAAATAATTTTTCCATTTTAATTTTATTTCATCCTCACTCTTACCCAAATCATAAAGTGGAGAAGTAACTTCAGAGACAGATGAAACATCAACTAAAACAATGGAGTTAATTGAGCTTTCAATACCATTATTACGATAGTGTCTGAGTATGTCATCATAAACAGTAGTGTCTTTAATTATTTTACCTGTACCCATAAACAAATAGCCTTTTCGAGATAACGGATCAATCACATTAATTTCCACAAAAGGATTATTTTGTAAATTAGTCATAGTGTCGGGGGAACGGATGTTTGCAAATGCAAGAGAATTTTTAGACCATGCAATAATTGTTCCTTTTGGAGAAATGTTTGGTTTTCCAGTAGAAGAAACAGTTGCAACAAAACCTAGTTTTTGGATATCCAAAAATGCCTTAATTTTAGGAGTAATAGGTGACAAGGTTATTTGTTTAAAAAACCACGAGGAATTATAAACATCACTTTGTAAGATAATATGTGCCTGGAAGTTCTATTGGCCAACGACTTGTACTAACAAGTTTTGGTGAAAGTCATGGAAGAGCAATTGGAGCAGTTTTAGATGGCTGTCCCGCAGGATTAGAAATAGATGAAAAAGAAATCCAAGAGATGTTAGATCTAAGAAAACCAGGTCAGAATTTGATATCAACACAGAGAAAAGAAGGAGACATTGTAGAAATAGTATCAGGTGTTTTTAGAGGATTTACAACTGGTGCACCAATTACTATGTTAATTTGGAATGCTGATCAAAAATCAAAAGATTATGAAAATTTAAAAACAAAATTAAGACCAGGGCATTCAGATTATCCTGCAATGATGAAATATAATCAATTCAACGATCATCGAGGAGGAGGAAGATTTTCAGGAAGATTAACAGCAACACATGTAATGGGAGGTGCTATTGCCAGAAAATTACTTAAAGTGACATTAGGAATTAAAATAAATTCATTCACGTCACAAATTGGAAAAATAAGAATGGATAAAGAATTCAACGAGA
The DNA here is from genome assembly GCA_028343855.1 of Candidatus Nitrosopumilus sp. Lineage (GTDB taxonomy): Archaea > Thermoproteota > Nitrososphaeria > Nitrososphaerales > Nitrosopumilaceae > Nitrosopumilus. The sequence goes on along the minus strand of JAOLZN010000002.1, from coordinate 34,575 downwards.
AAATGTCAAAATTAATTTATAAAAATGAAGTAAGATGTCCAGAGGAAAAAACAGCAAAAAAAATGAGAGATTCAATTCTAGATGCCAGAAAGAAAGGGGATTCACTAGGAGGAATAATTGAATCAATTACAACTAACGTGCCAGTTGGACTAGGAGAACCAATTTTTAGTTCATTAGAATCAGATTTGAGTAAAGCAATTTTTTCAATTCCATCAGTAAAAGGAATTGAATTTGGTTCAGGATTTCAAGGTTCAGAATTATTTGGTTCAGAAAACAATGATTTGTACACAATGAAAAAAGGAAAAATAATAACAAAAACAAATAACTCAGGAGGAATACTAGGAGGAATTTCAAATGGAATGCCAATTACAATGAGAATTGCATTTAAACCAGCATCATCAATTGCCCAAAAACAAAGTACGGTGGATATTAAAAATAAAAAAGATTCAATACTTCAGGTGAAAGGAAGACACGATCCATGCGTAGTGCCAAGAGCAGCACCAGTAGTAGATTCACTAGTGGCGCTAACCATAGCAGATCATGCACTTATCACAGGTGCAATCAAACCCAGTTTATAAAAAAATGTCAGACATTAACGATCTTAGGAATAAAATGGACAAAGTTACATTGGAAATGATCAACCTACTCAAAACTAGGACAGATATTGCAAAAGAAATTGGGGAAGTAAAGAAAAACATTGGAAAAGGTGTTTCGGATGAAGAACGGGAAGATAATTTACGAAATAAAATCATAGGAGTTTCTAAAGAAATAGGATTAGATGAAACATTAGCATCAAAATTTTTAAATTTTTTATTAAATGAATCAATAAAGGTACAATCAGAAAATAAACAAACACACCTCTCAGTATTCTTAAAAGCAAAATCAATGGAAGAAGAAGGTAAAAAAATAATACATATGGAAGTTGGTGAACCAGATTTTTTACCACCAGATATTGTTAAAAAATCTCTTTCAGAAGTTTTTGATAAAGGATTTATGAAGTATGGTCAAGCTAAAGGAAGACCCATTTTTAGAGAGAGACTTGCAAAATATGTTTCAAAAAAATTTAACGTAGAAGTTACAAATGAAAATATCTTAGTTAGTCCAGGTGCAAGATTTTCAATTTTTGCAGCAATTAGCACATTACTAAATCCAGGAGATGAAATGGTTGTTATTGAACCAGCATGGCCAGCATACAAAGATTGTGCACTAAATGCAGGGATTAAAGTAAGAACAATTAGCACCACATTAGAAACAAAGTGGGAACCATCAATAGAACAAATTAGAAACACTATCAATTCAAATACAAAAATGATTGTTCTTAATTATCCAAATAATCCAACAGGTAAAATATTACCAGAGAAGTTACAAGATGAAATTATTGAAGTAGCAAAAGAAAATAATCTTTACGTGTTAAGTGATGAAATTTATTCACAATATGCAAAAACAAATTGGAAAAGCATCCTAAGTTATAATTATGAAAAAAGTATTGTAACACAATCATTTTCAAAATCACATGCTATGACAGGGTTTAGAGTAGGTTATGCAATCACATCAAAACAAATTATAGAAAAAATGGCAAAATTAGAGGCACTTTGTTTAACAAATGTTTCAGATCCAATTCAATTTGTTGCAATGAATGCATTGGAAGCAGATACATCAAATAATTCCGAAATAATGCAAAACAGACTAGATATGTTATCACAAAAGGCAAAAGAAATGGGATTAGAATTCATTATTCCGGATGGAGCAATGTATATTTTTGCAAAAGTTAATCAAAAAGACTTTGATGGAACAGAATTTGCCAATAATTCGCTAGAAAAAGGCATCGCAGTAGCACCAGGTGAAGGATTTGGAAATTATAAAAATTTCATTAGAATATCTGCATGTCAAGATGATAAAACACTAATGGAAGGAATGCATATACTAGGCAACATAATGAGTGAAATATAGTGAAAAAATTAACAGTTATCGGAGCAGGAGGCCAAATGGGCCAATGGTTTACAAAATATTTTGCAGGCTCAGATTACGAAGTAACAGGATATGATACTGAAATTAAGAGTTTTGGAAAAAATATCTTAGTATCAGAATCACTGGTAGGTGCAATTTTGAAAGCAGATTACGTAGTTTTATGTACACCAACAAGAAGAACACCTGAGATAATTAGACTAATTGCAAAAGAAATGAAAAGAGGAACATATCTAATTGAAATATCATCAGAAAAATCCAAAGTAGTTTCATCATTATCAAAAATGCCAGATAAAATAAATCCAATTTGTATTCATCCAATGTTTGGTCCAGGAATAAAAACAATAAAAGGTCAAAATATAATTTCAGTTCCAATCAAAGATGCAAAAAAAGAATTAACAGTTGCAAAAGCATTATTTGATGGAGCAAATTTTGTCACAATTGATGCAATTGAACATGATAAAAAAATTGCAGTTATTTTAGGATTAACTCATTTAATGAATTTAGTATTTGCAAACATAATTTCCAAAGATGAAAAAATGCTACTAACAGAAAAAATGTCGGGTACAACATTCAGAGTGCAAAAAACATTAGCAGAAAGCATAATGACAGAAACACCAGAGTTAATTGAAACAATTATTGCGAATCCAGAGATTAGAAGAGTTGCAGAAGAATTATGGAAAGACATAGGAAGGTTACTTACATCAGTGCAAGAATCAAAAACAGAAGAAGTAATTGAATATATTAAAAATTGTCAAGAGAGATTATCAAAACATACAGACCTAGATGAATCATACAAAAAACTCTCAAAGATGGTAAAATCTGTTGAAAAATAAATAGAATGCGTTCAACAAGAATAGTTACCTCCTTTATTAAAAATAATAATAAAATCTTAATTCTAAAAAGAAGTGATAAAGTAAGATCAATGAAAGGTCTATGGTCAGGAGTTAGCGGTATTATTGAAAATAATGAAAAGCCAGCAGATAGAGCAATTATTGAAATTTATGAGGAAATAGGCATTAAAAAAGATAAAATCATACTCATTAAAAGTAAAGAAAAAATAAAAATTTCATCACCGCAATATGAAAATCATGAATGGGAAGTATTTGCATATTTATTTGAAACCAAAGAAGAAAAGATCAAACTTAATTGGGAAAATTCAGATTTCAGATGGGTTGATTTTGATGAACTAAAAAATTATGAAACGGTTCCCAGTCTAGAAAAAATACTAATCAATTTGTTGTAAATTATCATTTTCTTTATCATATTTTTTTTGTTGAGGCAACATCATGTAAACACATGCACCTCCACACATAGTGCAAGGTACATTGTTTCCAGGATGTTGTCCAGTTCTAGAATGAATTTTTGCAGCTGCTTCTGGATCAATAGATAAAGCAAGTTGTTTTTCCCAATCTAGTGTACGTCTAGCTTCAGTCATTTCCATATCCCATTTGATAGCCTTATCGCGCATTTTAACAAGATCACCAGCATGAGCAGCAATTCTATATGCAATTAAACCAGCTTTAACTTCTTCAGCATTTGGCAATGCTAAATGTTCAGAGGGAGTAAGATAACATAAAAGGTCAACACCTTCGCTTGCAGAAACTGCAGCCCCAATTGCACTTGCAATATGATCATGTCCAGATGCAACATCAGTTACTAAAGGACCAAGAACATAATAAGGAACATCGCCAATGAGAGATTTAGCTAATCTAACATTTGCAGCAACTTCATTTAATGGAACATGCCCTGGACCTTCAACCATTACTTGAACATCATTTTCATGTGCACGTTTTGTTAATTGAGAAATATTGATCATTTCTTGCACTTGTAATTCATCATGTGAATCTAAAATGGAGCCAGGTCTTAATGCATCTCCAAGACTAAATGTAACATCATATTTTTTGGCAATTTCCATCATGTAATCATAATGAGTAATGTATGGATTTTCTTTATCATGTTTTAACATCCAAGCAGCAGTAATCGTACCACCTTTACTTACAACGCCACCATAACGTTGAACTTTAAGAATTCTTTTTGCAATATCCTTTGTTATTCCACAGTGAACAGTAGTATAATCAACTCCATCTTTGGCATTATTTTCAAATGCCTTGACATAGTCATCTTCAGTTAAATTCAAAGGATTTTTGTGAACTTCAACTCCATAGTTGTAAGCTTCGTAAATAGGAACAGTTCCAAAAGTGATGGGTGCATTATCCATCAGAGTTTGACGAATTTTTTTAACATCACCACCATCACTGAGGTCCATTATAGTGTCAGCATGATATTTTATTGCAACTTTAGCTTTTTCAATTTCTTCGTCTAAATTTACATTCAAAGTAGAAGTTCCAATATTCACATTAACTTTAGTTTTCATACCCTTACCAATTCCCACATTATGGATCTTTTGTGGTCGGACATTATTACTTGGAATAATTATAGATCCACGTGCAATTTTTGGTATTAACCAATCAAGAGAAACGTCTTCATCTTTTGCAACTTGTTTCATTTCATCAGTAGCAATACCACGTCTAGCAGAAGTCATCTGAGTAGTCATGATTTAATGTAGTTTTTACCTGATTTAAACAATCGTGAAATTAATTTAAAAGTAAAAAAATTAGGATTAGCAGTATAAAAATAAAATAATAAAATGTTATATTTTTAAAAAACTACGATGATCATGAAAACAATTAGAGAATGCATTCATTGTGGTAGAGAATTTTATAGTATGAAAGATGAATTTTGTTCCAATGATTGTGCTACTCAATCATCAACATGATTATTAAATTAAATTAAATTTTTGTTCAAAAGATAATTTTTCAGATTTTATTTTAGATATTCTTTGCAAAATAGGCTCAACAAGACGGTCAGAATCAGAAACATTTGAGAAATTTTGTCTAATTTCAAGAACTCGTTGAATTAATTCAAGTTCAGCAGAAACCAAAGATTTGTAATGATTTAATTCAAAATTTTCAGATTGAGTATAATTATTTTTAGAGGATCCCATTACCTAGGCGGACTCCAAGTCTCTTCCATATTATCACCATTATTTTCAGAAACAAAAATTTTTTTTCCACATTTAAAACACTGCCAGAGAAATTTTCCGTCTTTTTTTTCTTGATATTGCAATGGAAGTAAACAATTTGTACATTGTAATTGTTCAGGAATTGAATCATCAACCATAGGAATTTTACTCATAAAATAAAAAAATCATTCAAGTATAAAACAGATATCATTTTAATAATTTAAAAAAGAATGTAAGGGAAAAATAGATTAGTACTAAGAGATAGTGAATGATGTGAATTTATTATCAATAGGAGGTTCAGATCCATCAGCTGGTGCAGGGATTCAAAGTGATATTAAGACATTTTCAAAATTTAATGTGCATGGATTAACAGTGGTTACAGCAATCACCGGACAAAATACATCAAATTTTGGAATGGTTGAACCAGTATCAAAAAAAATTTTAGAAAATCAATTAAAAACAATAATTGAAGATTTTAAAATAGATGGAATAAAAATTGGAATGGTTTACAATTCAGAAATAATTAAAATGATTTATCAATATTTAAAAAAATTAAAAATTCCAATTGTGGTGGATCCAGTAATTAAATCAACCACAGGTGGTATGTTAATAGAAAAATCAGCAATTATTGATTTTAAAAAATTGATAGTACCTCTTGCCACAATTATCACTCCAAATAAATTTGAGGCAGAAATATTGACAAAAAGTAAAATTAATTTTAAAAATAAGCCTGAAAAAATTGCAAAAATGATTCAAAAAATGGGAGCAAAAAATGTGGTTATTACAGGAGTAAAAATAAAAAATAAAAAAATATTAGACTTTGTTTTAGAAAAAAATAGAAAATATTTTTTGAGTGGTGAGGAAATATCTAAAATGAATCGAGGAAGTGGAAATATTCATTCAGCAGCAACGTTATATGCAATTGTTAAAAATAAAAGTACAAAAAATGCACTAGAATTTGCTAAAAAAACTACATTAGATTCAATTAAAAATTCACAAAAATTAGGAAAAGGAATAGCAATAACAAATATGAATAAACAAGATAGAATAAAAAAAGAATTATCAATTTCAATAAATGAATTTACAAAAATTAAAAATATTTTTCTAAGTATTCCAGAATGTCAAACAAATTTTGTATATTGCAAACAAAAACCAAAATCAATAAAAGAAATATTAGGAATCTCTGGAAGAATAGTTAAAGCGGGAGAAGAAGTAATTGTTGCAGGGAATTTAGAATATGGGGGATCAAAACATGTTGCAACAGCATTATTAGCAGTCAATAAAAAATATGTAAAAATTCAATCAGCCATTAATATAAAATATAGAGATGAAATAATTTCTAAAATAAAAAAATGTCAATTTACAACATATGATTATGATAGGAATCAAGAGCCAAAAAATGTGAAATATGAAGGGTCAAGTATAGAATGGGGAATTCAAAGTGCAATTGAAAATTCTAAAAAACAACCAGACATCATTTATCATAAAGGGGATATGGGGAAAGAGCCAATGATCATAGTATTTGGAGAAACCCCAAATGATGTAATAAAAAAAATCTTAAAAATTATTTAAAAAAAAGATAAATTTATCCTTGAACATAAATACTCAAATTTGAAATAATATTTGTGAAAGCAGTTATTCTTGCTGGGGGATTAGGAACAAGACTAAGACCATTAACCAATAGTAAACCTAAACCCATGCTACCAGTAGGTGAAAAACCAATTTTAGAACATCTAGTACAATGGACAAAAAAAGGAGGCATAAAATCAATAGTTCTTTGTGTGAGTTATCTTAGAAAATCAATTGAAGATTATTTTGAAGATGGAAAAAAATTTGGAGTGACAATAGAATATGCAATTTCAAAGAAACCATTAGCCACAGCAGGACAACTAAAAACAGCAGAAGAATTTATCGATGATGACTTTGTTTGTATGTATGGAGATTCAATTTTTAATTTTAGTTTAAGAAGTATGATTAAACAACATGTTATGAAAAAATCATTTGTTACAATGGGCTTAAATGAATTTAAAACAAATTTACCATATGGTGTAATTGAATCTTCAAAAAATGGAAGGGTCATTAGTTGGAACGAAAAACCAGAAATTAAAGCAAATGTAAATATGGGATGCTATGTAATGAATTCAGATATTTTTAATTTAATCCCAAAAAATAAGCCATACGGAATGGATGATGTAATTAAAAATGCAATGAAGAAAAAACAGAAAGTGAATAGTTTCATCACAAAAAAGGGTTTTACAGATATTGGAAATAAGGAATCATACAAACAAGCATGTCAAGAATATGACAAAAAGCAAAAAAGGAATTAAAAATGAATGAATTGATTATAAGAGAATTAAAAGAAGAAGATTTTGAAAGAGGTTTTCTAAATACATTAGATACGTTAAGAGAAACTAATATTGACAAAGATAAAGCACTAAAGATTTTTAAAAATATTCAATCAAATCCAAATCACATCATAGTTATTGCAGAAATGGATAAAAAAATTGTAGGTGCTACAACGCTTCTAATTGAGCCCAAATTCATTCATCAAGGAGGATTTGTTGGACACATAGAAGATGTAGTGGTCAATAAAGAGTTTCAAGGTCAAAAAATAGGTGAAAAAATTATCAAATATGTTTTAAAACTTGCTGAAAATCACAGTTGCTATAAAACAATTTTAGATTGTTCAGATGACGTTAAACAATTTTATGAAAAAATAGGTTTCAAATATCATTCAAATGAATTAAGATATAATCACATCTAGAAATATTCTTTTGTTGGACGTTTCTTCCGTTTTAAGATTAGTCTTGCTCCAACACCCATTACTGGTGCAGATAATATTATAAACAAAATTGGAAGATATTCCACTGCGGCTGTAACATAACTATCTCTAATTGAATCTACCATAGAATAAGATACAATACTACCTGCAAGTAAAATAATTCCTCCAACAATAATCAAACCTCCAATTTGTTTTGAACCATAATTCCTCGACATAATATATGCAACTGCAGCTAAAATTCCAGCAGGTGCAACACCAATTGAAACAAACTGAATTAATTTTGGATCAGGTGTAAAACCTTGTGCAACAACTGCATCTTCTGGTACAGTTAACATAAAATAATAAACAGAAATCATTTCACCTGCAAACATTGCAAAAAGACCAACACTAGTTATTGCAAGCCATTTTTCAATTGCCATAATTTAGAGTGAATGTAGTTGATAAATAAACCATTCAGAAATTAAATAATACCAACAAGATTAGCTAATTCTTTCCTACAGGCAGCTCCAAGTTTTTCAGCAGCCTCTTCAGGAGAAATATCATTTAAGAAAATACCATATCCACGTTCCAATCCAGACCATGATTTAGTAATTGGGTAAATTTCAATGTGCCAATGAATTTGACGAGTATTTTTCTTTTCTGGGGAAAGATGAAAAACTAAATTGTAAGAAACATTTTTGACAGTTTTTGTTAATCCTCCCAAAGTTGCCCTTAAGATCAAAGATAAATCATTAATTTCTTTTTGAGTTATTTTTGAAAAACTTGTAGTGTGTTTTTTTGGAGAAATCCAAAATTCATAAGGATAGGACGGAGCCCACGGGGAAAAAGCGATGAAACCATCAGTTTGAAGAATTTGTCTAGGTCCACTTAATTCTTCATTAATAGTTTGACACATATGACAAACACCCTTTTCATTCAAAATTTTATGAGATGCTTCAGCTTCAGCATCAATTATTGGAGGAATTGTTGAAAGAGTAAGAATATTCAGATGAGGATGAGGGTTTGTATTTCCAGCAAGTTCACCACTATCACCATAAATGGAAACATAAGTTACACCTTTTTGTGTATAAAGCCATCTCAATCTATCTTGTACAACAACCAAAACATTAGACCATTGTTCAGGTAAAATTGTTGCAAACGTATCTTTTGAATTAGGGGATGCAACAATTACATAATGATAACCATATGCAGGTTCACTGTAAAACGGTTTATCACTGTAAGTATTTTCAGTTTCAGTAGAAACAACAGGACTCTTACTTTCAAAAACACGAATAGACCAACCTTCGACAAAATCATCTTCACTATCCTGTAAACGTTGCAACATACCATCTTTTTCAACAAGAGATAAAACGGAAGGATTAGTCATAGATTCATTTCCAGGTGCAAAAGGATTTTTCTTAGAATCAATTACTTTGCCATTTTTTTTAGAAACAATCATGAAACGCTCAGAAACATAATCTTTACGCATATCACCCATAATGGTAATTGAAAGTAATTGTATGTTAAATGTTTTCTTAAATTAATTGTAAAATAGATTAATAAAAAATATAAAAATTATTTTTGATTTAAAACAAATCTGTAGAATTAAAATTTTAAAAAAATGATCGCAAAAATATTGCAAGATTTAAAACAGAGATCAAAAATTTTGATAAATAGAGATCAAATGGATAATTCTAACATTCACATGATTTACGTTCTTTTAGATGGCGTAGGCGACCTACCACATCCAGATTTAGATGGAAAAACTCCATTGGAGGCTGCAAATACACCAACATTAGACAAAATTGCTAAAAACGGTTCAATCGGCGAAGTCATTTCAGTTGGAAAAGGAATAGCTCCAGAATCAGATATTGCAGTTTTCAACATGTTAGGATACAAATTTGAGCATGCGGATTATGCAGGTAGAGGAGTTATAGAAGCAATTGGAGTTGGAATTGATTTTAGAGATGGAGATTTAGCATTAAGAGGAAATTATTCAACATTAAATGATGATGAAGTGATCATAGACAGAAGGGCAGGTAGACAAATAGAAAAAGAAGATGCAGACGGAATTGCAAAAGAATTAGAGGAAAAAATAAAATTTTCAACTCCAAATACCGAAATTGTAGTTGCTCCAACTATAGGACATAGAGTTACAGTTAGAATTAGAGCACCAAATCAAAAATTGTCATCAAGAATTACAAATACAGATCCTGCATATAGTAACATTGGAGGTATGGGAGTAGCAAAAGCAGTAGGGGATTATTTGAAAATCGAAAAATGCTTACCTTTAGAAGATATTGAAAATGCTAAATTTACATCAAATTTAGTAAATGAATTTTCAGAACAATCTATTAAAATTATGAAAGATAGTGCAATAAATAAAAAACGTCAGGAACAAAATAAAAAACAATTAAGTTGTATTTTACTTAGAGATGCAGGTAACAAATATCCAGATGTGCCACCAATTAATGAAAAACATGAAATGAAATTTTCATGTATAGTGGATATGCCAGTTGAACTTGGAATTTCAGAAGTTCTTAAAATGAAAGCATTTGAAGCAGGGGGCCTAACAGACTACGAAGAAAAAGCAAAAGTTGCTGCAAAGGCAATGGAAACACAAAATGCAATATACGTTCATCTAAAAGGACCGGATGAATTTGGTCATGATGGAGATGCAATAGGAAAGATGAAAAATATAGAAGAAATTGATCAACGGTTCTTTAAAACACTTGTAAATAATATTGATTCAAATAAAGTTGCAATAATTATTTCAGCAGATCATTCTACACCATGCATCAATAAAGGACATAGTGATGATCCAGTGCCAGTTGTAGTTTCAGCAGATTTTATTAAAAATGATGGTACAACAAGAATGACAGAAGAGCAAGCAAAGAAAGGAAGTATAGGATTACTTCAAGGTTCAGAAGTAGTTACAAAATCTTTAGAATTAATCAGATCTCAAATAGAACCAAATCATTAATTTTTTGCATTTCAACAGATTTATTTCGAATTCTTTCAACATCAATTGAATGATACATAGATGGAGAACTTCCTAATTTTTCTAAAGCTCTAGTTAACATTGCAACACCAATACTTAGTTCATTTTCTTGAGCATGAGCGAATGCAACAGCCACCAGTATAATTCCTTGAACTAGTTCCTTTTCACGTCCAAAGCATTGTTTCCAAACACCTTCAAAAGCTTCATGACATTCCCAAAATCTTTCACTATTAAAATAAAAAATTCCATCTTTTATGCCTTGATCTATTTCAATTTCTTCTTCAACCACATGACGAATATTATCTAAATCCCCAATAGGAGATAATTTTTCAACGAGTGTGTCTACATCGTTGGTTTCAATAGCTACATCAAATTCAATGAAGTTCGTAGCAATTCGAGCAAGTCGAACATGGGCATTCATTCCAGATATTAGATCTCTAGCTTGATGTAGTATTTCACGTGAGTTTATAGGAACATGTTTTTGATTCTTTAAGTGAATCAGATATCTCTCCATATCATTAATTCAGAGTATTTTCTTAAATTTCTTATGTAAGTTCAACTAGGTTTATATGAAATATCCAAAGGATTTTGGATACATGTCAGTCATTCAGACACTTTCAGATGTTGATAACACCTTCTTATCTAGAAGAGAATTAACTTGTGATTTCGCAGGATTAAGTGGTAAATTAAAGAGTATGGAAGCAGTAGACATGGTTACGAAGGAATTCAAATTAGATGGCAAAGTAGTTGTTCCAATGAGATTAAAAACTCATGTGGGCATGTCAAAAGTAACTGGAATTTTCTATGTTTATGAGGATGAAGGATTAGCAAAAAAGCATATCAATCCAACTATTTTCTCAAGATTAGAAAAAATTAAAGCAAAAATTGCTGAAGCCGAAAAAGCTGAAGCACCAGCAGAAGAAGCAGCAACTGAAGCACCAGCAGAAGAAGCAGCAACTGAAGCACCAGCAACAGAGGAGAAAACAGAATAATGCCTGTAGAAAAAAAAGGTAGTAAAGGTTCCAGTCCCAAAGTTTATGGATATTTCAAAGTGGATGGAGATAAAGCAACTCGAACTAAAAAAAATTGTTCAAGATGTGGAAAAGGAGTTTACATGTCAGAACACAAAGACAGAAACACATGCGGAAAATGTGGACTAACAGAATTTAAACAATAAAAAAATAATCTAAAGTATAATTAATACAATCTTTTCTTACGGATTTTAGAACTTTTTTGTTCTAACTCATTTATTTTTATTAAAAATTTAGGATCAAGTTTAATTTTAGATAAAGATTCTGCAGATAATTTTACGTTATTAGCATCTAATGAAATATTAGATTTAGGTAAATTTCTATCAGACCAAAATTTAATTGCTTTATCTTCAAGTTTATAATCACGAAAACCAGAAGGGAATTTTTTAGTAATATGATGTAATAACATTCTATCTTTAAAAACAACTCTAGGTTCAAACAATCTTGTTTCGTCACTATATACATTTTCAAACAAATTACCAGATATTTCATCAGAAAGTAATTCCATTTTTGAAATTTTTCGAATTAGTTCTAAAAAATGTAAAAATTCATGAGCTAAAATAGCATGAATTGTACCCTTTAAACCATAAGCAACTAAAGGAGCAGAAATTTGAATAACAACTTGAAATTTTTCTTCAAACATAACAGGAATAGTTCTAGCAAAAAGAATTCCATACTCATAGGAATTTGAATCAGATGATGAAAGTACTAAAGAAGGCTCCACATAAGCCACAGGATATTGAATACCAGATGCCTTTTCAATTTTATTTATTCCACCTACAATTAGGGGAAAACGCTTGAGAGTTAAATCATAAACATCATCAGGAATAAGCCCCTTAGAATGTGCATCTCTAAAACGTACTAAAGGATCCAATAAACATTATTGGAAATTTTAATGTAAAAATGTTGATTTTATTAAGATCTTGGTTTTCCAGACTTTGCTTTCTTTACTTTACGGGTATTTGCTCTTTGATCAGCATGTCTTTGATGTTTACCTTTTTTTCTCATTGGCATGTCAATTAACAAATTTAGCGTTAGTTAAAGTTATCATTTAACGATTATATCTAAAAAATCAAATTCTTGAACCATACACGTAGTATCAAGAACAGAAGAGATATTGGGTAAAACATCATCACCAATAACAAATCTTTTGATAGGAAATCCACCTTCAGCAGATATTATCACAGTAAATACATTACTAGAATTTTTTTTATAGGTTAAATCAGAAATTTTTTTTTCATAACGTTTACCAGATTTTTCATAAACGGTAATAGGATAAGTTGTCAAATCTTTTAATTTTTTTAGATTTTTTGAATTAATTTGTAATTTAGTAGAAATTTTAATTTTAATCTTTGAATGAAAAGTAAGAGATTTTTTGGGAGATTCATGTACTAATTTGAGATTAAAAAGGGATACTGAGTTAAAATCTTCATCAGATAATTTACATTTTCGTTTAGATGGATTTTTTATTTTTACAAAAAATGGTCGTCCATTACCTAAAACTAAACTAGATTTGTCCTCACCACCTATCCAAGTAAATTTAGCAGTGGTTCCACCAAATTTCTTAAAAATTAATTTTGAGATAATTCCCTCTATACTTTCAAATTCTGAAATACCATGAAAATCACAAATCCTACATCCTTTACCAGAACAATTATCACAAGATTTTTGTTTTTGAGAATATCCTCTCTTAGATTTTACATATCTTCCAAAAATAGTGATAGATTTTGAACGTAATTGACAAGATTCATCTTTCAAATTTACAGTAAATGTAATTTCAGGATCAAAAGGATCCATTATCTTATGAGTTTTTTTTGTAAAAAGTTTGATCAGTTCTTTTGTAATATCACTCTTAACACTATCAATGCCTTTGAGTTGATATTGGGATCTAAGAAAATCATCTCTGTCAACAATAGACGGTTTTATCATTATACCAATACCATATGTTTTGAATGTATAATTTGATGAAGAATCAAGCATTAATTTCAAAAAATGATCTAAATTACAAAATAAATTTTTGCAAACATAGCATTTACTTTGAAAAGTAGAATTCTTATGCAATTTTTTACCAAGAAGTTTATTTGAAGATAACCGTAGTTGTTTTGAAAACAAACGTCCCAAACACTGATCACATAAATCATATTTTTTAAGAATTAAATTTGCAGTGGAAGTAATCTGAGAATAATTAGACATAATGAATTGGAATTAGTATTAGAAATTATCCTAATCCCATTTTTCTAAGAGTGCCTTGCATTTGACGACCTTTAGATGCCTTCATTAAATTCTTAGAATTTTTATAATTTTTGAGTAATTCTTTAACTTCACCTTCAGGCCATCCAGAACCACGTGCAATCCGTTTAATTCTAGAGGAATTAAGTAAATCAGGATCTGCTTTCTCATCTTTATTCATACTTTGAATTATGTATCTCCATTTCGAAACTCTACCTTCCATTTGATCAACTTGATCCTCTTTTACCATACCAGACATTCCAGGCATACTATCAAGAAGTCCTTTCAAAGAACCAACTTTAGTTACTTCTTCTAATTGATAAAAGAAATCATCCATGTTCATTTTTCCACTAGAAATTCTTTTCATCCTAACATCATCACCTTCATTTTCTAATCTTTTTGCTAAATCCAAAACAGCCTGAATATCACCCATTCCAAGTAATCGGCCAACAAATCTAGTCGGAGAAAATTTTTCTAAATCATCAATACGTTCACCAGTACCAATGTACATTATTTGAGCACCAGTTGCAGCAGATGCTGCAAGTGCACCTCCACCTTTAGCTGAACTATCTAATTTTGAAATAATTACACCGCCTACTGGAATTGTTTTATGAAATGCTTCTGCTTGATTGAAACATTGTTGACCTATAGTACCATCAATTACAAGTAAAGCCAAATCAGGTTCAGCTACTTTGTTAATTCTTCCCATTTCTTCAAGTAAATCCTGTTCTTCCTTATGACGACCAGCAGTATCAATTATAATTACATCAAGAGGTTTACCTGCAAAATATTTTAATCCATTTTGAACAATATTTGGAGAGTCTTTATTATTTTCTTCACCGTAAACTTCAACATTTGATTTTTCACACATCATTTTTAGTTGAACTAAAGCTCCAGGTCGATAAGTATCAGCACCAACAACTCCAACTTTAAGATCTTGTCCAGTCAAAAATTTTGCAAGTTTTGATGCAACAGTAGTTTTTCCACTTCCTTGAATTCCTAAAAGAATGATTTTATTTTGTTTACCTGGTGTAAAATTAAAGTCAGATTCACTACCCAATAATTTTGATAATTCATCATACAGAATTTTAACAATATGATCTTTACGTGAAAGTCCAGGAGGAGGGGTTTCATTTAATGATCGTTCTTCTAATCTTTTTGTAATTTCAAGGACTAGTCTTACATTGACATCAGATGTCAGTAATGCCCTTTGAACATCCTTACAAAGATCTTTAATTAATTCTTCATCTATGCCTGAAGATTTAACAATCTTTTTGATTGCATCACCTAAACTACTTTTTAATCCATCAAGCATTGTTATTTAACTCCGCATCCACTATTTCAAACCTTCCTCTATATCCATCCCATTTTTTTGTAAATTGATTAACTTTGATAGAGTTAGAAAAAAGAGGACAATCAATAACAAAAGTTTCAGCTTCACCACCCTCAAAATTTAAATTAAATCCAAAATTTTTAGATAAATTATTCAAAATTTCAATATCAGATTTTGAGATTAATTTTCCTAACCATGTCTCATCTAAACCATCAGAAGATACAGTTATCATCATAAAATGAAAGTCAGAAGTAAGTAATTCATCCATGTATGCTTTTGGTTCAGTATTCCATAGTGGTGCGATACAAATTAAATTTAATTTGTCACATAAAGTTTCAAATTTTTCTTTTTGAAAATTACTTTTAATTCCTCCATGAACTAAGCCCTCAATATGAAAACTCTCTTTTGCATTTTGTAATAATTTCTCTATTACAATTAATTCATCAGCAGTATTATCAGAATCAGAACAAATAGTTAATTGAGGAATATTCATAGATTCAGATTGTAATTTAGTCCATTTCAAATTAGGATGATGTAAAAGGTGACTTTCTTCAGATTTTGCAAATACACTTAACAAACATACAATTTCATGTCCTTGTTTTTTAGCAAGATGAATAGCATAAGTACTATCTTTTCCACCAGAAAAAAGACTAGCTAATTTCATAATTTTTTTAAAAAAATGGGTCTAATAAAATTCTAGAATTCATTTGAAAAGATGCTTCAATACTCATAATCGTCATCATAAATCAGACGGCTTTTCCAACAATCATCAGCATCTAAAATAGTTCGAAATACATAGAATTTAGGTGCTATGATTAAAATTCAATTATAAATTTTACGAGTAAGTAAAGATAGTGTCATTGTAAGATAGTTAATCTAACTATTTTTGATACTCATAATTTTGGTATGTTCCATTACAAGCCAATATTCAACATTTTGACCATTTTCTAATTTCCCTTTAACAGAATCATCAATCATTGCAATATCAATAGTTTCAAAGGATTCATTATCCATAACTTGTACAGTATCGCCATTAATTGAGATGATTTGACCGACTTTTTTGTTAATCATTGGAACATGAATTTGCATGCTCACTGGACCAACATGAGGCCTATTTTTTCCATCAAAAATACCTTGACCAACAATTCGAGCTTTTGCCGCACCGTGTTTTCCAGGTTTTGATGTATCATATTCAATAATTCTACAAGCTTCACCACTAGGTTGATCAGTGTGTGGAAGTAGAATATATGATCCAATTTTCAAAGAACCCAAATCAGATGGTTTACTCATAAAAAACAGTTTTTGCTCGAATATTTAACTTCTACTTTAGTTGATCAAGAATTGAAAGGCTCAATAAACTAGATAATGTGAACCCTTTTCTAGTTACATCACGTTGCGTTTGATCACAATATTTTTTTACACTTTGATGGCTTTTTTCACTAGCAACTTCAATCACAATCATATTTTCAGAGTAAGGGAAAGTGAATTTTGATGGAACAGAGCAAGTGGTAGTCATATTTCCAAGACCGGCAATTTCAATTTTTTCTCTTTTTAGTAATAAACCGGCAATTTCAACTAAATCTTCAGCATCTTCACCATATTCTAAATAATATATAGAAATGAAATTTGTTTCACCTAAAACTTCTCTTTCAAAAAGATCATCACGAATATTAAAAACAAATGAAGTTTTCTCTTGAATATGTTTAGACAATTCTTTTTCAATTATAGAACTATCTTTGAATTTAGCCAGAAGATAATGGTTGGCTGAAGTTGAAAAATAAGGTTGACTATCAGTAGAAAAAGAACCAGTAACAAAATATAATTTTTCAATATTTCTAGAACTAGTCCAAGATTCCTTTAGTTCAAGAGAATCACGATTATGCAAATAAGGTGCACAAACATATCCAGAATAAGATAATTTTAATTCGGACATGATTATTTGATTTTTTTTTAGAGTATTTATGAATATGTTAAATAGAAATTATAAAAAAGCACGATGGTTTTTTAAGAGGATCATCCACATAATTTTTGTCCCGTGGTAGCTCAGCCTGGTAGAGCTTCCGGCTGTAGTTGTTGGCTTAAGATGGCTGACCGAAAAAACAGCATATCAGGCATACAGAAACCGGGTTGTCGCATGTTCAATTCATGCCCGCGGGACCACAAAATTATTTAAAATTTATGAATTATTTGTAGTAATAATTTTAGACATAGTAATATCACTAGAAATATTATTTTCTACAGCATATGATATAGAAGATAAATTTCTAATTTCAATATCATATAATCGTACAACGGACACTACAGTGGATAATTTGAACATATTTGCAAATTCCTTAAGTAATGAATCATACAAAAAAATATCAAATTTTGTTTCAAATTCATTAATCATAACTATATCATCATCTTCATGAGGGATAATATCAGAAAATTTAGTTTTAGATAATTCCATAAAACTATTTTTAAGATTTTCAGCAGAAATCATCTTGGATAATAATTCATCACTAGTACTCGAAGTATGAGAAACCAATAAATCATTAATTGTCTGCTCATCTAAATTCCAAAATTTTCCACGAACAATATTTGTTAAATTGTATAAATCCAACTCCACTCCAAATAATTTTAATAAATTCAGATCAGCCTTACTTTTAATGCTATCAGCTAAATTTTGATATAAAATTTTATCAAGATATGTGTCAATTACTCCAATTTCTCCAACATCATTGTATAGCATTACTGCTTTTTCAATTTCACTTCCAAAACCATATGATTTAAAATTACTAATAACTTCCTCAATATTTTTTGAAGTGAGTGCTTTCAATGTAACATCTCTTCGTTGAATTAATTCTTCTGCTTTCAATCCAACAGTAGATTCTATTTCAGATTGAGATTTTCCCAATATTTTTCCTTTAAGAATATTTTTTAAATTTTTAAAAATAAATTTGTAATAATATGCCATCAATAAATTAGAACCACCGACAGAATTCATCATCATATAATATAGTTCAGCTTGTTTATCCCTAAAACTAATTTCAATGTTGTTTGACGAATAAGGTTTAGGTATTTTTCGAATATAATCAGAATAAGATGTACTGTTTAATCGACTTGCAAATTCATCAAGGTTCCTAGATTCTGCCAATGTTTGAAATATTTTTCTAGAAAGTAATTTGCCTTTTAGACTATATGCCTTTACAGTAGCGTATGTCACTAAGGACCCTACAACCATTGATCACTAGTGTTGATAATACATTTAAGAATACCTTACGATAATCGAACAAAAATATATGGAAATTTCAAAAGGAAGTATAATTTTTCTAATTAATTAAAAATAATAAAAAAATAGACTGTTTAAGAAAACATAGATGAAATCTTAATTTAAAAATTCAATTGTCTACTCTAATTTTTTGACTTTTTGTGCTGCTGGGCCTTTTTGGCCTTCTCCGATTTCAAACTCGACTTTATCGCCTTCGTTGATAAATCCATCAACATCAGATTTGTGAACGAACATATCGTCGCCACCTTCTCTTTCGATAAAACCAAAGCCCTTAGTTCGGTTGAACCACTTTACGGTACCTTGTTCCATATTTTCTGAAATAAGACATTCACTATATTAACTAAGGTAATCTAAAAATTAGAAATCTTTTGCAATATGACCATTATCTTTTAGCCATTCTACTTGAGGTAATGTGAATCTCCAAACAATATCACCACGTTCATTTTCATTGAAATCCCAAGGGGCAATAATTACAATATCATTGTCTCGAATCCACACACGTCTCTTTAATTTACCACGAATTCGTCCTCGTCTAGTAACATTATCATCACATTTTATCATGACATTTTCTCCACCCATCATTTTAAGCACTCTACCAAACAATTCACCTTCTTCAGGAAGACGAATTTCCTTTAAAGCACTTTCATTTTTTACTTGACGCTTACCCACAGCAACAATAAATCAAGTTACCATATAACTTGTGAGGTTTTTAAAATTAATACAAAAGAGAATTCAAAAGAAATTTTATCTATCATAACAAAATAATCACATGGAATTTAGATGCATTGATGAATGCTCTGATTGTTGTGTTCAAAGAGAATATTATCCAACTAAAGAATTTGGCAAAATAGGTGTACTGATACTACCTGAAGAAAAAGAAAAAATAGAAAAATTAGCAGAATCAAAGAAAATTAAAATTAAAATTTTACCAAGAATAGGTATTTCTGAAAATAGAAATGAAACACCATCAAAAATTCTAGCATATCAACTAATGGGGATTGAAGAAAATGGAAATACGTGTCCCTTTTTAGATACTAAAAGTGGAAAAAAATCAAGTCATGGAGGGTATCCATGTAAAATTTATGACAATAAACCCCTAGCATGTAGTGCATATCCATTAATTGAAAATGAACCAATTGCATTAGACCAAAAATGTAAATTTTGTAAGGAGTGTGGAACTGCAGATAAAAATTTAGAATTTGAAACTGAATCTTTATTGAAAATTAAAGAGATGATGCAAACAAATGCGACACATGTTTGGAGATATGCGACAGGAGTCGGAGAAGAAAAAGATTGTAAAATTATTAAAACAGGTTGGATTTTAGAAGAAGGAATTTAGATTAAGGATTAATTACTGCACGTCCCAAAATTTTTCTATTTTTTAGATCATCTAAAGCGCCAGTTGCTTCATCTAAAGTATAATGTTTAGATACAATTGGATTGATAACTCCTTGTTTTGCAAGTTCAATTAATTCAACCATGTCTTTGTAGTTTCCAGTATAAGCACCTTGAATTGTAATTGCCTTTAATGGTACAGATACTAAAGGTAAATCAACAGAACCACCAAACAACCCAACTAAAATAATATTTCCACGTTTTCTAATTACAGATAGATCAAGTTTTACAGTTGGAGGTGCATTTACAAAGTCAACTATACTATCAACGCCTTTTTCATTACAAATAGACATTATTTTTTGTGATGCATCACTTTCTTTTGTGTTAATTAGATCAGTTGCACCCAATTCTTTTGCAGTTTTTAGTTTCTCATCATCGATATCTGCACAAATAATTTTACATTTTGCCATATGACTTGCTATCTGAACACCCATCAAACCCAAACCACCGGCGCCAACAATTAAAATTGATTCAGGATTATTTACTAATGCTTTTTTGATTGCAGTATAAGCAGTTAATCCAGAACATGCTAACGAAGATGCTGAATCAGGATCCACATCTCCGATACTTGCTAAAAATTTGTAATCAGGAACAATAATTTTTTCAGCGTAGCCTCCATCTTGAAAAACACCTAATGATTTAGGAGTTTCACACAAATTAGTATCTCCTTTTTTACAAGACCTACATTCACAGTTATTTGGTCCAATCCAAGGATAAACCAAGACATTATCACCGATTTTTACATCTTGAACAGAGTCACCAATTTTTTCAATAGTACCAACAACCTCATGACCAGGAGTAACAGGGAATTTTACACCTCTGTCGGTAACTTTCATAAATCCATCACCTGTATCATATCCACCTTCCCAAAGATGAAGATCACTGTGACAGACTCCTGTGGAGATAACTTTGATTAATACTTGAGTGCCTGTAGGGTCAGAAATTCCAACTTCATGTAACTCAAGGGGTTTATCAGGTTCAATTATTCGTGCTGCTTTCACAAAAGGCATTTTTTATTTTGCAATATAAGAGTTGACTGGAAGTAAGAAAAAAGTAGAGTCATTAGATATTATGGAATAATAAAATAGCCAACATGTGAATGAATCAGAAACGCCCAATAGTATTTCTCAAGAACCAGTAAACATACTATTCAGCCCCTCATCAGTTGTAAAAAAAGATGTCTGGGAAATAGATCTAATTCAAATTTTAAACTTATTAATTAAAATTCTTGAAAAAACAGGTAAAAAAGATCTCAAAGTTGCAGGAATGGCAGCACTATCATCATCTTTAATTTACAGAATGAAAGTAGAAAGTATTTTTGCATTACAGAAGGCAGCAATGGAAAAAAAACCTACAACACAAAGAACAGATGTTGACATAGAATTAATCGATATTCCATATAGACACGAATCAACATATCCAGTTTCATTAGATGACTTGTTAGGATTATTACAAAATCTCATAGGTACAATTGCAAATCCACAATCAAGAAGAAATAAACAATTAGACATTGAGCCAATTGAAGCACCAGATTTTCAAGAATATTTTATTTCATTAGAGAGTATTATTGGTAAATATGAAGATTTGATAATGAAAAAAATTGCAAGTAAAGGATTTGGATTATTACAAGATATCATCACAGAATTGGACCAAGTGGATTCAATAAGATGCTTCTTTGCAGCATTATTTTTAGCAAGAGATCAAAAAGTAGATTTAGAACAGCAAGATGACGATATCAAAATCATATTAATGAAAGAAAAGACAACAACTGAATAATAATGGAGAGATATTCTAAAACTAAATTTAAAGGAGAATAAAAAAAATGGCCAAAATTGACAACATGGATGAAGCAACAGCAAGAATTGAAGCAGCACTATATTCAGCAGGAAGACCACTCAGAATAGAAGATATCATTAGAGCTTCAGGCACAGAATCACGAACAAAAACATTAGGTTTGTTAGAAACAATTATGAAAAAAACAAAAACAGCATTCAAAGCATTAGAAATTACAACATTGCCGGACGGATCTTATGTAATGCAATTAAAACCAGAATATAGTTCAACAGTCAAAAGATATGCTTCAAAACCAGTTTTACCAAATGCAACATTGAAGACATTATCATATATTGCATACATGCAACCAATAGCATCAAAACAACTTGTTGAAACTAGAGGTTCAGGAGTCTATGCACATCTAAAAGAATTACGACAATTAGACTACATTACTCATCAAAATGTTGGAAGATTGAAAATATACACGACCACAGAAAAATTCCAAAAATATTTTGGAATTCAAGGAGATGTAGAAGATCTAAAATCAAGATTGTTTTCAAAAGTGAGAAAAACTGCAAGTAGAGGAGATAAAAATAATTCTCCACAAATGACACCACAAATTACTACAGAAACAAAATAGAAAAAAATTGATTTAAGGCTAATTTTTGGCGTTTTGTATAAATTAGAGTGATTCAACTAATTTTTGTGAGAAAATCAGTAGAGAATTTAGCAACCAGTAAAATAACTGGAGGAAGAAGAAGTCCACTTAGAATAAGAAGAAAATATGAAACTGATAGATATCCAAATGAAGCAATTAACGGAGCTCAAGTAACAATAACAAGAAGAGTTCGTGGAAGTAACAATAAAGTCGCTTTAAAATCAATTGATTTTGTTAACTTAGCAACAGGTAACGCCAAAGTAGTTAAATCAAAAATTATCAAAGTATTAGATAATGCTACAAACAACGATTACAAAAGAAGAGGAATTATCAGCAAAGGTGCAATTCTTGAAACACAAGAAGGCAAATGCAAAGTTGTTTCTAAACCAGGACAAAACGGAATAGTTAACGCAGTTTTACTCAAAGAATAAAATGAAAGATTACGAACATGTCGTAATCTGGTTGGATTATTTTAACAAGAATTTAAAAAAATCAAAAGGAAGGAGATTAGGATTAGAAAAATGTGTTTTTGACCCATCACTAAAAGAATTAACAGACGCAACAACAGCTGCAGGATTTGAAATTACAGAATCTGAGGACAAAGTAAGATTTCCAAAAAGACCATTTGTCAGGTCAGGCTACATTGTGCTACCAAAAGGATCCTCTAAGACAATTATTCTTAACAAAATTTCACAAAAACTTATTTCAAAAAGAGCAAAGCAATCAAAATAAAATCAATTCTAGCTCTTAGCTAAAGTAAAGTTGACAGAAGTCTATGATAGTGTAAGGATTTCTAACATAGTTAATTGCAGGAGGTAGGCGAAATAATGCACCTAGCCGGTAGTGGCAGGGTAATCATTCAGCTATCAAAAGAATTAGTTGAAGGACAGATACTCTGTGACGACAAAGGAACTAGAGTTGCAAAAGTAATGGAACTAATTGGCCCAATAAAAAGGCCGTTTGCGTCAGCAACGCCACTAACAAATAACATCAATAAATTTATTGGAAAACGTGTTTTCATGTTTGAGCAATCTTCTGCAAATAAACCAAAAAAATTTAGGAGAAATAGAAGATGAACATATTAGAAACCCAAAACTGTCCAGAATGCAAATCATCTCTAGTAGATGATATGCAAAATGGCGAAATAATCTGTTCTGGTTGTGGAGTAGTTGTCGATGACCAGATTGCAGATAGTGGTCCAGAAACAATAAGTTCGAATCTCGAAGACAAAATGAAGCTTGCAAGAGCAACAGGACAAACAACCTATTCTCAACATGATTTGGGAATAACAACTGAGATTTCAATTAGTGCAAAAGACTTCAGTGGAAAAAGAATCAATCACGAAGTTGCAAACCAAATGAATCATCTCAGAAAATGGCAACAAAGAGTAAGAGTATCAACACCAAAAGAAAGACGACTTGCAAATGTTTTATCAAAAATGGGTGAAACATGTGAATCACTTAATCTTTCAAAAAATGTGTTAGAAACTACTTCAATGATATACAGAAACTTAGACGGACATATAGAAGTCAAAGGAAAATCAGTAGCTTGTATTACAGCAGCAACAATCTACATGGCTTGTAAACAATGTGACGTTGTAAGATCATTAGAAGAAATTTGTCGAGGAATTGTCCCAGCAAAAGATGTTAAATCAAAAACAAAACTTGCAGCAAGATATTACAGAACCATGGTAATGGAAATGGGAGCACTAAAAGCTCCAGTCTTAACTATGGACAAATACATCTCAAAGATAGCAAATATGACACAAACAGAGGTTAGAGTAGAAAGACTAGCCTTAGAAATTGCTGAAAAAACAAAAGATAACAGTATTTCAGATGGAAAATCTCCAAATGGAATTGCTGCAGCATATCTGTATGTATCATCAGTATTACTTGGACAAAATGTCCTACAAAGAGACGTTTCAAGTATTGCAGGAGTTACAGAAGTCACCATCAGAAATAGATGTAAAGAGATTCTAACAAGTCACAAACTCAAAATTACCTTGAGACCATCTCTGGCCAAATACTAACACCCCCCCCCCTTTTCATTTTATGATTAAAAATACAGATTAGGATCAGCTAAATTTCGTCGGTATTATATAGAGAATCAAAATTATTTTGAATATGGCAGTATTAGAAATAAAAGATTTACACGTAGCAATAGACGGTAAAGAAATTCTCAAAGGAGTTAATCTAAAAACAGGACCTGGAGAAGTACATGCCATTATGGGACCAAACGGTTCAGGAAAAAGTACATTATCATACACATTACTTGCACACCCAAAATATCAAGTTACAAAAGGAGACATACTATTAGACGGAGAAAGCATTTTAGAATTAACTGCGGATGAAAGAGCAAAAAAAGGATTATTCCTAGCATTTCAATATCCAACAGAAGTTTCAGGGGTAGGATTTTCTCACTTTTTAAGAACAGCTTACAATTCACTAAGTAAAGCAATGGATGGAGATGATAGAGAAGTATTCATCACTGTAAGAGAATTCCAAAAATATCTTAAAGAAAACATAGCAAAAGTAGGATTAAGAGAAGAATTCCTTTCAAGATATCTTAATGAGGGTTTTTCAGGTGGAGAGAAAAAACGTGCAGAAGTATTACAAATGGCAGTTTTAAAACCTAAAATTTCAATTTTAGATGAACCAGATTCAGGATTAGATATTGATGCAGTTCAATCAGTAGCACAAGCAATCAGTAAAGTTTCAACTAAAGATGCAACAGTAATTATAATTACACACTATGCAAGAATTCTAAATTTCTTAGACAAATTAGATTATGTACACGTCTTTGCACAAGGTAAAGTTTTACAGACAGGAGATTCATCTCTTGCACAAAAATTAGAAGCCGAAGGTTACGAGTGGGCTTTAGAAAAAGAAGCACAATAAGAACAATAGAAATATCATAATAGAGAATATGTTTTTTGTTTAAATAGGGTTTCAAAAATAAAAAAACATGTCAGAAAGTAGTGAACAATATTTTTTTAATTTTTCATTTTTCAAAGTTGATCCTAAATGGAGATGGATGGCAGATTTAGCAAAAGAAGAATCTGCAAAAGAAGTTGAAAATATAATTAATAATTCAAAGATAATGTTTAGATCATATTCTAATTTAGGTCTACGAGACGATGCAGACTTTTTGTTTTGGTTTGCTGCACCAACAGTTGAAGAAATTCAAACAGTGATTGAAAAATTATACAAAACAGTGTTTGGCAAGTACATTATTGCGTCAATGACATATTTGTCATGTACAAGACCGTCACTATATGTAAAAGACCAAAAAACACTAGGTTTCATTACAGGAGATAATCCTAAAAAACACGTCATAGTTTATCCATTTACAAAAACTAGAGAATGGTATCTGCTACCAAAAGAAAAACGTCAAGAAATAATGGATGAACATATAGCAGTTAGTAAAAAATACCCACAAATCGTACTCAATACAACATATTCCTTTGGAATTCATGACGAAGACTTTATGCTAGCATTTGAAGTAGATGATATCAGAGATTTTCAAGATCTAATTATGGATTTAAGAGAAACTCAAGTTTCAACGTATGTGAAAAATGACATCCCAATGATTGTGTGTGTGAAAAAAGACATCATTCCATTAATTACAAGTTTAGGATAATCATAAAATTAAATATTACCGATAGAAATATCGGATAAACATAAATGATGAAATTTCAATAAATCAAAAGGAGATAAAAATTGAATTACAATAAACTTGGAAAAACAGACATTAAAGTTTCTGAATTAGGATTTGGTGCTTGGTCTATAGCACTGGATTGGTGGGGTAAAAAAATTGAAGAAGATGAAGCAAAAAGAATGCTCAAAAAAGCATATGATTTAGGAATTAACTTTTTTGAAACTGGAGACATGTATGGAAAAGGGAAAAGTGAAAGACTGATTGGGGAGGTTTTTAAAGATATGAGAGATGAAGTAGTGCTATCTACAAAATATGGATATGATTTTTCAGAAGTAGAACAAATTGGACATAAAGAATTACCACAAAAATTTGATGAGGATTTTACAAAAAAAGCATTAAGAGAAAGTTTGAAAAGATTACAAACAGACCACCTAGACATGTATGGATTACATAATCCAAAACTAAATCACATTAGAGATAATTCTATTTTTGATGTACTGGATAGTTTTGTTGCAGATAAATCAATTAGCACATATCAAGTAGCTTTGGGTCCTGCAATTGGATGGACACAAGAAGGTTTAGAGGCCATGGAAAGACCAAATGTTAGCGCAGTCCAAACAGTTTACAATATTTTAGAACAGACTCCAGGGAATGAATTAATGAAAAAAGCAGAAGAAAAAGATGTAGGAATTTTAGTTAGAGTTCCAGAAGCATCAGGGATATTAACTGGGAAGGTGAATGCAGAAACAAAAATTGATGAGAAAGATCACAGATCAGTAAGAAAAGGAGAATGGATTAAAGCATCATTAGCAAAAGTGGAAGTGTTAAAACCAATTGCAGAAAGAAATGGTTTAACCATAACAGAATTATCAATGAAATTTATCATGTCAAAAAAAGGATTTGCATCAGTCTTTCCAACAGTAATTAGTGAAGAGGAAATTGTAAATTATGTTGAAATGACTAAAGGAGGATATGTTTCAGCTTCAGATATGAAGGAAATCGCAGAAATATACAATACATGGCCATCTTATGAATTAAAAGCAACACCACAAACAAACTAATTTGTAAATGAAAAAACAAATTGATTCTAAAAAAACTATAGAAGTCATTGAAAGAATGAAACTTGCTAAAATTGGCAAATATAAAAAGTGGGAATTAATGATTAAAAAAATCAAGAATGAGCAAGTTCTAAATCCAGAAGAATTAGAATATTATTCAAATTTTACCAGAATTTATAAAAATTCAGGCATTACAAGTAGAAGTAAAATTTACCATACAAAATTATCAATAGAGGATGAAAAACCACCATGCAAGGAATGTGGAGAAGATTCCCTATACTATTGTAACATGAATGATCAATATTTTTGCAATATTCATGTCATAGGTCACGATAAAAATGAAATTTAAGCAGCAGTATCTTCTAAACTAAATGAATTTTCAACAAAATATTCAACCCGAGTTTTTTTAAATTCACGAGAACTAAAGAGAATTTTGTATTCATTGACATCAATTTGATTTTGAATAGTTTTAGCCACGTCATATGCTTCATCATGAGTTTTACAATGAATCATTGAAAATACATTGTATGGCCAATCATCATAAGTTGGACGTTCATAACAATGACTTACTTGTGGAAATGAACCCAATGTCTCACCAACAGATGTAATTCGATCTTCAGGAACTTTCCAAACAATCATACCATTAGCAGTAAATCCAACTTGTCTATGTCTAAGAATAGCTGCAAATCGTCTCAACACACCCAAACTCTCATAATGTTTCATTTTTGAAAATAATTCGTCCTCAGTAATTCCAAGATTTTTTGCCGCATTGACAAAGGGTTCATCAATAATTTCCATATCTTTTTGTAATTCACGGATAAAATCCTTATCTTGTTCTGTTGGCTCAAATTTTATATTTTTAATTTCCTTTTTTTCTTCAGTTGGTGCAACGTCATGTTTTTTATCATCAACCATGTCAAGTTTAACACCAATTTTGAATAATTGTAAAGTTGGAAGCATTCGAACTTTTTTAATTCCTTGAAGAACATTAAATTTTTCAAGTTCAACATTCAAATCAGAGCCAGGTGGGACAGCTAAAGTAAACCAAAGATTAAACTGGTGATCACGTTCATAATTATGACTTACTCCGGGATGACGATTAATTTGACTTGCCACAGAATCTAATTTATCATGTTCAATTTCCATTGCAACTAAGGAACTGGTATAACCTAATTTTCTAGTATCAAAAATAGCACTAAGTTGTCTTAAAACGCCAATTTCTTTTAGATTGTTTAATTTCTCTTTAATAATTTCAGGAGTAGTATCAAATTTTTTAGCTATAGCATCAAAGGGCCTAGTAACCAAAGGAAAAGTCCATTGGATTTCATTTAGAAGTTCTTTATCAGATTCATCTAAAGAAGACAATAAGTGAATTAATCTGCAATTCAATTAAAAATGTAGCTAGTATTTCATACAGGGATTTTTAATACATAAATAGAAACTGGAGTGTCTTGGATCGATGATAATTAATCTAAATCTGGAGAACAAAAAAATTATTGTTGCAGGGGGAGGGAATGAAGCAGAAAAAAGAATAAAATCATTATTAAATGAAAAATGTGAAATTGTAGTGATTAGTGATTCTGTAAATACACAGATTTTAAAATTAATAAAAACAAAACAAATTAAATTGAAAAAAATGAAAATTGAAAATGTTAAATTTATTTCAGAATTAAAACCAGACATAATAATTGCAACAACAAATGATAAAAAAATTAATGAGAAAATAATTAATCAAGCAAAAATGAAGAAAATATTAGCATACAGTTCAGATAATCCTGATAACAGTGATTTTTCAAATGGAGCAATAATTGATTTTGAAAAAATGATTCAAATTGCGATTTTTACAGGGGGAAGAAGTCCAGTGATGTCAAAAAAAATCAAAGTGAAAGCTGAAAAAGTACTCAAAAAAATTATTTCTAAAGAGGATATTGCACAAATTAAAATTCAAAAAATATCAAGAAAACTAGCTAAAGAGATCATCCCTATCCAATTTGAACGAAAAGAGTGTCTAAAGAGTATCATGACTGACAACCATATTGATCAGTTAATAAAAGACGGTCAGATAAAAAAAGCTGAAAAGCGAGCTATCGAGATAATAAAAAAATGGAAATGAATCAAAATATCATAAATGCACGTGTAACATTTCGTAATTCACCAATTCATATTTTAGAAAAATTTACCATCAGAGATGTAAAAAATGCATATGAACAATTCAAAGAACATTCAGAATTAGATGAATGTGTAATAATACAAACTTGCAACAGAATTGAATTATTTGGAAAATCAAAAACAGATAATTCAGATAAAATTAAGAAAACGTGGGCAAGTATTGCAGGTTTAGATGAAGAAATATTTCAAGAAAATATAGAATTTGTAGAAAATCAAGATGCGTTACACCATTTATTGAAACTAACATCCGGTTTAGATTCAATGGTATTAGGAGAAGAGCAAATTTTAGGTCAAATAAAAAATTCAATTACATCAGCTAGAGAATCAAAAGCATCAGGACAACACCTCAACACTCTATTTGATAAAGCAATTAGAATGGGTACAAGAATAAGAAATTCTAGTGGAATTGGTAAAGGAGGAATCTCAGTTGGATCAATGGCAGTAAAACTTGCAGAAGAAAACATAGATGAATTAAAAACAAAAGAAATTCTTCTAATTGGAACAGGAGAAGTATCAACACTGGTTGCAAAATCATTACAAAGAAGAGGATATTCGTTTAATGTTACAAGTAGGACTATTGGAAGATCAGAAACATTTTGTGAAACAATGGGTGGAAACCCAATTAAATTTGAAGAAGTTCTTTCAGGATTTAACAAATATGATGTAATATTTGTTGCAACAACTGCACCATATTTTCTTGTAACACAAGAAAGAATTACAGATGCTATGAAAGATAAAAACAATGGAATGATGATATTAGATTTATCAAATCCAAGAACAGTGGATGAAAAAGTTGCAACTATTGGAGGGGTCAAACTAATGAATTTAGATCAAATTGCAGAAATGGTTGAAAAAAACATGAATGCGAGATTAAACAAGGTAAAAACCGTTGAAAATATAATTAGAGAAGAAGTTTCAGTATTAGAAGCCTCAATGAAAAGATTAGATGCAGAACCACTTGTAACGGACGTATTCAAAAACATAGAGAATCTTAGAGAAAAAGAATTGAATAAAGCGTTGCAAATGTTAGATGAAAAAGACGAAAAGAAGATTAAGATTATTGAGGAATTAACAAAAGCAGTGGTAGAAAGTATTGTATCAACTCCAATGAATAATATTAGAAAGGCATCAGAACAGGGTCAACCAGAGGTAGTAGAATTGGCAAGTAAGCTATTTGACTATAAAAAACAAAATCAGACTGACTAGGATTATATTTTAGCCAAAATTAATTTGAAACATGTCATTTCCGACAAAACGTCTTAGAAGATTAAGAATATCAGAAAAAATGAGAGAGTTAGTTCAAGAAACTACATTAACATCAAAGGATTTCATTTGTCCTGTATTTGTTCAAGAAGATCTTAAAACAAGAATTAAAGTAGAATCAATGTCAGAAATTGAAAGATTACCATTAGAAGAAGTAAATGAAGAAGTTAAAACAATTATGAATTTAGGCATTCCTGCAATCATGTTATTTGGAATTCCAACAAAAAAAGATGAACAGGGCAGTTCAGCATTTGATGATAACGGAATTGTTCAAAAAGCAATTACTCAAATTAGAAAAGAATTTGGAGAGAAAATTGTAATTATGGCTGATGTGTGTTTATGTCAATTTACATCTACAGGTCATTGTGGAATTATTAATGAAGATAAGATTGATAATGATACAAGTTTAGATACACTTTCAAAAATTGCCATCAGTCTAGCTAAAGCAGGTGTTGACACCGTATCACCATCAGCAATGATGGATGGACAAGTTTCAGCAATAAGAAAAGCTCTAGATGATGAAGGGTTCACAGATGTTTCAATAATGTCACATTCAGCTAAACATCGTTCAAATTTTTATTCACCATTTAGAGATGCTGCAGAATGTGCACCAAAGTTTGGAGACAGAAAAACATACCAAGTTCCATTTACGAATTCCAGAGAAGCAATGATGGAAGTAGAAACAGACATTGAGGAGGGAGTAGATATTGTAATGATAAAACCAGCACTATCATATTTGGATTTAATTGCAGAGACTAGAAGAAAATATAACATCCCAGTAGCTGCCTATAGTGTTTCTGGAGAATATGCATTAGTGAAAGCTGCATCCCAATTAGGATATGTAAATGAAAAAGACATTACATTAGAAATTCTTTATTCAATTAAAAGAGCAGGTGCAGATATGATAGTGACATATTTTGCAAAATCAGCCTCAAGATTTCTTCAAGAATCATGAGAAACGATGAACGTTTTGAAATACAGAGAGCTTTTGACTTATTGCCACATGTTGTAGGGGCAAGTTGGACAGTAATTTGGTTTAGAATGCAAGGGATTAGAAAGCCAACAAGAGAAGAATTTAGAGAAAAAACATTAGAGTATCTAAAGATGGTTGAACCAGTTTTTGAGTCATATCCAAATAATGAAGATTTTGAGGCAATATGCAAATACATAGAATTTAGAAAAAAACAAGAGTATGATAAAATAATTTCAGGGGAAAACAAAGAGATTGAAACTAGATATGACAGGTATGTTGACTACGGTTAAATTTCAGCCTTTAATTGTTTTAAAAATAATTTTAAAATTTTAGTTCTTTTTTCAGCTTCAATTTTACCAGATTTTGTGTTCATCATAAATTCTAGCTTAAATAATTTATTAAAAAAGTGATCAACAGCCCATAGATTATCATTAGGATTTCTCGCATTACAAAAAGGATCATCAAGATTGTAAAAAGGTCGATTCAGTGAACCGCTAGTAGCAAAAACTCTTGCAATACCTATTGCACCTAAAGCATCAAGCCTATCAGCATCTTGTAATATCTTCCCTTCAATAGTTTGAGGAATTTTATTTTGAGCAAAACTATGTTCTGCAATTGCATCTGAAATAATATTAATTTCCTCAATAGTAAAATCATATTTTTTTAAAATAGATTTAGATTTTTTTGCACTTTCTATAGAAGATAATTTAGAACGTTTACTTGATTTAGGATATGAAATAATATCATGTAGTAATGCAGCACTAAGAACTAATTTTTGATTAGCTTTTTCTTTTTTTGCAATTTTTTGAGCATTGTTGTAAACTCTCATGACATGTTCAAAATCATGAGCAGGATCATTATCCATTATTGTAATTACTTCATTTTTAATAGAATCAAGAATAGTCATTTAAAATCTCCAAATTTTAGGTTTAACAAATTTTATTTTTCTTTGAGTTATTAATACAGTCCAATTTATACATGCAAATAAAACAATTAATCCAATACCCACACCATCAATTAATAGAATTCCTGTAAGACGATCCTCAAATATTTCTATAAAAGGTAGCAATACGGCATTGCCAAAATATATCATAACAATATAAGAAATAGTTCTACCAATCCAAAATCCAACATAGATACCAATACTCTTTGCACGCATTAGACCATATGTAATAAATAAAATATTACTTGGAAGCGGAGTAGCTCCAAACAGTAAAGATGCAATTAGATATCCATATTTCTTCTTATTCAAATAATCTCCAATAATATCAAGATTAGATTTTTGTTCTTCTCCAACAAATTTTCTAAATAATCCACTAATTCTTTTTAGGAAAAATCTACCAATAGTAGACCCTGTTGCACCAACAACAGCCAAAACTACTATGTTTAGAGTTGGATCAAGAAGGTAAAACGATGTTAAAACAATCCAACTAGGAGGCATCAAAATAGGAGATGCATTTATTCCAAGTAATACAAGAAAAATTCCAAAATATGAAAATTCTCCAAATAACTCAAAAATATCCAATATTATTCAATTATTCTATAGATATTTTGTTTCTAAACCCTTGGATCCAAGGTATTAGTCGACAGATAATATGATAATTTAATGAAAGTATCAAAAAATTACAGGTTTTTAGAAACAATGATCATGTTTCGCAAGAAATAGGATCAATCATGCAATATCTTTATAAGCAATTTATGACTAATTAATGCATGTCGGAGTTAGTTTGGAAGTGCTTTAGATGTAATCTATCTTTCAAAGATGATAATCTGGCTGAAATGCACAAAAATATTTCAAATCACTCTGTCAGCAAAGTAAAATCAATAGTTGCATAATTTTTAGAACTCATTATTTTTAGAATAATTATAGTGCAGAGGGTGGGATTTGAACCCACGAACTCCTAAGAGAAGGGATTTCCTATATTAGAGATCTTGAGTCCCTCTCGGTTGACCGGGCTTCGATACCTCTGCAACAATACTAAATCATCCCAATATTTCTCAATTACTATTACCAATAATTGATCCATGATTTTGAAAAAATTTAACAAAGCTTATAATCGAAAAGGGTATTGAAAATCACATGTCAGAATCAGTACCAATTGCTCAAGCAAAAACAATGAAAAGCAATGTTAATGTTGAAGCAGAAGTTATTGGCAAAACAGATCCAAGAACAGTTAACCTCAAAGCAGGTGGAACCGTAGAAGTCTGCGATGCAACAATAGCTAACGAAGACAAAAGCGAAGAAAATCAAATGAAACTCACATTGTGGGGAGACGACATCAAAGCAGTAAATGTTGGAGATAGAGTCGCAATAGAAAATGGATACACAAATGAGTTTAGAGGAGAAGTATCTTTAACCAAAGGAAAATTTGGTAAGATGGTTGTAAACCCTTAGTAATTTCTTTTATTTTTAAAATTATTTTTTAGATCAACCATAATGATAATTATTCCAATTATGATAATTATAATTCCAAGAATTAGCATAAATCCAGATATCATCAAAGGTACAACCATTTGCATTGTAGAAGAATCAGAATTTAAAAAGATATCAGAATTTTCAGGGTCTTCAGTAAACATAATTACAAAATCGAGATCTTGATTACCAATATTTTCAATTTCAAAATTTAAGGTATCAGATTGTTCAACAAAAATTCTTTCAAATATAACAGAGTCAGATTGAACAAATTTTCCATAAGAATCACCAAAAATATTTGAAATATTTATCAATAATTTATCGCCATTTTGATAATCAATTATTTGAATTCCCCACAGCAAAGAAACATCAGAAAGATAAGTACTGTAAGAGGTGTAAATCACATTTCCAGGCATGATTTGAAAGGGTTCAGAAACATCATCAAAAAGTCCGTCAAATAGGGAAGATATCAAAAAGGTCTCAGATTCAGGAATATCAGAAGGAACTGCAGAAATAGCAATAACTAATGAGACAATAATCAGACCAAAACCAACAAATACAATTATAGTTCCAAGGTTATTCATTTTAAAAATAAAATAT
>JAOLZN010000019.1 GCA_028343855.1 Candidatus Nitrosopumilus sp. | reverse complement strand
AATTGAATTATCTATGTCTATTGAAAATTTATTTTTCATCTTAAATGGTTATTTTATCATTAACCATTGGTGCATATGTTTCAAAACCAAATTGTTCATGAATTTCTTGAGCAAATATTTGACATGATTCTGAGTCCCCGTGAACTGTCCATACTTTGGGATTTCCTTTGATTGTTTTCATCATTGCAAATAATTCTTTTTTATCTGCATGTCCTGAAAATTGAAACTGCTTTACTTCTGCTTGAACACTAAGATCCTTTCCTCTAGTTGATACTTTACCTGTATCTAGTAATTTTTTACCTGGTGTACCTTCACCTTGATACGACACTAAGGCAATTCCGTTTTTGCTATCAAATGATAATTGTTGTAAATAATACACTGCATTACCTCCAACTAACATTCCAGCTGGAGAAATGACGACACATGGTTCACCCATTGCACGTTTTCTTTCTGCATGTTCTCTAATTGCAGTTGAACTTTTAATTGCCTCTGCAAATACTTTAGGATCTCTGAGATAGTCTGGATTCTTAAACATTATTTCATTTACTTTTAGTGCCATTCCATCCATTATGATTTTATGTTTAAAATTTGCACTTCGTAAAATACAAGCCATTTCTTGCGAACGTTCAACTGAAAATGATGGAATAAATAAAATTCCTTTTCT
Organism: Candidatus Nitrosopumilus sp.; assembly: GCA_028343855.1. Lineage (GTDB taxonomy): Archaea > Thermoproteota > Nitrososphaeria > Nitrososphaerales > Nitrosopumilaceae > Nitrosopumilus. Next base: position 12,004 of record JAOLZN010000019.1, on the reverse strand, counting down.
ATCCATTACTTCGTTTGCAAAATCAATTAATTGCTGCTCTGATGTCTTTCTGGGTATTTGTTCTGTTTTTGCATAGGTACTTTCAGTAATTAGTAAATCTATTTCTCCTATGTCTGTATCCATCTCTCTTAACATTCGTGAACCATTTGTTTTGATATCTCCTGTATAGAACAATCGTTTTTTCTCTGATTCAACTAACACTGTACTTCCACCAATCACGTGACCTGATTCTCTGAATTCAAAAGTTGCATTTCCTTTGGTAACTTTTTGTTTAAATCCAATTTCTTTTGCATTTTTCATCATATTGTTTAATTCTGGCAGGTCAAACGGATGTGAATTTTTTTCAATTTTTAACATGTCATTGATTAATAATTTTGAAAGATCAAATGTGGGTGGTGTTGCATATACATCCGTATTTCCACTCACAAATAATGATGGAACATTTCCTGAGTGGTCCAAATGAGCATGAGTGATTATAATTGCATCCAAATCTTTTGGCTTTACATGTAGAGGATATTGTGGAGGGGAACCTCTTCTTCCGAACATTACTCCATAATCTAATAATAATTTTGTACCGTTACAATTAACCAAAAAGCCTGATCGTCCTACTTCGTTTGCAGCACCTAATACTTGAACATCCAAGGCTTTATTGCATTTTTATCGACGTTAAAACCTTTTTAGATTTAATCCGATCATTATACCTGATATGGAATCGACAAAAGCTTTAATTAGTGACAGCTAAGAATGGATCCTCATGGGAAGAACCTATGATGAGTGGATAGCTCAACAAGACCAAGCTGTCGTAGCAAAAACTCGTGCAGGCGATGAAGGAAATAAAGTACTTCTAAACCAGATCAACTGGATTTGGGTTAACAATCTTATGAACAAGAAAGCAGACCTTAATCCATCATCAGCAGAATTACTCGATTGGGTAACATCTGGCCAAATTGATGCAATGAGAAAATAAACGTGAACATCACGTTAACTTTTTGTTTTTTAAATTTTTGATTCTAGACTCTGCGCATATTTTTTCTCGATCATTTTCATAACAGGGTTATGAGATTCAATCATGGTTTAAATAGTGATATTGACATTTTATTTTTGTAATGCCAATAGCAATACTTCCAGACATTGACGAACAAAGATGTATCGGATGTGCACTCTGTGTAGAAATCTGTACAACACTTGGTCCTGATGTCCTTAGGGTAAAACCTGTTGAAGGCTGGAAGAGAGGTAAAGCATTTGTATTTTATCCAGAAAGATGTATTTCTGATGGTGCATGCATCGGTGTATGCCCAACAAAATCAATCTTTTGGATGAGACCAATGAATTACACTGCTGGACAACCAGTACCTCTTCACAAAAACGGTATCTTCATCAAAGGTTGGGCAGAAGACGCAGCACTATAAGGCTGAATCTTTTAGCACATTCTTTTTATTTTTATTAACTCAAGTAATCTTTCTACCCAAATGATTTTTTCTTAATTTCTTTTGGCAATATCTTTACAAAATATTTTAAAAATTCATCCTTTTTGTCATAATGAATTTCTAAAAATTTATTTTTCTTAAAGAAATCTTCCCATGTTTTTTGAAATTCAGTAAACTCTTTTGGATCATAATTAATTCTAGAAGTTTCATGATGTGCTGCAGGAAATATATCTGAAATTTCAATTGGGATTAATCCTAACTGCGGATTATATTGACATATTTGAAATGTATCAAATTCTTTAACTTTCTTTTTTAGAGATACATATTGTTGAGACAAGTATCCTGGTTTTGTACTAGATTCTTTTGTTATCAGCAGTTTCTTTTTCTTTGATTTGAATTTTCTGACTATTTTATGAAATGATTGTACTTCTGGACGATATTGATCCTCTTTACTGAATAGAAAAATTGCTCTTTCTTTAAATTTCGGTGTACCTAAACCTAAAAATTCTGAATTTTCTGTCATTACTTCAATCATTTCAAATAATTTTGGATGTGCTCTTGCTTTTTTTATCACATATTCCCATAATCTTCCTTCATAAATTGCCTGTTTTACTTTGTCTACTTCTAGTTTAATTGCATACAAGTTATGAATTGCTAATTCATTAATTTTCAATACATTTTCTAACTGACGAAGTTCATCTGGTGTATATTTTGTACATATTTCACAATTACAAGGGAATTTTTCAATATCTGACAGATATCGTGTCCCGTCATCAGTAATGTATCTCAATTGTTTAGCATACAACATGTATGAAGCTGAATCAAATGAATCACATCCTAATGCAATTGCAAATGGTATTGTTAGTGGATGACCTGCTCCAAAAAGATGTAGAGGCACTGATTCTGGCATTTGTTTTTTTGCAGATACAATCATTTGTGCTAATAATCTATATTCATAAGATTCCATAAATTCAACTGGACTTCCTAAGGCTAACATTTGGAAACCCATATCGATTAATGCTTTTGTTGATTTTGCTACAAGATCAAAATGCTCTCCTCCTTGAATTGGACCAATCCAAATTTGTCCATTATCTTTACTATCATCAAGAGTTTGTTTACAAACAGTTAGTGTATGTTTTACATATGCTTCCGCTTTTTTAATTGGTAATCCATAACCTGTTGGTTTATCTAATGGTATTGCAAAATCTGTCAAAATCCCTGTTTCAAAATTTGCCATGTCTGGTGGTAATACTTCTAGGTCACCATATTCTAACACTTGATATCCGCCAGAATCTGTCATGATTGATTTATCAAAATCTATTATATTGTGAATTCCTTTTTTAACGGCTTCATCACCATAATTATTTTTTGTAATGTATGCATTTGTAATAACGACATCAAAACCTATTTCTTTAATTTTTTTTGATGGTATTGTTTGTTTAACTGGATGAATGACTGGAACAAAAGCAGGTGTCTCTATTTTACCATGATTTGTATACATGGTTCCTATTCTTCCAGCTAGATCTGTTTTAGAAATTTCAAACAAGTAATTAGAGAAAATTACAGGTGTTATTTAATCAATGAGTAAAAAATTTTTCTAAATCATTATTTTCTGTTACTAAATTTAACCAATCTACTTCTTCATTCACTTCTTTTTTAGAAATTGTCTCTAATACTTTTTTAACCACTTTTTCTATACTTGCTTTACTCACATCTATTTGAAATGCTTTTTCCTCAAATTTTTCAATTGCATCATGAGCAATAATTCCTAGGATTTCACTACCAGTATTTTCTTTAATTTTGATTTCTGAATAATTTCTTTCTTTGTACACTGATTCCAATTCATATGGATTCCTTCTTAATATTATGATTATTTTTACTTGATTATTTTCTAAAACATATGGTGCTAAATGACCTACAATTATTTTTTTGTTTAATTTTTTCTCTGAAAGAATTATTGCAAGTTTTTGAGTATCAACATCATTTGTATTTTCATTTTGTTCTAATAGTCCTAAATCTTTTGCAATTAAATTGATATCAACTATTGGAAAATTCAGTATTTCTGAAATTTTTTTTGTAATAGTATGTTTACCAACGCCTGGATTTCCAGTTATCACTATTGACATAAAATTAAATCATTAGAACTAGATTAAACCATTTCTGCAATACTAATAAGTAGAATTAATTTTTTGTGTGTATTGCAAATTGGATTACTTGGAAAAGCAAATGTTGGGAAATCAACATTTTTTTCAGCTGCAACTGAAACACCAGTAGCTTCTGGCAATTTTCCATTTACAACAATTGAACCAAATGTTGGGGTTGCATATGTCCAATCTGACTGTGCTTGTAAACACTTTGATCTTAAACATGAAAATCCATTATGTATTAATGGTACTAGATTAATTCCAATAAAACTAATTGATGTCGCTGGTTTAGTTCCAGGTGCACACGAGGGAAAAGGATTAGGTAATCAATTCCTTGATGATGCAAGACAAGCTGAAGTTTTAATTCATGTCGTTGATATTGCAGGAACTACTGATATTCAAGGACAACCAATACCTGTTGGAACACATGATCCTTTAGAAGATATTGCATTTGTGCAAGATGAATTTGATCAATGGTTTATTGATATTCTCAAAAGAGAATGGGATAAGATAACTCGTGAAATAGATCAAAAACGGGCAAAGCTAACCGATGGTATTGCAAAGAGATTCAGTGGATTAGGAATTAAAGATTATGAAGTACAACTCGTATTACAAAAGCAGGGTCTTATTACTAGAAATCCAAAAGAATGGAATGATTCTGATATCGAGAATTTTGTTAAAGAATTACGAAAAAATACTAAACCTATGATCATTGCTGCAAACAAAGCTGATCTTTGTCAAGATCTTGATATTCTTAAAAAAATTTCAGATACTGTGGTTCCTTGTAGTGCTGAAACCGAATTATTATTGAGAAAAGCTACCAAGGCTGGAATAATTAATTATAATTCTGGTGATGATGGATTTAAAATTAATGAGGGTAAAGAAATTCCTATTCCTCAACAAAAGGCACTTGATCTAGTTAGTACAGTTTTCTCTAAAATTCCATCAACTGGAATTCAAAAAATTCTAAATAGTGCAGTATTTGATTCATTAAATTTAATTGCTGTATATCCGGTTGAGGATGAATCTAAACTTACTAACAAGGATGGTACAATTTTACCTGATACAAAATTACTCCCACAAGATTCTACTGCTAAAGATTTAGCTAGTTTGATTCATGCTGATATTGCAAAGGGATTTTTGCATGCAATAGACTGTAAAACTAAACAAAGAATCAGTGGTGATCAAAAATTAAAACATGGTGATGTAATCAAAATTGTATCTACACTAAGTAGGGGATAATATGATTGGTTTAGGAATTGAGAGTACTGCGCACACATTTTCTTGTGCAATAATTGAAAAAAAAGACAAAAAAGGCAAAATTCTTTCTGATGTTAGAAAAATTTTTCGTCCTGAGGCTGGACAAGGAATTCATCCACGTGAAGCATCTCGTCACCATATTGAAAATAGTTCATCTGTATTATCTGAATGTCTTAAAGAAGCAAATTGTTCTATTCGAGATTTAGATCTTGTTTCATATGCTGCTGGACCTGGCTTAGGTCCTTGCCTTCGTGTCGGTGCAGTAGTTGCAAGATCTTTGTCATCTTTTTATAAAATTCCAATTTACCCTGTTAATCATGCAATTGGTCATATTGAATTGGGTAAATTATTGACAGGTGCTAATGATCCTTTAGTTCTTTTAGTTTCAGGTGGTCATACTATGCTTTTGTCTTTTCTAAATAAACAATGGAGAGTTTTTGGCGAAACATTAGACATTACATTAGGCCAATTACTTGATCAATTTGGCCGATCGATAGGTTTTGCTTCACCTTGTGGAAAAAATATTGAAGAATTAGCTTTAACTTCTTCAAACTATGTTTCACTACCTTATTCCGTTAAAGGAAATGATGTATCATTTTCTGGATTACTATCAGCTACAAAACCTATTTCTGAGAAAAGTAAAGTTGATGCTTGTTACTCTCTTCAAGAAACGGCATTTGCTATGATTAGTGAAACTGTAGAACGTGCATTATCGTTTACATCTAAAAAAGAATTAATGATTGTAGGAGGAGTTGCTGCAAACAAAAGATTATCTGAAATGTTAAAAGATGTATGTAAACGACATGGAGCTAAATTCTTTGTTGTACCATTAAAATATGCTGGAGATTGTGGTAGCCAAATTTGTTGGACTGGACTTTTAGAATCACAAGTTAAAACTGGTGCTTCATTAAAAGATACATTTGTAACTCAATCTTGGAGATTAGATTCTGTAGTAGTAGATTATTAAATTATTCTTGATTCATTGTTTTTTCTATAGTTTTTACCCAGCTTTTTGTATTAAAAACTCCAAATTTGTATGTCTGTTCACCGTCATCTGTTTTTGCAGTAAAACAAACTTTTTTTATGAATAAACCTTCTTTCCATATTTTAATTACATTCTCTAATGGAACGTCTAGTACTGTATCGCCCATACGTTTTGTAAAATCCATTATTCTTGCTTGTGTTTTATCAAACGCTAATCTCTTATTTGTTAATGTTAAAATTCCTGGGCCTAAATTATCTTCATTACAATCTTCCTGCTTTACTCTATTTTCCCCATCTTCCATTATGACTTTTATTGAATTCTTTTGGATATAATGTTAATGAAATTAATTAAAAAAGGTGCTGAGGCTGATATTTACACAGGTACCTGGAAAAATTCTAAATCACTTTTTAAAATTAGGAAAATTAAAAATTATAGAAATTCTATACTAGATTCAAAAATACGTAAACAACGTACAATTAAAGAATCACAAATGCTTTCTCTAGTGAAATCGTTTGGAATTCCAACACCTCTTGTTTACTTTGTTAATTTAGAAAAAAGTATGATTGTTATGCAAGAAATTCCTGGAAAATCTGTTCACGATTTACCCGAATTAAAAATTATTGAAATATCAAAACAAATTGGAAAATTGGTTGGACTTTTACATAAAAATGGAGTAATGCATGGTGATTTGACAACATCAAATTTTATTTTATTTAAAAATATTATTTACATGATTGATTTTGGATTATCTCAAAATACCATTAAACCTGAAGATCATGCTGTTGATTTACGATTAATAAAAGAAATTCTTAACAGTGCACATGCAAAAATCATGGAATCCTCATGGAAAAATTTTCTACTAGGTTACAAATCAGTAGTTGGAAATGCTTATCAGACTAAAATAGTCAAATTAGTTTCCGATATTGAAAGTCGTGGTAGGTATGCACAAGTTGTCTGATTTACTTTTTGTATCTTCAAATATCTATAAATTCAAAGAGGCTAAAAAAATTTTAAACTCTTTTGAAATAAATATTGAATTTTTAAAATTAGATTTAGAAGAAATTCAATCAAATTCTATTAAAGAAATTGCAATTAAAAAGGCTCAAGATGCATTTTCAAAGTGTAAAAAACCTTTGATTATAGAAGATGATGGTTTACATATTGATTCTCTAGATGGATTTCCAGGTCCTTATTCTTCATATGTTCAAAAAACTATCGGTAATCAAGGTATTCTTAATTTGATTAAGAAAGATAGAAGTGCAAAATTTATTTCAAATATTACTTATTGTGATAAAATTAGTTGCAAATGTTTTGAAGGAAAATTGTCTGGAACTATATCAAATTCTGAAAAAGGGAAAGGCTGGGGATTTGATCCAATCTTTATTCCAAAAAATACAAAACAAACTTTTGGTGAATTAATTGAAAAAAATAATGTTTCGCATAGATACAAAGCATTGAAAAAATTTTCTAATTGGTATTTGAATAGGCAGGAATCCAACGATCAATAAATCTCTCGTTGTTTTGTAAAATTGATATTCTTGAAACAAGACTTTCATCCATTATTGAAAATATTTTACTTTGTTTAGCTATTTCTTCACTAAATTTTTTTACTTCATGCATTTCTAACATATTTTCATGTTCAAGTCTGTTTGTTGACCGCCCAATATGCATATATGATTTAATTTCAATAAAATGAGGACTTGCCTTTCTAAACATATCTGCAAAAGCAGGTATCATTTCTTTTTGATCATTATAATCTCTAATCAACGTAATTCTTAGAACTGTCCGTGTATCTAGATTTTTTAACATGTCTAATGTACGATTCCATCTTTCCCATGAATCATCATACTTTGGTTTGTTAATTTTTATAAATGATTCATAATCTGCAGCATTTGTTGACAGATACAATTGTGTTGGTAATGCATCTTCATCCTGTAATTTTTGAATCATATCTGGTTCTTGTCCATTTGTTACAAGAAAAATTGATTTTGTTGCTTCAAGTGATTTTAGATATTTAATTAATTCTGGTAATTTTGGATACATTGTAGGTTCACCTGAAAGTGAAACTGCATAATGACTTGGAAGTAATGATTCATCTAATCTTTGTTTATCATTTCTTGAATCTCCATAAAAGCCATCAATCAATTTTTTTCTTTCAGCCATCAATTTTGTTAAAATTTGTTCAGGTTCTGCAACTTGCTCTGGCTCCATTTTCATTGAATCATAAAATTCCATTGGTCTCCAACAATATACACAACGATTTTCACAATACATCCCAGCTGGTGAAAACTCCATACATTGGTGAGTTGAAATTCCATAAAATTTATGCTTGTAACAACTTCCTTCATGTTTAAATGATTTTTTAGTCCAATGACATAATTCAACTGTTGAGTGATCTGCTACTCCATATTTTGCTTTTTTAAGTTGAGCAACTATTGTTGGTTTAATTTGAATTAGATTTTCCTCATCATTATCAACAATTTCACCTGAACAACTCATACACTGGGTTTGATTTGATTTACTTAAATTCATTTAGATAGGATATATGAGAAAAAATTGCTCAAATTTACTAGAATTAAAGTGTGATTTAATAACTGGAATTACTGAAATAAGTCATAAATTGAAAGTTAAATATGCAATAATCTTTTTGTTCTTGCTTGGTTCTACACTAAGTATTCCAATTTCCCCTATTCTAGCAGCATCTGATATTGATAATGATGGTATTTTAGATGATGTTGATGATTGTCCTCGCCTTCAAGAAGATTATTTTGGTGAAATTGACGGTTGTCCCTCTAAAACTGTAAATTGGAATGATTATGATTTTGACTCTATTACCGATGATATTGACCAATGCATTACTCTTCCAGAAAATTTTAATGGTTTTGAAGATGAAGACGGTTGTCCTGATGATAATTCTACTCAATTAATTTTTGATCATGATTCTGATGGCATTGTTGATATGGAAGATCACTGTCCATTAGTTTCTGAAACCTACAACAACTTTGAAGATGAAGACGGTTGTCCTGATACGCTTGCAATTGATTCTGACTCTGATGGCGTTCAAGACTTTTTAGATTTATGTCCTGATACCCTTGAAACTTGGAATGGATTTGCAGATTACGACGGTTGTCCTGATGAAGTAATAAATCCTGATTCTGACTATGATGGTATTTTAGATGTTGATGACCAATGTATTGATCAACGTGAACGTTACAACAACTTTGAAGATACTGACGGTTGTCCTGATATGTCTCCTCATGTAGAAGCACTTGATACTGACGGTGATGGAATTAGAGATACTGTTGATTTTTGTAAGTATGAAAAAGAGACTTACAATAATTATCAAGATGAGGATGGATGCGCAGATGCACCTTCTACTGAATTATTTACAAAAAATTTAATGTATGATTTTGACTCTGATGGTATTCTTGATAAAATTGATAAATGTTTAACACAACCTGAAACCTACAACAACTTTGAAGATGAGGATGGTTGTCCAGAGTTCTCAATAGTATATGATTCAGATAATGATAGTATTTTAGATAGTGTTGACAGTTGTAAATTTGCACCTGAAATCTACAATGGTTTTGAAGATACTGACGGTTGTCCTGATGAAGTAATTGTTGAAAATACAATTTATGATTCTGATAAAGATAATATTTTAGATGATGTGGATAGTTGTTTAACCCTACCTGAAACTTATAATAACTTTGAAGATGAAGACGGTTGCCCAGACATTGTACCTAAAACTGATACTGATTATGATGGTATACTAGATGTATTTGATGGTTGTAAATATTCTGTAGAAACCTACAATGGTTTTGAAGATACTGACGGTTGTCCAGATTTATTATATAATAAAACATTCACTGTAGATTCTGACAATGATGGAATTGTAGATAATTTGGATTTGTGTCCAAATGTTGCTGAAAATTATAATAGATTTTTAGATACTGACGGTTGTCCTGATGATCCAATATTGAGTGATTCTGATCAAGATGGCATTTCTAATGCAGTAGATTTGTGTCCAGATGTTTCTGAAACTTATAACGGATTTGCAGATACTGACGGTTGCCCTGATTCAGTTGATGATGTCATTATGTTTACTTATCAATTAGATGATAATGATAATGATGGTATTGACGACAGATGGGATCAATGCCTTAACGAATCAGAAAATTATAACGGATTTGCAGATACTGACGGTTGCCCTGACATAGTTGGAATTTCAACACCTGGTACACCTTCTTTTATTGATACTGATGATGATTTTATTCCTGATAATATTGACTTGTGTCCAAATATAGCTGAAAGATATAATGGATATTTTGATACTGACGGTTGTCCTGACAGAATTCCTATTAGTTCTTTATCTGATGCAGACTTTGATGGTGTAATTGATTCATTAGATGAATGCAAATATCAACAAGAAACTTACAATCAATTCCAAGATACTGACGGTTGCCCTGATTTAATTTCTGATGATTATTCTGCAATATCACCAAAATACGAATCAATTGATAATGATAATGATGGTATTGACGACAGATGGGATCAATGCCTTAACGAATCAGAAAATTATAACGGTATTTTGGATAATGATGGATGCTATGATGTAATTGGTGCAGAATCTACTGTTGTTCCAGTAGTTGATTCTGATAATGATGGTTATGCTGATGAAGTGGATTCATGTCCTTCTGAGCCTGAAACATGGAATAAATATAATGATACTGACGGTTGCCCTGATTCTATCCCTTAAAACTAATTCTTTAAAATTTTAAATTAATACATTTTTTTGAAATCATTAATATTTCTAAAAATTAAAATTATTTCATGCTTCCAAAATTCTCTAGTAGGGCATTTTTAGCTCCAATGGCAGGTGTTAGTGATCCCGCACTTAGATTACAATGTAAAAAAATGGGTGCAGGTCTTGTTGTTACAGAATTTACTAGTGTTCATAGTATCGTTGCTAAAGAGAAACAACTTAAGGAACATTTGAAAAGTATCACTGAATTTATTGAATACTCTGAACAAGAGCGTCCTCTTTCAATTCAATTATTTGGTTCAGATTTAGTTGCATTAGAAAAAGCTGCTAAAATTGTTGAACCTTATTTTGATATAATTGATTATAATATGGGTTGTCCTGCTCCGCACATTACTCAACAAATGGCTGGAGGTGCTCTTTTACAGCAAACTAATCTTACTGAACAAATTTTTAAAACTCTTGTTAATGCTGTAAAAAAACCTGTAACATTAAAAATTCGTGCAGGTGTAACTGATGCAAGTCGTTTTTTATTTAGAGATATTGCTGAAATTGCAGAAGATGAGGGAATTGAAATGATCACATTCCATCCACGTACTGTTAATCAAGGTTATTCTGGAAATGCTGATTGGGAATTAATTAAGGAACTTAAACAAATTTCTAATATTCCTATTGTAGGAAATGGTGATATTACTACACCCGAAGATGCAAAAAAAATGATTGATGAAACTAATTGTGATTATGTTATGATTGGCCGTGGTGCAATGGGTAATCCATTTTTATTTGAACAAATTAATGATTATCTTAAAACTAATTCTTATAATGAATATTCTTTTAAAGATAGATTGGATTCTTTTTTTGATTATTTGCATTTAACAGATAATTATAAAATAAAATTTGCAAATCTAAAGGGTCAAGCAATGCGTTTTACTAAAGGAATGAAAGGAGGTTCAAAAATACGTTCTAAAATTACATTTGCTACAAATATTGAGGAATTAGAAAAAGTTATGACTGATGCATATTTGAATCCTTGAGAATTTTTTTTATATTATATTTTATGCTCCATTTTCCTTTAGATATATCATGTATTTTTATACTTAAATTGTAATAACAAATATCCCTTTACAAAATGTCCTCCAAAAGGATAACGACCTGAGAGGAGTAGTGACCTCTCAGCAGATTAATTTTATTATATTTTTGTAATAGTAACTTGTTTATGTCTGATTTTTCCTTTTAAAAAAATGAAATTCAAATTAATTGGTATTTTATCAATTATGATATCTATAACAATAATTTTGTGTATAATGTTTATCCCATTAGAAAAAACTCCTGATGGATTTCAAGATATTGCAAACTGGCAAACATATGATTATTCTGAACAAACTCTCGGACATTATTTGGAAGGGTATACTGGAACAATTGTTGA
>JAOLZN010000018.1 GCA_028343855.1 Candidatus Nitrosopumilus sp. | reverse complement strand
CAACCTAGCATTTGCGTAGGGGTAAACAGCAACTTTTACACATACTTCTAAGAGTAAATTTTTTTAGATTTTCTTCTAGAGTTTCATCTTTAGCAACTACAGCATTAGTGTAATGGCCATTATCACATTTTAGTTTATGAAGTGTAAACAACATAAAATTGCTAAATTTTATTTCAACTTAAGGGTTATGATGACTCCAAATTGTACCACATTACAAGAATTTCAATAAACTCTAAATTATACCAATTTGAAAATTGCCTATATGGAAATATCTAGTAGAAATGTTGTAGAAGGTACTGCTAGATCACCACATAGAGCAATGTACAAAGCTATGGGGTTAAATGATGATGATTTATCGAAACAATTTATCGGCGTATGTCACACGGGTAATGAGGCAACTCCATGTAACATTCATCTTCCACAATTAGCTTTAGAAGCTAAACGTGGAGTATCAGATGCAGGTGCAACACCCAGAGAATTTTCAACAATTGCAGTAAGTGATGGAATTGCAATGGGCCATGAAGGAATGAAATCATCTTTAGTTTCTAGAGAAATAATTGCAGATTCAATTGAAGTCATGGTTAGAGCACATCAATACGATGCATTAGTTGGAATTGCAGGTTGCGACAAAAGTTTACCTGGAACAATGATGGCAATGGCTCGATTAAATATTCCATCAGTATTCGTATATGGTGGAACAATTAAACCAGGAATGTTAGATGGAAAAGAACTCACAGTAGTTGATGTCTATGAAGCCGTAGGTGCTTATGATGCAGGAAAATTATCTCTTGAAGATTTAAAAAATATTGAAAATGTAGCATGTCCAAATGCCGGATCATGTGGAGGAATGTTTACTGCAAACACAATGGCATCAATTTCAGAAGCCATTGGTTTAGCATTACCAGGTAGTGCCAGCCCCCCTGCAGAAGATGACAGACGAAATAACATTGTATATGACACAGGTGTTGCATGTGCTAAACTTTTAGAGATGAATATTAGACCTAAAGAAATCTTAACTTTTGAAGCATTTGAAAATGCAATTATGATGCTAAATTCTGTTGGAGGTTCAACAAATGGAATATTACATTTACTTGCACTTGCAAATGAGGTAAATATTGATTTAACATATGATGATTTTGAAAGAATTAGAAAGAAAACACCTCATTTGGCAGATATGAAACCTGGAGGAAATTATGTAATGGAATCACTGGATAGAATTGGAGGCATTCCATTTGTATTAAAAAAATTATTAGATAAAGGATTACTAAACGAAGATTGTATTACAGTTACAGGTAAAACAATTAAAGAAAATCTCAACTCTTTCAAATTTCCTAATGCAGAACAACAAATTGTAAGATCAATTGAAAATCCTATACACGAAGTTGGCACAGCAGTTATTCTAAAAGGGACTCTTGCACCAGAGGGTGCTGTAATAAAAACAGCAGGTGTAGAAATGACAAAATTTACAGGAAATGCAAAAGTATACGATAGAGAGGAATTGGCATTTGATTCAGTATCCAAGGGAGGAATTGATGAAGGTGATGTAGTTGTAATTAGATATGAAGGTCCAAAAGGAGGACCAGGAATGAGAGAAATGCTAGCAACAACTGCAGCATTAGTGGGTCAAGGATTAGGAAAGAAAGTAGCAATGGTAACTGATGGTAGATTCTCGGGAGGAACTCGCGGATTTATGGTTGGTCATGTTGCTCCAGAAGCATATGTTGGAGGTCCAATTGCATTAGTCAAAAATGGAGATAAAATTACAATTGATACTGAAACAAACAAAATTGAACTTCATGTATCAGAAGAAGAATTAGAAAATAGAAGAAAAGCATGGAGAAAACCTGAACCAAATTACACTACAGGAGCACTAGCAAAATTTGCTACACTTGTAGGGTCAGCAGCCAACGGTGCAGTCACATATGCAAATCCATAAGAAATTACTAAATAATGTTAAAAATATGAAATTACTAGATTTTCTTTTTTATTTATAATATGATTTAGTATTACTTAATAAAAAATTAATAGTATTAAGTATTGTTAAACATTAAATATAGTTAAGAAAGCAAAATTTCATGAGACATCTTGAAAATAATAGGGTATCATATACTCATCATTGGAAAAGAGCAATGAAAATGAGCATTGCATTGTTTGTACATGCATGGATTCCAAATTGTTTGGAATATTATGCTAGTGAACAATTAAAAAAATAAATTTTTTCGTAAAATAATAAATAAATTATCTGGAATAATACAAGTAGTATGATTGATTCAGAAATTTATCAATGTGAACATGATCACAAAATATTAAGAAAAATTCAACCTGAATATACCATAGAAGTTTGTGAGAAATGTTACAAAGAATTTACAAATAAAAAAACTAAACCACTATTTTTAGCAAAACAAATTTTATCATTAAGTAACAAAATGATTGAAAACACTTCAGAATTTAATGATAAACAAAATTTAGATAAATCAATAAAGTTATGGCACAAATGTAATACAGATGTTTTAGAGCAATTAAAAAAACTAAACTTATCAGAAGAAGATGAAAAAAAGAATGTAATTACAACAAAAGATGAAACAGATTATAATTTTGAACAAATATTACATGAAACAGAATTAAGTGATAATAAACAGAGTCTAGATGGAAAGAATCTCCATGATTTGTATAGACATTCAACAAAATTGATTAAATGATTCAGATAAAACTAATCTTCATCCATACCTAAAACATCATAATATGCCTTAGGTATCATTTGCTGCCCCTTGAAGAATACATTATTTACAGAAGTATCCAAAACATATGTTTTAGCCCAATCATCATCACTACGAATTGAACGACCAAATCCCTGTAGTAATTTTGTTAAGGTTTGAGAAGTATACCATAAAGGAAACTTATTCATTTTAGCCTTTGTTCGTTTTTCAGTATAATTTGGGTATGGTACTTTAGCAATAATTTGGAATCGAGATAAATCATCTTTCAAATCAACACCTTCCCACAGGGAAGAAGACAGTAAAACACCAGTAGGATCAGAAGAATGTTCAGAAATTACTTCATCTTGTGTTTTGTCATCTTTATTTTTACTATGACACAAACGAATTCTTTTAGTATTTTTTGGAGATAGATATCTAATAATTTTTTGACATCTTGGGATAGAAGATGTTAAAATTAATCCACGTTCATCAGAATGTTCATCCAAAATTCGATCTATTGTTTTTATTACTTCCAATTCATCTTCTTCAGTTGAACCATAACTCAATCTTCGAATATTCATTAAATTGATTTCTCGGTGTTCTATTGCAAATGGAGATTTAGGAGTATCTACAAATGCAACATCATCTTTTTCAAGTCCCATATTTTCGCAGAAACTAGAATGATCAATTGTTGCAGACATGAATATCTGATATTCAGTATCAAAAAATTCATGTGCAAATTTTGAAACATCGATAGGTTTTACAGAAATAGTTCTAAAGTTACCATTGATGTCCTTCTGAGGATCATTGACTATGAAATTATCTTTATCTGAAATAATATCAATTTTAGCCTGAGCAGCCCTATCATAACGCCTTTCCAACCCTGTAATTAACTCAAAATCAGGATTATTTTGAAAGACAGGACTTTCTTTGATATCTTTAATTTTTTTAGCATATGAAAATGCAATATCATCAGTCAACTGAATCATTGAATCTAAATCTGTAAAATTATACTTCTCTGGATTCAAATTACATTCATCAACTTGACCTGCAAAAATATCAAATCCAACGAATTGAATGATCTGATCTTCAATTTTATGGGCTTCATCAAATACAGTAACTTTTCTATCTAAATAATCAGCAAATAATTTCTTGTTATACTTCATAATTGTAAAAAATGCATGGTAATTCCATAACGAATGCTTTGAAACTAGTGCATCGTATTTTTGAAGATAATAATGACATGATGATGAATCCTGAGTGTTATCTTCAATTTGCTTAATCGTAGGTTTGAAATCGCAAACTTTGACTATTTCTTTTCCATTTTTATTTATTCTTTCTTGACATTGACCTTTATCGCATGTCAGTCCCTCTCGCATTGCTCTTCTATCATTGTCTACTTTTTCAGCAGACATTAATTTGAGACAAGGAAAATTTTGTTTTCCTTTAACTGGTTTTAAAAATGGAATATCTTTGATATACTGATCTTGAAGATGTTTTGATGCAGTGACTGTAAACGAACTATCAAAATAATTTGAAACAGTTGCTCCAACTAAAGATTTTCCAACCCCAGTAGGTGCACAGATAATTATTTTCTTATATCCAGACTGCAATTTAGATTCAATTTCATTTATGATATTTTTTTGGATTTGTCTAGGACTAAATTGATCGGGAAATTTTTCTAAAAGAGACAGGATTGATCATCTCGGTTTTAGGTATTAAAAGCATGGAGGTTCTTGTAATATACAACATTTTCTGTCATCGTTTTAATATCTATCATAATTAGTAATAACATGGAATTGTTAGATGATAAAATGAGGGTTTGGTTAGAAAGCGCAAAATTTGTTAAATCAATTCCAGGAGTTTATGTATTATACAATAGAAACAAAGAGCCAATATTTGTTGGAGAAACAAAAAATCTAGAAATGACATTTACAAATTATCTAGATACAGAATTTGATGGAAATGAATGTATGCAAAAAACTTCATTTTATCAAAGAGTGTTTACTAACAATCAAAAGCAAGAACAATTGGAATTACTTGAAACAATAAAAAATGATGCAGGAAAATATCCATCTTGCAATTCAGAAATAGAAATGAAAACACCATAAAATATCTATTAAAAATTTAATGTTAATTCAAATCATTGTAATAACCATTTAGAAAATTAATAAAAATTTCAATTTATAAAAGAATAATGAAACTGATAAAAGCGATTATGGAGTAATCGTGTTATGCATCAATGCTACTACTGTGATCAAATATTTGATTCAAAGGAAGACCTTTACCAACATGCAGAAATTCATTCAGATAGTGAAAGAAATAAGGAAATAACAGATAGACAGAAAAAAGCAAGTAAAAACTAGGCTCAAAATTTACTAAAATAAAATAGAGTAATAGTTAGAATAAATCAAATTCAGATGTGGATATAATAATTTCAAAAAATAACATATGGATTGGGTTGAATTATTGTTACAAAAATCATGTGATAGAACACTTCAAAAAGGAGAGGTTCTGCATAGTTTATTTCATATGATTGAAGTTAATGAAAAAACATTGGATCACATACAAACAGATAAGAGAGATTTTGGTCCAGAGTTAGAAGAATTAAAACAAACAGAAATTAAGGATATTGATTTTCATTTAAAATATTATAGAAGTCTAGTAAATTATATTAATTCAATTCCAGAAAATAAAATAATCAAAAATAATTCTTAATTAATTAAATAATAACATACTTTATTGAATTTTTAATTTTTTAAATATTTCATTGTATTGAAGTTGATTTTTAATATTACTACCAAATTCTGTTTCAGTATCATATTGATTACGTTTTTGTTTTAAAATATTACTAAGTTTATCAATTTCAATTGAAATCATCTTACCTGAATCCTCCTTTGCAAATTGTTTACGTTGTGCATCATTTTGTCCCCTTGTAGGAAAAAATTTATCATAAAAGGTAGTTTTTAAAATTTTATCATAATCTCTTCTAAGCATTTCAGCCAAATCAAAATGACCTTGCTCATGAATTAAGAGATTATCGTTAGATTCAGATTCCCTAACCCAAGATAAAAGAGGATTAAATTCAACAGTGACACTAATTTTATCAATTGAAAATACAATCTCATCATTTTGTTTATCAGAATCAATAATCCAAGTAAATCTATATTTTATCGAGCTGTGAGAATCTTCAAAAATTGCAGGGTTTGATTCTGCTTTAAAATCAGACCATTTCAAACGAATCTCTTTAGACCAGATCACCGCATCATTTTCACTCATAATTAAGATATTTTTGATTGAGAATAAAATTATTGATAATTATTTTGAACATAAATTATCAAACATACTAAATTCTAGGCTCAATTCATGATTGTGATAAAAAGCATAAATTTTTCAACCCATTTTGATGAAATTCCACGACACATTTTATTTTAAGAATTTTTCATTAGTTAAATTATTAGAAATATTGGAAACAGGAAGGTAACTTATTTGATTGCTCACGTAACTCCCAAAGAGTCGATGCAAAAGCACATCAAATTTGCCTGTTTTCAAATTCTAAACTATTAATTTTAGATAAATAATGGATATCATGAACAAAAAATTTTATGCATGGATGGGGATTTCACTTGCCGCATCAGCAGTAGGATTAATTCTATTATTTACATAAATAATAAAATATTATCTAGGGTGAGAAGTTTGAAGATATAGAGATTGTTCGGTGTTTGTAAATAGTTATTATTAATTTTAGATAATATTTCAATAGTTTGAAATACAGAACATTTTTTATTAATTGAAAACAATTCTTCACATTTAGGATATTGTATAACATTATGGATTCACTAATTATATTCAATTTCAGGAATTATTTCAAAAATTACAATATGTCCACAAATACACTGTAGAGTATTTTTAAATTTTTAAGATTAAACGCGTGTAAATTTTCTATCAAATATTATTTATTAGTATAAAGATAATAGAATTAGAAATGACAGAGTGTCCAACATGCAAGTTATCAATGGAATCACACTCAACATCAGAATTAATGGAATGTTGTATGAAACAAGTAGGAGATGATCTAAGAGATGATAAGGAAGGAATGTGCCCAAACTGTAAACATGAAATTAAAAAACATTCAGATAAAGGATTGGCAGAATGCACATTAGAGTTTTTAAAATCTGGAATTAACAAGTAAAGATAAGGTTAAACAATGGAATATGGGGGATTAAATATTGAATCAGATAACAAAAAAAATTATAAGTGAATTTTCACCAATGTGGACAAATAAACAAGTATGGGAATTTGAAGAGATTAATGAATTTACTTTTGATATGATTTATGTGGAACCTGGAAAGTATGATGAAACTTTATGGAAATCAAAATCAGCACATTTGGATTCAGATGTTAGAGATGTCACAGTTAGAACCTTTGATAATTTACTAGATGGTGATGAATTATGGGTATCAAGTAAAGGAACAAAATCATTAGATAAAGAACACATTCCATACCTAATGGCATTAATTGTAGATACTATGATTGAAGAAGAAGTTTGTCTTAATCTTAGAATTGATAAAAATTGCTTAGTAGTAGCAATTGACAGAGATGCAGATGTTATCGACTGTAAAGAGTTCTTTGAAGAATTTTATCATCTAGCCACTGGTTTCAATTATGATACAGATACAGGAATACCAGATGATGAAACTGAAGCAGAGATGTATCTTACTCGATTACAAGAGGAGTTTGATGAAAAAATGACAAACATTCTTGGTGACAAATATTTACCAGGAAATAATGATCCAGATACAATTAATGCAGAAGAATAAATAAAATAAAAGAATGTAAAAATCAATCATGGATGAAGAAAATTTACCTGCTCAATGTCATCCAGTTATAAAATCTAAAAAAAAATCCAAGGAAGTTAAAATTGAAACAGTGTAAAATATGTGGCAGTCCATTAGGGAAAGAACCTACAACAGAAGAATTAGAAAAACATTGGAAAAAACATCACAGTTGGCATTGGGAATCAAATAATAAAAAAACACCTGAAGATGCGTTATTAAAAAAGCAAAATTAAATTTCAGATAAACTACCAAATAAACTAGTGCTAAAAATTAATTATAAAAAATGAATACTGAATAGATCAGACAATTATTTTGATTAACTAGAACAAATTATACGATTATCTTTTATATTCCCAATATTGTATTTGATCAAAATGGTTTCAAAGAGTATTATTGTAATAATGGCAATTGTTGCATTAGTTGGAACAATAGGATTGTCACCAGCTTTTGCAGATTGGGACAAAACAAAATATCCAAGTATTGAAGGAACTATTCCAGTTGATAGTAATGAAAATTATTCAAATCTAGCCCAAATTACATTAGTAGATGCAATGACTATTGCAGAGGGGGAAGTAGTTGATAGTAAAAGCATGTATGCAAAACTTTCACCAATTAATGGATATTTAGTTTACAAAGTTGTTATGTCAAATGATAATCATGAATACAATAAAGTTCTAGTTGATGCTGGTACTGGAGATGTACTTTATGTTACAGAGTCAAAATCCTTTGATTCAAACAAAAAGAAAAAACACAGCGAGAACACCAAAGAGAATAAACATGATAAAAGAATGAAAGATTATTACAAAGATATGACTCCAGAGCAAATTGCTGAAAAGAAAAAACAATTTAAAGAAATGGGTGAAGCATGGAAATCATTATCAATTCCAGATAAAGCAGCAATGATTGTTCACTTTATGCAAATGAAATTACAATGGGATACAATGTCTGAGGAACAAAAAGAAGATCAAAAAGCAGAGATGAAAGAAAAATGGAAAGGATACCTAACATTGTCACCTGAAGAAAAGAAACAAAAATTAGAAGAATTTGCTCAAACTGTAAAATAAAAAAAATATTCTTAATTACTAATTATTTTTAGCAGCATCCAAGTATTTCTGAACTTCTTCAACATCCTTGTCACCTCTACCTGAAAGAGTTACAACTACAGATTCGGAAGGTTTACCTTTTTTAGCAACTTTCATGGCTTCAGAAATAGCGTGAGAAGATTCTAGTGCAGGAATAATTCCTTCAGTTCTTGTAAGAGTCAAAAATGCATCTAAGACTTCTTTATCCGTAGATGAATGATATTTTACTCGTTTATTGTCTTTATAGTATGCATGTTCAGGGCCAACTCCAGGGTAATCCAATCCTGCAGAAATACTATGAGTCTCAGTAATTTGACCTTCACTATCTTGAAGTAAATAGGTCATCATTCCATGAAGTACACCTTTACTTCCTGCAGATAATGTAGCTGAATGTAGCTTTGATTTTAACCCCATTCCAGCAGCTTCAACACCAATTATTTCAGCACTAGTATCCACTAGAGGGTAAAATGTGCCAATGGCATTAGAACCACCACCAACACATGCAATTACAACGTCAGGATCTTTATTGTTGATTTTTTTCATTTGTGATTTTATTTCATTGCCAATAACACTTTGAAAGTCTCTAACCATAACAGGATAAGGATGGGGACCAACTGCAGAACCTAGCAAGTAATAAGTAGACTCAACGTTTGTAATCCAATCTCGGATTGCCTCATTAATTGCATCTTTTAGTGTCTTAGAACCAGATTTTACTGGATGAACTTGTGAACCTAACATGTTCATACGATAAACATTTTGTTTTTGTCTGATTGTATCTTTATAGCCCATATACACTTCAGCTTTTAATCCCAATGCAGCACATGCCATTGCTGTTGCAACACCGTGTTGTCCAGCACCAGTTTCTGCAATAATTCTTTTCTTATTCATTTTTTTTGCCAATAGTGCTTGACCTAAAGTATTGTTAATTTTATGAGCGCCACCATGCAATAGATCCTCTCGTTTGAGATAAATTTTGGCGCCACCCATTTTTTCAGATAAATTTTTTGCATAGTATAATGGAGTGGGTCTTCCGGCATAGACCTTAAGATAATAATCTAATTCTTGTTTGAATTTTTTATCATTTTTGAATTTTAAATAATTCTCCTCTAATTCTTCAATTGCGGGTACGAGTGTTTCTGGAATATATTGTCCACCAAATTCTCCAAATTTACCATTTTTTGGATATTTCATATTGAGTTCACCAATTTCTTTACTTGCTCTACAATATTATCGCTTTTCATTATACTTGAACCTATCAAAAAAGCATCAGCACCACACTTTTTTAAATATTGAATATCTTCGGGAGTACTAATACCACTTTCAGACAAAATTATCCTAGATTTGTCATGTCCAGATAAAACAGATTCAGTAGTCTTGAGATCAATTTCAAGAGTGTCTAAATTCCTATTGTTAATTCCAATAATATCAGCATCAGTCTTTAATGCATTTTGAAATTCTTCCTTAGTGTGAACTTCCAGTAAAACATTCAATCCTTGCTTATGTCCATAACCTATGAATTCATCAATATCACTAAGAAAATTTTGATCAAATAGAGATTGAATAACTAACATGTAATCGGCACCAATTTTTTTTGCTGCATCAATTTGTATTTTATCAATCATAATATCTTTCATCAATAATGGAACATCAACTGATTTCCTAACTTGGATAAAATAATCCGGAGAACCATTAAACAAATGAGGTTGAGTTAAAACAGATAATGCCTTTGAACCGCCTTCAATCATTTGTTTTGCAATACTAGTAGGATCCCCAATAGTTCTAATTTTACCTAAGGATGGTGATGAGAATTTTACTTCAGTAAGTAATGTTGCATGAGGATTAGAGGTAATAATTTGTTTAAAATCATGTGTGGATTTTTTTAAATCAACATCAACATTATAGACTCCATCATCAATTGCAATTTGAGAGTTATTTACCAATTTTTTTAAAATATTTTCAGCCATGAGTAATCTCCTTTAATTTCTCAATATCCCCAGTACTAGCCACAAATCTTTCCAATAAATTCATCGCCTTACCATCAGCAATAGTATTCAACGCAAGTTCAATACCATCCTCAAAATTATCTACAACATTTCCAACTAACAATCCTCCAGCTGCATTTAATGCAGTTGTTTCAATCATTGATTGGTTAGCAGTATTGTTTAGAACACCTACAAAGGATTCAATTGCATTTTGTTTAGTTTCAATTTGAATATCATGAAGAGATGATTTATGCAAACCAAGGAATTCAGGATCTATTGAATTAACAGATACAACGTTATTTTTTAAAACACAAACACTATTTGTAGAGCTAGTTGAAAATTCATCCATTCCATCATTTGACCTAACAGCCATTATATTTTCTACTCCTTTTCTTTTAAGAATTTGAGGCAAACGTGTAAGAAATTCATTTGAAAAAACACCAACTAGTTGGTTTTTTACATTAGCAGGATTTGATAATGGTCCAAGCAAATTAAATGCAGTTCTAATTCCCAATTGTTTTCTAGCTGAAGAAACATTTTTCATTGCTGGATGAAATTTTTGTGCAAACATAAAGCAAATTCTATGTGTTTCTAAAATATCTGCAATAGTAGATGGATCAGCATTTAGATCATATCCAAAATATTCAAAAATATCTGCACTTCCAGAAATTCCAGAGCTTGATCTATTTCCATGCTTAGCAACAATGCCCCCAGCTGCTGCAACTACGAATGAGGCAGTAGTAGAAATATTGAAAGTTTGTAATTTATCACCTCCAGTACCACACATATCGATAATAGTTCCTTGGTTTTTAGGCGTAATTTTTAAAGATAATTCTTGCATTTTATCTAGCATCCCAAGTAATTCATCATCGGTTTCTCCCTTCTTTGATAAATTGGATAAAATACTCATGTTTTGATCATCATCAGTTTTTCCACATAATACTTCAGACATGATTTCATTCATTTGATCATATGTAAGATCAATTTTTTGTTCTAATTTGGAAATATACTCAGAAATCATTTTTCTTTAACCTGTCGAATAAAATTACCCAGAATTTTTTTTCCGTCTTCAGTCATTATTGATTCGGGATGAAATTGTACACCTTGAATTAAAAATTCTTTATGTTGAATTGCCATAATTTCATCATCGTCATTTGCTGTAGCTATAACTTCTAACACATCTGGAATTATTGTTTTATCACCAACTAAACTATGATAACGTGTTGCACGAAAAGGATTTTTTACATCTCTAAATAATTCTGAATCAATATGTTGGACTGGACTTGTTTTACCATGTCTCACACATCCAGCATTAGTTACTTTACCACCAAATGCATCAATAATACCCTGATGACCTAAACATACACCCAAAATAGGAGTTGTTGGACCAAGATCTTTTATCACATCACTGCAAATTCCAAAATATTTTTTATCCTCAGGAGTTCCAGGTCCAGGGGAAATTATTATTCCATCATAGTTATTTTTTTTAATTTGTGAAATAGTAATTTTATCATTTCTAAACACATCACATTCAACTCCCAACTCCCCAAGATATTGAGCTATATTGTAAACAAATGAATCATAATTATCTATAATTAAAAATTTCAATCTGATGCCTCCTTTAATGCTTGAAGCATAGCACCTGCTTTATGTTCAGTTTCCTTAAATTCATTTTCTGCAATTGAATCTGAAACAATACCTGCTCCAGATTGTACAAATCCTTTATTATTTTCTATGAATATACTTCGAATTGCAATTGCAAAATCACAACAGCCATTATATGAGAAATATCCAACTGCGCCAGCGTATGGGCCTCGTTCTTCTACCTCCAACTCATCAATTATCTGCATTGCACGTACTTTTGGAGCACCTGAAACAGTTCCTGCTGGAAATACGGCTTGAAATGCATCAAACATATCATTTTTGGAGTCCAAATTACCCACAACATGACTAACAATATGCTGAACATGACTAAATCGTTTAATTTGCATTAAAGATTCAGGATGAACCGTACCATATTTACAAACTCTGCCAATATCATTACGTCCTAAATCAACAAGCATTGTATGTTCAGCCAATTCTTTTTCATCATGAATTAGTTCTTCAGATAATGCTTGATTTTTTTCTTCATTATCAGTAATTTTTCTAGTTCCAGCAATTGGAAAGGTTTCTACCTTATCATCAGTAATTCTAACTAACATTTCAGGAGATGCTCCAATTATTGTTTTTGAATCTTGTTTTAAGTGATACATGTACGGTGATGGATTTAATTTTCTTAATGTTTTGTATAATGCTAAATTATCACCACTAGTTTCAAATTCAAATTTTCTAGACAAAACAACTTGGAAAATATCGCCATCATGAATATACTGCTTTGCTTTATTTACAATACTCGAAAATTTTTCTTTATCCATATTAGGAATTACATCAGTAGAATGAAATTCATCAAATGAATCATCACTAATAATTAATTTATCATATCTGTTCACATCATGATAAAAATAAAATAGTTTTTTTTCAACGTTATCATACAATAAACCGTCATCATAAATTCCAAATTCCATTATGGGTTGAGTTAAATTATTTTCTTCTGAAATATTTTCAACTAATCTAATTGAATCATAATTTACAACTCCAACAGCTCCACCAAGATATCTATATTTTTGATCATTTGATTTTCCCAATAATTTTTTTAATTCTGCAAAAGGTTCATTTGTTTCAATAGTGGTGGTTTCATTATTTTCAATAATCTCTACCTTATCAGAATATCCTTTGAAAATAATCTTAGGATCAAATCCCATTACAGAAGTTTCAGCTAAAACCTCTGGTCCGGATAAAGATTCAAAGAGAAAGGAATGAGAGTAATTTCGAGATATTTTATTATAAATTTGAAATTGATTTTCAGATAAATCTAGAGGTATTACTTTTGCTTGAGTATTTCCAAAGGTGTCCACCCATAAACAAAATTTTCACTGTTTAATATTTAAAGTCTCTTTGAGAAAATAGGCACAATATATTGAGATAATTGACTCAAAATGATGTATTATTAACAACAATTCAAAATATCTTATTACGGTATTGTACGGTACCTTTATAGGATAGATGATCGCTATAAAATCATGATGAAAATGCAAAGCAGAACAATGTTACAAGATCCAAAAGTACACCATGAGATTCAATCATCTGTTTCAAAAATAGAATGTTATGTATGTGGTAAAGGTTTGTCAGAGGGTCACAGTATTTCAGCTAAAACATTTTCAAATGGAACGGTATTATTTTGCGATGTTCATTATTCCATGCAATAGAAAATTTACTAAAAAATTAAATTTTTAAAAATCCAGGTTCTGTAATTTTATTATTTAAAATTCTTTGTAATACAATTCGTTCATTTGAACCTCTAAATTTCATCAATATTTCATTTGATTCATCTAAAAATTCTTTGATTTGACTTTGACACAGTTTTAATTC
>JAOLZN010000017.1 GCA_028343855.1 Candidatus Nitrosopumilus sp. | reverse complement strand
CACCAAAGTTAGAAGTATAGATAACCAAACCTATATCCTCATCCTCTTGTCCAACATAGTCAGCACCGGCTGGACCCCAGTCGGTATATTCCAATTCGACCATTTCACCTCTGTCCAATAATTCGCTATCTAAGGTATCAGGGATTTCAATGACTACTTGGAAGATTCCAGTAGAGTCACCTGTTTCTCTGAGTTTAGAAGGCTCTGGATCAAATGCTGCAGCAGCACCAGAGATACCGTTGGTACCTAAGGTGGTTGTTGCTGCATCACTATCCCACTCGATCAAATCGAGGGTATATGATTCAGTTTCATCATTGTCGCGGTCAAAGTCCGGCTCAATTAAGGTTAAGATCATGTCTGAACCAATTAAGTAGACGGATTTGTCGGATTGTAGTACACCGTTTCTAAGGTCGAAAGTAGCAGAATCTGTAACAGTTTGATCTTGACCTGAAGCATCATCTTTGTCTGTGTATGTTGCAGTGATAATATCACCTTGTAAGACACAACCAGCAGAGAATGCTGATGGACAACTATTAGTTGGTCCGTCAGTATATCCTACTTGTTGATCCCACTCGAACACACCAGAATCAGGTGCTGTTTCAATCATAGGGTCTGCTGCATTACCAAATGTGGCAATGTCAACAGAAGTACTACCTCTTTCGATTTTTAAGACAACGGTAGTATCTGCGATAGAGTCTTCACCAGCTGCTGATATATCATAATCAGCATCTGTAACTCTAACGTGGACAGTTACGTTACCTAAACCTAAAGTTGCAGATCCGGAAGCACTTGCGTGCTCAGCGAAACCAACAGCGGTAGTTGTTCCCCATGGCACTGGATAAACGGTTCTATCGAAAGCAACGGAACCAGTGTTTGCATTAATGCTTGCACCGTCTCCTACTTCGATTGTTTGTCCAGATGCGTCTCTAAAGTCCTGGTAGTTAACTTCTAAGTCCTTACCAGTTGTAGCAGTATTTACAGTACCGTTACAAAACTCGTTAGGAATTTGGAAGCTTCCAACAAAGATACCGGAATCTAATCCAGTTTCAACTAAGGTAAAGCCTGTGTGGGCTAAACCTTCGTTACCAACGAGAGCTGATTTATCACAATCGCCCACGTTATCCATGTCTTGCCAGTTTAGATCGTCAAATGTTATGTCAAGTACGTGATCACCAACACCGTCACCGACTTTATCATCTGTAGTTGATGTGACGTAAACGTCAATCAATTCAGAGTCAGTGTTCATGTCTTGGTCATCCAAAGTTACAACAACAGTATCTGCAATCTTGTAATTGTCAAGATCAAATGAAACTACACCACTGTGTGATGGGGCTTCTAATTGATCTGCAATTTGGGTACTTACACCATCTGCACCAAGGTCAAGATAATTAACTCTTGGAGAATCTTCATCAGTCAAATCCTCATGGACAATAATGTCTATGGTATCAGAGATTGTTTCAAGATCGATGAATGTTGATTGTTGATCAACGTTAAGTTGATTCAACATTCTGTACTCAATAGAACCCTCAAAGACTCCGGTGTTGTCACCAGATTCTTCTAATTCGAGTCTATAGATTGCGTTGTTAACACCATCACCAAAGCTGAAAATATCAGCAACGAATGGAGCAGTAGCTGCAGTTAAGGTTGATCTACCATCCATATCAGCAGACATGCTGACGTGGATAATGATTTCACCTGTGTATGCAGTACCAGCGCCGGTTACACCGACGTTGTATACTGGTGCCATTCCTTTCTTAATTGTGCCTTCTAACTGATTATGGTCTGATGAGGTAAGGGATAAACCATTACCTGCAGACTTTGCAGTTACACCTGTAACAGTAACAGTACTGTTTTCAAATGAAGTGAAGTCCCAGTTAAAGAAAGTATTTGATGTGTTCATTAATTTGAGTTCAGCTCCTGTATATCCAGTGTGGATAGTAAAGTTGGCGGAACTACCGATGTTTTCAGTAGCATTAGTAATTCTTGCGATATTACTAAATGAGTCTACTGTAAGATCACCAGCAGTTGCGTCAACCATTAGAGGTGAACCAATTTTCAATGAAGGTATTGGTAATGCTGCGGTTGATGTGCTTACGGAGAGATCTTCGTCAGAAGCTGTGTTCTTGTTAAGATCTTGATCAATAAGAGTTACGGTTAGTTCTTCACCAGAATTCCATTCATCGCCAACGGAGGATTCCACCATATCAATTACACCGAAGTCATTTGCAATCACGAATGATTGTGCTGAATCGTTATAATCAATTAAAGCGGTTGTTCCTCTGTTACCTGATGCATTAACGTCTAAGTTTGAATCATCATCGTCGTCAGTATTGACAAAGATACCACTGTTCTCGGCGGTTTCCCAGAAGACGAGGTAATCGTCTGCTGATGTATCGTCAAGTGTAGCTTCGTTAACTAACACTGCATTAGCAGCGCCGTTAGCGTTGTAGTTGATGATTAACTTTCCGTTATCATCGAAGGAATTGTCAAATGCTAAGTAACCAGTTGATGAACCATAGTTTGTACCATTGTTAAATGATACACTCTCGGAACCAGAGGTTACTAAGAATGTTACAATATCTTCAGATGTTGGATCGATGTTTAGTTGATTGTCAGTAATGGTTAGATGGACTTCAGAACCTTGTGAGGCACTTGTTCTATCTAATTCAATACCGGCATAATCGTCTAGATCAGCATTGTCGTAATCTAAACTTACAACTTCATCTGCTCCAGCTTGTTCTAACCTAACGTCAAACTCTCCAATAGTAAAGTCAAATGTTTGGATAAATGGCCATTCACCTTGGGTACCGGATGTGACTCCGATTTGTCCGTTTACGTGATATGAACCATCACCGTTTGGAGAACCTTTTGTAGATCCACCAGTACCATCACCTTGCCATGTACCGTTATAGTTTGAAAGTGCTGGGTAATTTGTAATTACACCACCACAGTCAGTGGTTACAGCGGTACATTGTCCACCAGTTACTGCACTTCCACGAGCACCCATGTTTCCGGCAGTCGTGAAGGTTGAACCAGTAGAGTTAACGATATTGGTATTTACTACAGCGGTTTGTTGTCCAAAGTCCAAGTTATTGTCAGCAGCATCTGCTGCTTCAATGTGAGTTACAGAACCAAAGTATGCATACCAATAACCATCGGAACCTTGTGTCATTCTAAGTAAATGTTCATCTACTTTGACAGTTGGTTCTCCTTGTTTTTCATCGGTTTCATCTCTAGCTGGATCTCTAACAATAACTTCAACGATTTGGGCTCCACCAAATGTATTATTGAAGTCTGCGTTTTCTGCGGAGACAAATAGTAAACCAGCGGCTGCGGCTTCTGGCACCATTGAAGGTGCGGCAATAACCATACCACCAGCTAACATAATTGTCATTAGCGTAAGACTAGTTAATTTACGTCCTATTTCGTTATTCATGTTATTGATATTTTTCTTAAAAATTTGTATTTAAGGCTAATGGACGATTTGTCCACAAATTGACCATTTCTTGTGATTTTTTCAGGTATTTTTCTTTTTTTTTATTGATTTTATAAAATTTCTTTATATTTTATATAATTCATATCAATATTTAGATCATATAACTATATTTTATAACATTTACTATACATTTATGAAATATTTACAGGCTAATTTTTGGATAATAGTGTTTTGTAAAGGGTAATTGCATCAGACTCATCTTTTGAACCAACCACAACAGCAGAACCTCTCTTCATAAAATTTACAGATAGATCATTTGTTCTCATGGACAATCCCAAGTCGCCTAAATTTTCAACAAGAAATCCTTTTTCTTTTGCAATTGCAGAAACACTTGCAGAATCCAAATCAAAAGTTTCAGTTGGAGTAATAGAGTAAGTTCTCTTTCCTCGATTTCTTCCACATAATTCTTCTAAGATTAATTCTTGTTTTTCTACAACTTCTAATTTTCCAGTTCCACAGATTGGACATTCATCAGCTCTGAATGTTCTTGTGCTGTTAAAATCTAAATTTTCTAAATCGATATGTAAAATTCTATTTGATAGATTTGGTTTTTTTCCAGTGATAACTTTTACAGCTTCTGCAACTTCTATTCCACCCATTATAGAAAGTATTGATGGGTGTACACCTTCAATACTACATGTTGGCATTGTGTCTTCATCAAGTGCAGGAAACATGCAATAGTAACATGCAGATTCCTTTGGTAAAATTGTAAATGCTTGTCCAGATGTTCCAACTGCAGCTCCTGTTACAAATGGAATTCCAAACTTTACACAAGCTTTGTTTAGTGCATATCTTGCGTTAACTGAATCAAGTGCATCAATAACAACATCACATCCTTCTACAACTTCAAGTGCAGTGTAATCATTAACAGAAACAGTTAGTGCTTCAATATTACAATCAGAATTTAATTTTTTTAATTTTTTTGCTGCTGCTTCAACTTTAACTTGTCCAACATCAGACTCATCAAACAATGTTTGTCTATGTAAATTAGATAATTCAATTACATCTCTATCAACAATTCTTAATGTGCCAACTCCCATTGCAGTAAGTCTTGTGATAATTGGATGTCCCAATCCACCAGTTCCAACAACACAAACTTTAGAATTTTTTAATTTCAATTGTCCATTAAATCCAATTTCTTCAAGCATTACTTGACGTGAGTATCTATCAAGTTCTTTTGAAGAAAGATCTTCAGAACCGCCAGCAACTGCAGGTAAAATATAGACCTCATCACCATCTTTTAGAGGAGTATCCATTCCGCTAGAAAATTTAGCATTTTTGCCATTAATGTAAATATTAATCAAAGAACGAGGTGTATTATCAGCCTCTAATACTCTACGTTTAAAATCATCTCCTTGCATTTCAGATATTTTTAGGAATGAATCTTGTAGGGAATCAGCGGAAATTTCAATTTTCTTTTCACCACCGCCTGCATTTAGTACTGAAGGAATTGTAAATGTGATATTTGCCATGTTATTGAACCACCGCTGAGATTTCATTAATGTTTGGCTTGTAAACAATTGGTTTGGGTAACACTTGCATAATTGATTCAGTAGCTTTCAAACCGTTACCAGTAACATAGCATACAACTTTATCATTTTTATCAATTTTACCTTGTTCGACCATTTTTTGTAATATAGAAATTGATACACCACCGGCTGGTTCTGTGAATATTCCCTCAGTTTGTGCCAATAGAAGAATTGCATCTAAAATTTCTTGATTATTGCATTCTTCTGCAAATCCATTATACTGTTCTAATCTTTTCAAGACATATCTTCCATCTCCAGGATCACCGATTGCCAAGCTCTTAGCTACGGTGTCAGGGTTTTCTACTGGAATAACTTCTTTAGTGTTTTTCTTAAATGCATCAACAATTGGGGCACATCCATGTGGTTGTGCTGCAATCATATGCATATTAGAAACATCATCAAGTAATGAAACAGTTTGTAATTCTTCAAATCCTTTACAAATTGCATTAAGCATTGCACCACTTCCTACAGGAACTATTAATTGATCAGGTACTTGCCAATCAAGTTGTTCTGCAACTTCATATGAAAATGTTTTAGAGCCTTCAACATAATGTGAGCGCATGTTAATGTTAACTACACCAATTCCTTTACTATCACCAATTTGAGCTGCAATTCTATTTGCATCATCATAAGTTCCATCAACTGCAATGTAATTTGCACCATAAGACAAAGCTTGTGCAATTTTTGCCATCTCAATATTACTTGGTGCAAATACATGACATGGTAATCCTGCAGCTGCTGCATGTGCTGCAGTTGCAGAAGCTAAATTACCAGTAGATGCACAACCAACTGCAGTTAAACCAAGTTCTTTTGCTTTTGATATTGCAACACCAGCTGGTCTATCTTTAAATGAAAAAGTTGGGTTAACAGAGTCGTTTTTTATGTATAAATTATTTAATCCTAATTTTTTTCCAAGATTCTCGGCTTTTGTAAGGGGAGTCATTCCTGCACCAATACTTACAATATTTGATTTATTTTCTATTGGAAGTAATTCAAAATATCTCCAATAGGTTTGTTCACGATTAGAAAATGTATCTTTTGTCAAAGTTGGAAAGTCATATTTTACATCTAAAGGACCAAAACAGTCATCGCAAACATACTTGAAAGCAGTTTCATATTCTTTTTTACATTCTCTACATTGTAATGAAGTTCTAGCCAAGATCAATCATTGCCTCAGTTGTCTAGATAAAAAATCCTAATATCAAGTTAAGTATTACTTAATTTTATTCTATAATAATATAATAGGTATTTATACATAAATTATCAGCAAAGTTTTTACCCATTTTTAAAAAGAGTAACTTTTAGAAGATTTGAAAAAACTGTCAGTATTAATTGTATTAATTATATTAATTGCAATTATCACAACAATCGTAATTTCAATATATTCATTTTCTGAAGAAATTGATAAGTACATAGATGAAAATGACGATACAGTATGGATACATTCAGGTCCATTTTCAATTGATAGAGAAGAGTATCGGTTAGGTCACAAAATATTTCTAATTGCAAATGAAGTGAATCAAAATGACAAAGGAGTCATTAAACTTGTAAAAATTAATGAAGATGGAAGTCAAAAAATATTCAAAACCTATAGATTTGATGGAATGAAAAAGCAGTCATTTAACATATACTTTAGCCCATATCTAAATGAAGTTAGTAGTATTTGTTCTGTTGAAGATGTCATTGGAAATTATGAAGTGATTTTTGAAGGAACAAATTTTGAAAGTATAAAATTAAAAATTATTAATAAATACTTACCAGGATCGGAATATAGATTTGAACCAGTATGCTAAATTATTTTAATTTGTTATGAAAACAAACTTTTTCACCAGTATGACATGCTGGACCTGATGGTTCAACAAGATAAATTATTGCATCAGAATCACAATCAACTAAAATTTCTTTAATTTTTTGAGTATTTCCAGATTCTTCTCCTTTCATCCAAAGCTTATTTCTTGAACGACTCCAAAACCATGAATTACCAGTTTTTTTTGCCAGTTCTAAGGATTCTTTATTTGTGTAAGCCAAAGTTAAAACATCTTTTGTATTTGCATCTTGTACAATTACAGGTACAAGACCACCACTTTTTTCAAAATCAATTTCATCAATAGACTTGTTCATGATTTACGAAGAAAATCTAGATATTATAATCTTACAGAGATTTTTTTCTCTTTAAGAAAAGATTTGACACCTTTTACACCATGAGTGTCATAATGAAAAATGGAAGCAGCCAAAGCAGCATCAACATTTGATTTTTCAAATATTTCAACCATATCTTCAGGTTTTCCACAACCTCCAGACGCAATTACAGGAATAGAGGCATTTTCAACAATAGACTTTGTAAGTAAAACATCATACCCATTTTTTGTACCATCAGCATCAATACTAGTAAGTAAAATTTCTCCAGCACCTAATTTTTCAGCTTTTTTTGCCCATGTAATTACATCAACACCAGTTCCTTGCTTACCTCCAAAAATAAAAACTTCAAACCAGAATTTTTTATCATTTTCTGAACATACATTTACATTTTCTTTAATTTCATAATTTCTTTTAGCATCAATTGCAACTACAACACATTGTCTTCCAAATAATGTCATTAATTCAGTAATTAGTGTAGGATTTTTTATTGCTGAAGTATTAACTCCGACTTTATCAGCTCCATTAAGTAAAATATTTCTAGCGTCATCAATTGATTTGACACCACCACCAACAGTAAATGGAATATTAATTACTGAAGCAACCTTACGTACTAATTCTTTAATTGTCTCTCTTTGTTCATTTGAAGCAGTAATATCAAGAAATACAAGCTCATCGGCACTTTCATTACTATATTTTGCAGCTAGCTCCACTGGATCGCCAGCATCTTTTATGGATTCAAAATTTAATCCTTTAACAACTCTACCATTTTTTACATCCAAGCATGGAATAATTCGTTTTGTTAAGGTCATGATAGTTTCTTTGTCTCCTCAATAGTAATTTTATTCTCATAAAGTGCTTTTCCTAAAATTACACCCCAAGCATTTCTTTCTTTTACTTTTGGAATATCATCAATATTTGAAATTCCACCACTTGCAATTACATTTGAATTATCTAAATTACAGGCTTCTTCAAGAAATTCTAAATCAGGGCCTTCTAAAGTTCCATCACGATTAACATTAGTTAAGAGAAATTCAGTAAATCCAACATGTAAAAATTCCTTCATTGAATCAATTAGGGAAATATCAGTAGTACTTTGCCATCCATGTGTTACAATAATTCCATCTTTATGATCAACAGAAATAACAATTTTTTCTGGTCCTAATTTAGTTAGTAAATTTTGTAATAATTCAGGTTCTTTAAATGCAAAAGTTCCAATTACAACTCTATCAACAATATCTAGAGCTTCAAGAATTAATGATTCAGAACGTAATCCTCCTGCAATTTCTATTGGAATGGATATTGAGGAAACAATTTTTTTAATTAATTCAAGATTAGATCCCAATCCCAAAGTAGCATCTAAATCAACTAGATGAATCATATCAGCTCCAGCATCTTCCCACTTTTTTGCAACACTGATTGGATCATCACTGTATATGGTTTTTTGATTAGGATCTCCCTTGTAGAGTCTAACTACCTGGCCATTCATAAGATCTATTGCAGGAATTACTTTCATTTTTTACACACATTTAGAAAATTTTGTATCATAATTTTACCAACATCCCCTGATTTTTCAGGATGGAATTGAGTTCCAAAAAAGTTATTTTTTTCAACTACTGCAGGAACTTTTACTCCATAGTCAGATTCAGCTGTAATTACATCATCAAATGTTGGTTTTGCACGATAAGAGTGAACAAAATAAACCCAAGAACCATTATCAACTCCATCTAAAATCATTCCTGGCTTTTTAATTTCTAAATTATTCCATCCCATATGTGGAACTTTCATAGTAGATGGTAAAACCACAATTTCACCATCAATTACATTAAATCCTTTTTCAACACCTTCTTCACTTTTTTCAAAAAACATTTCCATTCCCAAACAAATGCCCAAAACAGGTGTATCCTCTTTAACAAAATCATGAAACTTAGTTTTTGAATTTTCATTAATACTTTTGATTGCAGGATCAAAATTACCTACACCAGGCAACAGTAATCCTGAATATACATTAGGTTGATCAAAAGAAGTTATGACATCCACTGAAGCACCTGCTTGCTCAAGAGAGTTTTTAAGACTGAAAATATTTCCAGCACCATAGTCAAATATTGCTACACTAACCATTACATTGAACCTTTTGTACTTGGAATTCCTTTTTGTTTTTTATCATATGATGATGCTGATCTGAATGCAACTGCAAGTGATTTAATTGCAGATTCAACTTTGTGATGATCATTATCACCATACTTTACAGTAAGGTGAATACAGCTATTCAAATTTTGAAGTAATGATTGAAAAAAGTGTTCCAAATCTTCTTTTGAAACATTTTCAATTTTACTTCTTTTGATTGACAAGGTTAACTTTGAAAATGGTCGTTTTACTAAATCAATGGATGCTTCAGCTAATGATTCATCCATTGGTACGGATGCATAACTAAATCTAGTAATACCACTTCTGGAACTAAGTGCTTTATCAATTGCTTGACCAATCGTAATTGCAGTATCTTCAATCAAGTGGTGTTCTATGCCATCATTAGATTTTGCATTGACTTTAAGATCCATCATTCCATGTTTGCCAAAAGATGTGATCAAGTGATCAATAAAATTAATTCCCGTTTTAATGCTGGTATTGCCAATTCCGTCTAGGTTTACAGATACAGTAATGCTAGTTTCTTTTGTATTTCGATTAATTGTTGCTTTTCTTTGAGCCATATTTTTCACAGATTATCTGATATGATTTATTCTAAATTTAATACCTTTGGTAGTAAATTAATTGAGTCCAGGACAAGAATAGCCTCATTTTGTTCAAATAATTTCAGTTTTTCCTGGGGATTCTTACTAGTTCCAATAATTCCACAAAAAGTAGTATTATGACCTAAAATTGTAGATTTTTTAGCCATAATAAAATCCTCCATAGAATCACCAACATACAAACAAGATTTACTATTCATACCATTAATTGAATTAACAAGTGATTGAGGGTTGGGTTTTGCAAGTTCTCGTGCTTCATCTTCTAAAAATATTGAATTTTTTAAATTAAATTTTTCTAATAATTGCTTAAGCGAATAACTAACAGATTGTTTTCCCCTTCCAGTAACCATAGAAATTTGTGAACCAAATTTTTTCTGTAATTTTTTACATAATTCATTATTAAAAATAACTTCATCATTTTCAATTAATCCAGGCTCAGAAAATTTTGAATTAGTTTTAAATAATTTTAAATATAATTCTGGTCCATAAAATAATTGATCAAATATCTGATACAAAATATTTTCTTTGTGACTACCTGGATATGATAACATATCAATAATTTCAGAAATATCAGTTTGTTTTTTTAAAAAATTTTCAACTGACTTGATACCAGTGGAATCCGAGTTTTGTATAACTGTAAAAATAAATTTAGTTGGATCCTGTTTTAATTTATTTGCAGCAACAAGCGATAGAATTGCAGCATAAGTTAAATCAACTTCATCATTAAATCCTCCAGTTGATTTGAATCCATCAATAATTTTAAAATCTACATCAATTGAATCATGAATTTTTACTAAAGATTCTAAGACATATTTTGTAGTTATAATAATTGTTTTATCATATGATTTTGTAATATCAATTAATACACCATCACAATCAAAAATTAAACTATCAAACTCTACATGATTAAAAGAATCATCAACATAGATTCCATCAGATTTTTGGTTTAAAGTCATTCCAATAGATCACGAATAGCCAGTAAAAATTTTGAATTCATTTCTTTTGTTCCAATTGTCACCCTAAGACATCCTTCATGATTTCCTATCTTTCCCAATTTTCTAATAGAAATTCCCTGTTCTGCAAGAGCAGAATAAACTCGCTTATAGGAACTATGGGCGTCAAATAAGACAAAATTAGCCTTAGAATCAAAGACTTCAAAAGCATCAAATTTTTTCAATGTTTCAATAATTCTTTTTCTTTCAAATTTAATAATTTTAGTTGCATTTTCCATTAAATTCACTTTTTCTAGAGCTAAAATTCCAGATTCAATAGTAATAGTACTAAGAGGATATGGATATTGTAAAACATTAAGAAATGCGTCTGTGAATTTTTTATTTGCAACAAAATAACCTAAACGCAAACCTGCCATTCCAAATGATTTGGATAAAGTTCTAACTACAATTAGATTATTTTGTGTTTTTACAAGACTTGAAAGAGAATAATCAGAGAATTCACCATAAGCTTCATCAATAATTATCAAACCATCAAAAGATTTGATTAGTTTTTGCAATTCTATTTTTGTAAATTGAAATCCAGTTGGATTATTTGGGGAATCAAGATATAAGATATCTGCATTTTTTGATTCTTTAATGAATTCTTTAATATCTAATTTCATATCATCTGAAAATGGTATTGCAATTAATGGAATTGAATATAATTTACATCTCTCTTCAAAAAAACCAAAAGTAGGGTTTGATGTAAGAACTTTAGTTTGTTTTGATGCGAAATTCGATAAAATTAAATCTAAAATTTGATCAGAACCATTTCCAATACCAATCATAGATGAAGGAACTTTAACAAATTTTGAAATCATTTGGATTAATCTTTCAACACCGCCAAGAGGGTATTCCCTTACATCAGAATTTTTTCTAGCTCCTGATACGATATCATTTTGAAATTGTTTGGAAAGAACATAATTTTCATTTGAATCTAATTTAAGAGAATTTTCATTTAACTGGGGTTTTTGATATCCACCAATTGAAGAAAATTCTTTAACCTTAGAATCAAACCAATTTTTTTTCATTACAATCTACCTCGAACTGCTTCATAGTGATTGGGTAATCCTTCAGAAGTAGTTAATGTATCAAGATGTTTTGAAATTTTGGATAAAGAAGATTTTGAGGCTATGACTTCAGTGTTTATTTTAATAAAATCCATTACTGAGAGAGAACCTCGAATTTTGCCAAATCCATTAGTAGGAAGAATATGATTTGAGCCTAAAATATAGTCACTGGCAGATGAGGGAGAGTAATTTCCAAGCAAAACTAATCCAGCTGTAGTAATTTTTGACGAAATAGATTTTGGATTTTTTGTCATAATTTGTAAATGTTCAGGAGCTAGAGAATTTGCTAAATTAATCATATCAGAATTATTTTTACATACTGCAATAAATCCATTTTTAGATAAACTTGATGTAACTAATTCTTTTCGTTGAATTGTTGGCAATAATTTTGAAATTTTTTCATTAACAAGTTTTGCAATTTTTTCTGAATTTGTAATCAAATAACAAAATGTATCACTACTATGTTCTGCTTGTGAAATTAAATCAAGGGCTAAAAACTCAGGATTAACAGAATTATCTGAAATAATACCTAATTCGGTTGGTCCAGCAAGCATATCAATTCCAGTATTATCATTAACTAATGACTTTGCTAAAGTTACAAATGCCCCACCAGGCCCAACAATTTTATCAACTTTTAAAATTGATTTAGTTCCATATGATAATGCAGCAATTGATTGTACACCTCCAGTTTTGTAGATCTCTGTAGCACCACAAATATCTGCAGCTACAATTGTTAATGGATCTATTTTTCCATTAGAATTTGGAGGAGAAACAACTACAATTCGTTTAACACCAGCAACTTTTGCAGGAACAACAGACATGATAACAGAACTTGGATATCTTGCTAAACCACCTGGAATATAACAACCAGTACTTTGAATTGGTATGAATTTTTTTAATATCTTTATACCATCATGATTAATTTTTTTATCTTTGAATATATTTTTAATAGAAAATTCTGTTTTTTCAACTCTAGCTTTTGCTAAACGTAATGCAGAAAGCTCATTTTTTGAAATTTTGGAATATGCGTTTTTAATTTCTGATTTGGAAACGCGTAATGAAGAAAGTTTAGCACCAGTAAATTTTTTTTCATATTTTTTTATCGAAGAATCACCATTTTTTTGAACATTTTTTATAATGGATTCAACAATAGATTTGTTATTTTGAGGCTGTTTTGGAAGAATTTTGGTAACAAATTGTTCAATATTTGTTACTTTGTGAATTTTCATCAATTTTCTTCGTCGCGTTTAATTTCTTCTAGTTCCAGTATTTGACGTGGTTCATGAACTACAAGTCCTTGTGCAATTTTTCTTAGTTTAGGAATTAATTTGTGAAATTCTTCTTTTTTAATCACGGTGTTTACGCCAAACCAACCATCTTCACTTAGTGGACTAATTGTAGGTCTCTTTAAAGAAGGCATTTGTGTTAAAAGTTTTTTCAGATTTTTTTCTTCAACATTGAGATAAATGTGCAAATACTTTCGTCCATTAACTGCACCTCGCATTAATGTTACAATATCAAATATCTTTTCACGTTTTTTAGGATCCTTTAATGATTTTTTATTTACAATTAAATGTGCAGTTGAAGTTAAAACCTCATCAACAATTTTTAATTTATTCTGCTTTAAAGTAGTACCAGTTTCAGTTACATCCATAATTGCATCAACATCCTCTGGGGGTTTTGCTTCAGTTGCCCCAAAGGATAAATGAATTTGAACATCTTTATTATTTCCTAGACGCATCCAGGGAGTAACAATCAGTGGATCTTTTTTACCATAATATTTTTGATATGATTTTAAACCTTTGATGAATTTAGATGCAGTTGTTAAATATTCAGAAGAAAGTCTAAGTGTTTTTTTCTTTTTTCCATAATCAGCAATCATTGCATCAAGATTTTTGTAACTATATTTGTCAGGGAATGCAATAACAAGTCTAATCTTTCCATATTCTAAATCAAGAATTGGTTCAACATCAGAATTAGTTTCACCAACCCAATCTTTACCAGTAATACCAACATCATACAATCCTTCAGAAACAAGGGTTGGAATTTCTTGTGGACGTAACATCTTAACTATTATGCTAGGATCATCAAGATACACTCTGTATGTCCTACTTTTTCTATTAACTTTTGTCCATGATTTTTCAAGTAGTTTGAATGTAGCATCTTCTAAACTACCTTTAGGTATCGCAAATTTTACATCAGACATTTTCATTAGTTTTCACTTTTTAGCTATATAATAGGATGTTTAAATTTGCTGAAGTAATTCTTTAGCTTTATCAAGTGAAATAGATTTTACTTGAATCATTTTTTCAACAATTTCATCAATTTGGGCAGGAGTTGCTCCTGCTGCAGCTGCAAGATTTCTTGCATGTAATCGCATATGCCCTTTTTGAATTCCTTCAGTGGATAGAGCTCTAATTGCACTATAGTTTTGAGCCAATCCTGTAGCAGTCATTACACAGGCAAGTTCTTGAGCAGATTCAACATTGAGTATTTTTGCACAAACCTTAGCAACAGGATGTACATTTGCAATTCCTCCCACAATTCCAACAGAAAGAGGAATTTCTAAAATTCCAACTAAATTGCCATTGAAATCTTTACTCCATTTACTAAGTGATCTATATTTTCCTGAAATTGCTGCATATGCATTTGCGGCAGCTTCTATAGCTCTACTATCCTGACCTACAGCATTGGCAACAGAAATAATTCCATTCATAATTCCTTTATTGTGAGTAACTGCACGATAAACATCATTATCAGCAAATTCAAATGCTAACACAATATTATCAACTACATCCTCACCACCTACCGATTCCTTTTCAAAAATAGCTTTTGCTTTTACCATACGTCTTGTAGAATAATTTGATAAAATTCTAAGTAATGCTCGTCCTCCAGTAATTTTTTCAATAAGAGGTGAAACAGCTTCACACATAGTATTTGTTACATTTGCACCCATTGCATCACCGACATCAATTAGTAATTCAACAATCAACATTTTACCAGATGGTGTATCAATTTCCTTACAAGTAATTTCTTTAGCACCTTTGTTCATTTTAGATAAAGTATTACTTTTTGAATTTGCTAATTCCAAAATTTCATTAGTGCAATCTTTAATTTTTTGAATAGAAGAATTTGTATCTACATTCAAAATTTGGATCTGACCAATACTGTATGATTCATCAGCAGTTACTTCAAATCCACCTTTAATTCGTGCAACTTTGGCACCTTTTGATGCTGCTGCAATTACAGAAGGTTCTTCAATAACCATTGGAACCACATAGTCTTTACCATTAATTTTAAAATTTGTTGCAACACCTAAAGGCAATGAAAAAGTTCCAATTGCATTTTCTATCATTTTATCTGCTTTATCAAAAGTAATTCCACCGTCAGTATTTTCTAGAATTTCTAATTCATTTTTAGAAAGATTTGCAAAATTTCCAATAGTGTTTAATCTTTCCTCTCTAGATTTTTCAAAAAATTTGGAAATAGATGAATCGGGCATTTTATTTCAATATCCTCAACAATCTATCATCCAATCCATCGGGAAAACCTTTTCCATCAGTATTTGAGGTAATTACATAGATACTTCCATCATTACCTTCAACTACATCACGAATTCGACCATTTCCACTAAGAATTGATTTTTGAGAGCTTAATCCTTCTTCAAAATCAACCTGATAAAGATTAGAAGCACGCATTGAAGCCATTATGAATTTAGATTCAAAACTAATCTTATCACCAGAATAAAATAAAATTCCTCCAGGCTCAATACTAGGATCATAACAAAGAATTGCATTTTCAAAATCAGGAGTTCCAGAGCATTGTTGTTCAGGCCATCCATAGTTTTTTCCAGGTAAAATTAAATTAATTTCATCATTTTTTTCAGGTCCAAATTCTGCAACAAATAAATTTTCATCATCATCCCAAGTCATTCCTTGTGGATGTCTATGTCCCAAAGAATAAACAAAAGAATTTGGAAAGGGATTATCGTTTGGAATAGTACCATCGTCATTTAATCTTAAAATTTTTCCAGATAATGAATCCATATCTTGAGGTAAATGGGATTCATCTGAAACAGTTCCAGTACCTACATATAATTTTCCATCAGGTCCAAATTTTAAAAATCCACCATTAGTAAAAGATGAACCAGGTATTTTATCCAATATTATTTCAACATCTTTTAATTTATTTTTCTCTTCAGTAATTCGTAAAATTTTATTCCATAAATCACCATTTTCTTCATATGTTAAAAAAACATAGATGAAATTATTAGTTGAAAAATTTGGATGAACTGTAATTCCCAACAATCCACCATCAAATACATTAGGAGTACGAAATGTAGCTAAAGGAGATTCTAATAAAGTATTATCTTCAATAACTCGGATTAATCCATCCTTTTCTGTAACAAAAATTCTATCATCATAAATAGCAATAGCACGAGGTTTATCAAGATTTTCAGCTAAAATTAGTACAGAATCATTTTCAGAATATGAGTTTGGTTTTGGTAAAGGAATAGATGTTTCATTATCTGAAGAAGTTAAAACAAATACTGAAAACATAATAGCACCAGCAATTGCAAGAATCTGAATTTTTTTATTCATCAAAAAACAATCTTTTGAAATCCTATTAATTACTTTCAAAGATTTGATAAAGCGTATATACCGTTGAACTTTATTTAGGTTCAGCGGGGTGGGGAAGCCAGGTCATCCCGGCGGGCTCATAACCCGCAGTTCAGTAGTTCAAATCTACTCCCCGCTACTTAGTTCCTATACACACAAAACCATAATGAAGAATCATCAAATTCTGTAATTTTGTTAATTTTTCCAGTCCGTTGCAAAGGGCGAGTAAGATGCCTATGTGCAGAAATCTTAGGAAGATACAGTTGTTTTTTGATTTTTCGAGGAATTTCCACAGTAATCTTGTTGGAATTCTTTTTACCGCATCTTGTGCATTGAAATCCTTGATTCTGACCTTTTGATTTCATTTTTTTATTACATTTTTTACATGTTGGATTTGATTTTGAAAGATTTTTTTTAAGATTAATTATTTTAATGAATTCAAGATTAATTATTCTTGGAAAATTTTTAGATGCTTTTCTAACACCTCCGCCTACTGAAACCTCATCGCCAATTATTAGATTAGAGGCAATTGTAGAAATTCCAGTTTCTTTATACACAGCACACCAAAACTCATGATTTTTAGAAACAATAGTAAAAAAAACATGTCCACCTTTTGTTATTTCTGGAACATTAGATACAACTCCACTTAATTTTCCAGAAGCATATGGTTTCATTGTTTTAAAATTTAATTCATTTTTCAAATGATCACCAGTTCCTTGATTAGATTTAAAAATCATATAGCCATCTAATTTTTCACTACTTTTTAGAATTTTAGTTGCGTCAACTAAAGAATCTACATTTTCTCCTCTCACTCCATAGAAAACGGGATCAGGACCATGAGGAGTGATTAAAACTCGACCTTTTTTTGTATCAAAACTATTGAATGTATAAGGAAAAGTTTTTTCTTGCATTGTCTTAACACTCTCTGCTGAAATTTTTCTTTCTTTTCCAAATTTTCTTTTTTTTCTATAACTTAATAATTCTAAAGTATGATCATGAAAATCATATCCAATTGCACTAATGGCTCCAACTAATCCTTGACCATTTCCTTCATAGAAAAAATCAAGATTATTTTTTTGAATAAATTTTTTAGCGCTATTTCTATTGATTAATTGCCATAAAGCTAAATTACTAAATTTAGTGAATTCTGAAGGAATTGTATCACTTTCAAAAAAAACAAGTCCAGGATTTGCTCCATTTTTTGTATCAGAGTACTTAGAAACTAAATTTTTAATTTGATTTTTTATTTTAGAAGGATTTCTAGTCTTGATTTTTAATGAAACAGCACCATTTCCTCGAGTTTTCCATGGAATATTGGGATTAAATCTAATTAATTTAGGAAAATCAAGAAATTCAGTTTTTTGTTTATGAAGTAAATCAACAATTTTGTAGGCTAGAAATGTTGTACACATTCCAGTAGGTGAATCAGTGTCATCAAATCCAATATTTAGAACAGATTCTTTATTCATAATGTATCTAATTAGTCCAGACATTTTTAGTTGTTGTAAATTACAGTTGGTTTAAATTAATAACATAATATTCGAAGCTAAATTGATAATAATTGATGAAGCAAGAATCTTTAAGGAAATAGAAGAAAAGAAACCAGCATCAGTTTCATTAAACGGTCCAGATGGTATGTTACCACAAGTTCAGGATATGGCAATTAAAATTACATCAAAATATGACATACCAGCATATGTTTTAGCAGATACAACATGGGGAACTTGTGATTTAAACACAACTGGATCAAAAATATTAGGAGCAGAAATCCAATTTAATATTGGACATACAATTAATACAGAATCATTAGAAGAAAATTTAGTTTTAATTGATGCTTTTGATGATGTTGGATTTGAAAGTGTTGCAGAAAAATGTACAGAAAAACTAAAAGGACAATTAATTTCACTTGTTACAGATAGTCAGCATTTACATCAAATGGATAAAGTAGAAAAAATCTTAACAAAAAATGGAATCAAGGTAAAAATTGGAAAAGGTAAAGGACAATTAAATGATGGTCAAGTATTTGGTTGTGAATTTTATCCTGCAACTGAATTAAAAAAAGAAGTTGATGCCTACGTGTTTTTAGGTCAAAGTAATTTTCATGCAGC
Source organism: Candidatus Nitrosopumilus sp. (assembly GCA_028343855.1). Taxonomy (GTDB): domain Archaea; phylum Thermoproteota; class Nitrososphaeria; order Nitrososphaerales; family Nitrosopumilaceae; genus Nitrosopumilus. The sequence continues at coordinate 2,302 of JAOLZN010000017.1, read as the reverse complement.
AGGAATTGCATTATCAACAAATTTACCAACATTTGTCTTGGATCCTTATTTTAACGAAGTAAGAGAAGTGACAGAATTTGCACGTACTCTAAAAAAGAAAGCAACACTTGCAATATACAAAGCAGCAGAAGTAAATTCATTTGGAATAATTATTGGCTTAAAAGAAGGGCAATTATCAAAAGTATTTGGTTTAAAATTTAAAAAAGAATTAGAAAAAGAAGGTAAGAAAGTACAACTATTTGCTTTGACAGATATCACAAATGACAGATTAAACAATCTAAGAGGGATTGATGCATTTATTCAAGTTGCATGCCCAAGAATTTCTACGGATAATCAATTTGACAAGCCGGTATTATCAACACCTCAAGCAAATGCACTTCTAAAAGTTTTACGAAAAGAAAGTATTGACGAATATTTAGAAATTCCACATTGGTTATAATTAAGAGATTAAATTTTGAAATCTAACATTATCAAATAAATTTTCAAAAGATTTAGATTTTTTTGCTTTAATTTTGTATTGTTTTCCTTGAGAAATTGCATGCTCAAGTAAATTAAGAGCAACATCATAATTTGAAAGCATTGCAAAATTAGATGCTTTATCAAAAAGAACATCTCCATTATCAGGATAATCTTCTAGTATAGAATTGCAACAAGAAATTGATTCATCAAATTTCCCCAAGGAAAATAAAATTCGTTCTTTATGATACAATACAATATTATAATTTTTATTATTTTTTAGAATATTATCACAAAGTTGTAATGCTTCAATTAAATTCCCTTGTTTTCTAAAGGAAGAAATTTTATTAATTAGTACAGACAAATCATCAGGACATATTTTTAGAGCAGCGTCATAACATTTTATTGCATTAGTGAAATTTTTAAGTTTACTTAGAGCATATCCTTTGTTGTTGAGTGAACTGATATGTTTTGGATTTTCATGTAGTATTTTATCATAATATTTTATAGATTGTTCAAATTTTCGTTGTAAAAATAATCTATTACCTTCGTCTAAAATTGAATTTATTTTAGGATCAGTCATCATTCATTAGGATTGGGTTTAATCAAAATTTTACCAAAAAGTCCCTTTCCGTTTAACATTTTATTATGTGCATTAACTGCATCATCAAGCGAATATATTGAATCAATAATTGATTTAATTTTACCTCTTGACATCCAATAAAAACACTCTTCTAATTCAGATCTAGTACCTTGAGTTGAGCCTAAAATATTAATTCCTTTAAAGAAAATATGTCTTAAATCAGTTTTTGCGTTATACCCAGTTGTAGCACCTGTTGTAATAATTGTTCCACCATAATTTAATAAAGTTAATTCCTTATTCCAATGAGAACCACCAATATGTTCAAAAATTACATCAAGACCTGGAACATCACCGTATGGTTTTGGAATTTTTTTGGCAATTGATCTAACTTCTTTGTGCCAATCATCTTTCCTATGGTCAACTGCATAATCGGCTCCAAGTTTTAGACATTTTTCTAATTTGTCTGGACTTGCAGTTGCAATTACTGTACAACCAAATAATTTTGCAATTTGAATTCCAAAAGTTCCAATTCCAGAACTTCCACCCATTATCAATACTAATTGTCCTGGTTGAATCTTTGCTCTACCAACTAACATGTGCCATGAAGTAAGTAATGTCATTGATGCAGCTGCTGCATCATCATATGATACGCCATCTGGAATTTTTAATACATTCACTTCTGGTAAATGTGTAAATTCACAATATCCACCCCAAAGAGGTCCAGTTTCAAAACCCCAAATTGTTCTTTTTTTACAATCATATTCTCGTCCACTAGTACAAGCTTTACAAACTCTACATGACATATTTCCATGAGAAACAACTCTATCTCCAACTTTGATATTTTTTACATCATTCCCTACAGCAGTTACAATACCTGCAGCATCTGTTCCAGAAATATGAGGTAACGGTATTGCCAAAGGTTTTCCCCTCATTCCCCAAATATCATCATAATTACATCCAGCAGATACTACTTTGAAAACAACTTCATTAGAACGTGGTTCAGGAATAGGAAGATTTTTGATTTTTAGAATTTTAGAAAAATCATCGTCAGTGGTATATTCATCATATACTAATGCCCTCATGATTATTCTCTAATTATTAGAGATATATGATTTATCTAGATCTTTTGTACCAAAAACAATTATAATCATAGGAAGAAAAATTAGATTATGTCAGATAATTCAGTATTTCCAGGGGATCAAATAGCATCCATTGAGGAGTATGAGGCTGGCCACAATACATTTGATGATGGAGACATGGTTA
>JAOLZN010000016.1 GCA_028343855.1 Candidatus Nitrosopumilus sp. | reverse complement strand
TTGTCTAAAGCTTTAGTTATTTTTTCTTCGGTTTTTGTTCGTCTTTCAATTTCTTTTAGAACTTTTGTAGCATTCTGATGACTTGAACTAATGGTACTTCGGAGTGAAGGTTTTGATTTAGTTTGTTTTTTAATTTGAGTTGTAATTTTTGATTTAATATCATCAAAAGTAGTAACTTGATCAGTTATCTTTGTGAGAGTCTTTTGTCTACTTTTAATTTCAGATAATAATTCTTGGACATGATCATTTAATGAGCGTAATCTGGCTTCAGCATTTTGTTTTTCCTCAGGCGTCTCTGCAAATTCAATTTCTTGCTCAGTTTGATCAATTAGTTCCTTTTCACTATTAACTCGCTCTTCAGCATTAGTTACTAATCTTTGAATACTTTCTACTTGGGCATTTTTTCTTGTAAGATTTTCTGAGACATCAGTAACATCCTCCTTTTCAGATTCAATTTTTTTAATCATTTTTTGTAAACCTGTTGCAGAACGTTTTTCTGCAGATTGAAGTTGTTTAAGTTGATTTTCTGCGTTTTGTTTTAATTTTGTTGCTTCTTTCTTTTTTTGTCGCAATTCAATTACTGTCTTTTCTAATGATGCCAATAGTTTTCTACAATTAATGAGTCGATTAAGTTGTTAATATGATCAGGATTTGACTTTTCGGTTAAGAAAATTAACCAATATTGATCGCATAATAAGTTATTTTAAAAAATATTAGTGATAATATTTTAAGAAAACTATGGATTTTCACCCAAAAGATTTGCCAATTTCAAAAATTTATGATCTAAAAAATGAAGATGATGCAATGAATGCTGTTGAAGACATGGTAAAGTTGGGATTTAAAGAAAAAAAAGAAGGTTTCAAAGTATTAATGCCAAAAGAAACTAAAATTGCAAAAAGAATAGGATATACAATTACAACAGGAGTTACAAAGGGACTTAGAGAAAAAAATGAAACAAGGGATGTCAAATATTGGACATATCACCACGATGACGAACATTTTGCCATTGTACTAATAGACAATTCAACGCTAGAAGAATTAGGATTTTGATTTATCAAAAATTTGATATAATTTTGTTCTATTTGCCATAACACCTGCAAGCATTACTCCAATTACAGTTCCTCCAATTACATCCATTGGGAAATGTTGTAAAACATACAATCGGCTTAGAGAGATCATTGCAGGATAGATGAATATCAAATATGCACCACGAGGGAATCGTTCAGATAGAGCATATCCCAAAATTATTGCAAATATCATTGATCTTGCAGCATGACCTGATGGGTAGGATGCATCAAAACCACCTTCGCAAAACAATGCAAATGTATCATGACTAATTTGAACAGGGAATTCAACTCCAATGTATTCAAAATCAGGTCTATCTCTATCAACACCACATTTGATGTAGCCTGTAAGTAAGGTAGCAATTACAATTAAAATTAAAAGAGTTATTCCAATTCTACGAGTTTTAGGAATTAATAATACAATGATAGCAAATATCATCATGTTGAAAACATCTCCACTTTCAGTAACATATTGCATAAAAATATCAAAAGTAGGGTTTCCAACATTTTCAGAAATAAAAAGAATTATGTTTTGATCAAAATCTTCAGTTAATTCAGACATAACAAAGGCAGTTAAAATCAGGAAAAGTCCAGTTAGTAATACAAAGGAACGTGAACGAATATCAAAAAGCCAGTTTTGCAATTAATTAAACCTCAAGTATACATCTTTCAGTTTTTATTAATACATAACTTTCAAAAATATTTTTCATAGTATTCAAAATTGAATCAGCAAATAATTGTGATCGGCTCAAAGATTTTAACCAAGTGCATAATAGAAAAGTTGTGAAAGTTCTCACATTAGACGACTTTGATCTAAATGGTAAGACAGTATTTGTGAGAATGGATATGAATTGCCCAATAAATCCAGATACAGGTGAAATTTTAGGTACCAAAAGAATAGAGGAGACAATTCAAACTCTGGATTCATTAAAAGAAGCCAAAGTGGTGATAGCATCACATCAAGGTAGAGTTGGAAATAATGAATATACTGGAATGCATAGACATGCAGAAGTTCTTGAAAAATTGATGGGTAGGGAAATAAAATACGTAGAAGACACCATTGGGGAATCGGCACAAAATGCAATTAAAAATTTGAAAGATGGAGAAATATTGCTTTTAGATAATCTCAGATTATGTGCTGAAGAGAATTATGAATTTACACCAGAAAATGCAGCAAAAACGATAATGGTTTCAAGACTATCAAAATTATTTGATCTTTGTGTATTAGACTCATTTCCAAGTGCACATAGATCACATCCATCAATTGTTGGATTTACACAAGTGTTACCCGCATGTGCAGGAAGAATAGTAGAAAGAGAAGTGAAAAATCTAGATGAGATAATGACAGTTGCAAAAGCACCACACGTAATAATTCTAGGAGGATCAAAAGTACCAGACAGGTTAGAAGCAATCAAATTATTAATTCAAAATGGACGTGCAGACCATGTTTTACTGACAGGATTAATTGGAAATGTGTTTATGCGTGCTCAAGCCAGAATCAAATCACCATTAGGAATTAAAAATGAAGATGAAGTTGTTGCAAAAGCTCATTCGTTAATTGGAGATTATCCAGATGTTTTTGCAACTCCAGTAGATATTGCAATTGATAAAGATGGAGAAAGAGTTGAAATGGATGTTAGGGAAATTGATAAGGACGATAAAATTTTCGATTTAGGTCCTAAAACAATTGAATATTATTCAAAATTAATTTCAGGTGCTGGAACAGTATTCATTAGTGGCCCTGCAGGATTTTTTGAGAAAGAGAATTTCAAATACGGTACAACACAAATGCTTACAGCAGTTGCAAATTCAATGGCAACAACAATAGTAAGTGGAGGACATTTAACAACAGCATTAAAACAACAAGGATTAGCAAATAAAATTAATCACATTAGTACAGCAGGTGGAGCATTAGTACTTTATCTAACTGGAGACAAACTTCCAATGATAAAATCACTAGAAGATGCAGCGATAAAATATAAATCTAAAAAGTAGATTTACACGAGGAATTTGGACAAATTCGTTCTTCAGAGGTGCCAAGAAAAATATCATGATTACAAGAATTACATTGAAATTTCTCAACAGGGTCAAATAATTTTAAAAATATAGTTGTAAAATTTTGGGCAATACTTCTCACTAAACCCGACTCACATATGTCATTGAATAAAGATTCAGTATCATCAATTATCCAAGAAGGATCGATGTCACCTTCAGATTTTAAAATTTCAAAAATATCATCATTAGTAAATTTTGTATTGACATCATTAAATTTTTCAAAAATTATTTTTCTAATTTGTAATTCAAGAGGAATAGATGGCGTAAAATCACTCATACTAATACAGATTCTCTGCCTCTGTTTTTAGCTTATCTATACCCTCAGTATTTTCAAGATGGGCGCCAAGATAAGTATACAATGCAGATTTCAAAACTTTAAGAGATAACAAGGCACATTTTATTCGAACAGCCTGTAAATGTTCAAGACCTAATTCACTTAAGATATCATTTTTATCAATTTTCTTAACCTCTTCAAGAGATTTCCCCTTAGTAATCTCAGTTAAAACTGAAGTACAAGCCATACAAATTGCGCATCCCTTTCCATGAAATTTAATATCAGAAACTTTCTGATCATCAATTTTCATATCAATATCAATACTATCCCCACACAAAGGATTGGAATCATGAAATGTGACATCGTGATCTTCAATTTCACCATAATTAATCGGGTTTCTAGAATAATCAACTATCATTTCATGATAGATGTCGGTCCCACTACTCATAACTTAAACACCTTAGCCACTATATTTAATGAATCGATTAAAGCATCAACATCTTTTTTTGTATTATAAATATAGAAACTAGCTCTAGACGTAGCTGCAACATTAAGACGTTCCATTAATACTTGAGCACAATGATGACCAGAACGTAATGAAATTCCCTCCTTATCAATAATATCAGCAACGTCATGAGGATGCACATCTGCAAAATTAAATGAAATAACACCACCACGTTTTGTAATATCTTTAGTTCCATAGATTTGAAGTCCAGGAATTTTTGCAAATTTCTCCATAGCATATGTAGTTAATTCAATTTCATGTTGTCTAACATTATCCATTCCAATTTTTGTAAGATAGTCAATTGCAGCTCCAAACCCTATAACATCTGCAATGTTTGGCGTACCTGCCTCAAATTTGTAAGGTAAATCATTCCAAGTTGTTTCATACTTGTGAACTTCACGAATCATATCGCCTCCACCATGAAATGGGCTCATTGTTTGTAATACAGATTTTCTAACCCACAAAATACCAATTCCAGTTGGAGCCAACATTTTATGCCCAGAAAATGCAAAGAAATCACATCCAAGAGTATCAAGATCAACTTTCATGTGAGGTACTGCCTGGGCACCATCTATCAAAGTAAGAACTCCTGCAGCCTTACATTTTGCAATAATTTTTTCAGCATCAGTAATGGTTCCAAGAACATTAGACATTAAACTGAAAGTTACAAGTTTGACTTTTCCAGTTGCAAGATATTTATCAAGATCATCTAAATTTAATTCTCCATCATCGTTCATTCCAATATATTCTAATTTTGCACGTTTTTCTTGTGTAAGTAATTGCCAAGGTACAATGTTACTATGATGTTCATATTCAGTAGTTACAATTATGTCACCTTCATTGATATGAGGTCTTCCCCATGCATATGCAACTAAATTAATTGCTTCAGTTGTTCCTCTAACAAAAATTAATTCTTGTCGATTTTTGACATTTACAAAATTTGCAATTTTATCTCTGGCAGCTTCATATGCCTCAGTAGATTCTTCAGCAAGAGCATAAACTGCACGATGAATATTTGCATTATGATTTTGATAATAATCAGTAATAGCATCAATTACTTGATTTGGTTTTTGAGTTGTTGATGCATTATCTAAGTAAACAAGACGTTTGTTATCTCTAACAGTTCTTTTTAATATAGGGAAATCATTTCTAAGGTTTTCAAAAGAGGATTCAGTACTTTGCAATTTTTAGACCTCCACAAAGATTTCGTTATTATCAATTTTTACTGGATACACATTAAGAGCAGTTTCAGCAGGAAGATTATTGGGTTTACCATTAACTAAATTAAAAACAGAAAGATGTAATGGACATCTAACACCTTCTTCACTAAGAAAACCAGTAGAAAGATCTGCATCTGCATGAGTACAAATTAAGTCAGTTGCATGAATGGTACCATCAATATTTGCTATCAATAATTTTCTACCATCTTTAACAAATCCAAAAAGCTCACCTTTCTTTACTTGATCCAAACTGCATGCCTTAATCCATTCAGACAAAAAAATCACCTATACTTGTAGTGTTGTTCGATTTCAGAATTTTCATCATAACGGGTTTCTTCAATTTCAACAAACTTTGCTAGTTCTTCATCTGTATTTATACTGAGTTCGCGATTATCCCATTTTGATTCAATGAGATATGCAATCCAGGCTCTAACTTGGAAAGACATCTTTCTTGAGAGAGGTTCTAAGAAACCTTCAACAATAGTTCTTTCAGCTTCTTCATGACTTAAACACCTAGTTTTTAGATAGAAAATTTGCTCTTCATCAATTTGTGCAACAGATGCTGAGTGAGTTGCCTTTACATCATTAGTAAATATCTCCAATCCAGGAATTGCATCAGATTTAGCATCTTTATCTAAAAGAATTGAACGTCCAGATAAGAAAGAATTTGATTTAGAAGCATTTTCTTTAATTCTAATCATACCCTTGAAAAGAGATTTAGATTTATTTCTAAGAATAGATTTTTCAACTACACGCCCTTCAGTGGATGGACTTTCATGATTTACATTAGTTTGAATATCAAAGGATTGTTCATTATTTCCAAAAATTACTTCAGAGTCATTTGATGATGCACCAGTGCCATTAAGAAAATATTCAATTTTATATCGAGATAACATGGAACCAAATAATCCAGAATACCAATTTACTTTTGCATCTTGTCCTAAGTCAGTACGTTTAGTTGAGAAAGTAACAGCATTTTGATCGAGCATCTGTAAAGTAGTTACATCCAATTGAGCATTATCACCAACATTAGTATTCATTAATTCAAGATATGCTTGTTGAGTTTGAATATTTGGAGAGTACAATTCTTGAACAATGGTAGATTTACTGCTTTCATCTGCAAAAATTATATTTCTAGATATTGTAGAATGTCCATCTTCAGATAAGCAAGTCAAAAAGTGGATTGTTTGTTCTAAAATTAAATTGCGTGGTATGTGTATGAATATTCCAGAATTAAAAGCAGCATTATTCAAAGCAGTGAATCTATCATCTTTAGAATTTGATGCTTCCAATGCTTTTTTTACTAATTCAGGATTATTTTGAATTGCATCAGAGATTGAAGAGATTACAAGTCCTTTAGATTTTAATTCATCAGGTAAATTGATTCTGTGGATATTTGTGCCAATCTGAATTATACAAATTTCATTTTCTAGTTCACCTAATCTTTTTTGAAGAAAAGATGGAATTGTTTCGGTTGTTGTTGTAGAAAGAGATACTTTTTCAGGATCCATTTTTTTGGCATCAGTGTATTTATTGTATAAGGGAGAAGTTTCTATCGGAAGATCTTCATAAACAGATAATGAATTTTTACGATAATCTTTAAGCCATTCAGGCTCATTTCTAGATGAAGAAATCTCATCAATATGAGCAGTATTTAATTTTGAAAGAATTTCTTGAGACATGATTAATCAAACATAGGTTGGGATATTATCCCACAGAGTCATCCATTTCTAATTTAATGAGTCTGTTTAATTCAACTGCATATTCCATTGGGAGTTCTTTTGTAAATGGTTCCATAAATCCATTAACGATTAAAGATAATGCATCTTCTTCACTAAATCCTCTAGACATAAGATAGAAAATTTGATCATCTCCAATTTTTCCTACTGTAGCTTCGTGAGTAATTGTTGCGTCTTCTTGATCAATTACCATGTATGGATATGTATCAGTTTTTGAAGTATCATCTAACAATAAAGCATCGCATCTAACTGTTGATTTTACATTTGTAGCACCTTTTGCAACATTTAACATTCCTCTGTAAGTTGAACGTCCATCAGCTCTGCTTACAGATTTGGATGTAACTTTAGAAGTTGTGTTTGGTGCAAGGTGTACCATTTTAGCTCCAGTGTCTTGGTGTTGTCCTTTACCTGCAAATGCAATAGATAGTGTTTCACCGTATGCTCTTTCGCCCATGAGATAAACTCCAGGATATTTCATTGTTAATTTACTTCCAATATTTCCATCAATCCATTCAACAGTAGCACCTTCATATGCATAAGCACGTTTTGTTACAAGATTGTAAACATCAGAACTCCAATTTTGAATTGTAGTATATCTTAATTTTGCATCTTTGTGTGCAACTAGTTCAACAACAGCAGAGTGAAGAGATTCTGATGAATAAACTGGAGCAGTACATCCTTCTATGTAGTGCACTTCTGCACCTTCATCAACAATAATCAAAGTTCTTTCAAATTGACCAATGTTTTCTGCATTAATTCTAAAGTATGCTTGTAAAGGCATGTCAATATGAACACCTGGTGGAACATAGATGAATGAACCACCACTCCATACTGCACTGTTTAATGCTGCAAATTTGTTATCCTCTGGAGGAATAATTTTACCAAAGTATTTTTTGAAAATTTCAGGATGGTCAATTAATGCTTGATCAGTATCTAAAAACAAAACACCCTGTTTTGCTAAATCTTCTCTTAGACTGTGGTAGACAACTTCAGATTCATATTGTGCACCAACACCTGCTAAAAATTTCTTTTCAGCCTCTGGAATTCCAAGCTTGTCAAAAGTTTGTTTAACATTATCTGGAACATCATCCCAATTCTTTTCGGTTTTATCAGATGCTTTTGCATAATAGTAAATGTTTTGGAAATCAATAACACTAAGGTCTCCACCCCAAGTTGGCATTGGTTTCTCCATAAAAATCTCATAAGATCTTATTCTGAAATCAAGCATCCATTGTGGCTCATTTTTCATTTTACTAATTTCAATTACAGTGTCTTTAGAAAGTCCTTTTTTACTTAGGTGAACGTACATTTCTGTGGAGTCTTTAAAGTCATATTTTGTATAATCAATATCAATATTTTCTGTTGCCATGATTGAGATAACTCCGTTATATTATAAATACATGAGGAAAAATAGGCAGAGCTAAATAGCTATAGCTAAATTTCAATATTAAATTCATTTTAGTAAGAGATCTGCACTCACCATAGAATAATAAAGAAAACATTGAGAATAAAGAAAAAATTCAAAAGATAAAAAAATTAGATCAATGAATGTAATTCTTAATTACTCTCTAGTTTTTTGTAGTAATATGAAATATTCTGAAAAACCTCTAATTGGAATAATTATGGGTTCAAGTTCAGATAGTAGAATTATGCAAGCAGCAGCAGAAATTCTAGATGAATATAAAATAAAACATGAAGATCAAATTGTTTCCGCACATAGAACACCTGCACGATTAGAGGAATATGCAAAACATGCAGAGAAAATAGGATTAAAAATTATAATTGCAGGTGCAGGAGGAGCTGCACATCTACCAGGAATGATTGCATCACATACAACAATTCCAGTAATAGGAGTTCCAATTCTAGTGTATAATGATAAACATCCAAAAAAAACAGATACAGCTAAATTTTCAGCATTTGGAGGATTAGATTCATTGTTATCAATTACTGAAATGCCATCAGGTTCACCAGTTGTAGCAGTTGGAGTAAACAAAGCAGGAAATGCAGGAATATATGCAATGAAAATACTTGCAAACGAATTTCCAGACTTGAAAAAGAAATTAAAACAACATAAACTGGATCAACATAATTCAGTCATGAAAGAATCAGAGAAATTAAAAACTGAAGGTCTTTCAAAATTTGCTAAGAAAAAATTTAAGTAATTTTAAGTTGAAAGAGTAATTTTCATCTCATCAAATGCACCTGCAACAGTATGAACTTCTGCAACAGAATTTTTGACTTTAAATTTTTTCAATTCATCAGAAGTGAATGGTCCAATAGAAACCACTGATAATTTTTCAAGGTTTTCAAGAAGTATATCTTCAGAATAATCTTTAGACATAATTTCAAAGAAACCTCTAACAGATGATGCACTAGTGAATACAACACCATCAACTTTATTTTGAGAAAATAATTCTCTAAATCCATTCCATTGAGTTGTATCCCTAAATGCACAAACATCATACAAATGAATTTCTAAAACATCAATTCCAATTTTGGAAAGTAATTCTTTTAGAAAAGGAGTAGAAGCTCCACTACGAGGAACAATTACTTTTTTTCCGACTGCATTAAGTTTAGTAAATTCCTCTCCAACACCAACTGAAGAATAAGTTGTGGGTTGATGATTGACTTTAATTCCTTCAGCCTCCAAAGTAAGGGAAGTTTTAGGCCCTACAGACATCACAATAGTATTTGCAACTGCTAATTGTAATTTTTCGATTTTACCTAGTTGTTTTGCAGTATCAAATAACAATTTAACAGCTTTTGAACTCATAAAAACAGAATAATCAGGATTGTATTTTTCAACAGATTCTAAAAATTCATCAACAATTTTTTCACCTTTACTAACTAGTTCAATTGTAGGTAGTGCAATAGGAGTTGCATCATTATCTTGTGCAAGTGAAATAAATTCAGTAGCGTCATCTTGTGAACGTGTAATTGCAATAGTTTTACCACTAAGCATTATTTCCACCCAATAACATCAGACAAATCAACTACATTTCCAATAATGATATTTGTAGGCGGAATTATTTTATTTTCTTTAACTTTTTTTGCAATATTGGTCACATTACCTTTAATCATTTTTTGTTGTGGAGTGGTTCCATTTTGAATTACAGCAACCGGTGTTTTTTTATCCATTCCACCTGCTATCAGCTGCTTACAAATTACATCAATTCTAGATAATCCCATCATAATTACAATTGTATCAACAGATTTGGCTAAATTTTTCCATTTAACAATTTCTTGTTTCTTTTCAGGATCCTCATGACCTGTCACAAAAACAACTGATGAAGCATATTTTCTATGAGTTAGTGGAATTCCAGCATATGTTGCAGAACCAATTCCAGATGTAATTCCGGGTACAATTTCATATTTTACTTTATGTTCTTTTAAAAATTCAGCTTCTTCTCCACCACGTCCAAAAATAATTGGGTCACCACCCTTTAGTCTAACAACATGTTTTGTAGATTTTGCATATTCAACCATTAAATCATTAGTACCATTTTGATGACTTGTATCATCACCTACTGAACGACCAACATAGACTTTTTTTGCAGTTTTAGGAATCATAGAAACAATTTTCTTGCTGACTAGTCTATCATACAAAACCACATCAGCTTTTTGGATTAATTCAACGGCCCTCATAGTAATTAATTTACTATCTCCAGGTCCGGCTCCAACAAGATACACTTTTCCAGTCATGTCTTATTCCATTCCTCCACTTTTTCCCTCCAATTTAATGCAAGATCATTGATTCCTTTACTACGCAATTCTTCTCCTACCTGTTTACCCAATAATTTAGGATTATTTTTATCTCCAGATTTTGTTACTTGTAGAGATTGTTTACCATCAACTGAGAAAGCATATACGGTAAGATTCATCTCATCTCCATCAGATTTTGCATAAGCACCTAAAGGAAATCTACATCCAGAATCAATGTAATCAGATAGTGCACGTTCAGCCTCAATTTCCAATCGAGAATCAGCATCTTCAATTTTTTTAAGCATGTCAATTGTTTGAATATCATCAGATCTTGCAACTATTGCAATAGCACCTTGACCAGGAGAAGGTGAAAAATCATCTACGGATAGAGGAGTGAAATTGACATCAACCCCTAATCTAGAAATTCCTGCTTGTGCAAGTACAATAGCATCATAATTTTCGCCAGATGTTTTATTGATTCGAGTCTCAATATTTCCTCTAATTGGTTTAACAGTTACATCAGACCTTTGTCGTGAAATCTGAACAGCACGACGTAATGAACTTGTACCGATTACAGAACCAGGTTTTATTTTATCTAAAGATGAATCATCAGATGAAATAAAAACATCATTAACTTTTTCACGTTTTGGAATTGATGCAATCATTAAATTATCAGCTAATTCAGAAGGAACATCTTTTAGACTATGTACTGCAAAATCAATTTCTTTTGCTGCAACTGCCTTGTCAATTTCTTTTTCAAAAATCCCCTTTTGTTCAATTGTAAATAGTGGTCTTGTATCAGTATCACCTTTAGTAGTAATTGGTTTAATTTCATATTCGCAATCAGAATTTACTTTTTTTAATTCTGAAATAACCCAATTTGTTTGAGCCATAGATAATTTACTGCCTCTTGCACCAACTACGTACTTCATTTCTTCACCGACTTTAATGCACTATGATATGCATCTAATGTTTTGTTTAGATCATTTTCAGTATGAGCATCAGATAAGAAAACAACCTCAAATTGAGATGGAGGAATAAAGACACCTTCTTTCAACAGAGTTCGAAATAATTTCTGGAATTTTTTACCATCTGCTTTTTTAGATGTTTTAGAGTCAATTACAGGCTTGTTTGTAAAGAAAATTTGAAACATTGAGGCTGTAAAATTGATTTGGTGAGGGATTTTCATGTCAGTAGCCATGTCATCTAATGCAGTAGATAATAACAAATTGAATCGTTCAAGTTTTGAATAGAGTTTGTTTTTCATTTTGTTAATTGTCTTAATAGAACTGATTGCAGCACTAACAGAAATTGGGTTTCCAGCAAAAGTACTTGCCTGGTAAACTTTTCCACCTGGAGATAACAAGTTCATTATTTCTTTTTTGCCACCAACTGCTGAAATTGTAAAACCATTACTCAAAGCTTTAGCTAGAGTTGTAATATCAGGTTTAATACCAAAGTGTTCTTGTGCCCCACCAGGAGACACTCTAAAACCAGTAACCACTTCATCAAAAATTAATGGAATATTATTTTCTTTAGTGATTTTTCGTAAATCTGAAAGGAAATTTTTTTCAGGTAAAATCAATCCCATGTTAGCTAAAATTGGTTCAACAATTAAACCAGCAATATCTTTATTTTTAGAAATTGTTTTTTGTAGAGATTCAATATTATTATACTCAACAACTAGAGTATTCTTTGAAACTTCATCTAATCCACCATCAGAAACAGAAATTCCATTATGTGCAGAACCAGAACCGGCTTTAACTAAAACAGAATCATGTGCACCATGATAACATCCTTCAAATTTAATTATTTTTTTCTTTTTGGTATAGCCGCGTGCCAATCTAATTGCAGTCATTGTAGCTTCGCCACCAGTATTCATTAATCGTACTTTATCCATTGAAGGGAAATTTCCTAGAATTAATTTTGATAATTCAATTTCAGATGCAGTTGGAGTACAATACAATGTTCCCTTTGAAAGTTGTTTTGATACAGCATTTAGAATTTCTTTTCTTCTATGTCCCAAGAGTAAAGCACCATATGCGTTACAAAAATCAATGTAACGTGTATTATCCTCATCCCAGATATATGCGCCATTAGCCTTTTTTGTAAAAAATGGATAAGGATCAAAATATCTAACAGGGCTATTTACGCCTGATGGAATAACTTTTTTGGAATCAGTAAATAATTTTCTAGATTTAGACATAATCAGTCTATAATACGGTCATTATTATTCCTAATTTGCGCTCTTTGGGCTTGGAATTTGCCTCGAAACACAAATGCTGCAATTATAGTTCCAATAAAAGGAGCAGTCCAGTATAGCCACAAATCATCAAATGTTCCAGATAGCAATGCAGGGGCAAGGGCTCTAGCAGGATTCATGGATGCTCCAGAAATAAAAGCCAAAAACAAAATATCCAATGCAACAATCCCACCAATTGCAACTCCACTAAATCCTCTCAAACCTTTAGTGTATACAACATAGAAAATTACAGCCATTAGCATGAAAGAAGCTAAAACTTCCACAGAAAATATCAAAAAGATTGAAAAATCATAATTAGGGGCATTAGCACCAAGGTTTGGTTTTTCTCCAATGAAGGTTAGTACAAAAAGGGAACCCAACAAGGCACCGATAATTTCTGCAATTAAATAATACAAAACTTGAATCTTTGTTATGTGTCCTGTAATATAGTATCCAATAGTTACGGCAGGATTAAAATGCGCCAAAGAAATTTTTCCAAATGAATAAACTCCAATTAATAATGCAATAAATGGTGCAACAGCTGCAAAAGGGATTCCCAGACTTCCGTCAAAAAATTCAACATCATATACAATTGAACCAGTAGCAAAAACTACAAGAATAAAAGTTCCAATTAATTCCACAGTAAAAATTTGTAAATTAGAATAAGTCATCAAACATCATTTTCAAGTGAATCCAATAAATTCAAAACATCATTTTTAATTTGATCTCGAATTTTTCTTACATCATCAATTGATTTTCCTTTAGGATCCTCAACAGTCCAATCATCAACATCTTTGACAAACAATGATGGACATGATTCTTTATCCATACATCCCATATTGATAGTTTTATTGGAATTTTTAATCATTGATGAGGATAATAATTGAGGTTGTTGATTTTTCAAATCAATTCCAATTTCAGCCATTACTGAAACAACCACGGGATTAAGAGTAGATGATGGCGAGGTTCCAGCACTAATTACATTAAATTGATTTTTAGCAAATTTTTTAAAAAACGCCTCAGCCATTTGACTTCTCCCAGCATTTTCTACGCACACAAATAGAATATTTTTAGGAATATCCATAAAATAACATAAATATCAGTTTATATAAATTTAAATTGATATGAATGGAATCAGTCTTTTAAAATGCATATGTGATGAAACAAGATTTGAAATTTTAGGATTATTACAAAAAAATCATGAACTATGTGTAAATGATTTTGTTAATGAATTAAAAAAAGATCAGCCACTAGTATCGCATCACCTTAAAATATTAAAAAAATGTGGAATTGTAAAATCCAGAGATGAAGGAAAAAAAGCAATGTATACAATATCCAATGAGCAATTATCTCAATTAATCACAAATGTTACAAAAACATCAAAAGAAATTCCAAATTTATGTTTAGATGAAAGTTGTTGCTAAAATTTTTCAGGACGTAAAACACCAACATCACTAACATACAAAACTATTGCAAAATTTGCAAATAGTGTTCGAGATATTTCTTCAGCTACATCTTGTAATTTCTCTTCTTTCATAATAATTTCAATTTTAATATTTTTTTCATTTTTGAATCCTTGTCCACGTAAACCGCGGGCACCATTTCCATCAACTTCATATTTTGTATAACCAGTAATTCCATGTTTCTTTAAAATTTCAAGAATATTATCTTGTGCTAATATTTCACAAGTGATAGTTAATAATTTAACATCATATAATTTCATATTAATCCTCCAGTAATGAAATTGAATAAGTCTATCGTTTCACCTGAATGAAGAAATGAAGATAATGCAAATAACAAAGGCAATGTAACGATGATGTTATAGGGGAACGTGATTCCCAATGCAGATGTAATGTACAAACTGGGTTTTGCTTGAGGAATTGCCTGTCGTAGAACCGCGGGAGCCGCAATAAATGATGCACTAGCAAGAAGCAAACCAAACATGACTGAACCCCCTAGGCTCAATCCTATTGCAGTTGAAACTAAGACACCAATTACTCCATTAAACGTGGGTATGAGTATAGCAAATGCAGTAAGGAAAATACCCACTTTTTTGATATCGCCCAATCTCTGACCAGCAATAATGCCCATTTCAATCATAAAAATTACTATTGCTCCAGTAAACATTTCATCAAATACTATTTTGATGGGTTCAAAACCTTCCTCACCAATAATGTAACCAATTACAATACTGCCAAGAAGAATTACTATTGCTTTACCAGTAATGGACTCATGTAATACTTTAGAAAGTTTTGTTTTTGTTTCATTTAATCCAACATCAATGTCAGTTGAAGAATCATCTCCAACTGATTTTCTTTTTGCTCTGATCTGTTTTGATACTGCCATATTTGTCATGAATATTGCCAAAATGAAAGCAAGAGGTTCTAACACAGCAAGAATTGCAGCAATATAGCCTTCAGAAGTTACGCCTTGATTTTTCAAAAACGATAACCCTACAGAGAAATGTACTGCACCAACAGCACCATAAGTTGAAGCAAGTGCATACGAGTCAAAGAGATTGAATTTTCCTAATCTTCGTAAAATTTGATAATGGTTTAAAGTGAACAACAATGAAAGTCCAATTGCGACAAACATTGGTACAAGCATATTTTCAAATCCAGTATTGCGCATCTCAATACCACCATGAAGTCCAATTGCAGCTAAAAGATAGATGGGTAAAAATTCAGATATTGCATCAGGGATTTTTAAATCAGATTTTATTCTAGCAGCAATAATTCCAAAAAGGAAAAATAAGATTATCGGAGTAAGAAGATTAGCTTGTATTAATTGTAAAATATCCATTAGTAATGTTTGTGGGCAAAATTGTCGAAATAAAAATCAATGTAAAATCATACAAAGAGATTAATCAAATATGTAAATCCAATACCTAGTCCTGCTGCACCAGGAATTGTAATTATCCAAGAGAAAACAATTTGTCTGCTTACTTTCCATCTTACTGCACGTTTTCTTCTAGCAGCACCTGAGCCCATTATAGTGCCTGTAATAGCATGTGTTGTACTTGCAGGAATTCCAAATACAGCAAAAACTGCAAGCATCAATCCACCACTAGTTTCTGCAGCAAATCCTTGATAGGGCTTAAGTTTAGTAATTTTTACACCAAGAGTTTTGATTACTTTGTATCCGCCAAAGAAAGTACCAAGACCCATTGCAGTTGCAGCAGCAAAAATTACCCACAATGGCATTTCAAGGTCAGGAGTCAGTCCAGCAGAAAATAAAATTAAAACAATAATACCCATTGTTTTTTGACCATCGTTTGCACCATGAGTTAAAGCAAACCATGCTGAAGAAATTATTTGTAATCTTCCAAAAGTTTTGTTTACTGGCCCAGGTCTTTTAGTAGCAAAAATAGTAATTATCAAAGTAGTAATCAAAAGACCAAAAATTATTCCACCAATTGGAGCAATTACAATTCCTGCAAATACTTTTGTCAAACCACCATAAACTAATTTTTCAAATCCCAATCCCGCAATTCCAGCACCCATTATTCCTCCAACTAAAGAATGACTGTTGGATATCGGTAATCCAAAATAAGTACAAAGCGTACTCCATCCAATAGCTCCTGCCAATCCACCTACTATCATGTATACAGTGATATCGTCAGGACTTACAATTCCTTTTGCAATAGTTGCAGCAACTGCCACTCCAAAAACAAACGGACCAATAAAATTCATTGCTGCAGATAAACCTACAGCATGAAGAGGTTTCAAAACACGAGTTCCAATTACTGTAGCTACTGAATTTGCAGAATCGTTAAAACCATTTACAAAATCAAAGATTAATGCTACTATAATTGCGCCTATTGCTATCTCTAACATTTTATCATCTCAAGTATATTTCAGTACGATATCTTCAATGACATCTGCAACATCAACACATCTGTCTGAGGCAGTTTCCATTGTTTCGTAGATATCTTTTAGTTTAATGATGTGAATTGCATCTTTGGATTCAAATAATTCACGTATAGCCTCCCGATACAAATCATCAACAGTATGCTCAATATCACTAGTATTTCGGCAATGTTGAATCATATCTTTAGGATCTTTAATTCGTTGTAATTTTGAAATCATATATTCAACTTCTTTGGTTGCCTTGACTAATTCCTCAGCAATTTGTTCAGTATACGGAGGAGATTCAGTAATTTTGTAACTATACACTCTAGATGCAATACCATCCATAAAGTCAATCACATCGTCAATTTTTGATGCAATTCTTTGCATATCTTCACGATCTAAAGGAGTAATGAAAGTTCTATTTAGTTCAGAAAAAATATCTCTTGTTAAAACATCTGCTTCGGTTTCAAGTCTATGAATTTTTTGCACTTGTTCAGCATTACCAAGGTCATTAAATAAAACAACAACTGCTTCAGAGGTTTCAACGGATTTTTTTGCTAAATTAGTTAAAATTGTTAAAAGTTCTTTTTCATTGGATTTTACCCATGATAACCATTGTCCCATACCAATTACATTGAATAAATAGACTTAAGGAAATACAACATAAAGTATATTGGACTATATAGTAACAGAGGATCGATAAAATTTCAATTGATCGTTAAAGTATGTTCAAAAACATATGGTTGATTTTTTAAAATGGTTTGTTTACTTCTCTAGTGAACACATAACTTGCAATTGCAACCATTGCAACTACAAATGCAAAAATGACAGCAATACTAATCAGAATAGGAACACCGCCTTCGGAAACACCTGTCATTAATTCTCTAACTAACAAAACAGTGTAGGTAACAGGGTTCAATTTAGCAACTACTGCAAGCCAATTTGGTAATAATTCCAATGGAAATAATGCGGGGCTTAACATGAATAATGGCATTCCAAGTAAATTTATCATTCCCCAAAAGGTTTCCTGAGATTTTGCAGTTGCTGCAAGAGTAACTGAAATTCCTGAAAAACCTAATGAAAACAATATTACAATTCCCATTATAGGAATAATCATCAAAGGATTTGGAAAAGTAACACCTATTGCCAAAGCTATGCCAATAATCAAACTTGCTTGTAAAGCTGCAATTAAAGAAATTGCAGACATTTTTCCCAAAGCAATTGCAGAACGAGAAATTGGAGAAGTTAGTGCCTTATTCATAAAACCATAACGCCTATCCCAAAGTGTATTTACTCCACCAAAAATACTTGTAAAAATTGCAGTTAAAATTATGACACCAGGGGCCATAAATTCAATATATTCACCTTCAAATCCAACAGATTGTATTAGCGGTTGAGTTTCTGAAAAAATATTTCCAACTACAATTATCCAAATTGCAGGTTGAATTAATCTAATTAAAACACCGCTTCTGGATTTCTTGTATCTCTTTAATTCACGCCAAAAAATTGTATACGTATCATACATTACACTGTTCATGCTCGTAACCTCTTCATTTTTGCATGTTCAATTTTTCGATTAAATTTTGATTTATCATCTCTAATTTCATGTCCAGTGTAAGAAATGAAAACATCATCCAGAGTAGGCTGTGTTAGGGAAATAGTAGTGATTTTAATTCCAAGTTCTGAGGAAATTTGAAAAATTTTTGGAATGACTTCAGTTCCATTAGAAGTAAAAAGAGTTAGTTTAGAATCATCTTCGTTTATTTTTTTAATGAATTCAATTTTTTTTAATTCTACTAGAAATGAATCATGATTATTATTATTTTCTATTACTAATGAAATAATTTCATTGCCCAAAGCATTTTTCATATTTTGTGGAGAATCAATTACTTGAATTTTACCTCCATCAATGATTCCTATTCTATCACAAAGATTATCTGCTTCTTCCATATAGTGTGTAGTTACAAAAATTGTCATCTCAAATTCAATATGGATTTTTTTAATATATTGCCAAATTTTTCTTCTAGTTTGAATATCTAATCCAACAGTAGGCTCATCCAAAAACAAAACTTTAGGATGATGTAAAAGTCCACCAGCAATATCCAATCTCTTTCTCATTCCTCCAGAATACGTTACTACAGCTTGATCCTGTTTATCTGAAAGTTCTATCAAATCTAAAACCTCATCAATTCTTGAATTAATTTCATTTTTTGGGATATGATTTAATTTTGCTTGTAATAATAGATTTTCACGTCCAGTGAGATACTCGTCAACAGTAGTTTCTTGTTGAACAAATCCAATGTTTTCTCTTACATGTTTTGCATCTTTCATAACGTCAAAACCAGCAATCATTGCTTTTCCAGATGTAGGTTTGAGTAAAGTAGTAAAGATCATCATTGTTGTACTTTTGCCAGCTCCATTAGGTCCCAGAAAACCAAAAATTTCACCTTGCTCTACTGAGAAGGAAATATCGTTAACGGCAACCAAATCTCCAAATGATTTTGTGAGAGATTTTGTTTCTATAGAATACAACAATTTGATCTCCTTTGGGAATTATAAAATGCTAAGTATTCGATCAGATACGATTCATATAAAATTTAAAAAGAGGATTTTGAGTAGATGAGACATGAAAGGATTATGTCAAAAATGCCACTCATCAAATGTAGAAATTACATTAGAAGATGGGAGTCCTGTTTGTGCAAAGTGTGCAAAAAAATAGAAAATAACAAAAAAGAATTTTAAAGAATTATTCAATATTTTTGAATTCTTCTTTAGTCATTCTTAGAATGATTTTTTCACCTATTCCCCAAATTTCAGATTTGGATAGAATTTTTGAATGCATCAAGCCATGACTTACTTCAATTGATTCCAATTCATTGGTGTCTGGATGTTTGTGTAGTCTTTTGACTTTACCAATTTTATGGCTATCAATATCTACTACTGGAATTCCAGTTCTGACAGGAGGTCTACTAAGAAGTAGTTGTTCATCAGAAAATTTGTCTATGTAATCGTGAGATAGGAAATAATCTTTGTTAAATCCTTGATGGATTGTTACACCAGATACAGCAAGTGTGTCTTGGTGAATGTGTATATGTTTGACTTTACCATATTGTATTCCTTCCCTATCAATTACGTTTTTTCCAGTAAAAGTATCAGCTGTGGCTATGTTTTCAGGCATTCCTTCTAATTTGACTGACATGCACTATTATCGATAAATTCCCTTATCATATCGAATATCAGAAAGTTCTATCAATGGGGTTAAATTACTTGACAGAGTATGATGCACATGGAGATACAAGAAGAAAGATTTAGACCAATTCTAATTACAAAGGGAAGAAAAACAGGAAATCCACATTCAGTATGGTTAAGGGCTGTAAAGTATAATGAGAAAATATATTTTTCAAGACATCGTCCAGATGGAGATTGGTATCAAAACGCAATAGCAAATCCAGAAGTAAAAATTCAATATAACAACATGGAGTTTTCTGGAAAAGCTATACCTGTAACAGATGAAAAATTGAATGAGAAAATATCTCAATTAAAATATCCAGGTGAACAAAGAGCTAATGAGAAAAGAGTTGCAATTGAAATCACATTAGATAATATTTCAAAATGAAAATTTCTTAAACACTAAACTAATTTTCTAATTATAAAACATCTTCATAAAGAATCGTTTGGTTCTTTAATTGTTTATCAAGTGTTGGCAAATATTTCATTATACAATAATTCACAAAATCACTAAAAGAACGAATTCTATAATCAGATTCTAAAACATCACTATGTTTATCATAATATTGTTCTAATTTGTATAATGTTCTTTTTTGAAGTGGAACCAATCTATTACGTTTAGTTACAAATCTAGGAGCCACAGGAGATTCTTCATCTTCAGATTCTGTTTCAGACTCACCTTTTAGAGTATTAAGATCAATTGTTTCTTGCATTTCAAAAACAAATATTTTACTTGGGATAGATTTTGGGAGTCCAGAATTACTAGAAATTATATCTATCACTTCTCTTGCTACTTTATCTGGCATTGCCAATTCAATTTTTGCAAGCATAGTTGATCTAACTACACTTCCACCAACTCGAGAGCCTTTTGATTGACTTACAAATCTACTATCCTCTAAATTTCGTTTATCAATAATATCTATACCTAAAGCATCTAATTTTTCACGAATTGTAGGGTAATTTTTTCGGTTAATTATTGCCTCAATTTTTTTCAATATTTGGCTACAAATTATTTAGTTTTTAAATTTAATGGTAATTTTACAATAGTATAATTAGTTATCAAATGCATATCATTTGCATATCAAATATAGTAAAAACGAAGACTCAGAATCAACCATATGATTCGAATTTAACTTCATAACTACCATCTTCACGCTTATTTCTCTCAGTTACAAAATTCTTGTTCTTCAAATAGTCCATTGTACCATCAATGGTTCCTTGCCAACCACAAACATAGAAAATTGTATTTTCTTTAGTAATTTTTTCACCAACTAATTCTTCCAGAGGAGATTTACCAGCATCATTAGTTCTCAAAAATTGTTCAATTCTACCCTTATGACCACCCCATGCACGATTAGTCCATTCTTCAGGTCTACTAATGGCGGCTCTATATTTGAAATTCCATTTATC
>JAOLZN010000015.1 GCA_028343855.1 Candidatus Nitrosopumilus sp. | reverse complement strand
ATGAAGAAGGTGTTGTTTATTTTGTACCTAGTTTTATAGATCTCTCTGGCTCACCAATTCCTCATGGAAATGTTTTAAAATATAATCTTATGAAATAGCATATACAAAATGTTGGTATCTAATTTAGGATGAAAATTCTAATAATTAATGTATTATGTAAGAATAGTGATTTCTCAGCAGATTATTTCTACTAATTTAATTTCATATTCTTATAATTAAAGAGCTTGAGAATCTTTCTTTTTTGATCCAATGTTCAAAACACTTTCGATATTACTTACTACTATTATGCCGTCACTATTTCCTCCTGTAAACGCAGCTTCTTCAATTGCTTCAGATACTTTTTCTACTATTGAATCATCTACAATTGTACTTACTATTGCAACTTTATTGTATTCGGCGGTGATTGTGTTTGTTCCTCTACCTGATCCAATATTTTGTCTTTTTCCTGAACCTCTACCCTTTCCTTCTAGAATTGTAAACCCTCCTACTAATCCAGTAATTGCATCTGAGACGATGCTTATTTTATTAATTTGAATAGTTGCTTCAATTCTTTTCATTATAATATACTCATTGCAGCTCAAAATATACCCATCTTTTTTAGAAATTTTAATTTTCTATTGGTTATTCTGTAATCCTATTTTCTTTTTAATATGAAAAAAATAATAATTATTATGAAAAGTGATGAAAAACGATCTCATAGACTAAACTATTTGTTAAAATGTTATTTAGTAAATCCTCAAGAAAATGACCTTTATCGTAAAGCTAAGCAAATGGGAGTTACTGATTCTACAGCCAAGGATTATATCCGAACTGTAATTATACAAGCCCAAAAATCTATCTGAAATTAATTTTTAAAAATATATTAAAATTATGATATTTTCTGGTTTAAAGAGAATTTGTTCGAAATCTTAAACAAGCTATTGATAAATAATGAATATGTGGAAAAATTATCATGGATGAATCGTTATTTGATGATGTAAATTCACTCCTAGATGGAGATTTTGGGGATGATAGAATTCTAAAGCAGATCCATAGAGCATGTAAAAATAATGAAGTAATTAGTAATTATGAGCGAAATTATGTTCAAAAATTAGCAGAACAATATCTGGGTAAAAAGCCCAAAATTTCTTCTAAGGTATCAGAAAACACAACACCCAAAGTTCCAGATGTTGTAATGCCCACAATTCAACCCACAATTCAACCCCAAACGATTGAAGCACCAACCTATAAGAAGTCTAATTTTAATGTAAAAAACTCTAAACCTATCATAGCATTTGGCGGTATTGCTGTAGTGATTATAATTGCTGCAATTGCTCTTCTTGCTAATGATGATTCATTTTCACCCAAAACTCCCACTGAAAACAAAATTACCTTCTCTGTTAATAGTGATCTATCTTCATATTCCGAAAATGATCTTATTTCAATAAATGGTATCTCTGAAAACAGCTCCATTGTAAATTTATCAATTGAAAATCAAAATGATGAACTTGTATGGGCAGAACAGACTTCTGTAAAATCTAATGGACAATACTCTACTTTAGCTATTGCTGGTGGTTCAGGTTGGGATGTTTCAGGTACTTACACTCTAAAAGTTAATGATGGTAATAACATAAAATCAATTACTTTTTCATTTACTTCATAACTATTCAAATTCTTTCCAATGTGAATCTATAACTTCTCTAAGTTTTTCTACACTAATTTCTTCCATATATTCACGATAAACAATGAATTTATTTTGTTTGTTGGATTCTTGATCAAAAATATCTGTCATATTTTTTGGAATAATATTATTTTTCCACTGATTCATCTCAAAAATCCATACTGGCGAATCTGGGTTTGAAAAATCAATATCATCACATCCAACAATATACAAATAACATTTTGTAGATTGATTTAATTTTTCATGTAACATTTGATATGCTATCATCTGTCCCTGTGGAATGTTGATTTTATCATTGTGAAATCCTTTGAATTCTAAAATAATGAAACTTCCTTTGTGCTCAATTAACCAATCAATATCCGTACCACCTGAGGCTAACATTCCATGAACAATAATTTCTCCTAATACCTCTCTGCCACGAGTAAATTCTGCTTCATCAAAAATCTGATATTTTGCTTTAGAACTTTTTCGTAAAATTTTTTCAGCTGGATTTTGACTTGAATTTGATACTTTTTTATCATAAATCATATTGATTAGATCTTGTGTTTCATCAACCATTAGATTTTACATTTTTTAATTGATGTTAAGATCTTTTGTAAATTTTAATACAGTTATTCCTATTTTCTAATTCATCTGGAATAGAATTCATTATTTTGGTCTTTATACAATACAAAATATTCCTCTTGGTTTTTTCTATCTTTTTTTGCATTTAATGCATCTTGATACATTTGAAAATGTTCAATTAGATACAATTGATTTTCACTATCTGCAAAATAATCAATACCTACTAAATTAAATCCTGTATCTGGAGTTAATTCTATTTTTTCTTTCTCAAATCTGTTATTTGACATAGTGTAATTCCTTACCATACATCATTTTTAATGATGACCTACCCATTGATACGTAAATTCCTCTTCAATCATTTCTGTAACTATTTTATTGTTTTTTATTTTCATTTTTGGTAAATCCACATCAAAAAAACCTAATTGTCCTTTCCATGGGATGGGAATTCTAAATGGTTTAGCATTTTTTAAAATAAATCCATAAATTCTTTTTTGTGATGTAGTTGATCCAAAATGTTTCTTTTTATCTATTTTTATCTCTTTTAATGATTCATATTTTTTTACATCAATGAGTTCTACTTTTCCTATGATTGCACCCGTTGTTAGTTTTTCATTAATTTTTAATTTTTCATATGCCTCTTTTCTAATTTTTATTGGAGCATGTACTAAAAATTCTCCACGTATTTTTGTATTCCATTTTCTTAATTCTATTGTTTTTTTATTTTGAATAATTAATTCTGCAAATGGCTGACAAATTGAAAGACATTTCATAATTTTTTTGATATTGAAAATTTTATATAAATTAAAATTGTGAAGCCTGTTTAACTAGTTCTGAAAGTTGACTATTTCTTGCTTCAGGAAGTTCTGTAATTCCCCCAATCAAACTATCTGTTACTATCCCTTTTTCTGCTAATACGTTTGCAGCCATTAGTGAAGTTCTTCCGGCCATACAGACCATTAATGATTTTCCTTTTGATTCTTGAAGTGAATTATTAATTTCATCTGGTATTCCTTGTCCTGATAATAGCTGTTGTGCTGTTCTTGCATTTGGAACAACAATTTTACTTTTATCGATGCCTAAAGATTTTGCAAGTAACTCTATTCCTCCTTCTTGAGGTGTGTATTGTGTATGAATCCAAATTACTTTGTCATAGTTTTCTGAATTTGATGCTACTTCTTCTTGTGAAACTTGTCCAGGAGGTTGAATTTTTCCAATTTTTTCCAAATTCTTTCGATATTTTTCTATTCCATCACAAATCATTACTACGAATTTATTTCCTTTATTTGCAGTTGCCAATTGTAATGTAGCATAGAGTTCTAGTGCGCTACTTTCACCAATGTCATGACCCTTGTCTACAAAGAATTTTAGAAGTGGTTTTGCTTTTTCAAAATCTACTTCATACTCTCCTGCGTATCTATCTGGTTGATAATACTTCAAACCATCTGCATTATTGTGAGTTCTAATTCCTGCAACATCTTGTCCACCTGGTGGAAATATTACGTGAACACCTTTTTTATCATATTTTTCAGAGATATACCTACTTAATCCACCTGAAGTTCCTCCAGTACCAAATGTACATAGAATGTTAAAGTCTTGAAGTGAGTTACCATCTTCGTGTAATTGTTGATCTATTTCAGCCCCAGTTATTGTTCTATGGGCATTTACATTCAAATCATTATCATATTGTTCTGGACAAAAACAATTATAAATTTTTGAAAGTAATTTTGCTAAATTAATTATATCTTGTTTGGCTAACAATGATTCGATTTCAGTAATTGAATTATCATAAATACTTGGATCAAACCCTAATTGAGATAATTGTGATCGTACATTAGCAGCTGTTGCTTTTGCAACTAATTCATCCTTCTTTCCTTCCATTCCTGGTGCAGGACAAATGTCCATTTCTAAATCCATTATTTTGATATTCATTTTTCTTAATTCATGAAATACGCCCTCTTGCAATTTTCTTGAAACAATTGTTACCACTTGTAATCCTAGTTTTGATAACATTCCTAGAGCAATTCCAAAATTACCTGATGTTGCTTCAATTACTGTTTGACCACTTTTTATTTTTCCTGTCATGATTGCATCATGAATGATGTTTGCAGCTGGTCTTACTTTGATTGAACCTGTTAGTAATGTGGAATCCAATTTGCCGTAAACTTGTAATTCTGAATTTGAAAGATCTAATTTGTAAATTTCTTTAGCGCATTCTTTGAAATCTGCTGTAATGTCTACTAGTGGAGTTGCATTAACAATTTTTCCACCTTCTTGATTACTTTCTAAATGTGGTACTTTATTCCAAATTTCTTCTTCAAATCGTTCCAGAAGCACTTTGTCGATAGTATTATCTTGATTTGGTTCCAAATTCGTCTCTATTTTTTGATAATTTAGAAGGTCATATAAAATATCTTATATTTTCAACATGGATTTTTCCCTTTTTTGAAAATTTCCAATTTTTATGCATCTAAAAGATTGATTACCTTATTTGGAATATCTTTCAATCGACTTACTGCCATAGTTTTATCATATCCTAAATGTTTGAGATTATTTGCTATAGTTGTAGCTCTTACTGTATTTGGTCCTAATCCTAAAGCAACCATAGTAATTCCTAATCCTTTTAGTGATTTTGTCATTTTTCTAACTGCATTTGAATCAGATGGTTCTCCATCCGTTAGCGTCAAAAAAATATTTGGTTGTTTTGCTTGTAATGTTGAAAACATTTTATCATAAACTTCTGCTAATGGTGTTGAACCATTTGCAACTATTTGTGCTAATCTTTTTGCAGTAATATTGTTCCATTTTACATTTTCTTCTTTTATTGACCAGCATATCATTGATCTATTTTCTGTACTAAATGCATACACTGCAAACTTTACTTTGAGAAATGCTAAAACTTCACATAGTGCTATTGTTGCTTTTTTATATTCAATTGCATCCGAGGATATGCTTGATGAATGATCCAATAAAATTACAATTTTTGTTTTAATTGATTTTTTAATATCTGTAAAAAATGGTTCATTCCCTTCGATATAATTTTCATCATCAAATTCATCCCCTGATCTTAAATGCTGTTCTTTCCAACCTGTTTTCCATTCTTTAAACTTCATTTTTAATCCATTAATCAAACTCATATCGTAAATTATTGTTTCATCAATATTTTTTGTTGATGGAATCTGTATTCCAATTGTTTCTGATGATAGACCTTTATTCTCATTTTTTTTATTTTCATCAACTAATATTTTGTATTCATCATAAACATTATCTCCTTTTACAACTGCAGAAGTATCTATTGTACCAAAATCACTTTGTTTATTTTTTGCAATTATTTTCAATACTTTTCGTAATTCTTCTTCTGATAATGCCATTCCTGCTTTCATAAATGCTACTGAGATTGGAATTGTTAGTAGGGAATCAATTTCTAAAATTTTAATAATTTCTGCTACATTTTTTTCAATCCAACTTGTTTTTTGATTATTTGCTATTGATTCATTTACAATTTTTCTTGCAAAAATACTTGCTTTTTTAATTTTTTCAAAATGACTTTCTTGAATTTCTCCTTTGATTGCACCAAACATAAAAAATTGATAAAATGCTTCTACGATTCTAGCTTTACCATAAACTGTATGAAGTTGTGGTCTGGCTACCAACATGTATGAATAATTGAAGATAATCTCTTCGTCCATTCCTCTCCAAATTCTTCGTCCTAATTCTTCTACTCTTTGTGTTTCCATAGCATTAAGAATAAACCCAAAGGCATGATCGTCACTAAGTATTTTTTCAGAGTATTTTATTTTCATTGCCTCATACCATGATGACGTCCTAAACTGTCTATATTTTTGAAAATCACTTCCTATTCTTTTTTCTAAAGGTGTTAGAATTACTTTATTTTCTTTTAATCTTGTTTTAGTTTCTATATTATTTGAAATTTCAATTGTGACATTTTCTTTTTCAGACCATCTTCTAATGAGAAAAGTAGCAATTTCTACTAAAGAATCATTTTGAAGTTGAATTGATTGCATTTAACTTCCAAACATTGAGGTAATAATGTCGCTTACCTTTTGATATTCGATATTTCCCCATTGAGTGTATACATTTCCAAAAACAATATTGGCAGCCTCTTTTGGTGATACATCTTTATCTAATAATTTTCCAAATGCAATAGTTTCTCTCAAACTTGGTGAATAAAATAATTCTTCAACTGCAGCAGCTTGTCTAAGTGTATTTGCTAATTTTATAGCTTGAATAATTTCTGATTCATGATTTCCTGAAACATGTTTTTTGACAATATCTAATTCAATTTCTTCTGGTGGATATTCTAATCTTATACGTACTGGAAATCTGCTTAGAATTTGTGGTGGAAGTTCTTTTGTCCCACTATGTGTTAGTGGATTAATTGTTGCTATAACAAACCAGTTATCTTTTGCTTTTATTACTTCACCTGTAGATTCTTTTAATACAATTTGTCTTCTATCATCCAATGCTTCATCTAATCTTAACAATACATCTGCTTCAGCTGCATTAACTTCATCCAAGTAGAGTAAATCTCCATTTTTCATTGATTTAATTAGTAAACCTTCATCAAAATTTACTGTTCCGTCTTTTAGTGTTTTAGTCCCAATCAAATGACTTTCTCTAGTTCTTAAACTAAAATTAATTGATTCTGAATTTATATTATTATTTTCTGCAAAGTCTCTTACTAGTGAGGTTTTTCCAGTTCCTTTTGGTCCAATTATGAGAACAAATAATCCTGCTTCATAGGCTTTTTTGATAATTTGATTTGAGTTATTCCAATCTAAATATTGAATTTCTTCCAAGGCTTTTTTCCATTGATTCTAACAATATTTAATGTTGGATCTATTTTCCAAACGCTGCAATTTTAGTAAATGATGCATCCAATCTTTGATGTAATGATTTATTCCATTCGTCAAATCCAGATGGATCTTTTGGATAATTATTGTAATGTTCAACTAACCATTGATTTTCTGTAGATGTATATTTTAGTCCCTTTGCAACTGTTTGATTCAATGCGCCTCTAATTATCATTCCAACTTTACCTAATCCTGAAAAGTCTGGATGCTCTCCTTTACTAATTGCTTCAACATCTAAATTTCCCAAAAAGTGTTTCATACCATAACTGATTTGTTCATTATTCATTTGTTGTACGAGTCTTCTAAAAAGTTCAAGACCTGCAGTTTTGTATCCATATTCTTTGATGAAATCCAAATTGTATTGCCATAATGATGCTTCAGATGTATCATTTGCTTGTAATGCTTCAGCTACATTTTTCCCAAGTATTGTTCCTGCAATTAATGCTGGTCCAATACCTCCTGCATCAATTGGTTTTGGCATCCAGGCTGCATCTCCAACCATCATATATCCTCCAGAAACCATGCATTCATTTTGTCTTCTTACTGAAACTTGGAAAATTCCAGAGTGATTATTTCCTAAAGTATCTGTAGGATCTTCTGAAAGTTTTGCATTTGTAATTGCTGTATTTCTTTGAAGATATTCTTTCATTAATGATTCAACATTATCTTTTTTGCCTAGTCTTTTGTTTCTTTTATCTAAAAATGCTTTTTCAACACCCAAACCAATGTTAACTTTAGTTTCAGATTTTGGAAATACCCATCCGTATCCACCTGGTGCAATATCTTGATCTAAATGAATGATACAGTAATCAGGATCAAATTCAGTAAGATCTTTTTGGCCTGGTTCGAAATCCATTATGTATCTTCCAGTAATTTCTAAATCTTCAATGTTAATTCTTTTTTCAACTTTAGTTGAGTTCTTTAGTCCATTTCTTAAAACAGATGTTACACCTGTTGCATCAATAACTAATTTTGATGTTTTTTTGTAAGGTTGTTTTGTTTTGTTGTCTATTCCTTGAACTCCGACAACTTGTTGACCGTCATAAATTAAACCAGTTAAACCAATTTCATGTTCAAATTCAATCCCCATTTTTTCACATCTTTCATTTTGAATTCTTGGTAATTCTGTACGATTTAACATAAATCCATCTCCATCAAATGGAATTGCTGTTTCTCTGTCTGGCGAAAATGCCATTACTCCTTTAACATCGTGCTCGATTTCCGGTTTAGTCCATTCAACTTTGATTCTTTCTGACATGAAATCTACTGCTTCTTTTGAACATGCGTCTCCACATACCCATCCTGCTAAGCCTTTTCTACCTGGTAGAGTTGCTGGATTTCTGTCAACTACAAGAATTTTTAGATTTTGATTAGAATAATGTGATATAGATTGTGCTGTAATTGTGCCTGCTAAACCTCCACCTGCAATTATAACATCATAATCTG
Source organism: Candidatus Nitrosopumilus sp. (assembly GCA_028343855.1). GTDB lineage: Archaea > Thermoproteota > Nitrososphaeria > Nitrososphaerales > Nitrosopumilaceae > Nitrosopumilus. The sequence goes on along the minus strand of JAOLZN010000015.1, from coordinate 13,791 downwards.
CCATGTTTCTATTTTTGTTCATCCGTATTAATACTAAACCATGTTCTAAAAATGAAATTTTTTTGTAAAATATTTGATTAATTTGGGGTCGGTTCGTCGCGGCGTCTTCAAGGCGTTAGCTCAGACTGGAGCGGCTGTTATCTCCTCATTCCCAAATTGAATGATCGATCTATTCCTATTTAATCTAGTTGAACCCTTGAAATACTTCTGAAAATTTTTGAATGGATTCTTTTTTGTTGTAAATTGGAGTATGAATTTTAATTTTTACTGTTTCTTTTTCACTGAGTTTCACTACTCCTTTAATCAATTCTTGTTTGTCTAATCTTAAATGAAATTTTGAATCTGCAACTCTTTCTTCAATTTCTTCAATTAATTGATTAATTTGATTATTCGAAAGTAATTTGAGAAATTTTTTCATAAATGATTTTGCTTGTTTTTTTACAAGTTTTGCATTTAACATAATTATGGGATTTTCATAATACCCTGTTGTTTCTGTAACATTGAAATCATTCTCTTCAATTTCTAATACATCATTAAATGATTGAAAAATTTTTGAAATATCTTCAGTTGCATGAACAATAACGTCGATTGTAATTTCTAATTTATCAATCATAATTGTAAATAGATAATTCTAATTACTTATGCTTCTAGCAATTTGGTTTCTTTATCTGCAGTTCTGATAAGTTTTACTTTTTCAAGACCTACATGTCTAACTTTGATAACTCTCTTGAATGCTGCCATTAGATCTGAATTAATTTTACTGTAAACTGTAGCTTGTACAAATTGATCAATTGTCATTTCTGGAACTGTGTTGTTGATAATATCTCTAGCAATAATTCTAAGGGCGTGTTTTCTAGATGTGTTTAATGGTCTATATGTTAATGCAATTATTTTAACTCTGAAAACATATCCATCTTTTGTTTTGATATCTATGATGAAATTAATTTTAGATGAACCTCTTCTAACTAAACTACGTAAAAATTCTTTTGAATATTCAAATCTCTTGAAAATTGTTGACGCATTTTCTCCATCGACTTTATTGATTTGGAAATAAAGTTTGTACTGATGTTGTGATGGATCTCCTTTTAGAATATCAAATAATGTAATTTCTATAACTCGACCTGATGCATTTTCATCATCTGTAATTGGTACATATGCAATTGGAACATTGTTAAATGAATCTGGAGCATTAACGTTAACCCAACGCTTTTCTCTCCATTTGTCCTTTATTCGACCTTTTCTACGTGCCAATTCTTAACGAGCCTTGAATCCAAAATATAAGGGTATGTCACTAGATCTCTTTCTGATTTCCCATATAGCTCTGTAAAACTTGTGGAATTCGAATATGGCCATCTTTTGTTTGAAAATTTTCCATAATAGCTACTAAAACTCTGGTTGTAGCAATTAGTGTACTATTGAGGGTATGGATATACTGTGTATCTTCATTTGTTTTATCTCTAAATCTAATTTTCAATCTTCTTGCTTGATATTCTAGACAATTTGAACACGATACTATCTCTCTGTATGCATTTTGTCCAGCCATCCATGCTTCTATGTCATATGTTTTTGCTGAAATTTTTCCAATATCCCCAGTTGACAACAGCATTACTCTGTATGGAATTCCTAATTTTTGGTAAAACTCTTCAGCTATCTCTAACATTTTTTCATGTTCTTTCCAAGAATCTTCTGGTTTTGAAAAAATGAATTGTTCAATTTTATCAAATTGATGAACTCTGAAAATTCCTTTCTGGTCTCTTCCATGTGCCCCAGCTTCTTTTCTAAAACAAGGACTAATCCCTGCATATTTCATTGGTATGTTCTTTCCTTCAATAATTTCTTTTGAATGCATTGCTGCCATTGCATGTTCAGATGTTCCAATCATGTACAGATCTTCTTCTTGAACTTTGTAAATGACTTCCTCAAAATCCTCTGCAATTACTGCCCCTTCCATAGATTCTCTATTAATCATATATGGTGGTTGGACTAGGGAATATCCTTTTTCTGCAAGAAAATCTAATCCAAAATGAATTAATGCTTGATTCAATCTTACTAAATCATTTTTTAGATAATAGAATCTTGCACCCGCTACTTTTGCAGCTCTTTCTAAATCTACTAAATTCAAATCTTCAGAAATATCAATATGATCTTTTATTTTAAAATCAAATTTTGGAATATCGCCCCATTTTTTTATCTCCTTATTTGCACTTTCATCTGGCCCTATTGGAACTGATTTATCAACTAGATTTGGAATTGTTGATGCTAATTTTAAATATTTTTTTTCAATTTCTTCTTGTCCTGATTCTAATTCTGTAAGTTCAGTTGAAATATTTTTCATCTCTGTTAAAATAGAAGATGCATCTTCACCAGCTTTCTTTTTTTCTGAGATTACCATTGCAACTTGGTTTTTCTTTTTTCTTAATTCATCAGTTTTAATTATGAATTCTCGTCTTTTTTGGTCTGATTCAATTAATCCGTCTAGATCAAATTCTACTGCTCTTGATTTGAGCATATCTCTAATAATTTCTGGTTTTTCTTTGATTAGTTTAGGGTCTAACATTATTCAATCACCTTTAACGCGACTTGGATATGTTCTAACACTTCATCTACTGTGCCTACCAATTGTTTCATATTTTCCTTACTTTCAAAATTAAAAATTAGTTTATTATCAATATTTTCAACATAAAGACTCAATCCTTTTGGAAAATTTACATTGTCTGGCTCTAATGCCTTTTTGACAGTTTCTGCCTTTTTCTTAGATATGTTATTCAGAACTATTTCCACTTGACACGTTAACGACATTTACTTCTAAATATTTTAAAAACTCGTCCAATTTGTCTTTAGTTATTTTTGCACCTGCTGCTCCATTATGTCCTCCACCAATACCATTAAATTTTTCAGCCCCATTTCTCATTAATTCACTAAGATTAATGTCTGATTTACAACCAAAGGATTTTCTTGACGAAAATTTAATGGTATTTCCTTCTCCTCTAGTTCTCAAAATTACAATTTTTCCTGTGTTTTTTGGTGATCCTGCAATTAGTGATGATATTGTACCTGTCATAGTTTCTGGAACTATATCTTCACCATTTACCATTACACAATTTTCATTTTCTGAAATTCTCCATCTTTCATTTGATAAAATGTTCATGTATTCTTTAATCATTTTTCTATAATCTGTTAAGATATTTTCTCCTTCAGTTAGTATCTTATTTCTATCTCCCATGCATATTGCCATTCCAACTCCAGAATGATTAATCCTTCCACATGAATTTAACATGGTTGAATACTCTCTACCATCTCTTAGAAAACTCCTTTTATCCTCTTTTGGGAATGTGTAAGTGTATCCAATTAATTCTGACATTATTTCTGAAGTATTTTTATCTGGTGAAAATTTAGTGATGGATTCTATTACTAATTTTTTTTCCTCTTCGTTTAATTCTGCTGGAACTCTCCATCTGCCTTCTTCCTTTAGTTCAATTCCCGATGAATTTAGAATTGATAAACATGTTTCCTTATTCCATGTTAATCCTTCAATAAATGGCTGTGATGTAAATGCCAGGGCTTCTGCTAAAGGTCTGGTTTCTCTTCCTACTAATAGTAAATCTAAATCTATTTCCACTAATCCTAGATCTTTTGCCGTGTTTGCAATTTCAAAATTTTTACCTGTAAATGATTTTCTATCTCCTTGATCCTGTCTATCTCCTAATGCTGAAACCACTGCTATTTCTGATAAATCTGAATTTTTTTCATTTAGTGCCATTGCTGCAAAATATGCCATTCCCCCAGCACTAATTTCTGACCCTCCATCAATTCCATATTTCCAAGAATTTATGATATTTTGATTATCTTTTTCTTCTTCTGATATTTGATGATGATCTAAAATAATCCAATTATCTTCTAAAGCCTGATTGAGATCTTTTCCAAAACCTCCTCCCAAGTCTGTTATAATGTGAAAATCTCTAGAATCTGTTTTGAATGACTCTACTACATTTTTACTAAATTCCTTTGATGTTCTAACTGTACATCTTGCTCCTTCTCTGATTAGGGCTTTAGTGATAATACTTCCAGATGTTAATCCATCACAATCAATATGCGTTGTAACTGAAATTGATTTATTGGATTTAACACAATCTGAAACTTTGTCTTTGAATAATGATAATGATTCTTCAAACACTTTTGTCATTACTCTAATTGAGCAACCACTGATTTATACTTCCATGTTTTAGGAATTCTTTCGATTCTTTTGTAATACACAGATAATCTGTGAACCTTAGCTTCAATCAATTCTAAGGATCTAACATTTCTATTATCTCCCTTGTTTTCTTTAAGGTGTTTTTGAAGTCCAACTGCTTTATTGACAATATTTTCCAAGTCTTCTGGCATTTCTGGCTTCAAATCATTTTCTTCTAGAATTTGACCAATACTCTTTTTTGTAATTGGTTTGATTAATGGAATCGAATGTTGATCTCTTAATTTGATTCCAATTTGACTAGGAGTTAAACCATCTTTAGCATATTTTACGACTAATGCTTCTATTTCTGCAGGAGTCAATGTTATCCATGATGGTGCACGCAGTGTAGCTGGTCTAATTGAATGTGATTTACCATGTCTGTGTGTGTGCATTCTTCCCATGATTTGGCTCCATCGAAAGTAGAATTAAACGTTACTTTTGCTGATCTCGCAAATTATTTCTAATCTTGAGCTTTAGAATAAAAGTTAAATAAGTCTCTGGCTGGAAAACGACAGGTAAAAGGTATGAATACAAAAATACTATTAGCAGCATCCTTAATCGCTGTCTTCACTATCGGACTATCCGCACAGAGTTCTGTTGCATTTGCACAGTACATGGGCAACGTCGGTAGTGCAGGAGAAACCGGATCATATACTTTAGAAGAAGCACTTGAGATTCAAACACGAAGAGTTGCTTCTGCTGAGGCAAATCCAGCAGCTGGATCAGGAACACCATACATTAGTGCAGACGGTGTTGTTGGTGCAGCAATTATCGCTGGTGCAGTATTCGGTGGTATTGCAGGAGCTTTCTTCTTGAAAGGAAGATCTGGCAAATACGCAGCAATGGGCAGAGGATAAAACAAACCTCACTTTTCTCCTTTTCATTTTATTATATTCTCTTAGTGATACTGATCTCGTCTTTTGTAATAATAAAAGAAATGTATATATCGCAGAAATAGTGCAAAAATGTTATGATTCCTATCGTAGGTACTTTCCTAAGTATCCTGTCAACACTTACAGGACAATTAGGACCAAACTATGATCCATTATTCTACGATGTAATGATTTACATCTTCGGAACCATCATGTTCACAATATTCCTTCTAGGAGTAATCTCATTTTGGTTACGTGTACACGGCTGGGCTTACAAAGACAACCGTGAGAGATGGGTTGATGAGTTAGACAGACACTTTGAAAGAGAAGGTATCGGTCTTATTCCAGACAACGGTAAATATTGGTAAAATTACCACCTTTCATCTTTTCATTATTTTTAAAATCTTCAACTTAGTTCCTCCACAAATTTTGTATTTTCAAAGTTATTTTACTAAATAATATAAAATTAATTTTAATTTCACAAAGTCTGAATTTGGGCTTTTTGTTGCTTTAGTTTTCTGGTAATGGTGGTAAGTAATCTTTGTCTTTAGATGTATCATAATTCTTTGTAGTGAATACTGCTTTGTAGTGATACTTGTCTTGTAATGGTGTTTTTAGACCATTATCTGCTAATCTGTCATTAACATAAATTTCTGTTTTTGACTCTTCCATATCTCTAATTTGAAATTTAGAAATGTACAAGAAATGTCCTAATTCAAAATTGGGGTTTTCTGTCCATTCTGCATACACTGTTCCATCATTTGAAAGTGTGTATATGGCTCTTTGACACTCTTCAGTAATTCCAATATTTGGTTGAACTTCAGCTTTTTGACCATCCATAACCATTTCAAATGTAAATGATATTTTCCAATCAGTATTCATCTCGTCAATACATGCATTATGTGCTTGTTTTGCTATCATTGGATTAACTCCAACAGTAGTAAGTAATACTGCAATTCCTCCTATGGCTGCACTAATCAGAAGAAATTTTATTGCTTTCTTTCTTTTGTATGGGTCTCCTGTACCTGGCCAAATCATTGTCAATATTTTATTAGGATTCCTTAAAGTCCTTTCTTTTATTCATACATTATTTCAATTGTATCTAATTGGTCTTGATGATCAGCAAGATAGAAAGCAATTTCATTTGAATCTATTTCTAACCATTCTGATTCTCCTTTGTATGGAAGATAATCTTCTACAAATAAAACACCTTGAGGTCCTGAAACCCTTACGATAATTTTTTCACTTTTTGATTCTATTTGGAATGGTAATCTTAGAACTTTCCCTCTTCGTTCATTTTGAATATTTACTTTGTATTTGTCTGTACGAAATTCAACTTCTCCAAAAAAATAACTTTGATTGATATTTAATTTGATAATTTTGAATTCTAACATGCTCTCTTATTGTTTAGTTGTGAATAAAAGGTTCTTGATAATTTAACGCAAAGCGTAAGGAGTATCTATAAAATGAAAAAGGTGGGTTATTTTAGATAACTTGCCAAGGTCTAGTTGCAAACGTAATAACATATCCGACACCAATTATGATTGATTGGTATGCGATGTTGGTATATGGAATTGGTTTGATAATTGGTTCACCTTCTACGACAACAGTTTGACCTGGACCAAGTCCTGGACCAACTTTAGCGACATTGAGTTGGGTGTGTACGTGGTATACACCTGCTTCAAGTGCTTTTGCAGACAATGAGTATTCGATAACTGAGTTACCTGGAATGTCAAAGACGTTTCCTGGTGGATCTCTTGCTAACATCTCCCATCTGTTACCTGCGTTGGTTGACTCTGAGAAAATGGATAACCATCCTCTAAGGTCTCTTTCTACAAGACTGACTAATGTTCCTTGAAGTGTCAAGGTTTCGCCAGTTTGTAGGGATTGTCTATTGAAGGTTTCATCCTCAATTCTGATGAAACGACTTTGGAGTTGTGCTTGGACACCGTGTGCATCTGCAGTTGGCATTACATATTCAACCCAGTTGAATCCTAATGTTCCTAGTGCAAGTACTGCGGCTAGTCCGAATACGATAATCTTTTGTTCGACCATATTATATCCCTATTAATGGAGAGGTAGATTTCATCGTTATATGTTTTACCTTATTGACGAGGATCGATAATTTATTCAATGTTTAACATTAATGTTAATCAATGAAATTAACAAAAAAATGATACAATTTAGATTAAATTTCATTTAAAAAATTAAATTTATTTTAATTTATTCATTAAATACTGTAAAATTTTTATTAAAAATACCAATTTTGTAATCTCTTACTTTATATCCCGAATTTACCCTTATGTACTCATGGCACAGATGCCCGCATTAATTCCAAAAGAAGTTGAGATCCAGAGACTAAAGAAAATCTGGCTCATCGTCATAGCTATGGGATCCACTGCAGCATCAGTCGAAGTTGATAACTTCGTTGATGGTTCTTTGCATCAAACCTCTATCAGAGATAGTGCATTTACACCAGCACACTGGTGGCTATACTCCCACTTCATCACATTACCACTTGGATGGGGAGCAGCAGCAATCTATGATAGAAAAATACCTGTTCTTAGAGGTCCTAACAATTCAATGAACACTGGTTTAAAGATGACCATTCTTGGTTACCTTGCAACAATGTTTACAATTGGGGTCAATGAGATGTGGCATTTCTGGTTTGTAGAGGAGATCTTTGCAGTTCCAAATCACTGGATGTTTAACATGGGAGTTGTAGTAGCTTTCATGGGTGCACTAGCATACGTAGTTAGAGTATATGCTCGACTTGTAGAACTAGGTGCAGAAACTCCTGGTGAGAATCCATATGTTGCAGAAATGTACAAGATGGCCTTAGAAGGTAAATTGTACAGTAGAAGCATCCCATAGACACACGTGCAAAAGCACACTTTTTTTCTATTTTTATTATTTTTCTAAGTCTACTTGATCGTACTGGAATCAGCACTTTAAGAAAGATTTAAAAGGATTCTGAATCCCATTAATTCCATAATGACTCTTCCTAAAGGATTCGGTTCTGGCGGCGCTGGTGGTTCATCAAGTGCCGATGTAGAACGAATGATTGGACGACGCGTTGAAAACATGACTGGAATGATTACTATCTCATTCATCGCAGCATGGTTAGCAACCTTTGGTGGAACTGCAGCAGGATACTTCTATTATCCATGGGCATATCCAACTCCAAGTGGACACTTTGCATTCATCGTATTAACAATCATTGAGGCAATAGGTTACATCTTCTGTGTTAAAGTAATGGAAGAAGGTTCCAACAAAAATAGCAACGGTATCGTTGCAGGTGTTATAGGTGCTGTTACAGTAGGTACAATTATGATATCATTATTCGTTGGAAAATAGACAAAACAACCTCAAATTACTTCTTTTTAATTTTGATTTTACTCAAACTTGCCGATCTTCATCACACTCTAAAATTTTATATACAGACCTTTTCCTCAACTCCGTATGGTCTGGTTAAGACGATGTACACACTACTTATTCATAGTAGTAGTTGCAGTTAACTCAACACTGTTAACAATTAATGCAGGAGACTACATCTTCTACACTGACTGGGCTTGGACATCGTATACGGTATTTTCAATATCGCAAACTTTGATGCTTATTGTAGGAGCAACATATTATCTTACATTTACAGGCGTTCCAGGCACAGCAACGTACTACGCTCTAATTATGACAGTATACACATGGATAGCAAAAGGTGCATGGTTTGCACTCGGATATCCATATGACTTCATTGTAACTCCAGTATGGTTACCATCAGCAATGCTTTTGGATTTAGTCTACTGGGCAACAAAGAAGAACAAGCACTCCTTGATACTGTTTGGCGGCGTACTAGTAGGAATGTCTTTACCATTATTCAACATGGTAAACCTCATTACAGTAGCAGACCCGCTTGAAACGGCATTCAAATATCCAAGACCAACATTGCCACCATATATGACACCAATAGAACCCCAAGTAGGTAAGTTCTATAACAGTCCAGTTGCACTGGGCGCAGGTGCAGGTGCAGTTTTGGCATGTACATTTGCAGCACTAGGTTGTAAATTGAACACTTGGACATACAGATGGATGGCCGCATGGTCAAAGTGGGACTAAAACCCAACCTTTTTCATTTTATTATTTTCACTTAGGGGATTCCCTAAACAAATTTGATTAAAAAATACTGCACAGCTTGTGATCTTTTATTGTCTATTTTGACAATATGCAATTTTGTGATTATATTATATGAAGCAGCAATATGGTCAGATACTTGCTACACCCAAACCATTTGTAAAATGGGCTGGTGGAAAACGCCAGTTAATTTCAGTATTGAATGAAAATTTACCTAAATCTTTTGGTAGTTATTTTGAACCATTTCTTGGTGGTGGTGCATTATTATTCAATATGTTAAGTGAAAACAAGAAACAAAAATGCATTATTTCAGATCTTAATTCTGATCTTGTTTTAGCATATGCCACTATTCGTGATCGAGTTGATGATTTAATCTCTTCACTAAAACAACATGAAAAATATTATCAAAAGGATTCCAAGACATATTATTATTCTATTAGGGAAAGTAATCCAAAAAATGAAATTGAAAAAACATCTAGATTACTCTTTTTGAATAGGACCTGTTTCAATGGTCTGTATCGCGTAAATAGTAAAGGTAAATTCAATGTACCTCTAGGAAAATATACTAATCCAAATATTGTAAATGAAGATAATTTACGTTCAGTTAGTCATATTTTGGCATCAAGTAAAGTCAAGATACAATGTCGTGATTTTGAGGCCGTTTTGCGAGATGCAAAAAGAGATGATTTAGTATATTTTGATCCTCCTTATCAACCAGTTACTGAAACTGCTAATTTTACTAGTTATACAAACAAGAATTTTACATATGATGATTTGAATAGATTAGCAACATTGTGTATGAAATTGGATTCAAAAGGATGTAATGTTCTTCTATCTAATTCTAATTCTAAACAAGTTGCAGATATGTTCTCAACTAAAACTTGGAAAATTAGTAAAATTAAGGCAAATCGTTCAATTAATTCAAATTCAAATAAAAGAACTGGACATTTTGAATTATTAATTAAAAATTATTAGAAGCTTCGAACGGGATCTGAACCCGCGACCTTTACATTACCAATGTAACGCTCTACCAGACTGAGCTATCGAAGCACAAAAATCCTCTGTAGAAAATCCTTATAATTCTTCATTCTGGCTGATATTTTTCTAAACTGTTAAATTTCGAAGATATTTGAACTATTTTGGAGGAGTAATCAAGCCTGGCCAAAGTAAGCACACTGTGCTTTTGGACATGCAGGACTTAAGATCAAATAATGGGTGATCCTGTCTCTCAGGAGTTCGTGGGTTCAAATCCCACCTCCTCCACCATTTATTTTGGATTTTTTATTCCTCTGGCGTTTAATACTTCGTAAACATCTGGTAATGAAAATACATAACCCACATGTACACAATCCTTTTCGTCACAAAGTTGACAGAATAATTCCCCTTTTTGAACTGCGACTTCAGCAATTCTATTTTTCATATTGTCTTTTAGAATTACTCTATCGTCATCTATAGAAATTTTTTCTATCTTTGGAGCATATCTTGCAAATGTTTTGTCTTTTTGCATCATCTCCTCTAACATGTAAGTTACATAGCCTGAAAAACTATTGACACCTTTCATTGTAAGGTCGTCTTTACTCTTTTGATAAACATCGTGGAATTTATCGTAGACTGTTTCTGAAACTGTGATTGATTTGAATCCTGCTTTTGGCAATTTACTTTTCCTTACCGTACATTAAAGTACTGAACTATATAATGTTTTATTTTCAAATTTTATTTTACTGCATCAAAAATTAGTCTTTATACGATACTGTAATTGTTTATCAATATGGTTAGAGGATACCTTACTGAAGAAATTCGAGAAAAATTAATCTCTATTTTGAAAAATTCTGATAGTGGAATGTCTGGTGTTGAAATTTCTAAAAAAATTAATGTTAATCGAATTACTATGACAAAATATCTTAAAGTTTTTGCAGCAGAAGGATTACTTCGTCAGAAAAATATTGGTAATGTTACATTGTGGTTTTTAGAACCTGGTCAAGAATCTTTTATTTTTCCTGATGATTATTTCAAAATCACTGCAAAATATCTTGAATTATTGGTTAAAGGAAATGAAGATGAGGTTTACTCTCTGATTAGAAATTGTCTTAATTCTGGTGCATCCATAAATAAATTAATTTTGGAAGTAATTTATCCTAGTATTGATCATGTTCATAATCTGTATGATTCTGGAAAAATTGGCTCTGCAGAACAAAATCTTTTACGAACCACTATTTCAAAATCACTAAATATTTTTAACCAAATCCCAGTAGTTTCTGATGCTAAAAAAAATGTTGTTGTAATTGCTGCTGATCCTGAAAGTGTTTTAATCTCAGAATCTGCTTCAGCATCATATCATTCTGATGGATGGAATGTTTCTCACTTAGGTGACATGTCTTCTGCAATCAATGTTTTATTTGATTTAGATTTTCAAAAATTAGTTGGAAAAATTTGGAAACAAAAACCTGGTATTTTATTGGTAGCTGTTTTTTCTCAAACTTCTGAAGGATTAACTTTTTTTGCTGATTCCATTAATCCAAATAAAGCAAAATCTAACAAATTAATTAAACTAGCATTATGTGGTAAAATTTCTAAAAAAACTAAAATCAATTCTGATTTATTGTCTGATAATATTGGTGATATTTTACAATGGTCAGATACGATATCTGATAATATTAAATAATTAAAAATGGGCCCGATGTGATTCGAACACATGACCTTTCGATTATCAGTCGAACGCTCCAGCCAAGCTGAGCTACGAGCCCACGAAGAAATCTCTAGGCAAGAGTCATTTAAGTTTAGTTTTCTTTCCACTTGATTGAACAACCAATTGATGGATCGAAATCATTTTCAATTATTTCTCCAGAAATCAATTTTTTCATATTTACAATCATTGTCTTTTCTGTGGCTGTATCATCTGGTTTCATAGCATTATCTATTTTACCGTGAAAAACTAATTCTTTTTGACTATTAAACAAGAATGGGTCTGGAGTACACATTGCTCCATATTTTTTTGCGATTTCTTGAGTTTCATCAACTAAATAATCAAATTGGAAATTTTTCTCTTTCACTGTTTGCTTCATCGCATCAAAACTGTCCTCTGGAACATTTGTAGGATCATTACTGTTAATTCCTATAATTGCTATGTCTTTACCACATTCTTCAAATAATTCATTTAATGCATCTACTTTTGCTTTTACATATGGACAGTGATTGCACATGAAAATAACCAAAATTCCTTTGTAATTTTCATAATCTTTGAGTGTATGTTTTTTATCATCTGTTCCTAATAATTCAAAATCTGGAGCAATATCTCCTTTTTTTAATTTGATTTGTGATTCTAAAAGTACCATGGAGCAACAATTCCTTCTTCAAATAAAATCCTATCCTAGAGGACAACAATTAAAATCCACACCATTGGTCTTCTTCTTGTGGGCCGGTAGTATAGCCTGGTAGTATACCCGCCTTGCACGCGGGGGGTCACGGATTCAAATTCCGTCCGGTCCACTTTTTATTCCTCGATCAATGATGAATTTCAGACCGCTGGGTGGATTTAAATAGCACAAGTTTGGATTTTTACTTATGACAAGCGCAGTAGACGGATGGCCTGTATGGATTCCTCTTATTGTTGGTTTAGCACCAGGTTTAGTATACTGGTTAGCAATCACCGCAAAGAGAAAATAAAACTATATCCATTTTTAATTTCTTTTTATTCTTTATAGTTATAGTGTAAACTAGGTTTAATCTTATTTCGTTTTTAGTTCATTATCTCAGTAAACCTTTTTGATTAATGATCTATCTAAATTGAATATGATGAAGAAGTTTGTTTTTACTACAATTTTCATTTTGATCTTATTTCCTATATCTCAATCATATTCTCAAGAATATACTGATACTAATCCAACATTAACAATTTCTTTGAATTCTAATAATGATTTCATATATCGTGATTCAGAAGGTCATACTGTAGTAATTGGATTAATTCAAAATAATGACCCATTATCTTTTGTAACTAACGTTGTAATTCAGGCAAAATTCTATGATGATTTTAACTCAAACCCCTTAGAAGTAAAAGAAGGCAGTACAACTCTAAACGTAATTCCTCCAAATAGCAGCTCCCCATTTATGATACGTTCAGATAATCCTAATGTAGACATCACTCAAGTATCTACAAAATTTTTAACTTTTGATACTTCTGAATCAATGAAAAATTCATTAAGAATTTCTATCACTGATGTTTCTATAGAACCTGTAACAAATTCTGCTGATCCTGTTCACACTTTATCTTTTTCAGGGATATTGAGAAATGGGGATTCATCTATTTCTAATGCTGTTGCTCATCTTGCCTTTTATGATGTCTTTAACAGAATTATTCAAATTTCTACAATTGAAATTGGCGATATTGATATGAGTGGATTGGCCTCACTAAAATTAACTGAAAAAATTAATTCCTCTTCTGTTGGATTTTTACTATTTTCTGAATCTGATAAATTTTATTCTGATTTAAAAAATATAGAAATCCCTGAACCTCAATTCAGCACAAATTTAGATATTACTTGTGATTCAAGTGAGGTAAACATT
>JAOLZN010000014.1 GCA_028343855.1 Candidatus Nitrosopumilus sp. | reverse complement strand
GAGATTTTACAGATATTGGAAATTCTTCAGCTGAAGCAGTTTTAATTTCAAATATTTGTTTTTCTGGTAAGTGCAAAAAAGTTTCAAATAGTAAATCTTGAGTAGTCAAAGTTTTTGGATTTGTTGCACCTACAATTGAAACTTGAACAGAATATTCTCCACTTTTATTAAAAATTGGACCCTGTATAGTCGGAATTGAATCTCCTCGTGCATAATATCCACCAGCTATGGCATGTTTTTCACCATTGTATACAGTACATTTCCAAAGTTCTTTTTCTGAACATCCAATAGTAGGTTTAATTTTTAAATCTAATTTGCCATCTTCGTCATAAAAATATTCATTAGCAACTAAATTACTATCTTGAAAAATTTTAACACGGTATGTTACACTCTGGATATTAACATTAGTTTCACTGTCAAAAAATCGAATTGATAAATTGGTACTTTTTGAATCACCATAACTAAAATCTTCAGGAAAAAGAGTTGTACTAACTGCAACTTGTAATCCATCAAGATCAATTGGGGGTGCAAGTGAACCCGAGTGATGTTGAGCATATGCAGGAGAAATAGAAATTACAAAAAGAACTACAAATACTGCTAAAATGGATTTTAGAATCATATCTGTATTGATTTTAAAGTTATTAAAATATAATTGTAATAATTATGATATTATTTTACGATATGTGTGACCACACAAATTGCAGGAAATTCTGATTGATTTAACAGAAGTTCTGCCTAAACGAATTCTAGAATTAAGTCCTGGAGCAATAAATGATTTACATTTTTTGCAAAAAACTATTCTAAGATGATATGGCATTCGAATTTTATATTTTGTACTGATTCGACGAGCAATAGAAGCCTGTCTTTTAGATAATTCAGGATCAGTTCTAGCATTACTAATTGCACTATCAATTAGAATTTGCATTCTTTCCATTGCAATTTTGTAAACTATAGGCTTCACAATAATTTTTAAAAATACAGCTAAAAATTAGTTCTGATTAAAATAATAGACTGCAGTCAGCGGGATTCGAACCCGCGTCACAGGGTTGGAAACCCCGAATACTAACCAGGCTATACTATGACTGCGCTAAAAAGAAAAACAAAATTCCTACATAAAAATGGTTTTTTCGTACTCGTAAAGGATTCTAGAAATAACTACATGAGCTTCAAAGGATTCATTTCCTACAGAGTATAGATTTGTAATTTTATTTTGAACTGAATCAGAGAAATGACCCTTTTGAAATCCACCAAGAACAATACAAGAGTTATCTGGAATTGTTGTAGCAATTTTTTGATATGAACTTATTTCTCCCTCAGTAGAAAATCCAATAATACTAGATGGGTTAATTTCATCCATTAATTCTGAAAATGTTTGTTCCTTGATATCAAGTAATAATTCATTTTTTGAGATAATTTTTTTCTCTTGAAATAATTTTTCAATTACACCTTGAAATCTATGATAAGATTTTGGAAGATGAACATTTTTTCCAAAACGAATTACTTTATTATCAATTGTATGAACAAACAAATTTAATTTATTTTGATGGTATAATGGAATTGTTGTAGCTTCAAGAATTGAAAAATGAACAAGATCAGGACGTCCACGTTTAATTTCATTTTTTATTCCCTTCATTGCAGCAAAATGCCATGAATTATCCAATAAAATTTCAGAAGGATGCTTACCTAATTTTTTAGCATTAGAAATAACTGACGGATGTTTTTCTAATTCATAAGGTACAAGTTCAAGTGCAGATTCTGATAAAACTAAAGAAATCATTTTAATTTAACATCTGAATTTGAGTTTTAAATTCATTCCATCCAATTTTATAATTCTGATTTACATCTACAAGCCCTGTGTTGCAATTATACTGATTTAATCTTTCAATTACATGTTCACTAGTGCCCATGCTAGAACCGCCACCTAAACTAATTGTCTGATCACCAATTTTTTGTTCTTCTTTTACACAACTATTTGCTTGTTGATCAATGTACCTAAACCATGTCATAAATTCAATATTTGAATCGTTTTGAGCATAAAAATCAAATAATTTTTCTACAAATATTTTTTGAGATACATCATCTCCTTCTACAAAATCAGAAGTACTCCAACTTAATTCAAAAAATCCAATTTTTTTATCAGGAATTATTTCAAATATTTGATTTAAATCTTCAATGGCGTCATCAGAATTTTTACTAATTTCATTTAAGGAATCAGTTGGAGTATAAGAGAATGCAATAAAATCACCTAATGCTAATTCCTCTACAACATTTTTGAGATTCTTGTTTAATACATTGTGTAAAGCAAATGAATTACCAAATTTAACATCAGGATGTTTTTGTTTTATTTCCTCATATAGATTAGAAAATAATTCTTGATATACTGGAATAAATCGTTCGTTGTATCTAAAATATGATTCAGTTTCACCTGCAATAATTACAGAATCAATAATGTGATAACGAGAAAGAGTAGCATCCAAAACTGTAACTAATTCATCTTGATTAATTCCGTTTAGTGTAGGTTTTCCAATCCAATTAGGAAATGGACCTAAAGTGTCTCCATTAATTATTGAAAAGTAAAGAGTTACTTTGAGATCATTTTTTTCATTTAATCCCATAATTATATCAGATTGAGACCAATCAAATGCTCCTTCTACAGGTTCTATCATATTCCAATAGAGGTAAACATTACTTCGACCAATTCCAGTTGAAGAGGCATCTGTAAAAATTTCATCAAGTTGTTGTAATGTTACTGATGAGGAAGGGGAATTAATTACCAATCCAATTGATTCGTTAGTTGATTGGGTTGAAATTTGAGTTTTCTCAGTATTTTCATCTCGGGAATTATCAGACGGGAGAAAAGCAAAAACTAATGCAATAATAACAAAAACAGGTATGATTATGCCTAGTTTTTTCTTATCCATGAGGATATGAAAATAGAAGAAAGTAAAAAAGTTGTTATTCTGTTATTTATCCAGAAGTACAACCACTGTATCCACATTCAATGCAGATACTACAACCTTCTACAAATACAAGATTATTTTTGCATGTTGGACAAAGACGATCTTCTGAAACTTCTTCTTGTTTTGGAGTTTCAATTTTGATTTCTTCATCATGAATTTTTAATGCAAGTGATGCACCAACTTGTGTTTTGATGTAGTTGTTTGTGATATTTTCATGGATGTATGACAACATGTACTCACTAGGTGTAACTTCAAATGTTTTTTTTGCGTTATCACTTGTCATATGTAGAACTTGTTTATGTCTAGAACCATCACGGTATACAGTCATACCTTTGAGTCCAAGTTCGTGTGCTAACAAGTATGAGGATTTTACATCTTCAGCAGTTACATCATATGGCATGTTGATTGTTTTTGCAATTGCATTTCCAATCCAATCTTGCCATACACTTTGAGCCATAAGATGATCAGCCCAATGAATATCCATTGCAGTTACAAATACTTCTTGCATCCATTTTGGAATTTCATCAATTCCACTCAATGAACCATAATTGTCTGCAATCTTTTCAAGAATTTCATCATTGTATAGGCCTTCATCTCTAAGAGCTGCTTCAAGGATTTTATTTGTATAGAAGAATCTTCCAACAGTTACTCTTTTCTCAAATACAAGTGCAAATGCTGGTTCCATTCCGTTTGAACAATCTGCAATCATAGAAAGTGTTCCAGTTGGAGCTACTGTTGTAGTTAGAACATTTCTAATTCCTTGTTTTTTGATTTTTTCAACTAATGGACCCCATTCAAATGAATGAGTATCTTTTGATTTCTCATAATATCCTGCAACAGGAATCTTACCTTCAGGGTATTCTGTCTTAGAACAAAGTGGGAATTCACCACGAGAAGTAGCAAGTGCAACACTTTCTTCCATTGAATAGTATGTGAGTGCTTCAGAGAGTTTTGATTGTAATTCATATCCTTCTTTGGAATTATATGGAATTTTGAGTTTGTACAAAAGATCTGCTACTCCCATTACACCAAGTCCAATTCTTCTAGATTCCTTTGAGGCTACATTGATTTCTGGTACTGGATAGTGATTTACATCAATAATGTTATCCAAAAATCTTGTTGTTTTTCTAATGATTTCTTCATATCCTTGCCAATCAAATTCATAAGAACCATCTGCTTGTTTTTGTACATAGTTCACTAAGTTAATTGAACCAAGATTGCAAGATTCGTAAGGGTAAAGACTTTGTTCACCACATGGGTTTGTTGCACGTAAAGGAGCTTGTCTTGCTTTAGCAAATACATTGTATTTGTTAATTTGATCAAAGAAGATCAAACCAGGTTCTGCACTTTTCCATGCAGACAATGCAATTAAATCAATTAATTGATGTGCGTTAATTTCTTTAACTGGTTTTCTATCACGTGGACTTCTTAATACATAATTTCCATCTTCAGTATTTACAAGTGCATTCCAGAAATCTTCCCAAATACCAACACTGACGTTAAAGTTTTCTAAAACACCAGGTTCTGTTTTGTTTGTAATGAATTTTTCAACGTCAGGATGCCATGCTTCAATAATTCCCATGTTTGCACCACGTCTTTTGCCACCTTGTTTAACAACTTCAGTGACAGTATTGATGATGTTCATAAAAGATACTGGACCAGATGCAACACCAGATGTTGATGCTACAATGTCACCTTCTTCACGAAGATCAGAATAATTAATTCCAACTCCACCACCTGATTTGAAAATTAATGCTGCATCAGAAGTAGATTTCATAATCTCTTCCATACCGTCATTCATTCCAAGAACAAAGCATGCTGAAAGTTGTCCTAATCTTCCACCAGCATTCATCATTGTTGGTGAATTTGGCAAAAAGTTTTGTGCAGTCATCATTTCAAAGTATTCAGTAATTCTATCTGAATAAACTTCAAGTTTTTTTGCTGCCAATAATGTCAAAAGATCTTTAAAACTTACTTTCATTTGACCTTTGTTTGCAAGTGTGACATAGTGATTGATTAGAGATCTGAAATGCCATTTATTGAAGAAATAATCTCCTACTTTGAATTTGTAATCAAAAGCATCTAATTTTTCAAGATATGAGTTTGCTTCATCTATATCTTGTGTATTATTTCCAGATTTATCAAATATTTGAGAATCATACAACATGTCACCAATTCCGACTAGAATTGCAACTCTTTCAAACATTTGTGTTGGAGTCTCAATTATCTCACTTTTTGAATTTCTAAATAGATATCTTGAAGCTAAAACTCTAAGACAATTAAGATCAAATTTCTTAGAAACTGGATCTAAAGCTTTTAAATTTAAAACTCTCATTTTCTCATCTCTGAGTTTTCGTCTTTCGTGTCTGTAGACTATGTAAGATTTTGCAATATCACTATTACCACTATCAATTAAAGTTGATTCTACAATATCTTGAATATCCTCCACAGTAGGTGCTTTAGTGTTTGTAAATCCTTGTTCAACAAGTTTGTCGAGCACATCTCCTGCTAATTTATCTGCAACACCACGGTCAGCTTTAGAGGTGGCTGCTAATGCCTGAAATATAGCATTTGAAATTTTATCTAAGTCGAAAGCCGTAATAGTTCCATTACGCTTACGGATCTCATTGATCGTATTTTCTATTTGTGAATTGTCCATAATAATATCCCCACGTTAGTAAGAATAGTAGTATCTATAAACTTTCAATAGAAAACGAATCACATTTTGGTTGAACATTTTTTACAACGGTACAAAATTCATTGTAATGGTACAACTATGATGAATCACATAACGAGTATCGTAGAAACATTGACAAAATAAACAACTAGTTAATAGTTATGAAAACACATTCTGTATTTGTATTACGAAGATCGCTTTTACTATTTACAAAATATTATTTGTTGAGAATTAAACGATCCAAGGAGATTTACATTTTGGACATTTCTCTTCATATGGTTCATCCTTATATCCACATTCACCACAAATAGGAGTTTTTCTAACTAGTTTAAAAGATGGCACTAGTTCTGCAGTTTTTTCAATTGATTTTTTGATTTGATCTGCTTTCAAGTTTTTATCAATATCTAAAGTAACGAGTAATCCACCATTAAGCAATTTTGAGATTTTATTTGATTCAGAAATAATTTCAGTTTTTGGAGTATAATCACTAATTTCTGAAGAGTTAATCACGGTTCCTTGAGAATAATAGTCGCTTTCCATGGAATTTAGACTAGAATTTTTACCATATTTTTCACCATCTAATGTTGCAAATCTAGATGAACCTTCAGTTTCAGTCATACAAATAGTCACATTATCTCCTAATTCCTTACCCTTTTTAGCTCCAACATCAACTGCAGTTTCAATCACCTTATGGAGAATAGCACGACCATCTTTGTTATCTTTGAAGCCCAATATGTTAAAGACAGATTCTTTGAGACCAACTAAATTTATGACTAAA
Source organism: Candidatus Nitrosopumilus sp. (assembly GCA_028343855.1). Lineage (GTDB taxonomy): Archaea > Thermoproteota > Nitrososphaeria > Nitrososphaerales > Nitrosopumilaceae > Nitrosopumilus. The sequence goes on along the minus strand of JAOLZN010000014.1, from coordinate 17,046 downwards.
GAAACTGAGCTTCGTTGCATATATTGAGTATTTTTAGCCAATATTGGATTTAATCCTCTTCTAGTTAAATCTGAAATTTCTTTCTTTCTTAATGCCATTGTAGCCAATGCAGGTTTCATCAATAATGCTAATCGTGCTCTAAAGTAAGTTTCATCTTTATTTGATTCAAATGCTAATCTTGGGAGATTGATGGAAACAGATTGTAAATTAATTGCAAGTGAACTTGAGGATTTCGTAGATCCATTTGTAACACCATTACTAGCTGTTTGACCTTTAGCAATCATTACTTTTCCACCAAGCAATAATATTTCAGATAATGATTGTGATACATCAGTAATTTTTCCTTTTTCATTATCAATTATCAAACCAACTTTTGGTATTGGTGTAATTGCAACATAATTTTTGTATGCATTAATAATTGAATTAATTATTTTTGTATCAGTTCCTAATTGTAATCTGATTGAAATATTTGTACTACTTTTATTATATTTAGAAGTAGTAGAAGCAGTTGAAAATGCAGCAGTTAAACTTTCTTCAAGTTCTGGAAGAGACTTAGAATGTTTTGTGAATAATGAAACTAATCCATCTAATACAATTTCTTGTGAAGCTTCTTTTGATAAAAGTGAAATTATGACCGATAAAGAACTTGTAATTTCATTTAGTTGTTTTGATGCACTAATTCTGGATACATCAAGATATTTCCCACCAAGATCAAGTCCATCATCAAGTAATTCTTTAACATTAACAAATATTGTGTCAGGAATCATAGACCAAACTCCTGGATTTGAAATATGTAAATCACCAGACAAATGATTATCAGCTACATCTTTTGGTAATACGTTAGTAAGTAGATGTTCAGCAAATATTTTTTGTCCTGCATTAAACAAAAGACCTTCTGCTCCATTATCAACATCATCTAAATTGGAAACCATTTCTTGGACATCAAAAACAGGCATACCTAGTCTTGCGAGTTTATTTCTATATTCTTCGTGTCCATGCTCTAAAAGAACTGAATTTACCATATCTCTAATTACTGCGCCTGTAAGATAGGTTGTTTGATACTTGTAAATTCTATTTTCAACCTCTTCAGTAATTTTTTGTGCTAATTCTAACGGAAGACTACCTTCACGAACTAATGATTGAATGATTTTATGGGAATTAAATTCTTCAATAGATTCACCTGAAGTTCTAACATACATTTTTCCACTTTCAATAATTGATCTTTCTTCAATTTGTCTGGCTAAACTTAAAACAAGTTTTCCAAGATTAGTGATAGTATATCGTCTTTCAGATTTGTTAAGTGCGACAAGGGATTGTCTAAGTAATTTTCTTAAGTGATATGCAAATTTACCACTTTCTTTTTTGGATTTAAAACCAGCCAAGGATTTTAGTTCAGAATAAGTTAAAGGACCTTTTGAATTTAAAATTCTAAGAATATCAATTCTATTAGGACTTGCCATAACAGAGAAGATCATTCTCACACGTTTTGATGTAGATTGTAAAATTCCTCCTCGTTTTGGATCGGAATCGTCATCAGAATCTAAATCAGCATCAAGATCATCGTCATCAGAATCTAAATCAACATTCATTTCTAATTCTTCTTCACTCATTGTCATGACTAGATCTAAGTTAAGGAGTAAATAAGACTTATGACTGGAATGATTTTCAAAAAAAACATTACAATAGGTTACAATTACAAAAAAATAAAAAATTTTAAAAAAAAGATCACATTGTGATCATTTTTCTTCAACATCAAGTGAAAATTCAGATGTAGAAAGTTTTTGTCCACAAGATGGACATTTTCCACCAGTAGGATTCAACACATCTTTTATTGATTTTAGCATTTTCATGTCCTTGATTTTTTCACCACATTTTCCACAAGTTATTTCTACAGACATAGAATAATGATATTTGTAAAATAATTAAGAATCTATTCTAAATTATTTTAATAATTGAAATAAATTTTTTTACTGTTTTTCAACAATAATTCCACGTTCATCAAAACCAGTAATTTTGGCTCTTGTACCAACTGGTAAATCTGCTGGAGTTGCAATATTTGCCATAAATCCAGAAATTCTTAAATCAGAATTATCCAATTTCATGACAACAAAGGCATATGGGGTATATTTTTCAAAGCCAGCAGGTGCTACAGTGATTATAGTATAGGTTGCAACTGAGCCTATACCCTCTAAAATTAAATCCTCAAACCCCTTACTACCACATTTTTCACAATAGTAGACATTTGAAAGATGAAGTAATCCACAACTAGTACATTTGTGAGTTAGGACTTTACCTTCTTTTGCATTTTCAATAAATTGTTCTTTAACAGACATCTTAGACACTTTGGAAAACATGAACTGCACAACTTGCACCTGTTGCGCCAAAATTATGAGTTAAACCAATTTTTGCATCCTTAACAGTTCTTTCACCTGCTTTTCCAGTTAGTTGATCATATACTTCCACTACTTGACCAACTCCAGTTGCACCGATTGGATGTCCTTTTGATTTAAGACCACCTGATGGATTAATTGAAATGTCAGAATTTAATTTTGTTCTATCTTCACGAATAGCTTGAATACCTTGTCCTTTACCAAAGAATCCTAAATCTTCAGTGTCAACAACTTCTGCAATTGTAAAACAATCATGTACTTCTGCAAAATCAACATCCTTTGCAGTGATACCTGCCATGTTGTATGCAGCTTCAGCAGCAATCTTTGTACTTGGAATTGTTGTCATATGTTCACGTCCTTGTAATGCAGCAGGTGAACCACCTCTACCTGAACCAATTACTTCAACATAATCACCGCCGTGTGCTTTTGCAAATTTTTCAGAACAAAGTACTACAGAACTTGCACCATCAGAAAATGGACAGCAATCATAAAGTTTTAGTGGACTTGCAACAACTGCAGAATCCATAACATCATCAATTGTAATATCTTTTCGTAAGTGAGCTTTTGGATTTAACAAACCATTTTGATGATTCTTTACTGCAACTTTTGCAAAGTCTTCTTCAGTTGCATCAAACTCTGTCAAGTAAGCTCTTGCCATTGATGCAAACAATCCAGGAAATGATGCACCTGCTTGACCCTCATAAAAGAAATCTGAACAATATGCAAAGTAAGTTGTTGTCCAATCAGTTCCAGTATGCGTTACTTTTTCAACACCAGAAACAATTAGACAATCATAAAATCCTGCCGCAACATTTGCAAATGCCTCTCTAAAAGCGACAGATCCACTTCCACAAGCAGATTCTATTGATAAAGATGGTTTATCTGAAATTCCTAAATTACTCATTAAAACTGGGCCAATATGCACCTGTTTATCAGCCACGCCAAATACATTAGAAATGTAGGCTGCTTTGATCTCTTTTGGGTCAATTCCTGCACTGTCTATGGCTGCTACTGAAGCCTGAGTAGTAATGTCACCTATACTATCAGCTAATTTTCCATATTTGGTGCTACCAGCGCCAAGAACACAAACCTTTTCCACAAAACTCACTGACCCAATTCCCTATAAAAATTGTTTTAGTAAATTGTTCAGTATAAAATGCCTAGAAGAAAAAGTAAAGTGAAGACAGTTCAAATTAAAAAAATAACTGCTAGACACATAATAAAAATTACAAAGTCAAAAACAGAGATTTTCAAAAAAGAGATCGTTCAATATTTAGATAATAATGGGTTTCTTTCATGGTCTTCAAAAGAAAAGAAATATCTCATTTTAGGAACAAATTCTCCAAAAAAAGGATTAGTTCAATGTCCAGAATGTAAAGTAGGAGAGTTAATGGTAATTAGATCAAGAACAACTAGAAAACGATTCATGGGTTGTTCTAATTTTTATGATGGATGTAAGGCATCATCACCGCTATTACAAAAAGCAAGAATGAGAGCAACAAAAAAACCCTGTGACGTATGTAAATGGCCAATCATAATTTTTCGTTATTCAAGAAATCAAAAATGGACTCATCAATGTGCAAATTTTAATTGTAAAAGTAGAATTACTAAACCTTCAAAGTAGAATAAGTATCTGCCCTTCTATTTTTTAATAATGGTAAAACTTTACGTGTTTCTTTTACTTTCTTTAAATCTATATCAACAAAACTAATTCCTTGTTTCTTTTTCATATCAACCAAAACTTTTCCAAATGGATCAACAACCAAACTTCTTCCACAGTAAATATTTCCAACTTGATCAGGTGCAATTACATAACATCCATTTTCAATTGCTCTTGTCTTGTTAATTGTAATCCAATGTTCTTCTTTCATTGGACCTTTAACCCATGCAGATGGTACAATCAAAACTTCAGTACCTGCAAGAGCAAGAGCTCTTGACATTTCTGGAAATCTTAGGTCATAACAAATCATCATACCAATTTTTCCTATTGATGTGCCTATAGGCTTGGTAATTTTTGAGCCTGGTATCATTTTATCAGATTCTTTGAATCCCAATGCATCATAAAGGTGAATTTTACGATAAGTAGAGATAACTTTACCTGAATTATTAATTACAAATGAAGTATCATAAACACGATTATTTTTTTTACTTTTTTCATAAAATGAACCAACAACCTGAATACGATTTTCCTTAGCTGCTTTGGATATAGATGAAATAAAATTTCCATTTATTGTTTCAGATAAGTCTGCTAATTCTTTTGATGTTTGAGATGATTTGGTATAAAACATCATAAATTCAGGAAATGCACAAAGTAATGCATTTTTAGAGGATGCTTTTGTAATATATGAAATAATTTTTTTAAGATTTTCTTCTTTGTTAGTTGATGCCTTGAATTGAACTAATGCAACTTTCATAAAGTGAAATATTTTGTTGGGAATAAAAAGATAAACAAATTTCTTGAATATTTCATAAATAATGATCAATTAATGGTACATTTACCGATTACACCATTTCATTATTATCTAAAAATGTCTAAGTTAGTTTACTGTTTATTTACTTGTCAACAGACTTAGATCAGTTTTTTTTATTTTAAATTATTAAAAACTACATTTTAAAGAAATTATTTAGATACACTAATGATCCAGTTAGTAATACAATACCAAATATTACAAACAAACCACCTGAAATCTTTTCAATCCATACCATTTTTGATTTGATCTTTGTGAAAAATACTAAGAATCTATCAATTGCAATTGCTGAAACTAAAAATGGAATTGCTAATCCTAATGAATAAACTCCAAGTAAACTAGCACCAGTAACAACTGATGAGCTAGATGCTGCTATTGTCAAAATACCTGCCAAAATTGGTCCAATGCAAGGCGTCCAGCCTGCACCAAATGCCATTCCTACTACAAGAGGACCAAATTTCCCAGAGTTTCTTTTACCCATATCAAATCTCATTTGTTTTTCTAATTTTGGAATTTTAAAAATTCCAATCATATGCAATCCCAATACAATTAAAACTACACCACCAACTCTTTCAATCCATTGAATTGAATCAAAAAATAGATTTCCCATAAAAGATACAGTTGTTCCCAATAGCATGAAAATTATTGAAAATCCAATAACAAACATTATTCCTTTAACAGTTGCAGTTAATCTTAATTTACTTCTAGTAACTTGAGAAGTCTCTTGAGATAATTCTTTTGCACTCATTCCAGTAATCAATGATGCATAAACTGGAATTAAGGGCAAAACACATGGAGAAAGAAAACTCAAAACTCCTGCACTAAATGCAATTACAAATCCTGCAATGAGTCCATCACTTAGAATTGTTGGTTCAGAAGATTGGTAACTTGTTCCTTGAATTGTTGATTCCACTAAATTGATTGTATCATCAGAAACAGGATCAAATGCTCCTTTCCATTGATAAATTATTTGTCCATCTGCATCAATTAAAAATGATTCAGGAACTCCAATGGTTCTAAATGCAAATTGAAATCTATTTTCAGGATCTAACCACACAGGATAAGTTAGATTATCTTCAGCCATTGTTTGAACTATTACTTGCTCAAAACCAGGATCATCAATACTTACACCAATTACTTCAAAGTCTGAACGAGGAAACATACTATGTAATTCTCCCAATGCAGGCATTTCTTCTCTACATGGTTCACACCATGTGGCCCACAAATTAACAAGGATTGTTTTACCTTGATAATCAGTAATAGAAACGGGAGTACCATCCAATGCAATAGCCTTGTAATCTGGTGCTTGTCGGAATTCTTGTGCATCAACTGAGATTAGTTGAATATCAGAAAATGAAAATGCAAGTAAGAAAATACCTGAAAATAAAATTAGTATACTAGGAATTTTTTTTGATGTTTTCATACTAATTCAAAACTAATTTTCAGCTGTTGTAATTTTAACAGAGTTATCAGTTTCTGTCCAAACAATTGATACTAACCCATTGTCTGAATCTATGTTAGTAAGGGATTTAGCATCATTTTCGTTAATCGGATTATCTGCTCTGATTAGTTCACCATCAATGACTTGTGCAGTGAAAATCAATGCTTGTGTGTCACCATATCTCCAAGATTTCTCATTAGTGGAAAGACCAGTTGCATCTTCCCATGTCAACCAAACAGTATCATCATTATCAACTGTAATGAAGATTCTTTGTGGAGGAACCCAATCACCAGTTAAGATTGGCATTGGTTTGCTGAAACTTTGTCCGTTATCAGTTGAAGTAGCGTAATACATTCCTTGACGTTCAGTTGCACCAGTGTACCATGCAACATGCAAAGTTCCTTCTGAATCAATTGCCATTGGTGCTCCAACGTGAACACATCCCTTAAACTGGAAACCATCATCGTAAATTTTTACTGGAGCGCCAAATGTCTTACCGCCATCAGTTGATGCTGCAACTACCATGTCTCTAACTTGGGTATCACCAGAACCAAAGACTTTTCTCCATGAAACGTAAACACTACCTTCGCCGTCTGCTGCAGTTTGTACGTTACAACAAGGACATGCGTTAGCATCAATTAATTTAGTAGTTTCAAATGTTACACCGCCATCTAATGATTGTGTGTATCTTACACCTCTGTCACGAGACTTGTCTTTTTCCATGAAACCTGTTGCATTCATTTTAGTTGGACCGTCTAACCATGCCATGTGAATACCGCCATGTCCATCAATTGACATGTGTTGGAAGTATTTGCCAGAATGTAGTTCTTCAGCTCCAATTGTAATTGAAGGCTCAAAACTTTTTCCGTCATCAAATGATTGTGTGAAAACTAATTGTCTATAATTACCCATGAACATGTTTGGTTCATATCGTGAGTTGGCCCATGTAACATAGACTTCGCCGTTATCACCAAGTTGAATTGTTGGTGCTACACGACCGTCTAAAGCGACATTGCCATCAAGTAAATTAACTCTGACGGGTTCAGAAAATGTTTGTCCGTTATCAGTAGAGGTCTTTAAGAAAATGTTTGTTTCTTCGTTAACTGTATCTTGGTAAAGTACGTAGATTTTACCATCATCGCCAATTGTTACATTTGGTGCTGGTTGTGCTGCTTTCATGCTTTGAGCAATTGTAGTAGGGGCTGAAAATGAGTTAATTGTATCTAAAATTGAAACTTTCTCTTCAAGAACTGCAGGCTCTTGAACTACTGGAGTGACTTCGCTAGAATCACCTGACATTAAAGCAAAAGCTGAGATCCCTACTGCAGCCACGACTGCTATAGCTACCATTACCACTGCTTTATTCATGAAATTTTTATTCAAATTTACATATTAAAGAATCTGGTTCATTCATGAGATGTACCAATTTACATTTTATAGGAAAAAATAATTCTGAGTATTGGAAAATCAGGAAAAAATATTAGATCATATTAAAAAAAATCCTGGACATACACAATCACAAATTACTTACAGATTAGATATTCCTCAGTCCACAATAAAATATCATTTACTTCAATTAACTAAAGAGAACAAAATTTATTCAGAAAAATTATTTAAAACTCATTATTTCCCTGTAGGGATTAACAATAAAATAAAAATAAAATCATGTATTGAAAGTAATTATAATCTTAAAAATATTTATGAAAATTTAATTAGTGATATGTCACTTGATGAGATTGCAACATCATGTGATATTTCAAAAAGTATTGCATCAAAAAGATTACAAATTTTAGAATCAATGGGTGCTATTAAAAAAATTAAACTAGAAAAAAAAATTAAATTTTGTAGAAAATAAGTTAAAAAATTATTTTAGTGAGATATTTTTGTGAAAGGTGCATTAGGTTGTAATTCACCATCTATTTTAAATTTAAATTTCAATGAATCTGCTGCTTCACCTATATCTGAGAGTACAACTTCAATCAAATTTGTGTTATCAATTGGTACATCAATTATGTCGGTTCTAACATGAACAAGATCTTTATCTAAAACAGAATCACCAGAAGATGAAACATTTAATGAATATGTTACGTCGCTAACAGGTTTTTCAGTTAATCCCTCAACAATTGAAATGTTTATTGAATTATCAGAGTTTGCTGTAGGTTGATTAGTCCACCAATCCCAGCTATCCCACCAGACAGATACAAGATATTCTCCATTGCTAGTATACTTTGTAAATGCAAATTGTTTTGCATGAAGATCATCATTTTGGATGACGGGTGGATTTACTACTATTACTCCGGTGTTTGGGCCTTCTGTAATTGTTGCAATTGCATTAAGTTTCAATTTATCTTCAGTAGAATATGGTTTTGGTAGTGTGCGGTCATAATATTCTGCATAGATATTATCTCCAGGAGATACTTTAAGTTCGACTTGAGATCCACCGCTCTTATAATATAATTCTCTAACAGTTGATTCTCGTCTATCAGGATCTATGAATGTAATTTTTACTGGGTAATCCCCATGCATTTGTGCAGTTCCCCTAAAGTTTGGTTTCCAATATGCATTAACTTCTACTCCACCTTGATCTGTATCAGACCAAATATGCATTTGATATCCAGTTCTTTTATCAAATGGATAACGTAAACCATCTAAGTCTTTGATAGTGACTACAGCGGTATCATCCATTGTATATTCTTCTTTATCAAAATTAAAGTCTGCAATTCGCCAAGTGTGTGTTGCAGATTTATGCATCCATTTATTTTCACCATATTCAAAGCTCATTGTAACGCCACCATCTTGACCTGTTTTAACTCCTAGAACACCATCATCAAGTGTACCCATACCATTGTAATTGCCACTACCTTCACATCTATCACCACCATACATCCTTACATTATCATCATTAACTGTTGTAGAAAATCCACGAAGTTTGATTGAACCATAAAATAATCCATGATCACGGCCTGTCTCAATAAAAGAATTACATGAAGATTTTGAATCTGCACGTACCGAACCATCTCTAGAACTAAGTGTGATTAAACCTTGACCATCCCCATCATTTCCTAAAGTATCAATTTTTTTATCATCAGCATTAAATCCCGGAGCCCAAAGTAATACGTAAATTCTGCTTCCCCATGAGTAACCGTCTGTTCTTTCTTTACATTTAGACATGTAATCTTGTGGTTTCATGTGTGGTTTGTCATATTCTGTTTTGTTAATTGGGTTATTTTCACAAAAGAAAATTTTATTTCCATTGTCAGTTCTTTGTGCATCTGCTGTAGGTAAAATATCTCCATCATTATTTGCGTTTAGTGGAAAACCGGAAGTCAATAAAACTAGCATAAAGAAAAACGCAAAATATTTAGCTTTAATGAATTCCATTGTAAATTTCTGATCTAGGTTTTTTTTAATATAAGATCTGGTACATGTATTGGATGAGTTAGATGAAAAAAGAAAATTAAAGTTGGTTTCCGGCTAAAAACCAATTTTCTTTAGGATTATCTTCAAAAACAACAATAACGTGACTTTCTTTTGTATTTAGAATTTCTACGGCAGATTTTGTAATTGCTTTTGCGTATTCCTCTTTTTGTTCCTGAGTCCTACCAGGATACATTGATACTGTTATCAACGGCATGAGAATCACTAATTTTTGTAGAATTTATTCGTTCAATTATTATCTAAAGTCTGATCCATAACCATATCTTGTTCCATATGTAAAATCAGATCTATGCATTCTCTTATACAAATATCCAGTAGCAATACCTATTACAAATCCACCAATATGAGCAAGGTAAGCTACGCCACCACCAGCTACACCAAATCCTCCAATGAAAAATGGGAGTAAATTTTGAAAAACTAACCAAAAGGGCAAAAACCAACGTGCCTGAATATGCATCATTCTCCAGAAGAATCCTAACATCAAAAATGTCTGAATTCTAGTTTTTGGAAAAATTATCAAATAAGCTCCAAGTACTCCAGAGATTGCACCAGATGCACCAACAGCAGGTGTTGCACTTGATACATCACCAAAAATATGAACTAGACCGGCAACAACTCCCCACATTAAATAAATTCCAAGAAATTTTAATTTTCCAAATTTTAATTCAATATTATCACCAAAGATCCATAAAAATAGTAAATTACCACCAAGGTGAAGTAAGCCACCATGCATGAATGTAGATGTTAACAATGTAAGTTCAGGAAATGCAGGGCAATTTTGAATTGTTCCACCCATATCGACTCCACTAAATGCACCTGTAATACAACCGGGAACTGCACCCCAATTGTAAAACATTACAAATGCATTTTGATTTGTAAAATCAAAAAATTGTCCTGTGTAAATTACTTCTAAAAGAAATACAATTACATTTACAATTATTAATCCAATAGTTACTTTAGGTTTGAATCCAGGAGGATGAGGATTTTCATCTCGTATTGGTAATAACATAGATAATCTATTTGATTAAAATTTGTATAATAACATTATTCAATAGCTAAACAATGATAATTTCTCTTTCAATAAGATTTTTCATAATAAATAAGAATTCATCATCAGAAATTTGTTCTTCATTCCACCAACCTACAATAGTTTTTGTCCATCCAGGAATTTTCCATTCGCTTTGTGAAGATGATTCTAATAATGGAATTTCAATAATTTGTTTGTCAATTAAAAATTTTATTCCTTCAAGAAATTCTGAATCTATAATTTCGCCAGTAGACCACCAACTACCATTTTGCTTTACCCACATTGGTATTTTAGGCATATCAGGAGGCAATCCTTGTTCAAAACCAGATATTTCCCAAGTTCCTTGTGTTAATGGATCAATATTAAAAATAACATGCCATGAACCCATTTCATCCATACTTTGAAGAAATTTAACAGGTTCACCATCTAGTGTAACATCAAATTTTTCTTCACCTGAAATTGGATAAAATTCAAAATTTGCATAACCCTCTAATGGAAAACTATTGTAGCCAATAATACTCATTTTTGTGTCTGTATCATCAAAAACTGGATCATGATACCACGTTCCTGGAGAATCATATCTAAAATCAAAATCACCACCAGATTTTTTTGCAGTTCCAGGAACTACAGTGGTATCCATTGTTCCAAAACAACTGTAGTAATAAACATCATCAGTGATAGAAGGATCAGGATACATTGAGAAATTTACGATTTCACCAGGATCTATTTTTTCAATAAGATCCATATTTTGTCCAACATCTAAAACTTTTTCATATCCGTGAATTACTGCAAAAACTTTTGGATTGTAAATTGTTGTATCACCATTATTTTGAATTCGACCAGTAAGATGACCATCATCATAAGTGACCAAAGTTTCATCATAAAGAATAGCAATAGGAAGTTCATCTTGTAAAGTTTTTTCAAAAGATAATTCAGCAGGAAGTAAAACTGGATTGTTTAATTTTTCAAAAAATTTAATTTTAAATGGAATCTCATTACCAGCAGATAATGGTACATGCTGAATTGTTTTAGAGAATATTTTGGAATTATTTTCTACTGAAACAGTGACAGTTGGAATTATTGCATAGTCAAGATCATTTTTTACATTTCCAATTACAGTATAGATTCCATTAGAATCAAAATATGAAACATATTCATGACTTGGAATAAAAACTTCAGCAAAAGAATATTGTGTAGTTGCAGTTAAACATACAAAAAAACCTAGTGCTAATAACAAATAATTGGGTTTTAAAATTTTAGAAGGAGTTGATAATATCTTCAAATCCAGATGTAGATTTTTCAAGTGATCCTGGTCTATATTCTTCAACTAATTTATCTACAAGCCCTCTTACTTTAATATGATATCTTTTTTTCAATTCAACAACTTTGATTTCAACTAAACCATCAGCAACAATTTGTGATAAATAAAGTGAAACAGTTGATGGAGATTTTTTAACTTCCTGCACTAATTGAGAAAATTCTAATCCATCGTCTTTGATTAATGCAAGTAACAAATCACGTGGAGTATCTTTTCTTAGAGCTTTGATTACAAGTGATTCTTCTTCAGTAATGTTTGGCGAATAAAATCTAACTTGTCTTGGACCACGAACTACTTTAACAACTCCATTATCTTCTAATTTTTTCAGATAATGAGAAAGTACGCCATTTTTTAATCCTGATGAACGCATAATCTCACGGAATTGGATTCCAGGATTTCCATCAATTAGTTCCTGTAATTTTTGAGATCTATCAATCATTTCTAAAGACTCCTAAAGCCAGTAATCCTAATGTAATAAAAGTCAACAAGTGACCTACTTCATTTAATGGCAATATACCAACATCATACAGAGTTGGCCAAGTACTATCAACTAGTAAAACAGATTCTGCACCTATGAAAGTACAAAATGCAATTGCACTAAGTAAAAGACGTTTTGTTCTTAATCTAAAATATGCTGCTAATGCAAGTGTGGAAATGAATACTGCAAGTGTAATTCCACCAATATGCAAAAATATGTGTGCTAAATGGTATCCATGTAATATGTGAGGAATAATTATAGGTAAAGCCAAAATTGCAATTACTCCTGTAACAACAACAGAAAATAATGTGGATTTTCTTTCAACTAATTTTTCGGGCTTAAACAAAGTGATCTCATATTCAGACAATCTAAATTTAAAGACAACTGGTTCAAACTTCGAATACAGGGGAATTAAATTGGAATGATGTTCTTTTGAACCAAAAATTCAAGACTCTTAACAAATGTTTCATCATTTATTTCTCCATTAATCCACCAACTTGTAATAGTTCTAATCCATGAAGGTATTTTTGAAACTTCAAAAACTTCAGATTCGTTTTGAGTAATTATAATAATTTCATTTTTAATTAAGTAATTAATAATTTGAATAAATTTTTCATCATTAATTTTTTCTTCAGACCACAATAATGCATCATCATAAATCCAATTAGGAATTAATAAAAAGTCATTTTTTTTATTTTCATGAATTGCAATAGGAATACTAGTTGTTGCAAATTGATTATTATCTAAATTATTAAAATTAACATAAACAATTCCAGAAAGATCATCAGGTATAGAGAAATTTACGATATTATGTTCTGTTTTTGAATCAATACTAATTCCATCTTGTTTGAACAATATTTGATCATCTTTGGTAATAGAAAATTCATAATTGGTTGAAACAGGCTTGTTTTTTAAGAAAATATCAGTTATGTCAAAAATTATTTTAGCATTTGAATTGGATTGAAGATGTTCAGGTTCCCAAGATAAAAGAATTCTAAATTGTCCATTATCTGTAACTGAACTAAGATGAGTATAGTCACGGTCTGGTGTAATTTCAAAATTCATTCCATTTAGATTTGAACTATTTTCAAAAATATTCAATAATTCCTTTTGATAAATTATGAAATGAACTACACGACCTTCAGTAAAAAAATCATCAACATTTACAATATCATCAGATAATTCAATTCCATTTACAGACATTGAAAATCCAGATAAAAGAAGTGCACCGAATTCTTTTGGAATAATAATTTCTTGATGAACAACTGATGTTTGTTCAATGTTTGTAGAAGTCCATTCAAATGGCATAGAGAAACTAATTTGTTTTAGTTCAGGTTCATATTGAAAATTAGAAATTTCATCATAATAGGTAACTACTTGAATATTTTGTTGGCCAAAGCTTGGATCGATAAAATCATGAGTGGTAGTCTGTGCAATAGATATTCCTGCATTAAAAACAAGAGGGATTTCTAATTTTTCAGAATATCCATCAGCCGTAATTATGCTAATATCCAACTTGTATAATCCACCCTCACTAAGTTTTGGTCCTTTCACATCAATTAATCTACTTTCTAAACCAAGTAATGAAGCAAAAAAGTCTTCACCGCTATCTTTTTCATCAACAATAATTGAATCAGTATCTTCAGATACAAAATTAAAAACTAAAAAACCATTATCAGCTTTAAATTCTTTTTCAAAAAGAAATTGTTCACCACGTTCAGATTTAATTAAAAATGTAACATCACGTAATGTAATTCTAGAATCAAAATCAATTAGAGAAATTGAAATTTGTTGATCATCATTTTCTAAATCATCCTTTGTTGAAGATGAAACTTCCACACTTACAAGTTTACCATTTAATTCAACAGGTGGAAATATTTCACTTCCAACGCCATGACCATATACATCATTAAAATTAATTAAAAATCCACTGGAAAATATTAAAAGTAAAATTAACAATAAATTTTTCAATCTATGTCCACTTGTTTGGATCTTTCTTTAGAATTTCTTTACCATCAATTGTAATTGAATTTTTTTCTTCAAATACAGTATGCCATTTACCATTGTCTGGAAAAATTTTATTCATCTGTTCAAATTTCTCATTAGTTGGAGGCTTGTTCATTAATGCTCCCCATTTCATGTTAGGAACTTTTGGCATTATATCATTGATGTCTTTCATGTTTATTTTTCTCAAAATTTATTTAAAAACCTATTATTGAACCCTCAAAATTCCTTCTTTGATTAAAAATTGGATTCCTTGAATGAAAGCAGTGTCATCTATTGTACCATCAGCCCACCAGCCTGCATTATTTTTAATCCAAGCTGGAACATCATTTGCAGAACTAGTTCCTTGGGAAGTTGGAGGGATTTTTAAAATATTTTCTTTAACTAAATATTGGATTCCTTGAATGAAAGAATTATCATCTATTGTACCATCAGCCCACCAGCCTGCATTATTTTTAATCCAGGAAGGGATTGATGAGGTTTCCAAAATTACTGATTCTTTAGGAATAGTAGATTTTGCTATGCCTGGACCAAGTTCAATTATAGCAGAACCAATTCCAGAATAAGTTGGATCATAATCCAATCCAGTTCCATAAACTAGAATATCAAAACGAATAGGACCTTGAGATGGAATATAGATATTTTGAATGTCAATTCCCTCAGTTGAAACTATTCCTGGATTGACTGAATCATCACCATCATATCTTGCAATTTCATTGTCAAATTCATCAATAGCTACGTAAGTATATCTTACATCTTTGATAAGACCTCGATTTTCATTAAAGAATGTAAATTCAAAAGGAACATTTTGATTTGCACCATAATTTCCATCCCATGAAATATTTACAGTTGTAGGAGTTTGTTCATAATTTTGAGTATCTACAAGATAAAATTCAGTTGAACTTCTTTCAACTTCATCTAATGGAACTAATTTGAAATCCATTTGAGGGTTGTCAAAATTATTTGGACCTAATTTATCATTAATTTTTACTAATTCATTTTTAGAAATTAAGAAGTGTACAATGTTTGTTTCGTCAGAAGTATAAGGATCGTTGAGTATTGCTCTTTGATCAATTTCTATACCATTAACATAACCTTTGAATTGTTTACCTTCTCCATACGGTGCAAATGTTTTTGGAACTCTAATTTCTTCATGTACAACTTGTACTAAATCAACATAGTCTGGACTCCAATCAAAGGGCATATCAAATGAGATTGAATTATCAGATGTATCAAATGCAAAGTTATCCACCTCATCATAGTAAGTTTTTACAACAACTGGTATTTCTTCAGCATTTGCAGTTTTCAAAAAGAAATCTTGTTCTTGTGCAATACTAACAAAAGTTTCATAAGTTAATCTCTCAGCTAATACACTTCTAGGGCTGGTAGCGGCTTCAATGTCTACAGTAATTTTGTATAGCCCACCTTGAATAAATATAGGACCAGTCATTGATGGTCTACCACATATGTCTAAATTTTCATCACTACATTCTGCTCCTTGAACAAACAGTGCACCTGGAGCACTAGCATGCTCAGAACCACCATAAACTGTACAAGTTTCAATTGGATCTTTATCGCATCCAAGTTTTGGTTTAATTTTTACATCCAATCTTCCATCGTTATCATAAAACAAATTTCTAGCTAAAAGCTCTCCACTTTGCCAAAGTTCGACTCGATATGTAACCTTATCAAGATTAGTGTCTGTTAATGTATCAAAGAAACGAATTTGCATATTTGTAGGATCCAAATATCCAACAGTAATATCAGATGGATCCAATTGTGTACGTACAGTAACTTCCATATCTCCAAAAGTAATTGGTTCAGCTTGATCACCACCCAATCCATGTGCAAATACATCAGGAATAATTGCTGGAATTGTAAAAATTCCCACTACAATAATCAATAATCCAATTTGCTTAAGCAATACAAAAATTCGACTAATTCCATATTTAAAGATGGTATGGAATTTCTATGCGTGGTAATTTTTTTAGATTAAATTTGAGTATAATTTTTATTTGTTAGAATAAACCTATGATTATGAAATTTTTACTAGTTTTACTATTAATTCCACTGTTTACAATTCCTGCATTTGCTGAATCACAAACTTTACCAACGGATCAAGGAACATTGGATATCAAAATATCTTATGATGATATTAAAACTGATCAATTGACAAAATTAGGAATTGAATTCATTAATCCAATGACACAAAAGACTCAAGTTCATATAGATTATAGAATTATAATTTCAGAGTCGGGTAAAACATTATTTGAAACTCCAAATTTGATACATACATCTGAAGGAATCATTAACGGATTCAAATATGAATTTCCACAAGATGGATTATATAATATTCAGATAGATGCTGAAGGAATTTTATTTACACCGATTCCAAAAGAATCTGCAATATTTGATATCTTAGTAGGTGAAGCTATTGCTCAACCATCCACTCCATCTGAAGAAGAAGGCGGCGGTTGTCTAA
>JAOLZN010000013.1 GCA_028343855.1 Candidatus Nitrosopumilus sp. | reverse complement strand
TGATTCCATAATAGGTGATTCTTGAGATAGAATTTCAAAAGAATCAATTGATTCATTAAATCGAGACATTTGATCATCAAAGTTTTCAACAGTATTACTATAGGTGAATGTGTATGATTTTTGATCTGAATGTATCATTACATCTAAGAATTTAATGTTATGAGTGATTTCATCAACTACAAAAGGTGCTGTTGCTTCAGTTTGATAAACATTTGATTTAATTGTATTTTGTGAAAGAATTTCTAAATCTCCTGCATAAACAGCTTGATCAAGTATGTTATTTTTTTCCGTAATCAAATCATCAATAGTTTTATCTCCAGTATCTTGAATTGTTAATGAAATTACGGGATTAATACCTCCAATTTTTGGACCAACTGCAACAACATCTGGTGCATTAGGATTTGTTCCATCTGATTGTTGTAATAACCAACCTTCAGGTGCACTAAATGCGATATCAAGTTCTTTACTTTCAAAAATTTGATTGCCAGTAGATTGAGTAACAGGTCCACCAATACGTTCAGGTGGTCCTAAATCCATAATTTTTGAAATACTGGAGCGTTCAACAACAGTAGCCTTTATGATTCTAGTTTCAAATGCATTAATTGGTTTATCACCAGGTGTAGTTTCCAATGCTGCAATTTTATCAAGTGTTTCAAAACTTTCTTCAGTTACAATTCTTCCAAAAACAGTATATTCACCATCAAGAAAATTTGAGTCCTTATGAACAATAAAAAATTGTGAGCCTGCACTATTAGGATCTGCTGATCTTGCCATAGAAACAATTCCTCTATTATGTTTGATATTATTAAATTCAGCATCTATTTTTTTATCAGGACCTCCCAATCCCCACATATTTGAAGAACCACTAATTGTATTAGGATCTCCGCCTTGAATCATAAATCCAGGAATTATTCGATGAAATAGTGTTCCATCATAATATCCTTGTTTTACTAATACAATAAAATTAGTTCTATGATTAGGTGCATCTAAACTGAAAAATTCTATTGTGATATTTCCACTATTAGTTTCTAAAACAACAACAGGATCATCAACGTATTCTGCAAAGGCATAACTTCCAGTGCCAATTAAAATTAAAGATAGTGAAAATAATAATAATTTATTCAATATTTTTAAAAAAAATATCTCACTTAAAAGGCAATTGTATTAGTTTTTAACAAAGTTAAGTAAATCTTCCATATGCAATCTGAAGAAAAGATTCAGGCACATTTAGTTTCAGTGTGGAGAGAATCTAAGAAATTTTTCTCAGTTGGGGGAAGAGAAGGAATGCTGGTTTTAACGGATAATTATTTGACATTTATTCATAAAACTGAATCTAAAATGAAATGGTGGCAAGCCATAACACAAAGACAAGTAATAAATTTCTTAAAATCAAAAAACACAATGATTCATCATGATGGATATGGTGAAAAAGATCTTTCAAATGATTTAGAAAATAGTAAAAATGTTCGATTAAAATTTGATGAAATTGATAAAATTAGTTTTGAAGAAAAGGATTGGGGTAGTGCTTTATTTTTAGAATATGAAAAAGATGGTAAAAAAGAAAATTTTCAATATGCAATAGCCCAAGATTGGGTCAGATATCCTATGAAAGAGCCTACAAAGTTTCTAAAAGTAGATTGGGCACCATTTGTCCAATATGTTAAAGAAAGGCAAAAATTTACCAAATAAAATTGGGAAAAGTTTATGCTGTCGGTGTTGGACCTGGATCACCAAAATATGTGACAGAAATTGTAAAGGAAATTGTTCAAAATTGTGATATTTTAATTGGTTACAAATACACTTTAAAAACAATAGAGAATTTAATCCAAGATAAAGAAATCTATGAAATTACTATGAATGACCAAGAGAAATCTTATCAAAAAATTTTTCCGGAACTTGGTGATAGAACATTAGTAATTCCATTTACTGGAGATGTAAATTTTTCAGAATCTGAAGTAGTTGATAGATTAATAGAGATTTTTGGAGAAGTGGAAATCATTCCTGGAATAAGTTCAATTCAAGTTGCTGCATCAAGGGCTAAAGTTCCTTTAGATAAATCCAAAGTGATTACAATGCATGTAACAACCCCAATTGAGGATAAAAAATTAGAATTACAAAAAGCATTGATAGATGGTTTTAGTGTTGTATTAGTTCCAAGACCTTGGCCAAAACAACCAGACAAACATTTTATGCCATCAGAAATAGCAAATTACCTTAGAGTAAATGGATTTGATACAACTAAAATGAAAGTTCATGTTTTTGAGGCTATTACAACAGAAAATGAAACGAATTTTGAAGGAACTGTAAAAGAATTAGAAGGAAAAGAATTTTCTGATCTGTCTGTAATGGTATTTAATCAAGCAAGTTTAGACTCTTACATGAATTACAGATGGCAATGGGAAAATTAATTATCTAAATTATAATCCAGGCATTTCAATACTTTCATTTTCAACTAATTCTATCATATAGAATTCAATGTATCCACCAGCTAAAAGAAGGCCTATAACAATTCCAATTTCAATAATTGTTGGTTTGATAAATTGAGATAGATTCGTTTTTGTAATTATTGCTTTAATCAAAATAAAACTTCTAGAAATACCTAATGAATATGCTGAAATTTCCATTAATCCAAATGGTGATAAAAATAAAATTGATAGAGGAGAAATGTGAGCTATTTCAGGCATAGATGTTATAATCGCAGCAAATGCATATCCTGTAGACCAAGAAGAAAATAATCCCCAGAAAATACCAAATCCTGGAATAAACATTGGTAGTGCAATAGTTGTGTTATGTACAAAAATACCAAATGCATCAATATCTAATACTAATTTTTCAAATTCTTCCATAAACAAATCTGCTTCTTCTTCACTAACAGTAGACATTGAACCAAGTTGAAAAATACCTGTAAAAATTGCTAAAAATATAAAAAATGAAATAATTCTAATTTTATTCATATTGCTTTCATCCAATGAACAATATTTGAGGGTTAGTTTGGAGCAGATTTAATTAAACCAAATTATATTTTTTGATATGAAAAAGGAGTTATCATTTGCCTTAAACTATGCATTAAACAAAGGGTTTCAAATTCATCCAGATGCATTTAAAATTTTAGATGATATAACAGATGTAAAACAATTAGAGAAAATCATAAAAGAAATTGTTAAAGAAAAAACAAGACAAAAGAAATTTCAAATTAACCAAAATGATTTAGAAACATATCTGGGAATAAAAGATGATCCTAATCTTCTAAACGAAGTGAAAATAATTTCAGATCCCACTAGTAAAGTCACATCAGGTGAAGGAGTAAAAGGATACAATGCCTTATTTTCTAGTCGTTTTAACAAAATGAAGCGGATTATTTCTGACAGACCAGAATCAAAAATGATAAAATCTATTTCAGTTGTAAAAACAACAAAATTAGAAAATGATGTGTATGTTTGTGGATTAGTTACCACACGAAATGCTGAAAGAAACATCACCAAATTAGTGTTGGAAGACCCTTCAGGCTCATTTGAGGGTATTATTTTTGATGAGGAATTACAAAAAACTGCTGGAACTCTATTAATTGATCAATTTGTTATGGCACGAGTTGCTTCAGCCAAAAATTCAGGATTAATGATTAAAGACCTAATTATGCCGGATATCCCTGATCAGAAAATCAATAAATCAGAAAGTGAAGTTTATGCTGTATTTTTATCAGATTTGCATATAGGAAGTAAATACTTCATGGAAGAGGAGTTAGTTGAATTTGTAAGTTGGATATCTAGTCCTGACCCTGTAGCAAGAAAAGTTCGATTTGTCTTAATTGGAGGGGATATTGTTGATGGTGTTGGAATTTACCCAAATCAAAATAAAGAATTGGTTTGTCAAACTATTGAAGAACAATTACAAAAGGCAGAAGAATTACTTGATAAAATTCCAAAAAATGTGAAAATAATCATTATGCCTGGAAATCATGATCCAGGAAGAAGAGCCTTACCTCAACCTGCAATACCACAAAAATACAACTCAGGTTTATGGGAAAGAGAAAATTTTGAGATGGTTGGAAATCCAGCCCTAGTTTCATTAAATGGAGTTAAGGTATTGATGTTTCATGGTCAAAGTATAGATGATATTGTAAAAACTACTCCTGGCCTAAGTTATGATAAACCTACAGATGTTATGAAAAATCTCTTAAGAGCCAGACATCTAAGTCCAGTTTATGGTAGTTCTACACCAATAGCACCAGAAGTAGAAGATCTTTTAGTAATTGAAGACATTCCAGATATTTTTCATGTAGGGCATGTTCATAAAGCTCAATTAGATATGTACAAAGGAATTTTGTTAGTTAATTCAGGATCATGGCAAAAACAAACACCTTTTCAAGCCAGTGTTGGAATGGTCCCAAATCCAGGTCTTGCTATTATTGTAAATCTAAAAACTTTTCAAGTATTTCATCAAAATTATAGTTCAAACTCAAATAATGTCTTGCAAAGTTAATTCATCTTTGAAGGATTTTTTTATCATTTCAGACGAAACTGTAAGTTTGTATTTTTTTGTTCTTCCATGAATTCCTTGATGGATTAATCTTCCAGAGATAATTCCAGAAAGTTCAATTTCACTTAGCATTTGTGTAACTCGTCTTTGAGTTAAACCATCTTTCCCAACGACTTTACAGAGATTTTTGTAAGAGGAGTATATCTCACCAGTAGATGATCCATTAGCCTTCATTATGGCTAAAAGCACCAATTTTTCATGTAATGGGTATGATTTTAGAGAGGCTTCTTCCTTGTTTTCTTCAATTTTTAGAGAGGCTTCTCTAACATGCTCAATTGTAACTTTATCAGATTGTTGTCTTTCAGCAAGTTCTCCTGCAACTCGAAGTAAATCTATGGCTCTTCTGGCATCACCATGTTCTCCTCCAGCAAGTGCTGCACAGAGGTTTAACGCAGGGTCTTCTATGGCGTTTTCAATAAAGGATTCATTGATTCTTTCTTCTAGAATTTTTTTAATTTGTTCAACATTATAATTTGTAAATACAATTTCTTCTTCACCTAAACTGCTAATTACTCTAGGATCAAGTTTTTCTTTGAATGTTAAGTCATTTGAAATTCCTACCATTGTTAGCGAACCAACCTCTAATTGTTCATTTGCTCTAGTTAATTGATATAGAATATCTTTGCCAGTTTTTACGACCAATTGAGCAAGGTAATCTATTTCATCTATTACAAAAACCGCATTGAGTTTTTCCTCTCTAATTCTATTTAGTAGTCTTTTGAAGACTTCACTAATTGCCAATCCAGTTGTAGGTAATTCCTTCTCATTTAGGCCTAATTGCCTGCCTAAACTGACCAATAATCCATATAATGTTGTCTCATTTTTAGAATTTGAGTACACTAATTTAATTGGAAAGTTTGATTTTTCTACTCTTTCTTGGATTTTAGATAATACCTTCTTTACAACTAATGTTTTACCAGTTCCAGGTTTTCCATACACTAGTAAATTTGATGGTCTAGATTGTTTTAGAATTGGTAAAAGTGATTGAGTAACTTGTTCTTGTTCTGAATCTCTATGAAGTATAATATTTGGAATGTATGTAAAATGAAGAATCTCTCGATTTTTAATTATTGATTTTCCAGATTCAGCTGCATCTAACATTCTATCTATCGGGTCAGACATACTCAGACACCTTCATTTCCTAACAATATCAACATACACTTCTTACAATTATGAGAGTATAGAATACAATAGTAATTCTAGTTTAGTTTGTAAGTAATTATTTTTAGTTAGTTTTAGATTTTCTAAAAAAAATAATTTTAAAAAAGATAGAGTGGAAATATTGGTGTGTGAGGTCTTAAATTGAAAGAAGAAATAGTTAACAAAATGTTAATTTTATGTGAAGAAAATCAAAAAAAACCTCATTTTAACCCCTTTATTTCCAATCCAGGCGTTAAGAAACCCATTAACACTGTTAATATCTCAAAATTACCCCTTTATTTCCACTCCAGTCACGATATTTTCATAACTAAAGGGCTTAAATTAGAAATTAGATGTTAATAACAAAAAATTGGTTAGGCGTGAACTAGGCAGTCAATGTTAACAAACTACAATGTTAACAAAACTGATCAGATCAGTTCAACCGTTAACATTAGATCTGTTAGATCTCAAAGATGGCAAAAAAACGTATACGAATAGATATGGAGGATGCAGATGGCGCCCGTTATGATATTAAATTAGAAGGGAATGTTACCAGGGACAAAGTTCTCAAAATTTTTGAAATGATGGACTTGATGAATATTGAAGAAGAGGAAGAGCAATCCATTAAAATGGATTCTGTAGGCTCAAAAATTTGGCATATTGTAGATAAATTCTTCCCTATAGGCAAATTCACTTCAACAAACATTCTTGAAAAATATGAAGATGAATTCAATGAACCTGTAAAACTTAGTGTCATTTCGACATATTTGTCAAGATTTGCCTCAAAAGGTAGGGTGGAAAGGAATAGAACTGGTAGAGAATGGACTTACCAATCTATCAAAATTACTCAAAAACAACAATAATTGGTCAAACAATAGTTACTTTTCTAACAATTAATCTATTATTTCCTAACGTCATTTTCACATATTCACCTTTTTGAATATCCATAAATTTTCTATATTGTTTTGGTATAGATATTGTACCTGCAGAAGTAATTTTTACTAATACTGCATTTTCTTGAACTGACATAATTTCATTATAATTTAATAATATATATAATTTATTAAATTAATATTTTATTAAATAATTAAAATTTATGAAGTTATTAGGCTAAAATTAACTAATTTACAAACAATTTAACTTGAAATAATTTCTGTTATCGTCTATACAACCGTTGGATTCGATATTATACTATCAACTTGAGATTTACCCTTTTCAGTAATTGAATATGTGTAAGGTTTTGTTTCAGTATTTCGTTGGACCAAACCACTCTCAAATAATTTCTTCATTAACCGTGAAGTATGCTCCCTACTTCTTTTTGTTGTGATTTGTATGTCACGTGATGTCATGTTTTTGTTTGTGATTAAGTGTAACACATAATCAGTTGGGCTCACATGCTCAATATTGGGAATTTTAGGCATAGAAACAGGCTTTTCAACAATAATTTCAGGCTCTTTAATCACTTCAACTTCTTTTTGTGATTCCTGATTTTCTACTAATTCTTGCATGAATTGTTTCAATTCCAGGTTAGGATCAACAGGCTTTTGATCAATTCCTTGAATTTCTAATGCATCTAGGCGTATTTTCATATCAATTAATTGTCTTTCATAGTACTCTAAACGCTCTGTTTGGGTAGGATCATCAATATCACTACTAGATTTAATGAATGGACGTATTTTGAAGAATAGATACAAGCCACCTAGACCTATCAAAAATGCTAAAATCACACCTAAAATCACTTCAGGATCAGGAATCTCTACTAACATCACAATTTCTATGCCTATATTGTGATTTATTGTGATTGACCAAAATTATTTCACACTTTAGATTAACAATCTCACACTAACAATCACAATTCAATAAAGGTAATCACAATAGGCTATTCATTATAGTAATCACACTAATCACATCAATTACATATTTGATGCCTGTCTGATGAGCTTCTCTATCACACTAATCACTTCATCTTCTCTTTCAGGAAAGATATCACTATCGTTAATCACACTAATTTGTTCAGAAAGTTTCGATATCACATCAATATCATCAGGTAAAAGTATGCCTAAACCACGTAAAAGTATAATTGAATAGAATAATGCAACTAATTTCTCTCTAGATTGACCTACTTGCCTGTAATACGCGCCTTTAGATATGGAAAAACTTGATTCTAAAAGATCCTTTTGATTTAAAATAATTTCAATTTGTCGCTCTGTAAACAGTGATTTTTTGATAATTTTACTAATAATGTTGTTAAAATTAGATTCTTTAGACTCTGCCATAGCTATACAATACTGTATACCGGTATTCCAATTAAACTTTAAAGTGTCATATACAAACCACAACTATGGTTGGTAAAGTAGAATCATTCCTAAAATCTGAACTAGAAAAGAAAAATGCACTACTGTTTGTACTAATTGATTCTGAGGTTTCAAATTTGGAGGCTTCTAGTAAACTAGCTCAAGATGTTGAAAAAATTGGTGCTTCTGCTATCTTAGTAGGTGGTTCATCAGCTACTGATCAGATTGAAATGTCTCAAGTTGTTAAAGGCATTAAACAAAATATACAAATTCCAATAATTCTCTTTCCCGGAAATGTTACAGGTGTCGTGCCTGATGCTGATGCCATTCTGTTTAGCTCCTTAATGAATTCAGAAAATCCTTATTTTATTACTCAGGCACAGGCATTAGCCGCTCCAAGTGTAGCAAAATTTGGTTTGGAGCCATTACCAACAGCTTACTTAGTGATAGGAGATGGAACATCTGCTTGGTTTGTTGGGTCTGCTAGAGGGATACCATTTGAAAAACCAAAAATTGCTGCAGCATATTCATTAGCAGCACAGTTTCTTGGAATGAGATTTGTTTACTTAGAAGCAGGATCTGGTGCAAAATCTAGTGTAACTCCTGAAATGGTAAAAACTGTCAGACATACATTTAATGGATTTCTAATCGTTGGTGGTGGAATCAAAGATGTTGAAACTGCTGAAAATCTTGTTAAAGCAGGTGCAGATGCATTAGTGATTGGAACTTTCCTTGAGAAAGGTGGAAGTCTTACAAAATTAGAAGAAATAGCAAAAGCAATTCAAAGTAGCAAATAATACTATACTATAATGTCTGAAAACGACGCAATTTCCAGAATTCGTGGTATTGAGATGCCAGATTACTATCTAAATTATTATTCAAATCTCTCAAATGAGACATATTCTATTTTTGAGCATGCAGCATCGGCAAAATCAACTTTAGTTGATTCTTCAGGCATAATTGAGCCGAAAATCGCATTTGATTTAGCAGATCGAGTTGCAAAAATGCACGAAATTGACATTGCAGATCCATTAAGAGAAATTTTAAAAATTAATGGTAAAGAACTTTCAGCACTCATTTTAGCAAAAGACATTGCTTTAGGAAAATACTCTCTAACTGATGCTTCATTAGAAGAAAAATTGGATCTTGCAGTACGTGTAGGATTAGCAATAATTACTGAAGGTGTTACAATTGCACCTCTTCAAGGAATTAGTGAAGTCAAAATCAAGAAAAATAAGGATGGAACTGACTATCTTTCAGTTTCAATTGCAGGACCTATGCGTTCTGCAGGAGGCACAGAATCTGCAGTTACTCTACTAATTGCAGACCATGTTAGGAAAATTGCAGGATTATCCAAATTTCAAGCAAATTCTTTTGATGATGAAACAGGTAGATTTGTAGAGGAATTAAGAATTTATGAAAGAGAAGCTAGTAGCTTTCAATTTCATATTTTAGATGAAGATATTGAACATGTAATTTCAAATCTTCCAGTTGAATTGGCTGGTGTTGATACTGATCCATATGAAGTTGTAAACCATAAAGGAATGAATCGAATTAAAACTGATAGAGTTAGAGGAGGAGCTTTACGTGTTCTTAATGATGGTTTGATTGGAAGATCAAAGAAATTACTGAAAAGAATAGAAATGTACAATTTAGATGGCTGGGAATGGCTTGGAGAGCTTAAAGGTGCAGTTCAAACAGGTGATAATCAAGAAGATGCTGCAGCAAAAAGAATGCGTGAGGTAATCACAGGTAGATCTGTCTTATCTATGCCTAACAAATTAGGTGGATTTAGGCTTAGATATGGAAGAGCATGTAATACTGGATTTGCAGCAGTTGGATTTCATCCTGTAGTTGCTGAAATCTTAGATCATACTATAGCAGTTGGGACACAAGTCAAATGTGATCTTCCTGGGAAAGGCGCAACTGTAGCATTTGTTGATAGTATTGAAACACCAACAGTACGTCTTCTTAATGGAGATGTTGTAAAAATTAGAGATGTTAAGCATGGAATAGAAATTAAAAAGAAAATAGAAAAAATTCTACATCTTGGAGACATTCTAATTACTTTTGGAGATTTTCTTGAAAATAATGCTCAACTAATTCCTTCAGGATATGTTGAAGAAATTTGGATAGAAGAACTAAAACAAATAATTTCTAAATCTGATCCTAATAATCAACATCTAAATCAATTCTTAACAAAATTACCTTCTGTTGAGGAAGCATTAGAAATTTCAATTGATTACAAGTTTTCATTACATCCACACTATCTCTATTATTGGGATAAAATTTCTTCTGAAGAATTACTTCAACTTTTACAAGCAAAAAACTATAGTGAAAATAGAATCGAATACTCGATTGAAATTAAAAAAATTTTAGAAAAATTGGGAACGCCACACAAAGTTGTTAACCAATCTATTATTCTAGAAAATGATGAAGCAAAAATTTTCTTTAATTTATTATTTATAATTAAACCAACAATTAATGAATTATCCATTCCTCAAATACTATCAAATTCATCAAAAATTAAAATTAATAATAAATTTTCTACTGCCATTGGAGTTAGAATTGGAAGGCCTGAAAAGGCAGCTCCTCGACAAATGAAGCCTCCTACGCATGTGTTGTTCCCAATTTCAGATAAAGGTGGACCAACTAGAGATCTTCTAAAAGCATCACGAAATGAGCACTTTTTTGCAAACATCTACAATCGTCATTGTTCACAATGCAATCAACCATCTATTGGAATCAATTGTTCCAATTGTGGTGAAAAAACAACCGTTTCTTTCAGATGCAATAATTGTAGAGATATACTAACAGAACCATTCTGTGAAAAATGTAAGAGAAAAGCTCCAGCACATTCTCATAAAGAATTTCCATTGAAATCACGATTACTTTTAGCTCAAGAAAAAATGGGCCTTCGTGCGAAAGAACCTTTCAAAGGTCTCAAAGAATTAATCAGTCAAGATAAAATTGCAGAACCTCTTGAAAAGGGACTTGTACGTCAAAATCTAGGTTTAACCACCTTCAAAGATGGAACTATTAGATTTGATGCAACAAATTCTCCTTTAACTCAATTCAAACCATCATGGATTGGAACTTCTATTGAAAAATTAAAGGAATTAGGATATTCTCATGATATTGATGGAAAACCACTAGAAAACATGGATCAAATTATTGAGCTTAGAATGCAAGATGTAGTAATTCCTAATGAAAGTGGAAGATATCTGGTTTCTACTTGTAAATACATTGATACATTATTAGTAAAATTTTATGGTAAATCATCATTTTACAATGTAAAAAATACTGAAGAATTAATTGGTCATTTGATAATTGGTTTGGCACCTCATACCTCTGTTGGAATTGTAGGTAGAATTATTGGATATACTGAAACACATGTTTGTTTTGGAACACCTAACTGGCATTCAGCGAAAAGACGAGATGCTGATGGAGATGCTGATTCAATTATGTTGTTAATGGATAGTTTACTTAATTTTTCACGACAATTTCTTTCTGATAGAATAGGAGGCCTGATGGATGCTCCATTACTAGTTCAACCTCTTGTTTTACCACACGA
The DNA here is from genome assembly GCA_028343855.1 of Candidatus Nitrosopumilus sp. Lineage (GTDB taxonomy): Archaea > Thermoproteota > Nitrososphaeria > Nitrososphaerales > Nitrosopumilaceae > Nitrosopumilus. Next base: position 12,431 of record JAOLZN010000013.1, on the reverse strand, counting down.
GTCTCAACCTCAGGCACATAATCTTGAAGTAACAAAAATACTTCCTCTAGAATTTTTTGAATCAACAATTCAACAAAGTAAAGCATCTGATGTTACTTCAGTTGAAATTATTAAATCAAGATTGGAAACTAAAAGACAATTTTATGATTATCATTTTACTCATTCAACTTCGTCATTAACTACTTCTAAATCTCGAAGTGCATATTCAACACTTGGTTCTATGCTTGATAAATTTGATATGCAAGTTAGAAATGCTGAGTTGATTGATGTTGTAAATCCATCAGAATTAGTTTCAAATGTAATTTCTACTCATCTTGTTCCAGATATAATGGGAAATCTTAGAGCATATGCTAGACAAAGTTTTAGATGTACAGCATGCGGAAAATCATATCGTCGAATGCCTCTGATCCAAACATGTGTTTGTGGACATAAATTAATTGCAACTATTACCAGAGGTTCAGTTGAAAAATATCTAAAACTTGCAAAAAGACTTGTTGACAAATATGATGTTGGGGAATATCAGCGTGGACGAATTCATGCATTATCTGATGAGATTGAATTAGTTTTTGGTAAGAGTGAAGGAGATCAATCTCTTCTTACCGATTACGCATAAAATTATCTTAATTTGACGTATTCGTAGGCACCAAGTTTCTTATCAAAACAGTATTTCACTTTTTGATAATCTTTTCTCCAAGATTTAACTTTTGGAAGAACTTTCTTTGGATCCTTTTTCTCAATAATTATTTGTTTGATGAATGTTGCAATCTCTTTCATTTCATTTTCTTTCATTCCTAATCTTGTTATTTCAGATACGCCCAATCTAATTCCACCAGGATGGAAATAATTTCTACCAGCTTTAATATCTCCAGGAATTAATTGTCTGTTTACAATTATGTTGGCTTTTTCTAATTCAGCTTCAACTTTACCTCCATCAGAATAATCTAAAACGTTAACTGCAATTTGGTGTGATTGTGTAAACCCTCTACTTTCACCTAATACTTTGAATCCGGCATCGTTTAATGCTTCAGCAAATACTTTGGCATTTTTAATTACATCAGATGCATAATCTTTTCCAAATTCTAATGCTTCAGCAAATGCAACAGCTTTTCCTGCCATATTGTTAATGTGATGACTACTGGTCAATCCAGGGAATGTTGCTTTTTTAATTGGTTCTTCATGTTCTTCAGAACCTAACACCAATCCTCCTTGAGGACCAAACAATGTTTTATGAGTACTCATTGTCATTGTATCTGCTCCTTCACGTAATGGATCCTGGAATTTACCACCTGCAATTAATCCTGCAACATGAGCTGCATCATAATTAATGTGAATATCATATGTTTTAAGAAAATCTGATAATTCCTTTACTGGATGTGGAAATAGAAACAGTGAACCACCAAACATTGCCATTTTTGGAAGACGTTTATTTTTTTCTAACTCCTTTACTTTTTCTTTAGTTTTATCAACATCAATTGTCATATCCTCAGCGTTAAATGGATAAAATTCAATTTCTAATCCATGAACTAATCCAGCAGTACCTGAATGTTCTTTTTTACCATGTGAAATATGACCACCTGCTGGAATTGATGGTGCAATCATTACATCACCTGGATTTGAATAAGCTGAATAAACTGCTAAATTTGCAATAACACCTGAAATTGGTCTAACATCTGCGAATTTTGCTTTGTATAGTTTTTTAGCTAGTTTCATACATTCAACTTCTACATCATCAATGTAGATACATCCAGCATACACTCTGTCTCCTGGCCAACCTTCGGCGTATCTATTGCCGAAATCTGAAATTATTGCTTCCCTGACTGCAGGACTTGGTATATTCTCACTGGCAATTAAAGGAATTGAATTTTCAAACCATTTGTGATGTTCTTTTAATTTCGCAAATATTTTATTGTAAGATTCTTTATTTTGGGATTTAACCATGATTTGTTATTTGGTTTTCCCAATTTAAAAACACCGATATCTGATTCATTTTTCTTATACTGATCTGGAAGGTATAAAAGGGGAATCTGGAGTTTTGCCATTTATGGGTATGCAAGCAACTTCTAAAGGAAATATGCCTGTTGTGCTGCTAAAAGAAGGCGGTTCAGAAACTAAAGGTAAAGATGCTCAAAAAAACAATATTGCAGCAGCTAAAATTGTTGCTGAAATTGTTCATACCAGTTTAGGTCCACGAGGAATGGATAAAATGTTAGTTGATTCCTTAGGTGACGTTACAATTACAAATGATGGTGCTACTATTCTTAAAGAAATTGATGTTCAACATCCAGCAGCAAAAATGTTGGTTGAGATTTCTAAAACTACTGATAATGAAGTAGGTGATGGAACAACTTCAGCTGTTGTTTTAGCTGGTGCTTTACTTGAACATGCTGAATCATTAATTGATCAAGATGTTCATCCAACAATTATTGTTGATGGATATAAAAAAGCAGCAAGAAAAACTAAAGAATATCTTGAAGAAATTGCAGATTCAATTTCTCCAGTTGACAAAAATATGCTTACTAAAATTGCAAAAACTTCAATGCAAACTAAACTAGTTAGAAAAGATTCTGATTTACTTGCTGATATTATTGTAAAATCTGTAGTTGCTGTTTCTGAAAAAGCTGGTGAAAACTATGAAGTTGACATTGATGACATTAAAGTAGAAAAGAAAGCAGGTGGCTCCATAAAAGATTCTATTATTATTGAGGGTATTGTACTTGACAAAGAAATTGTTCATGGTGGAATGCCTAGAAAAATTACTGATGCAAAAATTGCATTGATTAACACTGCATTAGAAATTAGTAAAACTGAAACTGATGCAAAAATTAACATTTCAAATCCTCAACAACTAAAATCATTTTTAGACGAAGAAAATAGAATGCTAAAAACTATGGTTGACAAAGTAATTGGTTCTGGTGCAAATGTTGTATTGTGTCAAAAAGGATTGGATGATATGGCACAACATTATTTAGCAAAAGCAGGAATTATTGCAGTCAGAAGAATTAAAGAAAGTGATCTAACTAAACTTGCAAAAGCAACAGGTGCTAGAATTGTTACAAACCTAGATGATTTATTTGAAAAAGATTTAGGTACTGCTGAAACTGTTGAAGAAAGAAAAATTGAAGAAGATAAGTGGGTATTTGTTGAAGGTTGCAAACATCCAAAATCTGTAACTTTACTATTACGCGGAGGTTCTCAAAGAGTAGTTGATGAGGTTGAACGCTCTGTTCATGATGCTTTAATGGTAGTAAAAGATGTAATTTTAAAACCACAAATTGTCGCAGGTGGAGGTGCCCCTGAAACATTTGCTTCTACAAAACTTAGAGGTTGGTCAAAATCATTAGAAGGTAGAGAACAATTAGCAGCAGAAAAATTTGCAGATGCCCTAGAATCAATTCCGTTAACACTTTCTGAAAATGCAGGAATGGATCCAATTGACACTCTTACAGTTTTACGTTCTAAACAACAAAAAGGTGAAAAATGGACTGGTATTGATGTTATGAAAGGAAAAATTGGAAATATGAAATCAAGTGATATTATTGAACCATTAGCAGTTAAACTTCAAATTGTTTCAGCAGCAGCTGAAGCAGCATGCATGTTACTTCGAATCGATGATGTCATTGCCACACAAAGTTCTGGTGGCGGTGGCGGCGGAGGAGAAGGAGGAATGCCACCTGGAATGCCACCTGGAATGGGTGGAATGGGTGGAATGCCACCTGGAATGGGTGGAATGCCTGACATGGGCGGAATGATGTAAGATTATTTCAAAAATTTTTCCCTTCAAAAGTTTATTTGATAACTACATTTACGAATCATAATGAGTAATATTTCATCAAAAGCACTTGCAAGTTTCAAATATGTTTATTTGGCAATATTTTTTGCATTACTTTCTGGATTCTTCCATCCATTGATCACAAACACTAGTTTTGATATTGTAATTATTGGAAGTCTAGTTTTATCTGTAGGTCTTGCTGGCGGTATTTTATTATACAAAGCTGCTACATCTGATACAAAAAAAGAAATATTTTTTGCTTCTGGATTTGTCTTAATTGGAATATCAATATACTATATTTTTGAATATGCTGGAAAATTCTAAACATCAAAGTATAGATAAAATTCATGCGGATGTGGTCTAATTGCAATTTCTCTTTGATCTCTTCTTTCTAATTCAATAATTTTATCAATTACATCATTAGTGTAAATTGGATTCAAGAATTTTCGATCACTTTCTAATTCATCTAATGCCTCACCAAGACTTTTTGGAAGAACTCCAATTCCTCGCTTAGCTCTATCTGATTTAGTCATTTTGAATATATCATCTTGTATTTGCTCTCCTGGGTCTATTTTCTTTTTAATTCCATCCATTCCTGCTGCTGTTACTGCAGCAAAGACAAGATATGGATTTGATGATGGATCAGGTGCTCTAAATTCTAGTCTTTTTAATCTTGAATACTGTTTTCCTTTCAAATGTTTTGGGACTCTTACTATTGCTGAACGATTTCCTGCACTCCATGCAATATAGGCAGGGGCTTCATATCCTGGAACTAATCTATGGTATGAATTTGTAGTTGGATTGCATATTGCAGATAATGCTTTTGCGTGATTAATTATTCCACCACAAAAATATCTACCAGTTTGACTCAATTCAATCTCATCATCAGGATCGTAAAATGCATTATCCTTTCCTTTCCATAAACTAACATTAACATGCATTCCTGAACCTGCATCCATTGCAATTGGTTTTGGCATACATGTTGCAACTTTTCCATATTTTTGTGCGACATTTTTAATTACATATTTGTAAGATTGTGCAGCATCTGCAGCGTTTGTCATATGATCGTACATGATATCAATCTCACATTGTCCTGCAGTTGCAACTTCGTGATGGTGATTGTCACATAAAATTCCAAAATTTTTACTAAGAATATTTACACATTCATTTCTGTATGGTGTGAGAGTATCTGAAGGTGTTGTAGGATAGTATCCTTCTTGTAATCCCATTGGATATCCATCTCCATCATTACTCCATGGTGCTTCTTTTGATTCAATTGAATATGATTGTCCTTTGTATGGTGTTAAAACATCCCAATGAACTTTGTCAAAAACAAAAAATTCTACCTCAGGACCCCATGTACTAAAATCAAATCCTTGAGTTTTGATATATTCTTCAGCTTTTTGAGCAATACCTCTAGGGTCTCTAGATAATCTTCCTCTATTTTCTCCCCAGTAGACATCACAAAGTAGTCTAGCTGTTTTATTTTCAGTCATCCAAGGAATAATTGCAAATGTATTTGGATCAGGTTTTAACAATAAGTCTGAATCGTCAATTGTTGTAAAACCTACAATTGATGAACCATCTAACTTTGGTAATCCATCTCTCATTTGTTCTGGTGTGAATGTATTTGCAGAAATTGTGGTATGATGAAAATGACCAGTCAAACCAGTAAATTGTAAATCGATAAATTGAATTCCTTCATGTTGAATTCTTGAGAATACTTCGTCAGGTGAATATCCTATCTGCATAGCTTTTCCGTGACTGACTTTATATGGCAATTTATTACTTCAATCAAACACAAATACAACCAGCATTTAAGGATTAGGTAGAATATGTCTGAATCAAATCAAATCGATATCAATTCGTTACATAATACAGTACTACGAGAAACAGAAAATGATTCTTTACTAGAAATCAAACCAAATTTTTATCGAAATCTATCTGATTTTATTGGGAATCTACGAAAACAAGAATTTGATGATGTAGAAAATAAAATTAAAGATACAATGATAGAATTAGCAAGTGAATTAACGTCATTACTTATTCATATTAGATTAGAAAAAATTTCTAATTCTGATGATTTTGAAATTAGTCTTCTTCTGGATGAAGAAAAATTCATTTTAGATTCTCAAGAAGAACAAAATGAAAGAACAGAAATGATTCTATCTGCAACAATTAATGGAAAATCAAAATTTCTTGAATCATTAGCTGAAAATCATAAAATCAAAAAAGTTGTGATTAGATTTCTTAGCGAAGTTGATGAAATTGTAGGTGCAGATCTTGAAAAATATGGTCCATTTAAAGCAGAAGATATAGCTACAATTCCATATGAAAATGCACAGGCCTTAATTGCTAAAAATATTGCAACAAAGGTAAGATGGGAAGATTAGGTAGAAATTATACCTATTATCTATACAAATTATGTCTCATACTGGAGTAGATGTTATTGATTTTCTTTTTTATACAATTTATCCTGTAATTGGAATTTTTATTGTTGAAATAATTTCTAGAGCAATTAAAATTCCAAAATGGATTAAACTTTGGACTCAGGCAGTTGTGTCTGTAGCTTTTGGTATTTACTATTGGTTTATTCTACCTGCACCACAAAATTTTCCATTAACTGCAATGGTTATGTTTGCATTAGCAATTGCCTTAATTTATCAAGGAAGACGAGCAAAAATTTCTCCTGAAAAAAGTCCTTACTAATTTAATTATTTTCCAAAAAATCGCTTAAAGATATTTCCCTTGCCTTTATTTCCGTCTCGAATAACTTTTCTTTGTCCAAATCTTTCTGATCTAATTTGTCGCAATTTTACACATCTATGTTCTTCTGGTAGTCTATGTTCAGAACAGAAAGGATCTTTACAATAACTACAATGAAATGGCATATCTGTCATGTCCCCACAATAAGCGCAATTTTCAGATATCACAAATTACTATGAATTTTTTCTTTTAAAAAACTTATGAGAATTTTAATTATTTGTTTTAAAAACATAGTAACTAATTTTCTAAACATTTTTAGTATTGTTGACAAAAATTTAGATGATAATCAATGATTAACGGTAAAGTTGCAATAATCACTGGAGCAAGTAGTGGAATTGGAGAAGCTACAGCAATAACACTTGCAAAAGCTGGTGTTAAAGTTGCAATTGGAGCTAGAAGAGTTGATAGACTAGAAGAATTATCAAAAAAAATTATTGCTGAAGGTGGAGAAGTTTATTTTCAAAAATTAGATGTTACAAAACGCGAGGAATGTGATAATTTTGCTAAAGCAGTTTTAGATAAATGGGGTTCAATAGATATTTTAGTAAATAATGCTGGTCTGATGCCATTAAGTTTTTTCAAAAATCTCAAAGTAGATGAATGGGATAAAATGATTGATGTTAATATTAAAGGAGTATTGTACTGTACAGGTTCAGTAATTTCTCATATGAAAGAAAAAAAATCAGGACACATAGTTAATCTCTCATCAGTAGCAGGAAGAGTTGTATTTCCTGCTGGTAGCGTTTATTGTGCAACAAAATTTGCTGTAGCTGCATTTACAGAAGGACTAAGACAAGAATTCAGTGTTCGTTCTAATATTCGAGTTACTAGTATTGAACCTGGAATAGTTGCAACAGAACTAACTGACACAATTACTGATGAATCTCTTCAACAATTTGTAGAAAATGGAAAAAAAATGGAAACTTTACAAGCACAAGATATTGCAAATGCAATTTTGTATGCAGTGGATTCTCCATCACATGTTAACGTTAACGAAATTTTGATTAGACCAACAACCCAAGAAAAATAGTTGTCAAATATCCCACACGTTGTAATTTTAGGTGGAGGTTTTGGTGGTCTTGCTGCAGCCAATGAAATTCGTAATTCATTGGATTCATCAAAAGTCAAAATTACAATTATAGATAAAAAAGACTGGTTTATGGTTGGATATGCAAAATTATGGATAATGAATGGGACTAGAACTTTTGAAAATTCAATTGGATCATTAAATGAACTACCAAAAAAACAAATTAATTTTATCAAAGATGAAATTATTGAAATTGATCCAAAAAATAATTTTGTAAAAACAAAATCTGAAAACATTTTGTTTGATTTTTTAATTATTTGTATGGGTGCAGTATTAGTACCTGAAAAAATACCTGGTCTGGTAAAAAATGGATTTAATTTGTATGATCATAATCAACTTAATGAAATTAATGAAAAATTAAACAAAATAGAATCTGGAAAAATTGCTATTGCCATTATGGGAATGCCTTACAAATGTCCACCAGCACCTTTTGAGGCTAGTTTACTAGTTGATTCAATGCTTAGAAACAGAGGAATACGAGATTCTATACAAATTGATTTTTACAGTCCTGCACCAATGACATTACCAGCTGCAGGCCCTGAAGTAAGTAAACAAATTCTTGATTTAGTAAATTCAGAGAAAATTATTTTTCATAATTCTCAAAAAATTAAACATGTTGAATCTAAAAAATTAGTTTTTGAAAATGATGAATTTGATTTTGATATACTTTTAGCAATTCCTCCACATATAGCACCTAAAGTAATTTATGATTGTAACTTAGCAAAATCTCCCGGATTTATTCCAATTGATAGAGATTGTAAAACACCATTTGAAAATATTTTTGCAGTTGGTGATATTACAAGTTTACAAGTTACTGATACAATTGCAGTGCCTAAAGCAGGAATTTTTGCAGAGGGTGAAGGAATAACAGTTGCAAAAAATATTATATCAAAACTTGAATTAAAAGAAAAAGTTATTTTATTTGATGGTAAGGGTGGATGCTTTTTAGAATCAGGTAGGGATACTGCATCAATTCTTGAAGTAGATATGTTTACAAATCAAAAGCCTTCTACTAAATTAACAGAATCCACTAAAAATAATTTATCTAAAAAACTTGATTTTGAAAAAGAAAGATTATCAAAATGGTTATGATGCATCTTCTTGTTCTTTTTCTCTAGTTAGATGTTCTAGAATAGCTTTTACTTCAACACCTAAATCTTGATTATTTTTTGACAAGTTTAATTTCTCTGCAATACTATTTTTAAAATCTTGATCTTCTGTCTCAATACTTCTTTTTTGAATGCAATCTGTATGATCTTTATCAGTTGCTGAGATTTTATGACAAATATTACAAATTTTCACAATTTCTATTTGTTAATAGGACGATTTAATAATTTCATTTTGTGCCTGTGAGACTAGGGATCGTAGTCTAGCTTGGTATGATACTAGCCTGGGGGGCTAGTGGTCGCAGGTTCAAATCCTGCTGATCCCATTATACTTTTAAAATTGCTAGTAATTTTTCAAAATTATCTCGTGTTTTTTCTTGTTTATATGATTTTAGTGCATCAATAATTTTTTCTTTAGATGAATTTTTGTAAATTTTTTGAGCTTGTTTTGCAATACCTGATCCAATAAAAAATGCTTGAGTAATTGAGGTTACATTTGAAGGTCTTCTTTTTGTACTAGAACTTTCAAAATCAATTAAACTTGTTTTATTTTTACCAACAATAACGTGTTTTGAAATATTACTAAGTTCACCATGATCAAATCCAATTTGGTCTAATCTATAACAATCTTCTAAAACATTTTTAATTGTAGATTTCAATTTTTTTGCACGACCCGAACCCTTTAACATTTCAATCCAGTCACTAAATTTTTCTCCTTCAATGTATTCCATAACTAAAAAATTTTTACTAACATCAATCATTTTAGGACCAACACTAACTGTATTTACTAAATTTAACAATATTGATTCATTTTTCATATTTTCTCTTTGTGAATCAGTCCGTCTAATTTTTAATGCAACTTCTTTGTTTCCCCTTTTTGCAAGTACAACAACTCCAACGTATCCCTTTCCTAAAATTTTTAAACTTCCAATTGTAGTAGGACCTGTTAAACAAATTGATTTGATTTTTAATTTTTCTAATTCATTAATTCTTGATTTAATTTGACGATTAGTTGCGTTTGGATACCCTAAAATTTTTGAGTGTGGTTCCTCTGTAAATTTTTTAATTGAAATGAAGGATTGTGCCATCTACTGAAATCACTTCAGATACCTCCTCTTTAATTGATTTACTTAGAGTCTTATTTCCTAAAAATACCTTAAAACCTCGTTTAAAATCACTATGAAGACCTTTTGGTATGCCTACTTTAAGATTTTTTTTCAAAAATTCTTTCATAAATTTTTCTGCATTGACATGTTTTCTTTTTTCTAATGAAATTATTTTCTCATCATTACCAACCCATACTAATTCACCATCCTTAAGATTCTTAGAAATGAAACTATGTGAACTATTATCTCTAAAAAATTCTGGCCCTTTCTTTTGATATATTTCACTGATGATTGTAGACTCTAAAAAGAATATGAGATATGCCTCTTTATGTTCATCTGTATGTGCTTTACTTCTAATTACAGTAAATCCTCCTAATTCTAACTGTGTGGACAATGTTGATGTTGCTCTTTTAATTTGTCCCCAAATAATATCTGCACTTCTACTTTTGAATTCAAATTTTACAATTAGTAAATTATTCCAAAATTTATTTGATATTTTTGATTTTTTATTTTTAAAAAATTCTAAACTTGGTTTATTTTTGAACGCCCTACAACTAAGAACAAATTTTCCTATGTTTTCATTTGAAATTGCAGCAGCTAAATTTCTATTACTATCAATTGGATCAATCACAACTATTGCTGTATCAAAAGATTTTGATGTTTTTCCAATAATTTGTTTTTCTTTAATTTTTGTCATTGATTTAATTAAATTCTCAAAATTTCCAAATTCTAAAATTAAAACTTCTGAAATGTATCCACTAAAACCTTGTTTTGCAATTTCTGCACCATAAATTCTATTTGATTTTAAAAATGTCTTTAAAATTCTAACTTCATTTTTCATTTTTAATGTTAATGATTTTTTCATAAATTTAGTGTGAAATGGTGATCTATCTGCCGCACTTTTCCATTCACCAATTTTAACATCATAACATGGTACTATGTTTATTTTTGTTTCTTCAATTTTTGCCTCAACGTAAGGATGTTGAGAATATCTAACATATGGAGAATATTTTTTTAATGATTCAAAACCTACTTTCTTTGAAATACTTTCTAATTTCTCTTCAGAAATTTCTTTTTTAAATTTAATAAAAATGTCAATATCTGCATTTTTTGATAGCCATGTATCCTTAGCGTATGAGCCTCCAAATTCTAACTCTACTATTTCAGAGTATTTTTGAATCTCTTTTTCAACTAATTTGTATACATTATCTGCAATTTCTTTTTTTGATTTTTGAATTATTTTAGATGGAATTGTTGTTTTTGCAATTTTAGAAATAATTTGTTTCATTATTTTATCACTAATCATTTTTTATTTGATTTTATATTAATTTCATTATTTTTACATATTATCTAATAGTTAACTTCATAGACGAGTATTTTTTTTGATATATGTTGAGTAAATTACTTGTATGTTTAACAGGCATGCCTGGCGCTGGTAAATCTACAATTGCTGAAGGTTTAAAATCTAAAGGTTATGAGATTATCAATTTAGGAAATACAGTAAGAAATGAAGCTAAAAAAAGAAATTTAGAAGCAACTAGAGAGAATCTTGGAAAATTAATGTTAGAACTTCGAGAAAAGAATGGACCTGGTGCAATAGCTGAATTAGTTAAATCAGAAATAGAATCTTCCAGTGTAAATGTATTATTAATTGATGGAGTTAGATCAAATGATGAAATACAAGTTCTTAAAAAATTTGGAATTGTAAAATTATTAGCAATTCATGCATCTACAGATACTAGATTTGGTTTCTTGCAAAAAAGAGGAAGATCAGATGATCCACAAACAAAAGAACATTTCAATGAAAGAGATAATCGCGAATTAGGTGTTGGTATTAGCAATTCTATTGCATTATCAGATTATGCAATATCAAATATTGGTTTAACAAAAGATGAATTAATAAAAAAATCATATGAAGTAATTCAAAGATGGATTAAATGAATATTCCAAGTCTTAGTTGCAAAATAGAAATGTTTTGCATAGTAAATCCTTCTGAATCTATAGAAAAAATTGAAATAGCTATATCTAATATTTTTCCTTATTCAATCATTAAAAATAATAATTTTTCAATTAATGCACAATCAAAGGAATTGAGATCATTTGAAAAAATTTATCAATTTATTCAAAATAACAAATTACAAAAAAATTATTTACGTTCTTTAGAAGATAATTTACAGGGTAATACAACATGGTTTTATCTCAATAAGCAAGCAGCATTTGTTGAACAAATAGCAATTTGTGAGGAATCTGATGAATCGCCACTGGGACCAATTAAAGTCACAATATCATCATCTAATATTGATGCAATTATTGATTGGATAGTTTTTGATTAAATAAAATTAGTTAAGAAAATTCACTCATTATTGATTATTTTTTTTAGTTTGAATTTAAAATCTATTTTTTTGGATTATAATGAAATGTTAATCAAATTAGGCATAATTGCAGCTGTTTTAGTTTTAGGTGGAATGATGTTTTCTACAGAAATAACTTCATTATTTCCAAGCACATCCGCATTATTAGCTGATTCACTAAAAAATGATATTGATGCTTTAAACTCAAAAGTTACTAATTCTGCTGAGAACAGATTAGATTCTTCA
>JAOLZN010000012.1 GCA_028343855.1 Candidatus Nitrosopumilus sp. | reverse complement strand
ACACGGAATATGAGAATAAGAAATGTAGCACTAGTAAATGATATAGCATCATTGAAAATTGTTGCACATCTTAATGGTACAATTCATGCAGTAATGAATGAACCAGAATTAGGAATTGTATTTACAAAATGTAGAAAATGTGGAGGGAAAGTTGTTACTAAGTCTTCAGATGCCATTAAATGTACAGATTGTGGATGGATTGATGAAAGAAAACTTTCTTCTAGTTTTGGTAAAAGCAATTTCGTTAAGTTGAGAGAGTAAAAAATGACTAGTGTGTCGTTCCAAGGTGAACGAGGTGCATACAGTGAAGCTGCAGCAAAATCTTTTTTTGATGATAATATTCAAACAATTCCCCTACCAACATTTTCAGATATTTTACAAAACACATCTAAAGATATTTCAGAATATACAATTTTACCTGTAGAGAATTCATTGGAAGGTAGTGTAGGAGAAAGTTATGATTTATTATATTCAACTGATCTAAATGTAACTGGAGAAACATATCAAAAAATAGAACATTGTTTAATCGGGATAGGTAAATTAGAAGAAGTTGATACAGTTTATTCACATCCACAAGCCTTAGGTCAATGTAGAAACTTTATTGAAAAATATAAAATAAAAACAATTCCTACCTATGATACAGCAGGTAGTGTAAAAATTATCAAAGAATTAAAAGAGAAAAATTGTGCATGTATAGCAAGTAAAGAAGCAGCAAAGATTTCCAACATGCCAATAATTAATGAAAATATTGCAAATAATCCAAATAACTTTACTAGATTTCTAATATTATCTAAGAAAGAGACTCTAGAAACAGAAAATGATAAGACTTCAATAATTTTTTCCATTAAACATGAACCAGGTTCACTCTACAGAATAATTGAAAATTTTAATAAAAATAAAGTTAATTTAACAAAAATAGAATCAAGACCTACTAAGTCTAATTCATGGGAATATAATTTCTATGTAGATTTTGAAGGACATCATAAAAACATCCAAATTTTAGAGATGCTAGATCAAATTGAAAAAGAAACACTTTTCATTAAAATTTTAGGCTCATATTCTTCTTCAAAAGTAAACTAGAAACCTTTTGGTTTTCTTAATGTGAAACCTAAACTAAATCCAAGAATTATGATTCCAGATGTGATGACCATAAAGTCAAATGTAATTCCAAATGGATTAGGTGTTTGATTAGTATTTGCAACAATTTCTAATTCACTTGCACCAGTATTTTGAATCACTATTATGGTTTGACCTTCTTTAGCATGAGTCCAATCTAAAATTAATTCTTTTTTATAAGAAGTGTTTGGGATAGTTTTTCCATCACCAGGGCTAGTAAGTTTAAGATCAAAAGCATCACCAATTATTTTCATATACTGTGGTGCATCTTTTGGTGCAGGAATGGAAAAAGAAGCATTACCCCCAGAACCAATTACAAAATTTTCATTCATAGAAACTGTTGTTGAAGATAAAGTGTCAACTAAAGAATAACCACCTAATCCAATAATCAAACCACCTACAATCATACCAATAATGGTTCTTGTTGCAAGCATAATCACATCACCTTATCTACTGCTTAAAAAATTATCTACATCAAAGATACATCATGAGGCTGACTTTCTGCAAATCCAGCTCTTGACATTTTAATAAATTCTGCATTTGTTTGCATTTGAGAAATTGTATGTGCACCACAATAACTTAATCCAGAACGTACTCCACCTGTTAATTGTTTTAAAATATCTACAACTGTTCCTTTGTATGGGACCATTGCTTCAACACCTTCTGCAACATAATCATTAAGATCGTCATCAAATGATGTAGAACCAGTTTCTTTAGACTTTCTTCCAATAGATGCTGCAAGAGAAGCCATTCCACGATACACTTTGAAACGTTTTCCATTCTTCGTTAATACGGTTCCAGGAGATTCATCTGTTCCTCCTAACATACTTCCAACCATAACAGTTGAAGCACCAGCTGCTAAAGCTTTTGTAGCATCACCTGAAGTTCTAGTTCCACCATCAGAAATAATTGGAATTCCATAATCACGACCTATTTTTGCACAATCCATTACTGCCGTTAATTGAGGAACACCTGAACCAGTGATTACTCTAGTTATACAAATTGAACCTGAACCTACACCAACTTTTACTGCATCAACTCCTGCTTTCATTAAATCTTCAGCACCCTGTGCAGTTGCAATATTTCCTGCAATTAATTCACAATTAGGAAATGCTTTTTTGATATGTTTTACAGTACTGATTGCATTTTCACTATGACCATGAGCAATATCAACAACTAATGTATCTGCGCCTGCTTCCAAAAGAGATTCACTTCTTTCTAAAAAGTCACCTTTTACTCCAACTGCAGCGCCAACAAGTGGACGACCTTTATTATCTTTTGAAGCATTTGGATAATCAGCATTATTTGTTATATCCTTACTTGTTATCAGACCTGTCACTAATCCAGATTCATTAACTAAAGGTAATTTTTCAATTCTATGTTTATGTAAAAGTTCTTTTGCTTCATCGATGGATACACCAGATTTTGCAGTAATAACATCTTTAGTCATTACATCTTGTATAAGATTTTTAGAATTTGCAAATAGCAAATCCCTTTCTGTAACAATTCCAATTAATTTGGAATTACTATCAACCACTAATAATCCAGAGATATCCTTATTTTCAGCATAATCTAATGCATCTTCAATTGTTTTATCTCCAGTTATGGAATAAGGATTTTCAATTATTACACTTCCAGATCTTTTGACTTTAAGAACTTCATTTGCTTGTTCTTCAATTGTTAAAAATCTGTGAATTATTCCTATTCCACCTGCACGTGCAATAGCTACAGCCATAGATGATTCAGTAACAGTATCCATATTTGCACTCACAAATGGGATGTTTAGAGAAATATTTCTGGATAATTGGGTTGTTAGATCAGTTTGGCTTCTGCTAGTAATATCTGAATATTTGGGTACAAGAAGAACGTCGTCAAATGTTAATCCTTCTTTAAATTCCAATGAAACCTTGTTACAGAAGCTAAAAATTGATTATAAGCCTTTGCGTTATTTTGATAATTTTGAAGCAATTGTAATGGCATCTTTAGTTGCCAAAACATTATGTGTTCGAATAAGATCGGCTCCATTTAAAACACATATTGCTTCAGCAGTTATAGATCCAAACAATCGATCAGACGGATTTTCTTTTTCTAAAAGATTTCCAATAAGGGATTTATTTGAAACTGATATCAAAATAGGATAATTCATCTTTATAGAATTCAAATTTTTAATAATAGATAGATCTCGTTCAACCCAATCAGTTTTAATTTTTGTAAAAAATTTACCTTTTCCTGTTTTTCTAAAAAATCCAATAGCAGGATCTAATACTACTTTTTTTTCTGAAATATTACATTTTTTAACAATTTTTAGACTATCGTTAAGAAGTTTTTTTGTTGAATTTACTGCATTTCCAAATATTGTTTTAGAATCATATGCACATAAAATTAACGATGGTTGAAATTTTGAAATTACATCTTCTATTTTTTTATCATATTTTAATCCTGAAATATCATTAATTATCTCAACATCATTTTCCAAAGCATTTTTAGCTACACTGGATCTACAAGTGTCAACAGAAATTGGAAGATTAGTACTATCTTGAATAATTTTAATTGCATTCAAAATTCTTTCAGATTCAACTTTCTCTGATACAGTAGTAGACAAATAAGGTGCAGTAGACATTCCTCCAACATCGATAATATCTGCACCATCATTTTCCATTTGAATTACTGAATTTCTTATTTTCATACGAGTAGTATTAATTGATTTTTTATAAAATGACTCAGGACTAGTGTTTAAAATGCCCATTATCCTAACAGGATTTCTTCCACCAACAGAAATATTTCCAATTTTTGCCATATAGTTTATCAAAACCTCATACAATTTGAGTTATATGATGATTTTAGGATGGAAGAAAAGATATTTTGCTATTTTAAAGGAGTTAAACTACAGTGAAAAAAAAGACAAGGAATCAGCATTAATTTTAGATTCAATTATTAAAAAAACAGATTCTAATAAAAAAATTAGAAAATTAATTCAAGGTAATACAGTTTTTGTGATAGGTTCTGGACCATCATTATCATTTGCTATTCCAAAATTAAAAAAATTTAAGAAATCTATTAAAATTGCAGCTGATAGTTCATTAAAACCACTAATAGATAACGGAATTATTCCAGATATCATTGTAACAGATTTAGACGGAAATGAAGATGCAATTAGAAAAATATCAAAAACAAAATCAATATTTGTAATTCATGCACATGGTGACAATATTGAAAAATTACAAATGGTTGAAAAAATAAAAAATTGTATTGGAACAACTCAAACAAAACCATTTAGTAAAATTAAAAATTTTGGAGGTTTTACTGACGGAGATAGAGGTGTATTCTTAGCGAGTTATTTTAACGCAAAAAAGATTATTTTGTTTGGTATGGATTTTGGAAATCAAATTGGCAAATTCTCTAATACAAAAAGATCAGATAGGAAAATAAAATTAAAAAAATTGGAGATAGGAAGAGAACTTTTAATTTGGCTATCAACTATCTCCAAATCAGAATTATTTACAACGTCAAAACCTATCGAAGGATTTAAAAAAATACCATACAAAGATCTAGATAACATAATTACCTAGAATGCATTTAATACCCATTACTGATTTATTAAATTATGAAATTCTCAGAGGAGCAAGTAAAAGAGATAGTTGCTTTAAGAGAAAATATGCTACAGCAAGTAGATAACCATCAGGAAGGAATTGAGATGCTAGAGAAAAATATCATAATATTAGATGGATTCCTAAAAGATTCTAGTTTTGTTAAAGCATCAAAATTACAAACACAGAATGAACCTGAAATAGAAAACATGGTTGAAGCAGAAGAACCAGTAGAAAATTCAAAACCAGTAGAAAATTCAATTCCAATCAAGAAAGGAAATGATGGAAAAGTAATTGCGAATGCATATGTTACAGCAGATCAAGTATCAATAATTTTAGAAGAACAAGTTTTAATCAATGCAGATACACCACCATTCAAATCATTCTTTTTAGATAGAATCATTGGAGAAATGAAAAAGAAAGATTTTGTTCAAGCAGAAAATGGTAAGATCCAAAAAGAATCGATCATAGACTACATTATTAATAAAAATGGAACCGATATTAGAGAAATAATAATTAAAAATTATAGAGAAAAACAAAGACTAAATGAATTAATCAACACTGCCGGATGGTCATTAACAAGAATGTTGGAAAATATTAGCAAGTGATATCATGGATAAAATTTTAGTTTTAGATTTTGGTTCACAGTATAGTCATTTAATTTGTAGACGAATTAGAGAATTTTCAGTTTATGCAGAATTAGTACCATATGATATTAGTTATGAAGAGATACAAAAACACAATCCAAAAGGAATAATTTTTTCAGGTGGACCATCTAGTGTTTATAGTGAAGAAGCTCCAGTACCTGAAAATAAAATTTTTGAAATGAATTTACCACTACTAGGAATTTGTTATGGTCATCAATTAATTGTAGATAAGTTTGGAGGAAAAGTAAAAAGAGCAAACAAAGAATACGGTTCATCACTTTTAACAATAGATAATGATAGTGATTTGTTAAATGGTATAGGGGAATCAGTTCGTGCATGGATGAGTCACGGTGATGAAGCTGAAGAAATTCCATCAGGATTTAAAATAATTGGTCATACTGAAGGTGCAAAAGCTGCCGCAATTGCATCAGATGAAAAATCAGTGTACGGAATTCAATTTCATCCAGAAGTAGTTCATACCGAACAAGGTACTGAAATTCTAAAGAATTTTGTTCTAAAAGTTTGCGGTGCAAAACAAGAATGGACAATGGAAGGTTTTATTGATTCAGCAGTAGAAAAAATTTCTAAAATTGATGGAAATGTATTATGTGGTGTTAGTGGCGGCATAGATTCTACTGTAGTAGCACTATTAATTGATAAAGCAATTGGAAATAGACTCAAGTGTGTTTTTGTAGATAATGGTTTGTTACGATTTAACGAAGAAAAAGAGGTTGAAGATATGTTTAAAGATAATTTCAAAGTTAATTTTACATCAGTTGATGCAGGTAAACAATTCCTTGAAAAATTAAAAGGCGTAGAAGATCCAGAAGTAAAAAGAAAAATTGTTGGTGAAGAATTTATTCATGTATTCACTAATTTTGCTGAAAAGGAAGGTCCTTTCAAATGGTTAGCTCAAGGAACTTTGTATCCAGATGTAATTGAAAGTGGAGTTTCAAAAGGTCCAGCAGATGTAATAAAATCTCATCATAATGTTGGAGGATTACCGGATTGGTTGGATTTAGAAATTTTGGAACCATTAAGAGAATTATACAAAGATGAAGTTAGACAAATAGCCAAAATTTTAGGTGTTCCTGAAAAACTTTTCATGAGACACCCATTTCCAGGTCCAGGATTATCAGTAAGAATCATAGGTGAAATTACATCAACAAAATTGCAAATTTCAAAAATAGCAAGTAAAATTGTCGAAGAGGAATTGATGGAGTCTGGCTTTTATACCAAAGTTTGGCAAGCGTACGCTGCTGTAGGCGATGATAAAGCTGTAGGCGTAGTAGGGGATGAAAGAAGATATGGAAACATAGTTATGATTAGAGTTGTAGATTCTATTGACGCAATGACTGCTGATTGGACAAGACTGCCACATGGAGTATTAGAGAAAATGAGTAATAGAATTACTAATGAAATTGAAGATGTAACTTGGGTAACATATACAATTTCCAGTAAACCACCAGCAACAATTGAGCCACAGTAGTGAAAAATTATGACTTATGATAAAATCTGTGATGAAATATTAGAGTTTAATGAAAAAATCAGATATGCTGCAGTTTATGATTATGGTGAATTACATGATAAAATAAGACCAGGGATTACATCTCACTTAACTAGAGAAGAAACTGAAACATCATTGTCACAAGCAATTTACCGATGGTCAACAAGGAAAAAAACTGCAGATAAAATTGGAACTCCAATTTTTGCATTAGCTAAATATGAAAAAATCTATAGAATTACAGTTCCAATTGGAGGTGCAGGATTAATTTTGATTACTACAGAATTAGATGTTAATGTAAATGAAGTAGTAGATAAAACTCTAGAAATTAGAGATAAATATGCAAAAAATTTGTGACGAATATGAATTTTCATGTCTTTGACACTTATGTAAAAGCAAATGATGGTCATACAATTCATTTTGATGTAATTACAGACAAAAACGATTCTACAACAGCAATTTCTTTTGCAAAAGAATGGTTAAAATCAATTGGAGAAGAAAATTCGGTTGTAACTACAAAAGAATGTAAATTTTGTCATTCAGAATCTGTTCCAGAAGATACAGAAATTGAAATAATGACAAACGGATATTTCATTGCAAAAATGGAAGGATGTCCAGAAAATTAATCTAAAAGAGCAGCACCAAATACTCCAGAAGAATCACCAAGTTTATTTTTCAATATAGGAGTTTCAACAATATCTGAAAATACTTTTGAATAAATGGATTCCTTACCTTCTGTGTATAAAAAATCAATATTAGATAATCCACCACCAAGAATAATTGCATCTGGATCTAAGATATCAATTACATTAGCAAGACCACTACCAAAATTATCTAAAAACTCATCTTTCCAAATTTTACCAATAGTATAATCAAAATTACTAATTATTTCAGGCATGGATTGAGTTAATCCAGTTAACTGATTCCAACGTTTTTCTAAAGAGGGTCCACTAATGTATGTCTCTACACATCCATATTTTCCACAATAGCAGGAATTACCATTTTGATGTAAAGTATGATGTCCCCATTCACCTGCAATATTGGTTCTACCACAGTGAAGAATACTATTAATTGTGATTCCTCCTCCTACACCAGTACCTAAAATTACACCAAAAACTAAACCAAATCCCATACCAGCGCCCATTTTAGATTCAGACAAAGTAAAACAATTAGCATCATTTTCAATAGAAATTTTCTTTTGAAGTTTATTTTCTAAATCTTTTTTTAAAGATTTACCAATTAAACATTGAGTATTACTATTTTTGATTAATCCAGTTTGTTTTGAAATTGCACCAGGACAACAAATTCCCAAACTAAAATCAGATATATTTTGAGATGCATCTAAAACTAAAGTTGAAATCGTATCAATAATTTCATCATAACTATGTTGAGGAGTAGGTACTCTCTTTCTTTCTAAAACATCTAAATTTTCATCTAGAACAATAATTTCTGTTTTAGTTCCACCTAAATCTATACCAATTTTGTACAACAGTAATTTATGAAATGTAGTATGCTTAAGTTTTAACTAAAGTTATCCCATTGGAGGCATGCCGCCACCGCCACCTGGACCACCAGAAATAGCGATTACATCATCAATTCTTAGAATCATACATGCAGCTTCAGTTGCAGATTTAATTATCTGTTCTTTAACTACAATTGGTTCTAAAACATTAATTGCCATCATATCAGCAATTTTTGTATTCTTGGCATCAATACCAGTCCATTTTTGACCTTGACTTTGTTTTGATCTTAAAGTAGCCATTGTATCAATTGGATCCATTCCTGCATTTTCAGAAATAGTTAATGGAATTACTTCTAATGCTTCAGCATATTTTTTAATTGCAAGTTGTTCTCTACCACTAAAATTATCTGCCCATTCTTTAAGTTGAGATGCTGCAAATGATTCAGGAGCACCGCCACCTGCTACAATTTCTGGTTTTTCAATTACATCTTTTACTACCATTAGTGAATCATGAATGGAACGATCAACTTCATCTATTACTCTTTGAGTTCCTCCACGAATTAGTAATGTGACAGATTGTGGATGTTTACAGCCTTCAATGAATACCCATTTATCAGATTCAACTTTCTTTTGATGTGCCAAATCAGCACTACCAAGATCTTTTTCAGTTAAATCATCTAGATTACTAATTACACGACCGTCTGTAGCTTTAGAAAGTTTAATCATATCGCTTTCTTTAACACGACGAATTGCCATAATTCCATGTTTGGAAAGATAATGTTGTGCAATATCATCAATTCCTTTTTGACAAATCAAAACATTAGCACCTACATCATGTAATTTATCTACCATTGTTTTTAGCATTCTATTTTCTTCTTCCAAAAACATTTGCATTTGTGTTGGGTCAGTTATTCTAATTTCTGCACTCATTTCTGTTTTTTCAATTTCTAATGCAGAATTAATTAATGCGATATTTGCTTTTTCAATTCTAGTAGGCATTCCACTATGAACTATTTCTTTATCTAAAACAATACCTTTTACAATTTGTGTATCTTCAATTGAACCACCTGGTTTCTTTTCTACTTTAATATTTTCAAGATCAACAAAATATTGATCTCCTTTTTTTGTTGCAATACTAAGAATAGCATCAACTACGATTTTGGATAAACTAGTACTATCTTCTGAAATTAATTTGGATTGCATACTTGTTGAAGCGATTTTTAATAATGATGCTTTATCATCTGGTTGAATTTTTTTGGATAATTGTGAATAAATTTCTAGAACTTTTTCAGATGCTGCTTGAAAGCCTTCAATAATAGTTGAAGAATGAACGTCTTTTTTCAAAAGATCTTCAGCTCTTGCTAATAATGCACCACCAAAGACTACAGAAGAAGTTGTTCCATCACCTACTTCATTGTCAACAGTTTTGGAAATTTCAACTATCATTTTTGCTGCTGGATGTTGAACATCAATTTCTTTAAGAATAGTAGCACCATCATTTGTAATTGTAACGTCACCTAAGGAATCAACTAACATTTTATCCAGACCACGTGGTCCAAGACTACTTTTAACTAATTCTGCAACTAATTTTGCTGCAGCAATATTGTTTTGTTGTGCATCTTTACCTTTTTGTTGTAAAGCACTTTCTTTAAGAACTAGTACAGGTCCATTTGGTCCTTGTTGAATTGATGCCATTTAGATTCATCTTCAATTCTCAAAATCCCCCTTTTTAACATTGCCTAATTGATAGGTGATATGTAAGATCGATTTTTAACATCAATAATACCACCTGCTAGAATTCTAACTGAAGGTAGTGCTAGAAAAGGCAAGAAAAGAGGGATCAAATGAGGTCTACTAAACTTACATCCCAAATCTACAATAGAATTATTGATCTTCTCAAAATTTGATGAAACAGTCTCAAAAGAATCAGTCGAAACAATTCCTCCAAATTGTAAAGGTAATGAAGCAAGTATTTTACCAGATTTGACTACGACTAAACCGCCCTGATTTTTAATTAAATGGTTTGATGCTATTGCCATGTCAGAATCATTTGAACCAAGTACAATCAAATCATTTTCATGAAAACTCCAAGTTGAAGCAAATGCACCAATGTCAGCACCAAAATTTTCAAGAAATCCAATTGAATGTTGATTTGTTCCATGAATTCTATCAAAAGCTGCAATTTTCCAAATATCATCATCAAATGATGCAGAAACATGACCATCCTTAGAATTTAGTTCTGATGTTCCTAATTTAGTAATTATTTCATTTTGCATAAAAATTGTATTTGCTACCACATGATTCTTTTTGGATTTAATTAGAAAATCATTTTTAGAGAATTTTTTTAATTTAACAGTTTTTTTAATCCATGGAGAAATTACATTTTTTCTTATGCGAGCTACAAAAGATCCATTTGAAACAACAAGTTTTCCACCAACAAAAACATGTTTTGGTTTAAATGATTTTAAATTATCAAAAACTAAGATATCAGCTAATTTTCCAGGTGCAATACCGCCAAGATCTTTTCCCATATTATAATAATCAAAATTATTTCTTGATGCCATTGTAACTGCATCGATTGGGTCTAAACCAAGTTTGATGGATTCACGTATACAATAATCAATATGACCAAATTTAGAAATATCTAATGGATCCAGACCATCAGAACAAAACATTAGCCGATTAAGATATGTTCCATTTGACAAAACACGTGGGATGATTTCTTTTAAATCACGACGTATAGAACCTTCTCTTATCATAATCCACATTCCTAAACGTAATCGCTCTAACACTTGATCAAAATTAATTGGTTCATGACAAGAAAGTATACCAGATGAAACATAGGCATTAAGTTTTTTTCCACTTGCACCTGCAGTATGTCCATTAATGATACAATCACATTCCAACATTGTTGAAAGTGATTTCATAGTTTTAGCTTCACGTAAAGTTACTTTAGTCCATGAAAAAACTTCTCCCATTCCAATAACATGAGGATGTTTTACAGCTGTTTTTTCTTGTGATGGACTCAATGATTTACTATTACTAAACTTTGCATCAACAGGAAGTCCTCCTGGAACTGCTTGAAATATTCTAATTGGTAAATTTTCTCCTAGTTTAAGAAATTCTTGAAAACCTTTGTAACCTGCAACACTAACAATATCGATTGGATCTGAAAAAAGAGATGTTACACCACAAAGAAGAGCTTGTTTTGCAAATTCAGATGGCAATACAAATTGATCAATATGTAAATGAGGATCTGCAAATCCAGGACTGACAAATTTATCATGGATATCAATCACTTTAGTTTTTGGACCAATTGTATGAGTTGCATCAGGTCCAACGTATGCAATACGATCATTGATTATTGCGATCTGACTTTTTGGTATTATTTCTCTAGTATAGACAGATAGTAAATTACAATTTTTTAAGACAAGATTAGCTTTTTTCTCACCAAGTGCTACTGAATTTAGGGAATTGATTGAATGGGCTAGGCTTGAATTCATAATAGTAAATGAAATTTATGACTATTATAGGTTCAATGCTTAAATTACGGGTGAAGAGGTTTTGTTGATATGAACATTCCAAAGGTGATTAGAAAATATTGTGCAAAATGTAAAACACATACTGATCAAAAGGTCTCCATTTACAAGGCTGGAAAAAGACGTGGTTCTGCTAGAGGTGAACGTCGTCACGCTGAACGTAAACAAGGTTATGGTGGACAAAAGTTCCCTAAACTTGCAAAACCAGCCAAAGTTACAAAGAAAGTTACTCCTATTATGACATGTACTGTATGTAAAAAGAAATACAATAAAACAGGGGTTAGAATTAAGAAATTTGAGTTGGTAGCAGCATGAAGAAAGATCACATCGAAATTCCAAAACCATCAAGTAAGTTTCAAAAAGTTAATTGTGAAGAATGTGGTGAGTTGCAAGTAGTTTATTCTCATGCATCAACAGTAATTGCATGCAATTCTTGTGGCAATACAATTTCAGAACCAACAGGCTCTAAAGCAAAAATAAACGGTAAAGTATCAGGTAGCGCCGAGTAATTCATAATCCTTCTTTGTGTTTAAATTAAATGCAATTCGTTTATCATCAATGATAATATAATTTTCATCTAAATTTTCAGATGAGTTAATTTTGTTTGAATTAATTAAAGAAATTCCAGTATAATTACATTTTTGATTATTATGGAGAATAGAATAATTAGATTCTAATCCAAGTGTAGTTAAAAATTTGGTAGTAACAAGAATACTTGTCCAAGTTTTTTCAGGGTTATAATTTTTAACAATTTTTCTTATAATTTCTTCATCCAATAATGGTAAATCACCTGAAGTAACTAGTATAGAATCATTTCTAGATTGAAGTACCAAAGTTAAATCTTCAACATAACCAATTCCATTAGTATCAAAAACTTCAATATTATTTTCTTGTAATAATTTTTTTGTATTTGGAGAATTAGAACTAGTTAATGCTAAAATTTGTGAAAAACATTTTGAATCATTTAAAGAATCAACTACGTGAATAATAACTGGTTTTTTATATTTTAACAGTAATTTTTCAGTATCTAAATTCATACGTGTACCTTTACCACCTGCCATTATCAAACCAATCATAATGATACAAACACCATCAAAGATGATAAGCGAGTTAATTCATTAGTTGAACCTAGGACATCACCAGTTATTCCACCAAAACTACGATTAGATATTAGCAAAATTATCAATGTTACAAGAAAAGTTACACCTAACATGACTAGTCCAGTAGTTTCACCAAGTAAAGCAACTGGAATTATCATTATTACAAATGCTACCATTAATTTTTTCTTATCTTTCATAATTTTCATAAAAGGAGAATTTGAGCCTAATGATGCGGAGTTTCCTAAACTTGCCAACAAAACCATTGAAAATTTTGCTAAAATTTCACTGATCAAAATTGCCTTAAACAAATCAAATCCATTTGTTAGTGAAATTGTGATTACCAACCCAATCAGATATAAAACAATTGCAACTACTCCTGCAGATCCTGTTGAAAGATCCTTCATTGCATTAAGTTTTTTTTCTTTACTACCTTTTACCATAAGACCATCAGCAAAATCAGCTAAACCATCTGCATGATGAATTCCAGTTATAATTACAATTGATGTAACTACAAGAAAACTAACTATTATTGGATCTAAAAGAAATGATAAGCCAAAACCAAAAGAACCTACTAAAATTCCAATAATAATTCCAACAATAGGAAATAGATACATGTATTTTGCAATATCATCTAACGTAGCATTTGATGTTGGTAAAATTGTTAAAAAAGAAAAAATGGAACCAATTTGTTTAAACATAAAGCCACCATCCAATAAAAGATAAAATTAGAATAATTGGAACTGTTACAAGTCCAAAGAAAAGAATTGATGTTAATTTCATTATATTAATTGCAGAATGGACATGGTGTTTTGTTAATATGATTTCACCATCACCTAATTTGTAATGATTTATTTTTTCAAATCTGGTTTCCAGAGCACCAGCTAATGCTGCCATGGGGTATCCAGCATTAGGACTTTCAGTTGTTTTACCATCTCTTATCATTACTTTATAGGAATTTTTCCAATTATTTTGTAAAATAGCTGCTGAAACAATCATTATCAATCCTGTAAGTCTAGATGGAATATAATTTAAGATTGTGTCACAAGTAGCAGTAAACCATCCTAAATTTTTAAAAATATTATTCTTGTATCCAATCATTGAATCTGCTGTATTGATAACACGGTATACAAATGCACCAGATAAACCAAAAAATGCATAATAAAACATTGGACCAGTAATGCCATCAACAGTATTTTCACTAATACTTTCTAATACGCCTGAAAGTACATGATTTTTATCTAAATTAGTAGTGTTTCGCTTTACAATCATAGAAAGGTAATTTCTTGCCATATCAAGATTATTACTTTCTAGTGATTCCAATACACTAGTTGCATGTTTTTCCATTCCACGAATAGCAATAGTGGTCTTAAGCAATAAGGCTCCAATTAAGACAGAAACAATTAATGAAATATAATCAGTAGAAATTAAAGAAATTCCAATATTAAGACCTGACAATAATGAAATAACAATACCTGAAATAATTATTATAATTAAAATTCCACCAATTTTTTCAAATGTGGGATTATGATGTTTTGCAAGAGTAGTAAATTTTGCAATTAATATCCCCATCCAAGCTGTTGGATGATAACGATTTTTTGGATCTCCAAATATTAAGTCAATTAAAATTGCAAAGCCAATAATAGAAATAGATTCAAGGATCATTGTAACATTTTCTCAATTGAGTTGATGTCCATGTTTGATTTAACAATTTTTGATAATTTATTTAATTCATTATTAATTTTAAAAATATTTTTTTTATTAAAAATAATATCTTTTGGTTTTGCATTAAGAGAATCCTCTTCAGGTAAATTCAATGATATTAATGGAATAGTTCCAATAGTTGGAATTTTTGTAATATTTTTTAATTTTTTAAATCCAGGTTTCAATACATTAAGATCTCCACGGAATTTATTAAAAACAAATCCTTTTACAAGTTTTTGGTATTTTTTATCAATTAAATTCATCGTTCCAACTAAACTTGCAAAAGATCCTCCTTTGTCAATATCAGTTACTAATAACACACTTGCATTTGCTTTTTTAGCAATTTTCATATTTGCAATATCATATTTTTGTAAATTAATTTCTGCAGGAGAACCTGCACCCTCCATAATTACCAAATCAAAATTTTTCTGCAAAGTCTGTAATGATTTTGATGCTATTTTCATACCTTCAGTATTTACAAATTTTTCATAATATTCTTGAGCATGCATTTTTTTGAAACGTTTACCGTTCAAGTATACAATACTAGAATAATTTCCAACTGGTTTTAACAAAATAGGATTCAAATCAGGCGTAATATCACATCGTGCACCATAAGCTTGAATTGCTTGTGCACGTGAGATTTCAAAATCAGGCGTGGTATAAGCGAAATTAGACATATTTTGAGATTTGAAAGGAGCAACACTATATCCCTTATCTGAAAAAATTCTGCACAAGGCTGCAACTAATGTTGTTTTCCCTGCACCAGAAGAAGTCCCCTGAATCATTAAGGATTTCATTTAATTTTCTCCAACGCTGTTACTAATTTTACATTATCTTTGTGAGATTTTACTGCAATTCGAATATAATGATTATCTAAAGCTCTAAAATTTTTGCAGTCACGAATTAGAATATTACTTTTTAACAATTTTGTTTGAAGTTTTGTAGAATCATATTTTGTTTTAATTAAAATAAAATTAGTAGATGAACAAATGCATTCAAATCCATTTAAAGCAGAAATAGAATTTTCTAAATATTCTAATTCTTTTTTAATTATTAAATTAGTTTTTTTAATATGAGAGATATCTTTAAGCACAACATTTGCTGCATCTTGAGCTAAAGAATTTACACTCCATGGAATTTTTATTTTTTGTAAGATTTTAATTATTTCTTTAGAACCACATGCATATCCTATTCTTAATCCAGGTAAACCAAATGATTTTGTTAAGGATCTTAAAATAAAAATATTATCATACTTTTTTACATAAGATATAACAGATTCATTAGATTTTGGTACTAATTCAATAAAACATTCATCAATAAATACAATAGTTTTTAATTTTTTTGCTGTAATTATTACAGATAATAATTCTTTTTTAGATAACAATTCTCCTGTAGGATTATTAGGATTACAAAGAAAAATACATCCATTTTTTGGAATTTTTGAAATGAATAAACCAATATTTTTAGATAAATTTAATGATTTAAAATAAGAAATTTTACAATTACTTAATTTTACTGCAGTTTCATATTCTTGAAAGGTCGGTACGTGAATTAAGACCTTGGTTGTTTTAGATAAAAATGCAAAACAAAAATTATAAAGAATTTCTATGGCTCCATTTCCAACAATAATATTTGATTTTGATAAATGAGTATATTTTTCTAAACTTGAAATTACAGTTTCAGAATTTGGATCAGGGTAAAATTGAACTTTATCTAAATTTTTTTTAATTATAAATTTAACAGAATTAGGAATTCCTAAAGGAGTAATATTTGAACTAAAATCAATAATTTTATGATCGCTACTTTTTGTAGGAATTTTTCCACCATGAATTACAGGAGAATGTCTACGAATCGAGGATTTTGTATTTATTTTCACAGTTCAAAATAGAATAGGGTAATTTAGTATGTTTTGGTAATCTGAAAACGATTATTAATTGAAACCGATCTAAGTTCTCATTATGGAGAAGAAAAAAGTTGCAATAATTGGGGTTACAGGTTCTGTAGGCCAAGAATTTGTACAATCATTGAATGACCACCCATGGTTTGAGGTAACTCAAATTGCAGCTTCTGAACGCTCTGCAGGTAAAAATTATCTAGAGGCTATTAGAAATGAAGGAGGTATCATCATGTGGGATGTTGGTGGCGAGATCCCAGAATATATCAAATCAATGACTGTTAGAAAAGTTGATGATCTTGATACATCACAATTAGACTTAGTATTTTCAGCAGTAGAATCACAGGCTGCCATAGACATCGAAACTAAAATGGCAGCAGAATTACCGGTAGTATCAACTAGTTCTGCATATAGATATGAAGATGATGTTCCAATTCTTATTCCAGGAATAAATGATGAACAAGCTGAATTATTAGAAACTCAAAAGAAAAACCGTAACTGGAAAGGATTTGTAGCACCACTACCAAACTGTACAACTACAGGTTTAGCAATTACACTAAAACCATTACTTGAAAAATATGGTGCAAAAAAAGTCATGATGACGTCAATGCAAGCAATTTCAGGTGGAGGTAAATCAGGTGTTTCTGCAATGGGGATTACAGACAACATAATTCCGTATATCCCAAAAGAAGAAGGAAAAGTAAGATTAGAAACAAGGAAAATTTTAGGGAAATTAATCAATGGAAAAATTGAAGATGCAGATATCAGAATTAGTTGTACATGTACCAGAGTTCCAGTAATTGATGGGCATACCGAATCAGTTTTTGTAGAAACTACAAAAGAAATTAATCCAGAAATGGCAAAAGAAACCTACAATCAAAGTAATAAAGACAGTTCAGTAATAGGATTACCTTCTGCTCCTAAAGATTACTATGCATTTCATGAAGATCCAACTAGACCACAACCAAGAATGGAAAGGACAGTAGGTGATGGAATGACAACTACAATTGGAAGAGTTGAAAAAGAAGAATTGTTTGATAATGGTTTGAAGTATATGTTATTTTCACATAATAAAAAAATGGGTTCTGCAAAAGGAGCTGTTCTTTTAGCAGAAATGTTATACAAAAAAGGTAAAATTTAGAAATTAATTGTAAATTTTACAATAATAACTTTATAAGAACCAGAAATCCACATCGGTTTAGGTGTTTTAGACGACAAAAGTTGATGATTTAGACTTACAGATATTATCAGAATTATCTAATGATGCTTCAATTTCAGTTCCAAGATTATCAAAAAAAATAGATGTGAATTCATCAGTAGTTTATTCGAGAATCAAAAGATTAGTGAAAAGAAAATTGATTGAACGTTTTACAATAGATGTCAATGATGCTGAACTCGGTTATGAGGTTAAAGCATTAACTGGAATTAACATAGATACAAAGCAAAGGGACAATGTCATTGAACAATTATTCAATATTGATGGAGTAAGAGAAGTTGCAGAAGTTACAGGTAGGTTTGACATACTGGTAACAATGTATTCAAGATCATTAGATCAAATGCACAAAATGGTTTCAGAAAAAATAGGCAGAGTTGAAGGAATTCAGTCATCAGAGTCTTTTATTGAAATGAAGTCAAGAACGAAAGCAATGCCATATATGCCATCAAATACTGGTGACTAGTATTGCAAAAACAAACAACTGGTTCAAGGGTAGCAGTTTATTATGAATTAACAAAACCAAAAATTTGGTATTTACTAGTATTTACTGCATTTGGAGCTGCATTAACTGCATCAAATATTTACAATATTCCAATTTCAATTGAAACTTGGGCATTGATGTTATTTTCAGTAGCATCAGGTTCTGCAGCAGCTAATACTTTGACAAACTATCACGATAGAGATATTGATGCAATCATGGAAAGAACAAAAGATAGACCTCTTCCATCAAAGAGAATTTACCCTGCAGTTAAAGCAAGAAATTTTGGATTAGTATTGGCAGGGATATCATTGGTATTGGCTTTTGCAATTTCATTTACTACAACATTAGAACAAGGAGTATGGGCAACAATTTTCATTGCATTTGCATTAGTAAACAATATCATTGTTTATTCATATGTACTAAAACGAAATTCTAGAACTAATATTATTTTAGGAGGGTTATGCGGAGGTTCACCACCTATGATTGGATGGGTTGCAGTTACTATGTCAGATTTGTGGACAATGGGTCTTGCTATGGCAGGATTAGTGTTTATTTGGATTCCAATGCATATTTGGGCTTTAACATTACATTTCAAAGAAGATTATAACAAAGTGAATGTTCCAATGTTAACTGCCGTACAATCTGAGAAAACATCAGCAAGAGCTATTGCATTATCAACTGTTGTAATGGTATTATTTTCAATTGCACCATTTTTCATTACTACTGAAAGCGGTGAAAACATGGTAGGTGATGTATATTTGTGGACTGCAATTGCATCAGGTGCATTAATGTTAGGACTATCAGTTTGGGTTACAATAAAACCTATGGAAACAGCTGCATGGACATTGTTTAAATTTTCTAGTCCATATTTGGCAGTATTATTTATTGCATTAATGGTAGATTCTGCATTATAAAATACTGTCATTATTGTCTAAACTATTAAGATCCTTTGTAATTTTATAATGATCTTTTACCAAATTTTCAACTTCAGTTTTTAATTCTGTAGATTTCCAGTCAGATTTAATTAAAGAAGACAATTTAGCAACAATATTCCATTGTAAAGTATTTTGTTCATCTATTAATTTTAAAAATTCTTTTCCTTTTTCATCGTCATCCATAATTTTGAATTAAATTACAACGATAAAAAAGTTAGTAAGGTAATTACATTATTTCAAAGTTTTATTAACAAATACTATTAATTTTTAATATTGCAGTGTAGTATTTCAGAATGTAAAGAAAAAGCCATACAAACAGTAAAAATTAGTTTTAAAGAGAATAGAAATTTGTGTAAAAAACATTTGAAAATATTTATAAATAAAGATGAAAAATATGCTCCAACTTTCTTTAAAGCCTCAAAATTCTAATTTCAGCATTAATGAAATTTAATTATGACTGAGTTTTTGTAATATTATGAGTAAAGCTATAGTATTAGGTGGTTCTCGGGGTATTGGAAAAGCAATTTCAGATTCTTTAAAAAAAATCAACATTGACGTTGTTGCTACTTCTCAAAAAGATATTGATACATCAAATTTAGATAGTGTAAAAGAATTTTTGAAAATAAATAATGAAACAGATATTTTAATTCTCAATACAGGAGGTCCAAAGCCAAAACCATTTTCAACTATTACTGAAGAAGATTGGAATAAGTATCACAATCAATTATTTTTAGGATTTTGCATCATATTACAAAATATCAAAATAAATGATGGAGGATACATATTTTTGATTAGTTCAAACCTAGTAAAAGAACCAAATCAAAAATTAATTATTTCATCAGCATATAGAGCAGCATTTTCTGAAGTTTTTAAAATATTAAGCAAACAATATGCTCAAAAAAATATTAGTTGCATCAATATTGCACCTGGTCCAATTAATACAGATAGAACTAAAGAATTAATTGAGAATGTTGAAGAATTTGAAAAGACATTACCAATGAGAAGATTGGGAGAACCTAGGGAAATTGGAAATTTTGTTAAAGGGATAATTGAAAATAAAGTAAAATATCTATCAGGAGTTACAATAAATTTTGATGGTGCAAATTCAAACTATATTTTTTAAAATTACTTTTTAAATTCAACATTTGGTGCATCAGGTTGACCTGCAATTGCAATTAATCCACCATCACGTAATTGCTGTAATAATTGCATAACTTCTTTTTCTACTTGATTTCGTTGTAAACCGGTTTGATTTGCAAATACTTCCACAAGATCAGTAACTTTGCGTTCACCATTACAAGATTTCCAGAAATCAACAATTGCTTGATTTACCATGAATCCTTGTTCATGTTCATTAGCTAAAACCATAGAACCATCTTCTTGTTGTACTAATTTTCCAACTCCTTGAGGTAATGCAGTTTCGTAATTAATTGGTGCTGGAGTATTCAATCCAGTAGCACCCATTTCTTTAATTTTTAATTTTCCTTCCTCGGTCATTTTATCCATTGACCATGCTGGTTCCCATACGATCTCAATGTTTACATTATTTACTCCAGGAACTTTTTTAGCAAATCTTGTTGCATCAGCAACTAAAGTTTCATGTAAAGGACAACCCTGTGTAGTCATTGTCATTTTAATATCAACATCATTATTTTCTTTGACATCGATTCCATAAATTAATCCCATTTCCACAATATTAAGAGGAACTTCGGGATCCATACATTGTTTTAGAGATTCTTCAATTGCTTGGGGAGAAACAGTACTCATATTTTATAATGCAGTTTGAAAAACAATAAAAACTTTGTATTAATTAGCTTGGAATAATTTTGCAAGGGATTCCTCGTAAGGTGCTGTAGCCACACCTTTTTCAGTAATAATACCTGCAATTAGTTCAGGTGGAGTCATATCAAATGCAGGGTTGATAACACCAATATCATCAGGAGCAGTCTTTTTATCACCTAGTCCAGTAACTTCACTCCCTTTTCTCATTTCAATAATTACGTCATTGGCCTTTGTTTCCATATCAATTGTAGATAATGGAGCTGCAACATAAAATGGAATTCCATGTTGCTTTGCCATTGTTGCAACTTGATATGTTCCAATTTTATTAAAAACATGACCAGTTTT
Source organism: Candidatus Nitrosopumilus sp. (assembly GCA_028343855.1). GTDB lineage: Archaea > Thermoproteota > Nitrososphaeria > Nitrososphaerales > Nitrosopumilaceae > Nitrosopumilus. The sequence continues at coordinate 4,585 of JAOLZN010000012.1, read as the reverse complement.
TACAATTCGATCAGCACCAACTACAACTTTATTTACTAATCCATTTGCCATGGAATATCCTACTGCAGTATCAGGAACTAAACTAACATCAAATCCATCATGCTTTAGCTCAAATGCAGTTAATCGTGAACCTTGTTGAATAGGTCTAGTTTCAGTTGCAATTACTTTAACATTTTTTCCACTTTCTCTAGTTGCTCTAATTACTCCTAATGCAGTTCCATATGCAACAGTAGCTAAAGCACCTGCATTACAATGAGTCATAATTGTGTCGTTATCATCAAAAAGAACAGAACCATTTTTTCCCATAGATTTGTTAATTTCAATATCTTCATCAGCCATTTTTTTAGCAGTAGAAATGACTAGTTCTCTAATTTGGTCAGCAGTTTCCCCAGTCTTTGCAACATTCATAATTTTTTCTAATCCCCAACCTAAATTTACGGCAGTTGGTCTTGTTGAAAAAAGAATCTTTCTTGCATTCTCTAAGTCAGATAATAATTCTTCTTTTGTTGTTGATTTACTTTGTAAAGCAGCTAACCCCAATCCAAAAGCACCAGATACACCAATTGCAGGAGCACCTCTTACAATTAAAGTCTTAATTGCATTTGCTACTTGATTAAAATCATCATATTCTACAAACACTAATTGATTAGGTAATTTGGTTTGTTCAATCATTATGACTTTATTATTTTTCCACTCTACTGTACGTAAACCAGTTACATTTTGCATATATTATTAAAAAAACTAGGTTTTAAAAATGAATTGGCAGTTATTGTGTAGATAGATATTTTATTGTAGATACTAATTCAAGGATAGATTGGAAATTTTTGACTTAAAAAAATATGATTCACAAAAAATGTATGAAACATATGATTTATGGCCAGAAATTGCTAGAAATGCATATGAAAATAAATTTGAAAAAATAGATATAAAAAATATAGATAATGTTGTATTTGTTGGAAACGGTGGATCTGGATCTATAGGTGATACAATAGGTGCAATTTTATCAAAAGAGGACATACATGTAACTAATGTTAAAGGATATTTACTTCCAAAAACTGTTGATCCAAATAGTTTAGTAATTGTAACAAGTGCGTCAGGTAATACAATAGAATCATTATCAGTTTTAAAAAATTTAAAAAATATTTCAACTAATGTAATATCTTTTTCTTCAGGAGGGCTAATGGAAAAATATTGTATTAATAACAATGTACGATTTCAAAAAATTTCTAAAATTCATTCTCCTAGAGCATCATTTACAAACTTTCTATATTCTATTCTGAATGTTTTAGAACCAATATTACCAATAGAAAATAATCATATCTATGAATCAATTTCAGAATTAGAAAAAACTAAAAAAAATATTTTTTCTGAAAATATAGATAGAAAGAATAAAGCATTAGAATTAGCTAAATTTATTGATAATGTAATTTGTATATATTATCCGGCAGGATTACAAGCTACAGCAATACGTTATAAAAATTGTTTACAAGAAAATACAAAAATGCATGCAATGGTTGAGGATGTTATAGAAACATGCCATAATGGAATAGTGGCATGGGAAAAAAAATCAAATGTGAAACCAATTTTAATTCAGGGGAAAAATGATCATGTTAAAACTCGTGAAAGATGGAATATTCTAAAAGATTATTTTGTTTCTAACAACATAGATTACAGAAAAGTTGAATCCGTAAATGGTAGTATATTAACAAAAATTATTAATTTGACTTACTTATTGGATTATTCATCAATATACGCATCAATATTAAATAAAATAGATCCAACACCAGTTAAATCAATTGAAGATATTAAAAAAAAATGTAAATAAGTAACTATCAATTATCAGTTAGGTTTTATAACTAAAAATTAAAATTAAATTAAATGAATATTGCAATTGGTATTCCAGCCTACAATGAAGAAGAAAATATTGGTGCCATAATTGTAAAATTAAAAAAAATTGCAAATACAATAATTATTTGCAATGATGGATCTACTGATATGACTGCAGAAATTGCTAAAGGATTAGGTGCAATAGTGATTTCGCATTCAAAGAATAAAGGCTATGGTGAAGCAATAAAAACAATATTTCTGAGAGCTAGAGATGAACAAGTTGATATGCTAATAACATTTGATGCAGATGGACAACATCAAATTGAAGATATCAGCAAAGTAACAGAACCAATTAATTCAGGTAATGCAGATGTGGTGATTGGTTCAAGATTTTTAGACGATGAAACAAAAATTCCAAAATATAGAAAAATTGGAATTAAAGCAATTACTCAATTAACAAATATTACAACAGGTTCAAAAATAACAGATTCACAAAGTGGTTTTAGAGCATATAATAAACTAGCATTAAAAAGAATAATTCCAACAGAATCAGGTATGGGAATTTCAACTGAAATTTTGATGAAAATACAAGAACAAAAATTAAGAATTACAGAAGTCCCAATAAAAATTTCATATGAAGGAAATACATCAACACATAATCCTGTTTCACATGGTACTTCAGTAATTTTTAGTACATTAAAATTTGTAGCAATTAAACATCCACTAACTTTTTACGGCATACCTGGAATTATTTTACTTGGAATAGGATTAATTTTTACTGCATGGACTATTCAGATTTTTTCAACACAAGGAGAATTTATTACAAATATAGCCATAGTTGGTGGTGGGAGTTTAATCTTAGGAATTATTCTGTTAATTACATCATCAATTTTATTTTCTGTTGTAAGTACTATTAATGAAAAAAATAAATCTGAATTATAAATGACCAGATTAGATTCAATTAAGGAGTTAGGGATTATAGGAAGTACTGACATTTTACGAAATGTACTAGTAGGTATTTTTTGGCTATATGTTGCAAATATTTTAGAGCCTAAGGAATATGGTGAAATCTCATATTTAATTAGCATTGCATCAATTGGTGCAATCTTTACTAGTGTCGCTACAGAAAATGTAATCACAGTATACGCAGCTAAAAAAATTGAAATTGTAAAAATATTATCAGTAATTTCTATAATAACATCAGTCTTTGGATCAGTATTACTAATATTATTATTTGATAGAATAGATATTGGAATTTTATCAATAGGTCTTGTACTAAATAATATTGGAATAGGCCATATTTTAGGAAGAAAAGAATTTGTAAATTATTCTAAATTTATGTTCATTCAAAAAGGATTAACAATAATTTTAGGATTAGTTGCAATACATTTCTTTAGTTATGAAGGATTAATTTTTGCTATTGGATTTTCATATATTATTTTTATAATTAGAATTGTAAAAATCACAAGAGAATCAAAATTAAATATTTCATTATTAAAAGAAAAATGGAAATTCATTTCAGAAAATTATTTGATGATGTTAGTAGGAGCAGCAATTAATCAATTAGATAAAATCTTGATTATGCCAATGTTAGGATTAGTAGTTTTAGGGAACTATAGTCTTGCAATTCAAATATTAGTAATATTGAATTCATTGAGTGCAATAGTTTTCAAATTTATTTTACCACAAGATTCTACAAATATTTCAACAAGGAATATCAAAAAATACTTAATCATAATTTCTATAGGAATTTCAATTTTAGGATTTTTTACTTTACCAGAAATTATTTCATCATTTTTTCCAAAATACATAGGTGCAATTGATGCAATTAAAATTTTATCATTAGAAGTTGTACCATCAAGTATTATTGCTATTTTAACATCTAAATTTCTATCATTAGAAAAATCAAAAATAATTTTAATTGCAAATGGAATTGGATTAATAACATTAATTGTAGGAATAATTATTTTAGGACCAATTTATGGAATAGTAGGATTAGCAACAGCGTATCTATTATCTACAATATCAACTGCTATATTTACAGGGTATTATTACAAAAAATACTTGTAATAAAATAATTAATCTTTAAGTTAATTCCTTAATTTTTTTTAAATGTGCATCAACTAACTCAAACATTAAATCTTTATTTTCATTTAAAAATTTGGTTAAATCTTTTTCTGAAATATTTACATCAACTAAATTTCCAGAATGATAAAATTTTTTATTAAAAATTGTATTAAATTCATACCAATCATAATTAATCCAACTTTCTTCTAATGCAGAAAAATAACGATCTACATCTTGTATTGAAACTTGAGTATTTACTGCCTCCTTAATTGTAGCAGAAATTTTTTCAATACTTTCTACTCTAAAAACAGATGGAAGAATAGAATATCCCAAATCAGAAAAGATCATAGAAGGTTTTTGAAAAAATGCAGCTTCAAATCCAGATGTACCAGCAATAGTAACAACTAGCGAAGATTTGGTTATAATCTCTTCAGATGGAACGTCAGGATGCAATAATACAAGATTTGGGATTTTCATAAACTCCTTGTATTCAGAAATTTTTCTCCATTCTCTAGTAGATTGTGATGGATTTTCTTTTACGCATAAAGTGTAATCAACAGGTAATGATTTGATAATATAACGAATTATTTCTAATTGATTGTTAAAAAATGGAGCATTTATGAGCAAATTTCTTTCTAAATCTACACCTAATGGAAAATAAATTATTTTTTTAAAACTTCCAATTCTTTTT
>JAOLZN010000011.1 GCA_028343855.1 Candidatus Nitrosopumilus sp. | reverse complement strand
CTTCAAAGAAGCAGTCAAACTTGCAATTACTCCAATGCTCTCAACATTAGCAATCATGGAGAACGCTGACTCTGAGTCAGAAGTTTTGGGACTTGGACTCTCGGTAATTGCATTGAATTTGGGAATGTATATCGGACTTCCAGCTATAGTCATAATTAGTATTAGAAAAAATTTATGAGAAGATAAACGATAAATAACTCACAAAAAGTTTTTTCACATGGATAAGCGTAAAGGTATGGGAGCTTTAATTTTCATACTTTGTATTGGTGGATTTTTTGTTTATGCATATTTACTCATGTTATCTGAATGGTCTCCAATTGTTCTACAACTATCTGTGTTAATGGCAGTTGGCGGTATTCTTGGAATTATTGCTTGGATTGGATATGTTATGGCAACAACAAAACCTACATCTGCCACAATTACATCTGCTGATGATTCATCTACTTAGTAATTTTTACATCTACAACTGTTTGATAATATCTCGGACCAACAGCTCTTACTATTTTTGAACCCAGAATTTCTGATTTTACTGATGTAACTTGTTTATAATGTTCTTCAGTTAATTTTCCAGCTTCTGATTTTTTATCTGCATGAATATGAGAATAATAATGAATAATTCCTCCACTTTTTGTTGTACTTATTGCTGAATCTAAAAATTCATCTGATCTTTCAGGTAATAATGTCAAAGTTCTATCTGATTTATCAATTAATTGTTCTTGAATTATTTTTGATGCATCTCCATTAATTGAAATTACCTCTCCTGCAAGTTTGTTAATTCCAATATTCCTTTCACAAAGTTTTGATGCAATTGGATTTAAATCAAGACTATACACAGTACATTTTTTCTTTTTTGCTGCCATAATTGAAAACATTCCTACACCGGCAAACATGTTTGTCATCACTTCTCCATCTTGAGTTAATTTTGCAATTCTTTCTCTTTCTGTTGAGAGGCGAGGTGAAAAAAATGCATTTTCTACATCCACAATAAACTTACATCCAAATTCCTTGTATTCAGTTTCGGTATTATCTTCACCTGCCAGAATTTCAAGATTTCTTGTTCTAAAGTCACCCTCTACGGCTGATGATTGATAAAATACACTCCTAACGATTTTAACTTCATTTAACAAAGTTTCACCAATAATTTTTTTCTTGGATAATAATGAATCTGGTATTCTAACAATTATGATATTGCCTATTTGATCAAATGCTGAGATTAATTCGTCACTTTCTTTTGATGTTAATACACTTTCTAGTGATTTTTTTAACATTCGAGTCAATGCTTGTAGTAGAAATTTCCTGATGATTTTTGATCCTTATCTAATCTACTTTCTATTTTATTTACTCTGGGTCTTAGACTTTTCTCATCTCTTCTAAATGACATATCTAAAGATTTTAGGAATCTATTCATTGCTTCTGATTTTGGCATAGGTGCTGTGGCAGTTCCAGCTTTTCCTGATTCTCCTTCAAATATTATCATTGAATCTGACATTAAATCCATTAACTGTAAATCATGATCAATAATAATTGCTGATTTTCCAAAAGAACGAACAAATTTTTGTAAAAATTTTGCAACTGCAATTCTATCTTCAACATCTAAAAATGCTGATGGCTCATCTAATGCATACAAATCTACTTTTTGAATTAAACATGATGCAACTGCAATCTTTTGAAGTTCACCACCTGAAAGATTTTTTACTGATTTATTGTACAATTTTCTAATTTTTAACGGATCAAGAATTTGTTCTTCCTCTTGACTTCCTTCGATGGGACCTCCATTTGCTTTTTCTAAAAGCGCTATGACTTCTACATCAATATCATTTTGTAGATATTGTGGTTTGTATGCTATCTTGATTTTTTTATCCACAGAGCCCACATCTGGTTTTTGAACACCTGCAATCATTTTCATCATTGTAGTTTTTCCTAGAGCATTAGCACCCATTATGCCTAAAACTTCCCCTTTTCTTACTTTTCCAGGTTCAATTGAGACCGAAAATGAATCAAATTTTTTCTCTAGTTTTGGGTAATTTACAATCTCTGTACCTTCTTGGAAGATATCTGTAGATGATGATGATACATCCATAGAAAATTTCTTTTCTCTAAATCTAACATTTTCATTTGGTAAATATCCATCAAGGAAAACATTGATTCCAATTTTAGTTGATAAAATATTTGAAACAATTCCATATGCTGTTGGTTCACCATATAATACTTCAATATAGTCACTAAGAAAATCAAGTAATGTTAAATCATGTTCTACAACCATTACGCTTTTTCCAATTTTAGCTAATCCTTGAATTACTCTTGCAACACCTGTTCTTTGAAAAACATCATTGTATGATGAAGGTTCGTCAAAAAAATAAAATTCTGTATCTTTTGATGCAGCAGCAGCAACTGCTATTCTTTGTAATTCTCCACCACTAAGTTCTTTCAAACTTTGTTCCATGGAATTTTGTAATCCTAATTCTCTAACTAATTCTCTGGTTATTCCTCTTTCGTCATATTTATCAAGTAATTCATTTCCTGTACCATCAAATGCCTCTGCAAGATGATGAATTTGTTGTGGTTTTATTGATGCACGAATTTCATTTTTTTCAATTTTTTGAAAATGTTGTTTTAACTCAGTTCCACTGTAATGTTTAAAAATCTCATCCCATTCTGGTGGATTTTCATATCTACCAAGATTTGGTTTTAGTTTTCCAGATAAAATATTGACTACAGTACTTTTTCCCATTCCATTTCTTCCTAGTAGTCCTACAACTTCCCCCTTTCTTGGAGTTGGTAATTTGTATAATCTAAAGGAGTTTGTTCCATACTGATGAATTTTATCAGTAGCTAACTCACTTGCTAAATTTACAATTGTGATTGCATCAAAAGGACATACTTTGACACATATTCCACACCCATTACAAATATCCTCATCAATTTGGGCTTTTTTTGATTCTTCATTAATTGTAACACATTCTGCACCTGATTTGTTTACTGGACAGTATTTTATGCACTCTAACCCACATTTTTGTGGCTGACATAGATCTTGATCTAATACTGCAACTCTGTGTGTCATAGTTGTAATTCGATATTTTCTTTGCTTTATACCTATTTTGAGTAGATTTCAAATCTGTCGTTACCTTAATACATTAGAATTATGGACTGATTGTCAAGCCGGCCATAGCGTCAGGGTGCGACCTAATCCCGTTCCGAACTTAGAAGTCAAACCTGATGTCGCTGTTGTGCTACTAAGATGCGAGAGCTCTTGGGAAGCAACAGTGCTGGCATTTTTCTATTCTCAATCAATCTTTTAATATCCATTTTCTGTGGTTGAATTGATTTCAATGCCAAATTGTAGTGTTTGTGGAGAAAAATGTGACAATGATATTAGATTACTAAATCACATGATGGAGAAACATGGATGGAGAAATCCAAATGTTGGAACACCTGATAGAAATAGCAGAGGTTACTAATTTTATAATTTTTGTAAATAATCTAAAACTAATCTGACACCAAAACCTGTAGCACCTTTTGGATTGTATGGTTTTTCTTTTGTTGCTGCTCCTTGAGTCCATGCAACCCCTGCAATATCTAGATGTACCCATGGTGTATTTTCTATTGCACTTTTCAAAAATGCAGCAGCTGTAATGGTTCCTGCTGCTTTTCCTATACCTACATTTTTGATATCTGCAACATCTGATTTTATCATATCCATGTAATCTTGTGTTAATGGTAATTCCCAAATTTCTTCTGTTGTTGTTTTGGATGACTCTGTAATTTTCTTTGTTAATTGTTCATTGTTAGATACTATTGCAGCCACATTATTTCCTAATGCAACAATACATGCTCCTGTTAATGTTGCAAAATCAATAATTGCTTTTGGTGAATATTGTTTTTCACCATATGCTAAAGCGTCTGCTAAAATGAGCCTACCTTCAGCATCTGTATTTAGAATTTCTGCAGTCTTTCCATTGTATAATTTTATGATATCTCCTGGTCTGTATGCCTCCCCACCAGGCATATTTTCTACTGATGGAATAATCCCAACTACGTTAATTGGTAATTTTAATTCCGAAACTGATTTCATTATTCCTAACACTGTACATCCACCACATTTATCAAATTTCATTTCATCCATACTTTGTCCTGGTTTTAATGAAATTCCACCCGTGTCAAATGTAACTGCTTTTCCAACTAAAACAATTGGTTTTTGATTTTTAGGTCCACGATTATGTTCCATCACCATTAATTTTGGTTCATTTCTACTTCCTTTACCTACAGCTGTAATTCCTCCAAATCCTTTTTTCTTTAATTCAGGTTGTGAAATTATTGTACATTTCATTTTATTTTTTTTAGAAATATCTTTAGCAAAATTTGCTAGTGTTGTAGGAGTACATTCGTTTGGCGGTAAATTTCCAATACTTTTAGTGAATATTGCACCTTCTGCAACAGATTCAGCAATTTTGATTGCCTTTGAAATTTTATTTGATTTGGAAATTATAATTGTCATATCTGGTGCTTTATCTGATTTATCTGTCTTAAATTTGTCAAATTTGTATAGTGACATTTTTGCACCTTCAATAATTTGAGAAACTGATGAAACTGAATCAATAACAAAAGTAGGAGGTGCTATAATTGAAAATTCTTTTAATTTTAATTCTCTTGCTTTTTGTGCAATTTTACCTGAAACAAATCTTATAGTATCTTGTGTTAAATTTTCTTTTTTACCAATTCCTGCTAAAAGTATTCTTTGCGCCTGTTTTTTTCCTGGTATTGGAATAATTGTCAATTTTCCCAATTTGCCATTCATATCTTTTAATGATTGATTAATTGAAAATGATATCTTTGTATCAAATTTTGGTAATCCTAAAACTTTGTTAGAATCTTCTAATACAAATCCACATAGAAGTTCTGTTTTCTTTTTAGTAGAATTTTCAGTTTTAATCTTCATGATGAAATCTTGTTTTTTAAAGCATTATTTAGATTTTCTATAAATCAATTTTTTTACTACTTGTAATGAGTGTAAATGACCTAACAAATACTGCTTTGGTACTCTTACAATTATCACTACAAATATTGTTCATCTGAGCAAACTTTGTTTTTCTTGATTTTGTAGAAAAAATTGCTTTAATTAGAGGAAATAATGCTGCTCTTCCTCCACTTGCCCTTTTTTTATCAATGAACCAAAACATCTCTAATGCTGATTCATCTAAAATTTCATTTCTAATTTTTATTCCAAAATTTGAATAGTGTCCTACCATTGTAATTTTACCTTTTGCCAAAAAATTTACAATTGTTGCAAATTTTATACACACATAACATTGATCATCAAAAAGCACAATCGGTATTTCGTCTTTGATTTCCATAATTATCTATAATTGCGATCAAATTAAAATTTTACAGAAGTAGATTTTTATTCGATTTATGGAGATACGTTCCAGATGGGTCTTAATTATTATCAAATTAAAAAAAATATTCTACGAGCTCGTAAATTAGTAATTAAGGGAACTAATGCGGCTGGTTCTGGTCATCCTGGTGGTTCTTTTTCTATGGCTGAAATTTTAGGCTGTTTATTTAACAAACATTTGAAATTTGATGCTAAAAATCCTCAATGGGGAGATAGAGATCGTTTAGTTCTGTCAAAAGGCCATGCTGCTCCTGGATTATTTTCTAATATGGCAGTTGCAGGATATTTTCCAGAATCTGAAATTGAAACTTTACGAAAATTCGGTAGTAAATTGCAGGGACATCCTGATCTAAAATGTCCTGGAGTTGAATTTTGTGGAGGTTCATTAGGTACTGGTCTATCATATTCAGTTGGAATTGCACTAGCTGCAAAAATTGATTCTAAAGATCACCATGTCTATACAATTATTGGAGATGGTGAATCTGATGAAGGCCAAGTTTGGGAAGCTGCTATGACAGCTTCAAAATACAAGGTTGATAATTTGACTGCTTTTCTTGATAGAAATTTTATTCAACAAGATTCCTATACTGAAAAAATTATGCCACTTGATGAAAAATTAGAGGGTGATGATATCACTGAAATGTGGAAAGATGCTTCACGATGGAAAACTGGCGATAAGTGGAGATCATTTGGTTGGAATGTTCTTGAAATTGATGGTCATAGAGTCGAACAAATTGATGCAGCAATTACTAAAGCTAATGCAACTAAAGGAGTTCCTACAATAATTATTTCAAGAACTATCAAAGGAAAATCTTTGGAACATATGGAAGATAATCCTCAATGGCATGGCAAGGCACCTGACTCTGATGTTGTACCTATAATTAATTCTGAATTAGATTCACAATTTTTGATTGCTCCTTCAATTATTGCAGGTGATATGTCTAATCTAGAAAATGAAGTTAAAAGATGTGTAACTGGAAGATCTGATCTAATTCATCTTGATGTGATGGATGGTCAATTTGTTCCAACCAAAACTTTTGATCATAACAAAATTAAAGAATTAAGACCTTTAACTGTAATCCCATTTGATACACATCTTATGATTAATGAACCTGTAAAACATGTTAAGGATTACATTGATGCTGGAAGTGATATTGTAACTGTTCATGCAGAAGTTACTGATGAATCTAGTTTTGGAGAAATTCATGATATTTTAAAACAACACCAAGTTGGTGTTGGTTTTGCAATTAATCCTGACACTGAATTACCAGAATGGTCTCACAAATTTTTGTCTACTTTAGATCAACTTATTGTAATGTCTGTAGTTCCTGGAAAATCTGGTCAAAAATATATTGAAGAAACTCATGATAAAATGGCAAGACTAAACTCTACTCTTAACGAACATAATTTTTCAGGCTGCATTGAAGCTGATGGAGGAGTAAATATTGAAAATATTGGCTCTGTATTCTTAGACGGTGCTCGTGCTTTTGTAGGTGGTGGTGCTATTGTTGGACAACAAGACGTTAGAGCAGCAATTAAAGATTTTAGAAATGCAGTTTTAAAATCAAGAAGACGTATGTTGCTTGATAAAGCAAATCAATTAGGAGGTTCTGATTTGGTCAATAAATGGATTGGATTACATGTCATTGGTGCAAAACAAGAAGAAATTAAAAAAATTGCACAGGAGTCTGGATACATTTGAATGATCCAATTATGACTGACATGCGTTCAGAATATTCAAAGTCATTGATTCAAGCTGGTCATGATAATCCTAACGTTGTTGTTTTAGGAGCTGATACAACTGATTCATTAAAAACTTCTGGATTTGGTAAACAATTTCCTGATAGATTTTTCAATGTTGGTATTGCTGAAGCAAATCTTGTTACGGTATCTGCTGGATTAGCTGTATCTGGAAAAATTTCTTTTGCAAGTACTTATGCAATATTTTTACCTGGAAGAGCTGTTGATCAAATTCGAAATAACATTGCATATCCTTCACCTCCTGGTAAAAAAGGACTAAATGTAAAATTAGTTACATCTCATGGAGGTTTATCTGTTGGACCTGATGGTGGATCACATCAACAAATTGAAGATATTGCAATTATGAGAGTAATTCCAAATTTTCGTGTTTTTATTCCTGCTGACACTATTTCTGTTTCAAAATTAACTCAATTGATGGCATCTGAATATGGGCCATTTTACATGAGAATGGCAAGATCAAAAACGCCTATTGTACATTCAGAATCTCAAGAATTTCAAATTGGCAAAGGAATTACTGTAAGGGATGGTTCTGATTGTACTATTGCTGCATGTGGAATTACTGTTAGAATGGCATTAGAGGCAGCAGAGATGTTGCAACAAGATGGAATTTCTTGTAGAGTTTTAGATATGTTTTCAATCAAACCTATTGACAATGAAATTTTAGAGAAAGCTGCACGAGAAACTGGTTGTATTGTCACAACTGAGGAACATAATATTTTTGGAGGCATGGGATCAGCCGTAACAGAATCTATATCTGGATCTTATCCTGTACCTATCAAAAGAATTGGAGCCCAAGATATGTTTGGAGAATCTGCACGTGATGCAGAAATTCCTTTACTTTTAGAGAAGCACGGAATTACATCTTTTAATATGGCAAAACAAGCAAAAGAACTAAGGAGTAAAAAAATATGAAAATTTTTCTTGATACTGCTAATTTAGAATCTATAAAAAAATTCAATGACATGGGATTGTTAGATGGAATTACAACAAATCCTTCTTTAATGTCAAAAGAAGGTGGTAATCCAAAAAATGCAATGGAAGAAATTACAAAAATTATTCAAGGTGATGTAAGTTTAGAAGTTGTTAGTACTGAGTATTCTGGAATGATGGAGGAAGGTAAACGTCTTCGTGAATATGGTGATAACGTTGTTGTTAAAGTTCCAATGACTCCTGATGGTCTTAAAGCCTGTAAATCATTTTCATCTCAGGGAATTCCTGTTAATGTCACTTTGATATTTTCTGCAAATCAAGCTTTACTTGCTGCAAAATCTGGAGCAAAATATGTTAGTCCATTTATTGGAAGACTGGATGATATTGGCCAAGATGGAATGAATTTAATTAAAGAAATAAAAGAAATTTTTTCAAATTATACTTTCAATACTCAAATTCTTGTTGCAAGTGTTCGTCATCCGCTACATGTAATTGATGCGGCAAAAATTGGTGCAGATGTAGTAACATTACCTCCCGGAGTTTTAGATAAAATGTTACAACATCCTTTGACAAAAATTGGGCTGGATAATTTTCTTGCAGATTGGGAAAAACTTAAACAAAAAAATCCTGATACTAAAATATAAGAAATCTTTGAAAAATATAAGAAAAATAAAATTCAAAAAGGAGTTTATGTTGTGCCTTTTCTTGAACCAGTACCTCTACCAGTACTTCTTGTTTTGCCTTTAGTTGAAGGTCTAGCTTTTGGTTCTGGTGTATCTGAAAGCTTTCTTCTACCAGTACCTCTACCTGTAGAAACTGATCTGCTGCCTGCAGCTTTCTTTCTTTCAGCTTGAATTTTTTTAAATTCTTCACCTGAGAATTTGAGATCGCCTACATCAACTTCTATAGTTCCAGTACCTCTACCTGTTCTAACTTTTACTTTAACCATGTTTTTACTAAAATCATCTACGGGCTTTTATAAGATATGTCTATAATTTTTATCTAAAAACAATATATCATAATTTTTATCTTTTATGATACTATTGATATTTTTTTTCTAAATTTTCTTGTGAATTCTCATTAACATAAAATTAGACTAATCTTTCAAATTTTTGTGAAGAAAATATTTTTAATATTACCTCTAGTTGCATTTGTAGTAGTTTTTACAAATGGACTTTATGGTCACTTACTTTTTTCATCACCATATGATCAAGACATTAACAAATATTCTATTTATGTACATTTTCAAGAAGAATGGAATAGTTTTCCTACAAATGTTTTATTTGAAATAACAAATGTTTGGTCTAATCCAAACACTAATGATCAAATTTATTCTACTGATTTTTCTAATGTTTCAGATTTTGATAACTATAATTCTAATAATTTACAATATCAAGACAATCGTGGTTATGTTGAATTAAAACATCAATTTAGTGATTGTAACTCCAGCTGGAAACCAATTACATATAGATATGCAATTGATACAGTTAGAAATCAAATTGAATTGATTCAAGGTTCTGAATTAAACGCTGATACCTATGTTTCAACTTTTCCTAACATTAAATCTACTGATTCCATAGAATCTAAGTTTTATGTTCAGTTTATTCCAATTTGCTCTGATAAAAAAATTACTTCATATGAATATTCTATTTCAATTGATGATAAAAATTCCTGGTTTGATGTTTATTTTGTTGATTCAAAAAAACAATTTGAAAATTATTTAGAAAATCAAAAATTTGATTTTTATACCAATGATAGTTGTTATGGAAAAGCCTACACTAGTTTCAGTGGGGTTTGTGAAAACATTGATGGTGAATCAGGACTACTTATTTTAATTCCTGATAACTTGAATCGTTCTTTAGCAAAAGTTATAGTGAATTTACATGAAAAAATTTAGAACTTATTTCACTAACTACTTATCCAGCCCAATTTTTTAAAATAAATGAACATCAAAATTGCAGGTATTGCCGATGCCATAATTACGACTATAAATGTGGTAAATGGTCCTAAAACCATTACATTTTCTCCTATTCCTCCAGGTAGATTAACATTCATTCCATAAAATGTTCCAATTACTGTTGATGGAATAGCTAATGTGAAAATCATAGTTAAAACAGCCAATACCTTGTTTGTTTTTTCATTACTTAATACAAAATCCGTATCTTTGTAAATTTCCATAGTTTCTCTTGATTCTTCTAATGTTTCTATAACTTTGTCAATGTGATCAATAACATCGTCAAAATATAGTGTAAGCTCATCATCTGAATTCTCTGAAAATCTTTTAACATTTTTTGCAATTTCTATTACAAATCTCTTTAGTGGTACTGATATTCTTCTTAATCTGTTGATTTCTCTTCTAAGTAATGCAATACTTCTAGCAACTGGTTTTGATTCATCAAATACATTATCTTCCATTTCATCTAAATTTGCAATAATTTTTCTTGATGTATGTAGAAGATCATCTACTAATGCATCTATAATTTCATGAAGTAAATCTCCTGACGATTCATCTAATAGTCTTTTTTTTAATTCATCATCTGAATTTAGAATACATGTTTGTACTAATTGTACTAATGGTTTAAGATCTCCTTGATGTACTGTTACTAGAAAATCTTTTCCAACAAATATTGATAATTGACTATTTTTTGAAATTCCAATTTTTTGTGCAAGAGGAGGAAATTGTAAAATTACAAAGAAATGTTCATCATAACTATCAAGTTTTGGAAGTTCAAATTTTGTCATACAATCTTCTATGTTTAATTCATTGAAATTATAACTTGGAGCTAATTTTTCAACATCCTCTCTATCTGGATTTTGTAAATCTATCCATGTAAAACCATTCCCTTCTATTGTTTCTATTTTTCTCTTTACGGGCATTTCTAATGATTTTTTTCCTGAACGTAGCCTGTTGGTGATAAATCCTCGTTTCATGGTAAAAAATACCCAGATTTTACGAATTTAAAGCGATCGTTAATTCTTTTTCATAAATAATTCTTAATTTAAAAATGAGCCTAATTTTTTATTACTTCTATTTTCATCCAATGTTAAAGATTATTACAGGATTAAAAAATTAATTTTTTTGTGGCCCTCGTAGTACAGTGGTTAGTATAGAGGATTGTGGATCCTCGGACAGGAGTTCGATTCCCCTCGAGGGCCCTGTATTTTTAAAATATTCCGAATTTACTTGATTCCATCTCTTCTTTTATGGCAATTTTGAATCTAGGTGATTTCTTTTCAACTTTATTTGTTAACCATGTGAGGAATTTTTTGTCTGTTGTTTTACCTTTCAATTTCCCAAAGTCATCTCCCATCATAGATTCTAATTTTTGGATTAGCGTTCTGTTGACACTTAATACGAAAAAGTGCCATCCAAAAGCAAATTCTGAATCAGTCATCACAAAATCATCTTCTCCATGTACCATTTCTTCTAAAAATCTAAGTTGCTGTGTAAATGCCTTACTTGTTTTATCATAATCAATTGCAGATACATTGATGTTTAATCTGCTTTCCATATTTTTTTAATGGATATACAAAATAAAAGGCTTACACTCATTATTTTAACAAATATTCAAAATCAATATCAAAATGCATTTTCATAATGCTAATGTATGTTTTAATTGATTCTGGAATTTCTTCTGTACAAACTACCCCTAATTCTTTTGCATTAATCCAAATAATTAATGTCTGAATAATTGTAAGAAATCTATCATTTTTGACTTCTGATCCAGAAATTGATTTGGTATACCTTTCTGCAAATTCCCATGCAGTAACAAAGTCTATGCATTTTACTCCAAAAACTTCTAACAATTGTGCTTGCAAATTTTCTGCTTTTCTAAATGGTATTTTATTAATTATGTAAGGAAAATTCACTTTGTCTGGTAGACAATTTGGAAGTGGACCCCATATTGTTATTATTTTTGTTTCAGGTTTTAATTTTTCAAATTTTTTAATCATTTCATTAATGATGTTTTCATCAGTAAACCAAAATAATATCACTGTTGCATCTGAAATGTCTGATTCTTCTATGTTTTGATGAATTACTTTTGCATTGATATTTTTTTCTTTAATATTTTTTTGTGCATTTTGAATTTTTTCTAAATTATTGTCTATTCCGATTGCTTTTTTTACTTTAAATTCATTTATTGCAATTTCTATTCCTTTTTCATTATTACATCCTAAATGAAAAAATATATCATTTTTTCCTAAATTTGAAAATTTGAAAATTTCTCTAAGTGATTTTTCAGGTAATTGAACGTCTTCACCACTGAGTAAATTTTTTGGAAGTGTATCTAAATATTCTTCAAATTTCAATAATCATACTATTTTAAACAAGAATTTATTCTCTTATACTTTCTAATTTTGACACTGCTTGCCATAACTGAGTTCTTACATATGATGGCATGTTTGGGTCTTGTGTTACGTCATCCAGTAGGCTGATTGTATTTGCTGCTCTAACTGAGAGTGAATATTCTTCTTTAACCAAATCTGTAACAAGATCAGTTATTGATTTTTTAATTGTTTTTGGTGTTGAATTTGTAGACGCAATTAGATTTAGTGTATCTATTGCTTCTTTCATTGCTTGTTTATTTTGAGCCTGATCTGCCATGATTACATATTTCGTTAAAAATTGGCAGTATATAGTTACATCTCTACAAAAACACTATCTGATTCAACTGTCACATTGTATGATGTTAAATCCCTTAGTTTCATTGGAAATTTTAAAAATTTTCCTGTTTTACAATCAAATTCTGCTGCATGCCATCCACAAGTAATTGTGCATCCATTCAATTTCCCTTCAGATAAACTGGAACCAGAATGAGTGCATGAATCATCTGTTGCACAGTATTGCCCATCAATATTTGCAACTAGTATGTCTCTTCCATCAATTGACACTTTAATCATTTTTCCGGGAGGGATTTCTGATGTTTTGCCTGCAATAATTTTTCCCATGAGCCTTTTTATTTGATCATTCTTAATATTTTTTCGTATATGGAAATTAGAGAAGCAACCTCTTTTGATAAAAATTTAGTTTTAAAATTTTGCAAAAATACCTTTTCTTGGGGAGATTACATTGATACAGTTTGGTCTTCCTGGTTAGATGAGGGAAATTTATTTTTGTTTGAAAAAAAATTTCCGGTTGGAATTTGTCATGCATTTTATTTTGAAAATCAAATGTGGATAGAGGGAATTCGTATTGATCCAAACTTTCGTAGACAAATGATCGCATCGAAACTTGTAACTCATGTTGAATCAATTGGTAAAAAGAATGAGAAATTATTTTCTTATATGTTAATAGACACTGAAAATGATAAATCAATTTTTATGGCTACATCTTTGGGATATGAAATATTTGAAATATGGAATTATTATTCATTAATTCCTAAAAAAAAATCAAATTTTAAAATTACTTTTGAAAAGTCATCTAATCTTTCTATTTTTCCTTTTTATGTTGATTCATGGAGATGGATAAAACTTACAGAGAAAATTTTAGCTAATTTATCAGCGCAAAATAGAATTATAAAATCTACTTTCAAAGGTGAAACTTCTTTTGCTATAATTGGTGATTACAAGCATCTTGCTAAAACATTGATTGTTACCCTATTTCCAGGCTCAGTTGATTCATTATCTGAGATTTTATCTTATTTACAAAATTATGCATTTGAAAAAAATTATCAACGAATTCAAATTTTAACTAAACAAAAAATAAAACCACTTGATTGTTTAACTTATAAAATTTCATTTAATTTAATGCAAAAATCTCTAATTTGATTTAACAATTTTTATTGTATTGTTTAAAATTCCTAAACCTTCAATTTCCATTTCAATTTGATCACCATCTTTTAGATACACTGCATTTGGTTTGTTTAACATTGTACCTGCTGGTGTTCCTGTTGAAATTATATCTCCTTTTTCTAATGTCATAACTTTACTAATTTTTGCTATTATTTCTGGAATTTTGATAAACATATTGCTTGTTGAGGAATTTTGTCTTATTTCTCCATTGACTTTTGTTGTCATTTTTAGATTCTGAGGATTTTGTATTTCATCCATTGTTGTTATCCATGGTCCGCATGGTGCAAATGAATCAAATCCTTTTCCTCTAGTAAATTGTTTATCTTTATTTTGAATGTCTCTAGCAGAAACATCATTGAAAATCATATAACCAAAAATCATTTCTGATGCATCGTCAATACTAACATTTTTACAATTTTTGCCAATTATTACTGCCAATTCAATTTCATAATCTAATTGTGTCACAAAGTCTGGACAAATGATATCTGATTTTGTATGATTAAGTGTAGTTCTAGGTTTTATTACTAATGCTGGATCATCTGGTGCTTGTAATCCTTGCTCTTTAGCATGATCTACATAATTGAATGCTAAACAGATTATTTTATTTGGATCTGGAATTGGTGCAAGTAATTTGTATTTTGAAATATTTTCTCTAAATTGTAATTCGTCTGTCTTATTTTTGATTTCATCATACCATCCATCAAACAAAAAATCCTTGATATTGAATGGTATTGGCACGCCTGTTAATTCTGTAATTTCACTTTTTATGGCAATTTTATCGCCTTTTACAAAACCATATGTTTCACTAGTACCATCTGTTACTCTAACTATTCTCATATCTCATCACTTATGTGTAAAAATTGCTTGATTCTGTGAATCTTTTCTACAATATCCAAATCTAATAAATTGTATTTCTTCTCCTTCTTTTAATTGTAAGTAATGTGGTTCGCAGTAAACATTCATTTCTTCTAAGCTATCTTCATTAAATTTTTCATCAATGAACAATATTTTTGGAATAATTATCTTAATTTGATGTGCTGTTTTTTGTGAAACCCATTGTATCTTTGGAATATTTTTAATATCTCCATCCTTAACATATTCTCCTTCTAGTTCTTCACCTTGTTTTGTAATCAAAATATTTCCTAATCCTAAAAGTCTGATCTGTTCACCTTCTTTGATATTTTTTGCATCCTCTCCAGAAATATAAAAATCCCCGTTGACATCAATTTTACGTTTACCCATATCATTTACTGGATGATTTGAAATCTCAACAGATGTAATTGAGAAATTTTTTACTGAAAGTTTTTTTGGATTATTTACCATATACAATCTAATGCTATCTTCATCAACAAATTTTCTATTAAATGCCTCAAGAGAGTCAAAAGGTGCAAGGGTATTTGCTTTGGTTAAACCTAGTGACATGATGAATTTTCTTATTGCTTCAGGTTTGATTCCTCTTTTCTTTAATGCCTCTAGTGTTGGTAATCTAGGATCATCATACCATGAAACTTTGCGTTCTTCAATTAGTGGTTTGATAATTCTTTTTGAAATTGGCATTCCTTTGAATTCTAATCTTGAGAAAAATCCTTGCTGTGGTTTTCTCATACTTAATGAATCTAAAATTGCTTCAGTCAATTCTTCTCTTAATTCAAATTCTTTTGAACGGAAAGCATGTGTAATTCCATCAATACTATCTTCAATTGCCACTGCAAAATCATAACTTGGCCAAATTCTATATTTCTCACCTATTGTGTAGTGTTTTCCTTCAATTATTCTGAATAGTACTGGATCTCTCATTACTGCATTATCTGCTTTCATATCTCCACGAAATCTGACAATTGCTTCACCTGGTTTGAATTTAGATTCCATTTTGCCCCAATTATCGATATTTTTATCCACATCTTCCTTACTACATTTACACGCTTTTCTCTCTCGTCTATTTTTACTAATGTCATCTCTTTTACATTTACAGACGTAGGCTTTTCCCGAATTAATTAATTCCATTCCTTTTTCATAAAATATTTCCATATCATCTGAAGTACTTTTTACTATGTCAAATTCTATCCCAAGCCATTCTAATCCAACTTTAATTGCTGCATGATATTCCATTCTTTCAGCTTCCGGATTTGTATCATCCATTCTTAGAATGAATTTTCCTCCATACATTTTTGCATATTCAGAATTAATGATAGCTGCTTTTGCATGTCCTATGTGAGGATAACCATTTGGTTCTGGTGGAAATCTTGTAATCACATTTCCTTGCTGTGCATTTTTTAATTCCGGTAATCCTTCTCTTTCTTTTATTTTTTCTTTAGGTACTAAAATTTCTGGAAAATTTTCATCAATTTCTTTTTTTTGTTCCTCAATTGATAATTTATTTACGCTTGATACAATTTCAGATATTTGTATTGAAATTTCTTTTACTTTGGTTCTAAATTCTGGTTTAGTTCCAAGAATTTTTCCTAAAATTATTTTATCTCTAGTTTCCCCCTCATGCTCAAATGCATTCTGAAGAGTAATTTTTCTAATTTCTTTTTTAATCTCTTCATCCATGATTGTTCCCTCTATTGCAACTATACACTTCGCTTGACTACAAAATCTAATAATGATACTAATTCTATTTTGGAAGTTCCTTTGTACTTTGTTAGTGATTTTTCTGATTTTTCAGCATATTTTAGAGCCTGATTTCTAACTTTTTCTTCGATACCTAATGAACGAATTACTTCAACAGCCTTATTCAGATCTTTTTTTGAAATTTTAGAGTTACCAAATGCTTTTAGAATTATTTTTTTCTCATTACCTCTTGCTAATTTAATCGCCATTAAAATTGGGAGAGATTTTTTACCTTCTCTTAAATCATTTCCTACTGGTTTCTTTGTAACTTTAGGATCTCCCATAACTCCTATCAAATCATCTGTAATTTGAAATGCAATTCCTAAATTTCTTCCAAATGTTGAAAGATTTGAAATATCCTTTGGTTTGTTTGTTGCACAAATTGCTCCCATTGCACATGATACGTCAAATAATGCTGCTGTTTTTTTGCCTATCATTGTTATGTATTCAGCTTCTGTTGGAATTCTTTTTTCATCTGCCATTTTGATATCTAATAATTGACCTTCACAAACGTCTACACAAGCTTTTGCAAGTCTAGATATCAAATGTGCATTTGCATTTGGTGATAATTTTGATTCTGAAATAATTTGAAATGCTTTTGAAAATAGTACATCTCCTGCTAAAATTGCGATTGGCATACCAAATTTTTTATGTACTGTTGGAACTCCATGACGCATTTCATCATTATCCATTATGTCATCATGTACTAGAGTGAAGTTGTGTACCATTTCTACTGCACTTGCAGCAATCATTGCAGTCGATGACTTACCACCTAAAATTTGACAACTTCTAATTACCATGTATGGTCTAAGTCTTTTCCCACCGTTAACAATAAGATGTCCTGCTGCGTCATAGAGTTTTTTTGGATTGCCCTTTAATTTTGAATTAAGATATTTGTTTACAATTTTAGCATTATTTTCAATTTGTTTAGTTTTTTTCATTTACTAATCTCCATTTTTCTGTTGGAATATGGGTTTTAATTGCTTCTTGTAATCCTTCATGCATTTCACTATTCATCCATGTAGATAAGATATTTTCATGTTTTTTGAGCATAGATTGGTCTGATTTTTCAAGTAATTCCAATGCAATTAGCATCCATGGACAATAAATTTGAGGATTTATTTTAATTTCAGCAACTAGTTCTTTAGCTGAAATCCATTTAATTTCATCAATTTCTCCTTCAATTTTTTTTAATTCTGTATTTTTATCAATCACTCCAACTAAAGTTCCACAAACTTCATTTTCTGAACCTACATCTTTGTATGGTACATGATATTCAAATTTATGAAAATAATCTAATTTTCCTGAAATTCCTAATTCTTCAGGCATTCTTCTTTCACCTGACGAAACATATCCTTCTGATTCTCTTGGATGACTTGCAAATGTTCCATCCCAATCTCCTGGCCATAACATTTTTTCTTTTGCTCTTTTTGTTAGTACTAATCTTCCATCTCTGTCAAATAATAATGCAGTAAACGCCCTATGCAATTTTCCATTTGGTAAATGACATTTTACCTTCTCTTCTGCTCCAATTGGATTATCATTTTTATCTACTAATATTACAAATTCTTCAGGCATTTCTTTTTCCTTTAAACATGGTTCCTTTAAACTCTCTATTTTGAACAGCTTTTACAATTCTTTCAGGTTTTTTTCCATTCACAAAAAATACATTCATTCCCATTTTTGAAATTTTAATTGCTTCTTCCACTTTTCTAGTCATTCCTCCTGTTACATCCATTTTATTTTCTGACATTAATGGAATATTTCCTTTTAATTCTGGAATTAGTTTTTTTGTTTTTAGATCTGAATATAATCCATCTTCGTTTAATGCAAAGATACACAATCTTGGTTTTAGAATTTTTGCAAAATGTGTCATAATTTTATCTCCTGATAGAATGTATGTTTTATTTTGCCCAAACCATAATGCATCTCCATATGTAACTGGTATTAAGCCTGATTTTGCAATTTTTTGTACTTCTTTAATTTTATTTGAAATTGGTTTGTTTCCTGACATAAAATCTGTAGGAGGTAAAGAGTATGGACTTAATTTATTTTTTAATAATGAATCTAGAATAATTTTATTTAATTCTATCATTGAATTCTTAATTATAGATACTCCTCTCATATCGTATTTCCTTTCTTTTGT
Source organism: Candidatus Nitrosopumilus sp. (assembly GCA_028343855.1). Classification (GTDB taxonomy): domain Archaea; phylum Thermoproteota; class Nitrososphaeria; order Nitrososphaerales; family Nitrosopumilaceae; genus Nitrosopumilus. The sequence goes on along the minus strand of JAOLZN010000011.1, from coordinate 17,764 downwards.
ATGCATATCATATTTTACAGACCAATAATGTCCATACGATCCTCCTCCGTGGACAATTATTACTGGTTCTTTAATTTTTTTCAAATTTTTACTTAAGTTATCTATTGTTTTTCTTCTTGCTGATAGTGGCTTTTCTTTATTTGTGATAATTGAACCGCCTAATTTTATTAGAATCATGTTGTTCCAAACTATTTAGTCAATTAAAAAGTATTTAGTCCTTTGAAATCAATTTTCGATGAAAAGCATTCATAATTACTATCCTTGAATTTTTTTAACACTTGTTGTAAATTGGATTCATTTGTTAATGTAAAGATACATCCTCCTCCACCCGAACCTGTGATTTTTGCTCCAAATGATGATTCTTGGCCTATTTTTATCATCTTTGTTAATTCATTATTGGAAATCCCTATAATTTCCAAATATTTTTGATTTTGATTTATTTTTTCTCCTATTTCATCTATTTTATTTTCTTTAACTAATTTCAAAACATCTTCCACTAATTTGGATTCTAACTCTGATAATTCTGAAAATTTTTCTTTATTTTTATTTTCAAATTCTTTTACATTAGAAACCATGGACTGTGTCGAATGTTCTATGTTTGAATTTGCAATCACTAATTGAAAATTAGGCTCATCTTCAATTTTTTTAAATCCATTATTTTTATCATATTCCATAATTCCACCATATGTGCAAACAGTACAATCTGCTCCTGATGTATTTTCAAAAATTGTTCTTTCAGCCTCTATGGCATATTCTAAGATTTTTTCTTTAGATATTTCTCCAAATAGTTTGAAAATTGCAGCAGCACCAGCAACACAACATGCTGATGATGAACCTAATCCTGCCCCCAATGGTATTTCTGAATCAATTTCGATATGTATTCCTGAATTTTCATTTTTTATTGCTTTATTAGCTAAATAATAAAATGGTTTTAATGGTGAATTAATTTCAAAAATTGATTTATCTGCTTCTAAATCCAATTTTCCTATTTTTGAATTAATAGAAATTTTTCTTTCATTAGTTTTTTCTGCAGTAACTGTAACTCTTTTGTCAATGGAACATAATATTGCCTTCACTCCGTATACTACAAAATGTTCTCCAAAAAGAATAACTTTTCCTGGAGCTGATGCTTTAGATTTCAATTAAACACTTGAAATAGTTTATTCGATTTCCTCTTCGGTATGTTTTGCTTCAAAATCCTCAATTTCATATTTCATTGATTCATTCTCTTTTAATTCTCCTTTTTCTATGAGAATTTGACGAACAAGTAACCAGTACATTGTTGCTAATGCTCTTCTTCCTCTATTGTTTGCTGGAATAATAATATCTAATTTTGATGTAATGTTTTCTGTATTTGCAAGTCCAATTACTGGAATTCCTGCATTAGTTGCTTCAATCAATGCTTGTTCATCTACTTCAGGATCTGAAATAAACACTATTTTTGGTTCAATGTAATACGGTAATGATGGATTAGTTAATGTTCCTGGCATAAATCTACCAAGATGGTGTTTGGCCCCAGTCATTTCACAGAATTTTTCAATTGGAATTCCTGCATATTGTCTACCTGAGCATACAATGATGTTTTCTGCACCTACTCTATTGATAAATTTGGCAGATGTCATGATTTTTTCAAATGTCATATCGCCATCTAGCATGTAAAGTCCTTCATCGGTTGTTTTTGTGATAAATGCTTTCATGAATTTTGTTTTGACGTTAGTTCCTACTCTAAGTCCTGATCTCTCTATCAGCTTCTTAATGTCTACTGCTTCAGTTTGTTCACTCATGACGATTTTAAATCTCCGCCATGCCACATATAAAATCATGCCCTGATAAGCGTAATAATTCGTTTAATTTTGCTACTCTTTCGCCACCTACCACGCCTACTTTGAGCATTTTTGACTTTGTGGCTATGCCTATATGTGAAATTTGAGAATCTGTTGATTCTCCAGATCTATGTGATGTAATTAATTTAATATTATTTTGATTTGCAACATTTGCAAATTCAAGAGCATCAAATAGACTGCCTGCTTGATTAACTTTCAAAATTGCTGCATTACATGCTTTGACTCCAATTGCTTTTGTTAGGATATCTTTACTTGTAACAGTCAAATCATCTCCAGTGACAAGTGTGTTTGGAAATTTTGCAGTTAATTCTGCCATGTCTTCAAATGCTTCTTCGTGAACTGCATCTTCAGCATAAATTAATTTAAATTTATCAATAATGTTCGCTGCAAAATCAATTTGCTCTCCAGTTGAATTTTGAAATCCTGCTCTATCGTACAGATATTTTTCTTTTTCTTCATTCCATTGAGTTGATGATGCAAAATCTACTCCCAATGAAACTTCTTTACCTAAAGTAAATCCTAAATTTTCACAAGCTTTAGCTGATACTTCTAATGCTTTTTGATTTTCTAATTTTGGTGCCCATCCACCTTCATCCCCTCTGCCGTTTGTAAAGTTAGGATCTTCTTTTTCTAAAACTTTACGTAATTCTTTATGAACTGCTAGATTTGTTTCAATTGCATCTTCAATAGTTTTTGAACCTGTTGCACAAATTAAAATTTCTTGAATGTCTGGAGTTCCTGGACCTGCATGTGCACCTCCACCTAAAATATTTCCTAATGGAAATGGACATTTTACATCTGAATCTTGTGATAGTGTTTTGAATAATGGTTGTTCTAATGATTTTGATGCAGATTCCATTGATGCAATTGTTACTGCAAATGCAAGTGCACCACCAATAACTGAATAATTATTGGAATTGTCTAAACTTTTCAAAGTATCGTGAATTGATTTTAAATTTGATGAATCTAATCCAATAAATTTTTGAGAATTTTGTGTTAATATTTTGAGACTCTCTTCTGGACCCCCATTTGGAAAACTAGTTGCTTCATATTTTCCCACACTTGCACCTGATGGTGCACATACTCTTCCTAGAAATTTATTATCTGATTTTACATCAACTTCAATTGTTTTACTACCTCTACTATTGAATAAAACACGTCCTTCAATAGAAGTGATTTTGGACAAATTAATCTAATTCAGATTGAACTTCTTGTTTTCTTTTCTGAATTGATTCATAGAATGGTATTACTTGTTGAATTGTTTCAACTGTAGTCAAAAGCATTCTTCTACAACAATATCTGTTGATTTGTAAATCATTTAGAACTTTTTCAGGATCCTCTCCTGCTTTGAGTTTAGTTTGATAATCATCGAATTTATCTGCAATTAAGTTTCCACATGTAAAACATCTAACAGGAATTAACACGATGAAAAAAGTCGTCAAGGATTATAAAAACCATACAAGATTCGTTCGTTGCGGGCGTCGCCCAGCCTGGCCAAAGGCGCTAGCTTGAGGGGCTAGTCTCTCAGGAGTTCGTGGGTTCAAATCCCATCGCCCGCACCATTCTTTTAAAATTATTTTTCTATTTTTTCTAATGCTTTGATTAATTCAATTCGTCTTTTCTCTTCTGTAATTGCCGATCTAACATCATCCACTAAAATTCTATTAACATCAATTTTTCTTCTTGCTTCTTTTACAACTTTATCATATAATGAGAAAGTGTAAAGTTGAAGGTATAGGTTTTCCATAATTTCAAAAAATCTTATTGCTTCATCTATCTCTCCAGTTCTCATTTCATCAAATACTCTTCTTTTTAATTCACCAACACAATCTAGTAATCCTAAAACATAGGATTCTGGCATCACTGCTAATTTTTTATCTGATGGAATATCTTTTTTTTCAACAATTGCAATCAAACATGCTGCCTCAACAAATTCTTGTTCTGGTGTGATTAGATATCTTCTTAGTTGACCTGTTGCTTTTTTCTTATATTTTTTTAATAATACATCAGCTTGTTTTAAATTATTTTTTGCAGTTACTAATTCTCCTTTATGAACTGCTATTATTGATTTACTGCATAGGATGATAATTTCTCTTGTATTTTTTAGTAAAAACTCTCTAGAGTCTTGAGTTACTGCTAAATCTTTTGTTATTTTATTTAATGACTGTTTAACGTTTTTTAATGTCATGTTACAATAATCTAAAACTAGGATAAAGCCGTTTGCTAAACTCTTATTTTGGTAATCATTTTCATGTACTGTATGGAAATAACTGTAGATCAAATGTATCAAATTGAAAATAAAGGTCATGACATGGGTTTTTTAAAAAAGTTCATGATGGAAAATGCCGGAGCTGCAGCTGTTAGACGTTTACTAACGAAATTCGATAATGTAGCCTCAAAAAACATCTTAATTTTTGTAGGATTGGGAAATAATGGTGGTGATGGTTTAGTGATGGCTAGACATTTAGCTGGTTACGGTTCAAATGTAACTGTAATGCTACTTGGTGATCCTGAAAAAATTAAAACTGAAGAAAGTAATTGGAATTGGTCTATTTTACAAAAAATGCCCTCAGTAAAATTAATGTTCGGAAATTCTTTGGAATTTGATTTCAAACCTGATATAATTATAGATGGAATTTTAGGTACTGGAATTTCAGGTGAAATTAGAGAACCATACGCATCTGCAATTAATTATATCAATTCAATTGATTGCTACAAATTTGCTGTAGATGTTCCGTCAGGATTAGATCCTCAAACAGGAAATACTGCTAACATTTTCACTAAATGTGATATGACCGTTACATTTCATAAAATGAAAGAAGGTATTCCAAAAAGAAAGGATCTTACTGGTGAACTTTATGCCGAAAAAAATTGGAATCCCTGTTGAAGCTGAAGAGGGAATTCTATGATCGTACATCAAATACCTGTTGGACCTATGCAAAATTTTTCTTATATTGTAGTTGATGAAGATACTAGTGAATCTATAATCATTGATCCATCTTGGAATCTAATGGAATTAGAATTAATAATTAAAAATAATAATTTGAAAATAAAATATATTGTGAATACTCATTATCATGATGATCATACTAGAGGAAATGAAGAAATGGTAGAATCTACAAAAGCCCCTATTATCCAACATGAATCTTCAACATTAAAAAATGACATCATTGTAAAAGATGGTGATTTTATTGATTTTGGTAATTCAAAATTAAAAGTTCTTCATACACCTGGACATTCTAATGATAGTATTTGTTTGGTAGGTGATGGAAATATTTTTTCTGGTGATACATTATTTGTTGGCAATTGTGGAAGAATTGATTTACCTGGTGGTAGTGCCTCTAAACTTTATCATAGTCTTTTTGATGTATTACATACTTTAGATGATGATTTGGTATTGTATCCTGGTCATAATTATGGTTCAACTGAAGTGTCTACTATAGGAAAAGAAAAAATGACTAATATGATAATGCAAAAACGAACTGAACAACAGTTTCTTGATATGATGGGTTAGTGATATTTTTGGAAGGTTTTGAGTTACATGGAAATATTGACCAAGCACAAAATTTTCTTCAATCCATAAAATCTGGAAGATTTCTTCTTTCTTTTGTAATGTCATATACTCAAACTTGTGAAATTCCTGGAATTACTATTGCAGGTGCAGATAGTAATTCTATGAAATACACTCCTCCTGCTGATGCAGAATATCTCCATTATGGATATTGTAAAACTATTGATGGTATTCCTATGACACCTGATGGAAAACCTACTCCAGCTCTATTAACTAAAACAGCTTTGGAATCTGCAAGTATTCCTCATTTAACAATTAATGCTGGAAGTAAGATTACCCCTCAATTACCTTTCATTGAAACTGGTTTATCTTTTGGAAAAAATATATCTGTTGAACCTGCAATGACTGATTCAGAAGTTTCTAGTGCAGTTGAATTTGGTAGAATTGTTGGAAGAAATATGGCTTCATTAACTGATTGTTTAGTAATTGGTGAATCAATTCCTGGTGGAACAACAACTGCTTTAGCTGTATTGAAGGCTTTTGATTTTGATGCCAAAACAAGTTCTAGTATTCCAACAAATCCTATTAAACTAAAAAATGAAGTTGTAGATTCTGCAATAAAGAGAATTGATTCTGATCATCCGTATAGTATACTGGCAAAGGTTGGTGACCCTATGATTGCTTTTGTTGCAGGAATGTTAAGTTCGGCATCTGCTGTTTCTAAAGTAATGTTAGCTGGTGGTACACAGATGACAGCAGTTTTGGCATTTGCATCTAAAATTGGATTTAATGAAGAAAATACTGCAATTGGAACTACTTCCTATATCACAAATGATCAAAATGCAAATTTTACAAATATTATAAAACAAATTGCAGATATCCCTGCAATTTCTGTAAACCCTGGATTAGATAATTCAAAATATTCTGGATTAAAGGCATTTTCTGAAGGATTTGGAAAGGAAGGAGTAGGTGCTGGAGGAACTATAATTTCATCTATGCTAAAAACTGGTAATGATTCCACCAAATTTTTGAATCTTGCAGAACAAGAATATGATCGATTATCTAATTTGTCAAAAAAGTGATGATGTATTTCATCATCTTAATACAAGTCTAAAATATCTTAGTTGTATGACTAATTTGGCAGTAGGTGGAATAGCTAGTTTTTTGATAATTGGTATTGCTGTATTGATAATTTATTTTGCATATCCTGCATTCGAATATTCTTTAGCAATTGGTAGTATTTTGATAATAATTGGATTAGTTACTATTGTACAATTAAAAATAGCCAATAAATTATGAAAAATTAAGTAATCAATATGGGTGGCTCTAAAAAAAAACCAGATACAAGAAAACGTAAAGGTCAAAAAGAGGCTGAACAAAATCAGAGGATTAGAAATTATAAAAAGAAGCAACAAGAAAATAAAAAGAAAAAAAAACCCACAAAATACTAAATTTGATTTTATGATGTCTCTAATGACACGATATAGATCCTCATCTTTGCACGTATCACTAGAAACAATTCAATTCAAATTTTACTATATTAAAATTGAATCTTTAAAAAATCTGTTCTTTTTAACTTAAAATTTTGTTCATTTAATCTCAAAAATTAAATAAATTTTTAGATTATTACAAAATAATAAACATCTTTTTTGAAATTCTTTCATCATAGTTATGTTCTTCTTTAGAAATTATTTTTCATGAGTCAAATTATTGCGTATGAGAATTTTTTACATAGGTTATTTGATTTGGATGAAAACATTAGATTTGCTGCAGTTGCAAATAAGTCTGGAGAAATTTTAGCAAAGGGTTCAAAATCTGACACAAATCTATTCTTGTCTCCTGAAGAAACTCAAGAAACAATTCATCATGCAATCAATGCATGGAAATCTAGAGAAAAACATTATGGAAAAATTGGAGTAGGACTATACACTCTAGCCGTATACGAGAAATTAAGACGTGCAACAATCCCTTTACCTAGTGGAAATTTACTTTTGGTGACTATCGACAATGCAGGAGGACAACAACAAATAATGGAAAAAATTATCAACGAAGTAAAAATTCATGATATCTCTGGTACTACTTCTGGTTCTTAATTATTGGAAAAACATTACTTTACAGTCACTGATTTTGCTAGATTCCTAGGGTAATCAGGATCTGTATCTTTTTCTAATGCAGAATAATATGCTAAAAGTTGAATTGGAATGATTTCTGAAATTGGATATAGTATTTCACTAATTTTTGGAATTTCCATCCAATAATCATAAACATCACTTTCAATGTCTGATACTCCAATAATCTTTGCTCCACGAGCTTTAATTTCTCTTGCACTCGTTAATGTATCCGTATATGTTGAATCATTTGGATTGATGATTATTACAAAAACATCTGTATCCATTAATGCAAGTGGACCATGTTTTAGTTCCCCTCCTGGAATTCCTTCTGCATGAATGTATGTCAATTCTTTTAATTTTAATGCTGATTCTATTGCTATTGGATAGTTTATTCCTCTACCCAGTATGTAAATATCTGAAACATTTTTCAATTCTTTTGCAATCTTTTGAATTTTAATTGGATTTTCAATCATTTTTGAAATTGACTCAGAAAATTGTTCAAAATCAATTGTAATATTTTTACTTAATTTTTGTACAATTTTATATAATATTATTAGTTGTGCTGTAAAACTTTTTGTTGCAGCTACTCCTATTTCTGGCCCACAATTCATTCCCAATACTACGTCTCCTTTGCGTGTAAGTGAGGATGTAAGTAAATTAACAATAGAAATAATTTTACAGTTTAATTTTTTTGCAATTCTTACTGCTTCTAAAACATCTGCACTTTCACCACTTTGAGAAATTGCAATAAATGTTGAATTTTCTTCGATTGTATCTGGTGCAAATTGTAATTCACTTGCTATGATTGGCTCTGCTTTGATCTTCGCATATTTTGATAAAATTTGTTTTGCAATTAATGCCGAATTATAACTTGTTCCACTGCCTGTAATGTAGATATTTTTGGCATTTTTAATATATTCAACAGCTTTTTCAATTCCTTCAATTGTTGTTTCCCCTGCCTTTAAGATTACATCTGGCTGTTCATAGATTTCTTTTAATGTAAAATGTGCATAATCACCTTTGTATGCATCACCAAATTCTTTTGAAACTTTAGTGATTTCATGTTTGATTCTCTCACCTTTAAAATCTAAAATTTCAAATCCTTTTTCGTCTAAAATAATAAAATTTCCACTTTTCATATATATTGCATTATCTGTGTATTCAATGAATCCTAAAACATCACTTGATAAGAAAATATTTTCTTTTCCAACTCCAACAATTAATGGTTCATGAAATCTTGCTGCTGCAAGTTGACCGTTTTCAAACATTGCAACAAATGCATAATGACCTTTAATTTCTGAAACCGTTTTCATGATCGTATCTTTAATATTTTTTGTTGAATCATAATTTTTTTCAAGTAAATTTGCAATTATTTCACTATCTGTTTCACTCTTGAATTCATATCCTTCATTTTCTAATTGTTTTTTTAGCTCTTCAAAATTTTCTATAATTCCATTGTGTACTATTGCAATTTTTCCTGAATTACTTGGATGTGGATGCGCATTAAGATCTGTCACTTTTCCATGAGTTGCCCATCTTGTGTGTCCTATTCCTGTTTTACCTGGTAATGTGTCGAGTTGAATTTTTGAATTTACTTCATTTACTTTACCAATTCCTTTTTTTAATTCAATTTGATTTTGTGATTCTGTTGCAACTCCTACACTATCATATCCTCTATACTCCATTCGTTTTAACCCCTTTACGATAATTGGGGCCGCAGTTTCATTTCCTATATATCCAATAATTGAACACATTGTAATTTTATTTGATAATTAGGGGTATTTACTGATAATGATGCTTTGATTAGTCTGATGTTGGTTTTTCTTCTTTTACTGCTTCAGCAGGAGTTGCTTCAGCAGGAGTTGCTTCAGCAGGAGTTGCTTCAGCAGGAGTTGCTTCAGCAGGAGTTGCTTCAGCAGGAGTTGCTTCAGCAGGAGTTGCTTCAGCACCATCTTCACCAAGAGCTTCAACTTCAGGTGCTTTTGCTTTAGATTTTTCTAACATTTCTGGAATTTTTGATTCAGGACTAAAATGAACTGTGCCTTCTTCTTCTACTGTAACTGTATATGATGGAATGTCTACTTTTCTATCTCCAACCATAATGTGACCATGAATTACTGCTTGTCTTGCTTGATATGGTGTTTTAAATCCTAATTTGTTTGAAACAATAGTTTGTAATCTTCGTGCAAGTAAATCTGTTGGTTTCAAATTAAGTACATCATCTAATGTTGCTTCAGTTGAAATTAATCCAATTCTTGAAAGTGATTTCAATAATATTGGTTCTTTTTCATCTCTAACTTTTTGTGTTAATGCAAGTAATGATCTTGCTTGTTGTCTTACACGAGATAATTCTGTATGAGCTTTCCATAATTCTCTTTTAGTTCTTAATCCAAATGTACCAAGAGTTTGTAACTCATCCATTTTTAATTCATAATTAAGAGGTCGTTTTGGTTTACGCCAAACTTTACGTGGATATTTAGGATCTCCCATTCAAAACACCTATTCTTTTTTCTCCGCTGGAGGTGCTGCTGCTGGAGCTGCCTCTGCTGCTGGTGCATCACCTGCTGCTGCTGGAGCTGCCTCTGCTGCTGGTGCACCTGCACTTCCTTTCTTAACTGGAGCTGCTAATCCACCTTTTGCTACACCAACTGCTCCACCTTTTCTGCCAGATGTTCTGGTTCTCTGTCCTCTAACTTTTAGACCACTTAGATGACGATAACCTCTCCAGCTGGCAGTTATTCTTTCTCTTTCAATATCATTTCTTAATGTAAATGGAATGTCTGATGTTAACAAATGCAAATCTTTTCCAGTTTCAATATCCCTTTGTCTGTTAAGAAACCATAATGGGAATTTTGATTCAATTGGATTTAAAATTAATTTTTCAATTGCTTGAACATGTGTTTCTGTAAGATTACCGATGTTGGAATTTGTATTAATTTTTAATGTTGATGCAATGGCTGTTGCAAAATTATACCCTATACCTTTGATTTGAGTTAACCCTACGAGAAGTTTTCTTTCTCCTGGAATGTCGTTACCTACGATTCTTACAATGTGTCTATATTCTTGGCTACTCAAGTATTCCAAAATTCTAAGAAACCCCGATAAAAACCATTGCTAGGCGTCAACCTTTTTGGATTAATTATGTGGTTTTTTGATAGATCAGAACTATTGTGTGCTTAATTTTGAATCTTTTCACTTGAATTTATGTAAAGTCTTCATCATTTGTCCAATCATTTCCTTGAACATTCCATTGGTTACATCTACAACATTTTTTCACTCCTCTTTGAGTGTCTATGTCTATACAAAAACAATGTTCACCCTTGCCTGATGGATCTTGGCTACAGAGTTTTTGCATATACTAGAGTGATTTTATTTCTTAATTATTCTATTGTCTTAATTTATTCAAAACGTTATTACTTTCTAATTTCTTGCATTAAGATAATGACTGAATCCTTTGATAGAGAAAAAATAATTGATTGTATGTTTGATCCTATAAACTCTGAAATATTGGCAGAATTAGAAGATGGAAAAAAAGAATGTTTTATTTTATCTCAAAAATTTTCTATGTCTGAATCTGATCTTTTAGTAAGATTAGAGTATTTGATAGAATGTAAGTTCTTGATTAAAACCGTTGAAAATGATAAATGTTCTATATCCGCAAATACTGAAAAACTTGGGTCTTTACTTGAAGATAGTGATGCATTTGATGGTGCAATTAATGGTTTAGAAAAAATGGATAGTTATCTAAACTGATTTTCTTTTATTTCTAATTTCGTATATTGCTAATATTACAAGTCCCACCATTCCTATAATTATACAAGATGATGAAACACTTGAAATTATAAATTTTTTATCTCCATCTGGCAGTGGGCCAATTGCACCAGCTACATAACTTTCTTTATCGTCTAAACTCTCAATAATTAATTCATAATTTCCAGAATCAAACACTTTGAATTCTTGTTCCAATGTATCTTCGTTAATTTTTTCTGAAATTATTTCAATACCTGAAGGATCTAAAATTTTTGCAGAAAATGTATTTTCTTTAAAGTCCATTACTTGAACTGCAAAAATTCCAATTGGTGTTTCATTTTTATCTAAATTAACTGAAATTGTAACTATTTCTGATGAATTTACTTTTCCATTCCCTTGAATTATTCCTTCTAATGTAACTTGATTTTCAACTACTGATGTTGCTAGACCTGCAACTATCAGTATTCCGAAAATTACTATTACTAATCCTGTTTTTTGCACACGATTTGTTTTGTTTTCGTTATTTTAAACCTAATTTTTGATTTTTTATTAAAATTTAGACTAGGCTAAAAAAGTTAGCTCATACTAAATTTAAATAATCCTGACCGTAGTATTTTTCATTGACATGAAAAAACCAGTTTTAACAGGAATCGTTGTTATTATCGCAATAATTATTGGAATTTCTACTATCATTGTTCAAGGTATTGATAATGTAAAAATTAATGATATTGAAAATTCCAATATTTATTCTGAGAAAATTGTTATTACAACTACAACTAACGTGATTACAGATTTAGTAGAAAATATCGGAGGTGATCATGTTTCTGTTACTGGATTAATGGGTCCTGGTGTAGATCCTCATTTGTATAGACCTAGTGCAAGTGATGTTAAAGCACTACAGAATGCTGATATTATATTTTACAATGGATTGGACTTGGAAGGGAAGATGGGTGATATTTTTGTTAAAATTGGAAGAGATGGAACTTCCGTTTTGGCGGTCTCTGAAAATATTCCTTCAGAGTCACTATTGATTTTGGATACTAATGGTAATTTTGATCCCCATATTTGGTGGAATGTAGAACTTTGGACAGAAGCTGCAAAAGTTGTAGCAACTGGATTAAAAGAATATGATCCTAAAAATTCAGAAAAATATAACAACAATCTTTTAGAATATCTGAATCAATTGGATACACTCAATTCAAATAATTTAAACAAGATTAATTCAATTCCTTCAGAACAAAGAGTTCTTGTAACTGCTCATGACGCATTCCAATATTTTGGACACGCATATGGTTTTGAAGAATTAGCTATTCAGGGATGGAGTACTGATAGTGAAGCTGGAATTAGAGAAATCCAAAATTTAGCTGATGAAATTTCTAAACGAAAAATCAAGGCTTTGTTTGTAGAAACTTCTATTTCTCCAGCAACAATTGAGGCACTAAAGGCAGCTGTTCAAGATAGAGGTCATGATATTGTGATTGGTGGGGAATTATTTTCTGATGCTATTGGAGAAAAAGGAACTACTAAAGGAACCTATATTGGAGCATTTACTCATAACATCGATACAATAGTAAAGGCTTTGAAATAATGGACCAAAAATCTAGTAAGAACAATTCTGAAGTAGAAAACGAATACTCTGTAATAATTAAGAATCTTTCAGTTACATACCGAACTGAACCCGCATTATGGAATATTGATCTTAATTTTCCTAAAGGAAAAATGATTGCGATTGTTGGTCCAAACGGTGCAGGGAAATCTACTCTAGTTAAGGCTGTAATGGGATTGGTTCCAATTACCGCTGGTAAAGTGAGTATTTTTGGAAAACCATATTCTAAGAATCGAGACAAAGTTGCATATGTTCCTCAAAGAGGTTCTGTTGACTGGGATTTTCCAACAGATGCATTAGATGTAGTTGAAATGGGATTGTATGGAAAACTTGGGTGGTTTCGTCGCCCTAATTCTAAAACTCGGGATTTAGCAAGAGAATGTCTAGATAAAGTAGGATTATCCAATTATGCCGATAGACAGATTGGACAATTGTCAGGAGGACAACAACAAAGAGTTTTTCTAGCTAGGGCTTTAGCACAAGATGCTCAGATTTACTTAATGGACGAACCATTAAACGGAGTGGATGTTATTACAGAGAAAACAATTCTCTCTATTCTTGAGAATCTAAAAAAAGAAGGAAAAACCATTGTTATGGTTCATCATGAACTTCAGACTGTTGACAAATATTTTGATTGGGTTGTGATGGTTAATAGAAATTTAATTGCTAATGGACCAATAAAGGAAGTGTTTACTAAAATAAATTTGGACAGGACCTATCAAGAAAAACAACGTATCTCGATTCAGTAAACGGATGTGATGTCAAATGATTCTTGAAGAAATATTATCTAGTTTTATGGGAATTTTTACTGATTACACATTAAGGTATGTTGCTCTAGGTTCAGCTATTTTAGGAATAACTAGTGGTGCTTTAGGATGTTTTACTGTATTGCGAAAACAAAGTTTGTTTGGAGATGCCATTGCTCATGCAGCTCTACCTGGAATTGGATTTGCCTATTTGTTTGCTGGAACAAAAGACTCACTTTTTTTAATGTTGGGTGCTGCAATTTTTGCGTGGTTTGGTGGGATGATCACACTTGCAATCACAAGCACTACTAGAATTAAACAGGATGCTGCACTGGGAATAACACTTTCAGTCTTTTTTGGATTGGGCATTGTTTTACTGAGTTATTTGCAAAGTATTGGTGGTGCTAGTCAGGCAGGATTGGATAGATTTCTGTTTGGTCAGGCAGCTGCATTAATAGAATCTGATGTCATTAATCTGGGAATCTTATCTGCCTTGTGCCTTACTATTCTAATTTTATTCTATAAAGAATTCAAGATAACAACATTTGATAGTTCATTTGGTCAAAGTCTAGGATTTCCAATCAAATATCTTAATGCCTTATTAACATCAGTAATTGTTGTAGCAGTTGTAATTGGATTACATACTGTTGGTGTAGTTTTGATGGTTTCTATGCTAATTGCTCCTGCGGCTGCGGCAAGACAATGGACTTCAAATCTAAAAAATATGATTATTTTATCTGCAATCTTTGGAGGTTTAAGTGGAATTATTGGTTCTATGATTAGCAGCACAACTGAAGGGATGTCTACTGGCCCGGTAATTGTAATAACAATTACCGCCATATTGGGAATCTCATTTGTCTTTTCACCAAAACAAGGTTACCTATTCAGGTATATCCGTAATCAAAGAAAATCTCAAACTTCTCTAGATAACATCAAAACTATTTCAAATACAGAAAAGGAGAATCATGGAAATATCTAGTGATCTAATAATTATTGGTACTGCTATACTAGTTGCAGCAAATTGTGCTTCAATTGGTGTATTTTTGGTATTGAGAAAAATGGCGATGATGTCTGATGCCATTAGTCATTCTGTCCTACTGGGAATAGTTATTGCTGTGTTTGCTGTAGGTGGAAGAGAACCTGTTGCAGTAATTGTGGGGGGTGTACTTTCTGGAATTCTTACAATATCTTTGGTTGAGTTATTGTATCGTTCAGGTAAACTAAAACAAGATAGTTCAATTGGAATTATTTTCCCTTTCCTATTTGCTATTGGCGTAATTCTTGTTACACAAGCTGGTAATGTCCACATCGACGTACAACATGTTTTGTATGGCTCAATAGAATTTGCACCATTTGATACATTGTATCTGGATGAACTTGACATTGGTTCTAAATCGATATGGGTACTTGGTATTTTGGCAATTTCAAATGTATCCTTTATTGTGATTCTTTACAAGGAGCTAAAAATTAGCACCTTTGACAAGTCGCTTGCATTGGGTGCTGGATTGATGCCTCTATTAGTTCATTATTTGTTAATGATTATGGTAGCAACCACTGCAGTCGTTGCTTTTGAATCCGTTGGTGCAATTCTAGTGATTGCATTTTTCATTGTGCCTGCATCTGCAGCATTTTTACTTACAGATCGTTTATCCCGAATGTTAGTTCTTTCAGTTTTTCTTGGAATCATAAGTGCTGTAATCGGTTATTTGTTTGCACTTTTTGCTGATGTATCAATATCTGGTTCAATGGCTTCAATTACTGGAATAATCTTTGGATTGATTTGGGTCTTTGGTCCAAATAGGGGATTAATCTCTAGATGGAGACAAGTTTCAAAACAGCGATTTGAAATAAATTTAGGTATCCTTTTAACTCATATTCAAAAAGAATTGGGCTCAGATCGTCAAGTTTCTACATCAACTTTATCAAATTCTTTAGGTTGGACCAAAGAATATTCTGAAAAATTAAGTGAATTCATTCAAGAACAAAAATTTGTTGAAAAAAATACTCAAGGTAATTTTATACTTACTGATATTGGATTAAAAAAGGTAGAAAATTATTCAAATTAATTTGAATACTCTATTCATCGGGTTCAGGATGAATTGTAATTACTGAATTTTTAATTTTTAATCTAATTACATGTTCAATTTCTGATGTAAGATCGTGTACTTTTTCAATTGATAGTTCTTTATCAAACGAACAATCAATATCAATTTTAAGAATATTTTCAAATTTTAACGATAAAATTCTACCTACTTTTTTGACATCTGGATAGTTTTCAACAATTTTTTTAATTTTTTCTTCAGTTACTGTATCTTCAATATTGAAATTTTTTGGAACTGTTAGAAATGGTTCTAAATGAATTGTAGCATGAGTAATTTCTGGAATTTCTTTTTGTATTTTATCTTCAATAATTTCAGATATTTTATGTGCTGAAACCAAATTTATTTCTCTATTTACCATTACATGCAAATTACAATATGATTTTCCTTTTGTTTTGTGTGTGATTACGTTATGAACTCCTTTGACCCCTTTCACACTTTTTGCAATCTCTAAAATTTTTCCATCTAATGGAATGTTTTTCCAGTTTGGTTCAAAATGAATTGTAATTCCTGCATTTGGAATTTTATTTTTAATATTTTTTTCAACCCTATCACTAATTTCATGAGCTTTTTCAAAACTTGTATCTCCTCTTAATGAAATTGTTACATCTGCAAAAATTATATCTCCTGATTTTCTCATTAAAATTGATCCTGTTTCCATAACGCCCTTTGTTGAATTTGAGATTTCTCTCACATTTTTTACAAGTTCTGGTGATATGACATCTGTCAAATCCATTGCTGTTTTGTATACTAATTTTATGCTGAGAATTGCTAGTAATCCTCCTAAAATTAAGGCTGCAACAAAATCTCCAAAATAGATTCCATATGTGACGAGAACAATTCCTATTATTGCAACAGATGTTGAACCTAGGTCCATAAATGCATGATAGAAATCTGCTTTGAGTGTTGTTCCTCCTATTGCTTTGATACTTTTTCTAAGTAAGATTATTCTGAAAAAATCAATTCCAATTGTGTATAGTCCTCCAATTATGGCAAATAGTCCTGGTAAAACACTTGGTGGTGGACTTTGTAATCTGTTGATTGATTCATAAATAAAGAAACATGCAATTAGAAAAATTGCTATTCCTCCAATTAGTCCTCCTAAAGATTCAATTTTCCCATGTCCATAGGTATGTTCGGCATCTGGTGGTTTCATTGCCCATCTTGCTGCTAAAAGTAAAACAAGTGTTACAACACTATCTAATAGTGCATGAATACTATCTGTGATAAGGGCAAGGCTGTTAGAGAATAAACCAAAAATTAATTCTACAATAAAAGCTGAGAAAATGGCAAATAGGGAAATTTGTAAAACTTTAGTTCTTTGGGCAAATATTTCCATTGATATTGAATGATTTAATCTGGTATTACAGGTTTTTCAAATAACTAATAATTTGATGGTAATTCTAATTGATTTATTTTTCAAAGTTTAGTTTGATTTTTCTACGTTTGTGAGTATCTTGTCAAAAAAAGGAAAATTAGACCATAAATTAGTCAATTTTAATTTGATTTAAAACATAAATACTCTGAGGCATGATTCAAAATGAAAATGAAAGTATCTGGATTCATAACTTTTGCATTATTATCTATTACACTTTTGTCATTTGGACTAACTGGTGCAGTCAATGCTCAATCTGATGGTTTAACTTTACCTCTATCTGTTTCAACTGAGTTGCCAACTTATGCTAATGGTGATAATATTATCATTTCTGGATTTGTAAAAGATTTAGCAGAATATACTCAATCTGTAACTGTAATGGTTGTTAGCCCTGATGGAAATATCGTTACAATTGATCAATTTTTACCTGATTCATCTGGAAATTATTCCACTACTCTAAAGGCTGGTGGAACTATGACTAATAGTGGTGAATATGAAATTCGAGCACAATATGGTGCTCAAAAAATTACTACAACTTTCCTTTATACTGGTGGTAGTGCACCAACTGCAACACCAGAACCAGTTGCAACACCAGAACCAGTTGCAACACCAGAACCAGTTGCAACACCAGAACCAGAACCAGTTGCAACACCAGAACCAGAACCAGTTGCAACACCAGAACCTGTAGTGCAACAAATGGTGAACTGTGGACCTGGAACTGA
>JAOLZN010000010.1 GCA_028343855.1 Candidatus Nitrosopumilus sp. | reverse complement strand
AAAAGAAGAAGAATTCACAGTAGATTTAGAATTGCCATATTGAGACTTTACAATATATTTTCCATCAGAATATTTTTCATTTAATTGTACAGTGTAAGAAAATTTACCGTATGTGTCCACAGGGGTTTTTTTGGTACTGATTAAATTTTTACTAGAATCAAAAACAGTGATTCTCAAAGAACGGTCTTCATCATACTTGTTTACAGACCCGGTAAAGATTACAGATTCACCAATTACATATGATTCCTGATTAGTACTAATTTCAACAGTATAGTTATTTGAGCTGTTGTTTTCAGGAGGACCACCATATGCAAAAGCTGATGGACTTGCCGAATAAATTGTAAAAATTGAAATCACTGAAATAATTAAAAGAATACTTAATTTCATTTCAATATTCAATATTTTAATTTGAATTTAAAGGTGAGGAATCAAAAGATTTTAAAAAATCTTGATCGCAAACAAAATAATCATTAACGAGATCCATATATGGAACATTTAGACTAAATTTGTATGAGTGATTCTTTTGAGCGACCAAATTGGGACGAATATTTTATGCTTCAAGCAAAACTTGCATCATTAAGATCAAACTGTATTACAAGACACGTTGGAGCGGTAATAGTAAGAGATCATAGACAATTAGCAACTGGGTACAACGGAACACCTCCAGGAATTAAAAATTGCTTTGAAGGAGGATGCAAAAGATGCAGTGATAGAATGGAAGGCAAAATAAAAGCAGGAGAAGCATTAGGAAAGTGTTTGTGTAATCATGCAGAAGCTAATGCAATAATGCATTGTGCAATCTTAGGAATAGAAGCAGGAGTTAAAGGTGCATCATTGTATTCCACATATGTCCCATGTTTAGAATGTACAAAAATGGCAATTACCATCGGAATAAGAAAATTTGTATGTCTCGACAAATATCCAGGAACAGATTATGATTTGATAAAAGAGGCCGGAGTTGAAATTGTACATATAGATAAAGGAAAAATTGAAAAATGGGCCGAGAAGTTAGTTAGTAAGCACGAAACAAATGAGTGATTAAATGCAAGTTAAAGTAGCACAAGTTGAAAAAATTGAAACGATGTTACCAGCAATGCTAGTATCTGCAACATATGATGGACCAAGTAAATCAGCTGTTCTAAAATTTTATGAACCAACAGAACAAAAATTATTTTTATGGAAAGATGAAATTGGACATAAACCATATTGTTATTCAAAATTATCTCCAGATGAATTAGATTTTTTACAAGAAAGAGATGATGTTTTAGAAATAAAAAAAGTAAAAAAACATGATTTAATTCAAGATAAAGAAATTGAGATGTCAAAAATAATAGTAGATAATCCGCTTTCAATCGGAGGAAATTATGGAGAAAGTATTAGAAATCAAATTGAAACATGGGAATCAGATATCAAATATTATGAAACTTATCTATATGATAGAGAGTTTATTGTTGGAAAATATTATGAAATTACAGATGGTTCACTCAAGCCACATAACATGGAAATTTCTGATGAAGTTAAACTTGCATTAAAGAGTCTACTATGGGATAAAGTAGATAGTAAAAGCATGATAGATTCTGAAGAATTTAAAGAATTTATTTCAGAGTGGGCAGATTTACTTAATCAACCAATTCCAAAAATCAAAAGACTTAGTGTAGACATTGAAGTTGAATTTGATCCAGGTAGATTTCCAGACCCAAAATTAGCTGAAAAAAGAGTTACAGCTATAGGACTCAAAGGAAGTGACGATTATGATCAAATTTTTGTGCTCAAAACAGAAGGAACCGAGCAGGGAAATAACGAATTAAATGAAAATATCAAAGTAACATTCTATGAATTAGATAAAGAAAAAGAAATGATTGCAGATGCATTCAAAATAATTGAAGAGTTTCCATTTGTGGTTACCTATAATGGAGATGAATTTGATTTACCATATTTGTACAATAGAGCTGAAAGACTAGGAATCCAAAATGAAAATAATCCACTATACATGATGAGAGATTCTGCAACTCTAAAACATGGAGTTCATATTGATTTGTATAGAACTTTATCAAATCGTTCATTTCAAATTTATGCGTTTAGTCAATCATACACAGATTTTTCATTAAACAGTGTATCAAAAGCTCTACTAGGAAAAGAGAAGATAGACTATGGATTAGATTTTGACAAATTATCACTATACCAAACTGCAAACTATTGCTACAATGATGCACAATTAACGTATGAGCTTACAAGTTTCAACGGGGATTTATTGATGAATCTACTTGTAATTATTGCAAGAATTGGAAGAATGCCAATTGATGACATTGCAAGAATGGGAGTATCTCAATGGATTAGAAGTTTGTTATATTATGAACACAGAAAAAGAAATGCACTCATTCCAAAAAGAGAAGAATTGCAAAAAAGGACAGAAGGTGTAATGTCAGATGCAGTTATCAAAGATAAAAAATACAGAGGAGGTTTAGTCGTTGAACCAAAAGAAGGAATTCATTTTAAAGTGGTAGTAATGGATTTTGCAAGTCTGTATCCAAGTATAATTAAAGTAAGAAATCTATCTTATGAAACAGTAAGATGTGCACATGAAGAATGTAAAAAAAATACAATCCCACAAACAAACCATTGGGCATGTTCAAAAAAGAATGGATTAACATCGATTATTATCGGATCATTGAGAGATTTGAGAGTAAATTACTACAAAAGTCTCTCAAAAAAAGAGACATTAACTGATGAACAAAGGCAGCAATACACAGTAGTCAGTCAAGCACTCAAAGTTATTCTAAATGCAAGTTATGGAGTAATGGGTGCAGAAATATTTCCACTGTATTTCCTACCAGCAGCAGAAGCAACAACAGCAGTTGGAAGATATACAATTTTAGAAACAATCAAAAAATGTGAAGGTACAGGAATTGAAGTTCTATACGGAGATACAGATTCTTTGTTTATCAAAAATCCAACACAAGAACAAATTGAAAAACTCATTGAACAAGCAAAAAGTGATCACGGAGTAGATTTAGAAATTGATAAGACGTATAGATATTGTGTATTAAGTAATAGAAAGAAAAATTACTTAGGAGTTACAAATTCAGGAAAAGTAGACGTAAAAGGACTAACAGGGAAAAAATCTCACACACCAGCATTCATTAAAAAATTATTTTTTGAATTGCTAGATGTTTTAGCAGAAGTTCAAACAATGGAAGACTTTGTAAAAGCAAAAAAAGCAATTTCAGAAAAAATTGCAGAGTGTGGGAAAAAAGTTGAAGCAAAAGAAATACCACTAGAAGATTTAACATTCAATGTCATGCTAAGTAAAGCACCATCAGAATATGTTAAAACTATACCACAGCACATTAGAGCTGCAAAACAACTTGAATCAATTAAAGAATTAAAGAAAGGAGATAAAATTTCATTTATCAAAATATTAAACAAACCAGGAGTTAAACCAGTAGAACTAGCAAAAAAAGAAGAAATAGATTCTAAAAAATATATGGAATTTTTGGAATCAACATTAGAACAGATAACTTCATCAATGGATTTAGATTTTGATACAATTTTAGGAAAACCAAAACAAACAGGATTAGACGAATTCTTTTGGAGTTAAAAAAATGATGGAAGTAGATCCAACCCTATTAACAATTCTAGGTGTGGCAGCAGGGGTTTTAATCCTAACAGGTTGGGTAGATCAAATTTACAAAGGATACAAGTCAAAAAGCCTAAAAGATGTTTCAAGTTTTTTAATGATATTCATATCAGCAGGCGCAATATTATGGCTAATTTATGGAATCATTGTAGTTGACGTATTCATCATAGGCACCAATATTGCAGCTATTGTACTGATGTTTATTGTACTAGTAATGAAAACAAAATACGATAAAAAAATTGATGCTACATAAATCAATGAAGAATTAAATAGAATATGAAAAAATCATAAAAAGATGTTTGTGATAAATTGTAAAAATTATGAAGAAATATCTGGAGATAAAATTAAAAAATTTATAAAAATTGCAGAACAAGTTTCTAAAAAATATAAGATAAAAATTGCAATATCACCACCTCAGCATCTAATTGGAGTAGTTGCAAATAGCTCAATTACAGTTTTAGCTCAGCATATTGATGATTCAAAAGTTGGAAGTACTACAGGTTTTATTATTCCAGAATTATTAAAAAAATCAAAAGTCAAGGGGTCCCTCATAAACCATAGCGAACACAGAATTTCTAGTAAGGAAATTGAAAAACTAGTTTTAAAATTAAAAGAATTAAAAATGATTTCAATAGTATGTGTTAAGGATGTTGCAGAAGTAAAAAAATATTTAAAAATAGAACCAGATTTTATTGCAATAGAACCGCCGGAATTAATTGGTTCAGGAAAAGCAGTATCTAAAGAAAAACCAGATCTCATAGAAAAAGCTGCAAGTATTGTAAATGATTCAAAAA
The DNA here is from genome assembly GCA_028343855.1 of Candidatus Nitrosopumilus sp. GTDB lineage: Archaea > Thermoproteota > Nitrososphaeria > Nitrososphaerales > Nitrosopumilaceae > Nitrosopumilus. The sequence goes on along the minus strand of JAOLZN010000010.1, from coordinate 42,894 downwards.
ATAAAACAAAACTACTATGTGGTGCAGGTATTGTATCAGGAGAAGATGTATCAAAATCAATAGAATTAGGATCAAAAGGGATCTTAGTAGCAAGCGGTATAATTAAAGCAAAAAATTGGAATAAAATAATTTCAGAATTTGCAAAGGCATTAGTTTAAAAAGCCAAAAAATTTACAAAATTTTGCATGGTAAAAAACAAACCAGTTTATGCATTTGAAGAAGCAGATAGTAAAAAAAGAATGCTTCTAGGTGGAAAAGGGGCAGGATTAAGCGAAATGACACGCCTAAAATTACCAGTACCTCCAGGATTTACAATTACAACTGAAGTCTGTAACAAATACTACGATAATAATCGCAAACTACCAAAAGATGTCATGCCAGCAGTAATGAAAAATATTGCAAAAATGGAAAAAAAGACAGGTAAGAAATGGAATTCTACAAAGAATCCATTATTAGTTTCAGTTCGTTCTGGTGCAGCAATTTCAATGCCAGGAATGATGGATACAATTTTGAATTTAGGATTAAATGAAAAAACAGTAGAAGGATTTGCAGAACAAACAAAGAATCCACGATTTTCATGGGATTCATACAGAAGATTCATTCAATTATTTGGAAAAGTAGTATTTGGAGTAAATGATGAAAAGTTTGATCATGTTTTAGATGCTGCAAAAGAGAAGCAAGGAGTCATAGATGACAGTAAACTAAATGTAGAATCACTAAAAATTATTGTAAAAGAATATAAAAAAATATGTGAAGAACATACAAAAAGAAAATTTCCAGATACACCAGATGAACAATTAGTATTATCCATTGAAGCAGTTTTCAAAAGCTGGATGGGAGAAAGAGCAATTGTTTATCGTGAAAAAAATAACATTACAAAAGATATTGCAAATGGAACTGCAGTAAATATTGTTACAATGGTATTTGGGAATATGGGAGATGACAGTGCAACAGGAGTAGTATTTACAAGAAATGGACATAATGGAAAAAAAGAGATAGAAGGAGAATATCTTATCAATGCACAAGGAGAAGACGTAGTAGCAGGAGTAAGAACTGGAAAAAGTATTGAATTATTAAAAAAAGATATGCCAAAATCACATAAGGAACTAAGTAATGCATGTTCAAAATTGGAAAAGCATTTCAGAGAACCACAAGATATTGAATTTACAATAGAACAAGGAAAATTCTATTTGTTACAAACAAGAACTGCCAAAATGAGTGCAGGAGCATTAGTAAAAACATCAGTAGACATGGTTAAAGAAAAATTAATTGATAAAAATAAAGCACTTACAAGAATTCCAGCACAGCAACTAGAGGCATTGTTGCATAGAACAATGGATGAATCAAAAATTAAAGATTTCAAGCAGTTAGCAAAAGGAATTGCAGCATCCCCAGGAGCTGCAAGTGGAATTGTAGTATTTGATGTTAAAAAAGCAATAGAATTAGGAGATTCAGGTAAGAAAGTAATCCTAGTGAGAAAAGAAACAAAACCAGAAGACGTTCCAGCATTCTTTTCATCAGAAGGTATTTTGACTAGTTTAGGAGGAAAATCATCTCATGCTGCAATTGTGTCAAGAGGAATGGGAAAACCATGCATAGTGGGATGCCCAGAATTAAAAATAGATTATGATAACAATATAGGAACTGCAAATGGAATGACAATAAAAGAAGGAGAAACAATCACCATTGATGGAAGTGAAGGTACTGTCTTTATTGGAGAAATTCCAACAGTAGAACCCAAAGTCACAAAAGACTTTGAACAAATATTGGCATGGGCTCAAAAAACTAAAACATTAGGAATTAGAGCAAATGCAGATACTCCTGACATGGCAAAACTTGCAAGAAAGTTTGGAGGTCAAGGAATTGGCCTATGTCGAACAGAAAGAATGTTCAATGGCAGTGATAGAATCAATTTATTTGTAGAAATGATTATGGCAGAAAATATTGAAGAAAGAAGCAAAATATTAGACAAATTAGGTAAATTACAAAAAAGTGACTTTATTGAAATTTTAAAAGCTATGGAAGGATACGAAGTAACAATCAGATTACTAGATCCACCATTACATGAATTCCTACCTAATCCAGAAGAATTAGTTGAAAAAATACAAAAACTAGAAGCATCTGGAAAAACAAATGAAATTTCTGAAGCAAAAGTGGTTCTTAAGAGAGCAAGAGAACTTGCAGAAGTGAATCCAATGATGGGGCATAGAGGGGTAAGAGTAGGTGTAACATATCCAGAAATATATGAAATGCAAATTAAATCAGTATTTGATGCCCTAGTTGAATTAACCAAAAAGAAAATTAAAGCACATCCACAAATTATGATTCCACAAATTAGTAGTATTGCAGAATTAAATCACATTAAAGCAATCTATGATAGAATAAAGAAAGAAACAGAAGCAAAGCACAAAATGAAATTAAAAATAAACTTTGGAACAATGATAGAAGTTGTAAGAGCAGCATTAACTGCAAATGAACTTGCAGTAACTGCAGAATTTTTCAGTTTTGGAACAAATGATCTTACCCAAGGAACATTTAGTTTTAGTAGAGAAGATGTGGAAGGTAAATTCTTGCCAGAATATATGGAAAAAGAATTACTAGAAAGAAATCCATTCCAATCAATTGATGTTAACGGAGTAGGCAGTCTAATAAAAATAGGAATCGCTGCTGGAAGAGGGGTAAGAAAGGGCATGGAAGTAGGAATATGCGGAGAGCATGGAGGAGATCCAAGTTCAATTAAATTCTGTCATGGAGAAGGACTAAGTTATGTTAGTGCATCACCACATAGAATTCCAATTGCAATAGTTGCAGCAGCACAAGCAGCAATAGAACAACCTAAAAAATCAAAAACAAAGAAAAAATAAGATAATTTAAAACGGAATAAATCATACAGTTAATGAATTGCTTCCAAGAATTGACTCTATTAAACAAATTAGGCTAAAAATTGGAATTACCCAAAAAAAACTTGCTTCAATGACAGGAGTAAGTACATCCATGATCAATCAAATAGAATCAGGAAGAAGCCAACCAAGCTATGAAACAGCAAAAAAAATATTTGAAAATTTAACAAAACTAGAAGGGGAATCATCATCCCATACAGCAGGGGATTTTTGTAGTAAGGACATTGTAAAATTAAAACCCTCAAATACATTACATGATGCAATTAAAAAAATGCATGAATTGTCAATTAGTCAAATTCCTGTTTTTAATAATTCTGAAATAGTAGGAGTTGTGTCAGAAGATGGCATTGTAAAACATTTAGCAGATTTAGGAGAGGCGGAATTGAAAAAAGCAAAACTTGCAGATACAATGGATTCAGTTCCACCAATCGTAGATTGGGATACACCTGCAAATGTACTTGTACCTTTGATCAGATATTCAAAGTGCATATTAGTTACAAAAAAATCAAAAGTAGTAGGCATAATTACGGCTTCAGACACGCTAAAAATGATGGAATAAAATAATTAGTAATTATAAAATTTTAAATTCTAATTAGGATGAGAACATAATTCAGCTAAAACCCCATGTAATGATTTAGGATGAATGAATGTTACTTTAGTTCCAGCAGAACCAGGTCTAACTTTACCCAAAAATTGTATTCCGCATCCTTCCATTCTTTCTACTTCACCTTCAATGTTATCAGTATCTAATGCCATATGATGAAGTCCAGGTCCTTTTTTATCAAGAAATTTTTTAATTGGACTAGAATCATTTGTTGGTTGCATTAATTCAATTCTTCCGTTTTCCAATTCAATAATTGCAACTTTAACTCCTTCAGTTTCTACAGTTTCAAATTCAACATGTTCAACACCTAAAGCTTGTTGATAGACTTTTGCAGATTCTTCCACATCATTTACAGCAATAGCAATATGATCAATTTTCAATTAAAAGACCTCCTTTGGACGATATTCTCCAAATACTTCTCTGAAAGTATTGCTAATTTCACCAGTTGTTGCAAATGCTTTTGCAGCAGTTACAATGTAGGGCATTAGATTTTCTTCAGTGTCAGCTGCACTTTGCATTGCAGACAATGCTTTTTCTAATTTTTTAGAATCTCTGTCAGCACGAAGTTTTTTCAGTGCCTTCTTTTGCTGAATTTCAATTCTACCATCAATTCTAAGTAATTCAGGTTGTTCTTCTTCTTCAGAATATTTATTGACACCAACGATAATTCTATCAGCATCATCAGTTTCTTTCTTTAGACGATATGCATTTGCTCTAATTTCAGATTGGAAGAAACCTTTCTCAATTGCCTTAACAGAGCCTCCCATTCTCTCTATTTTTTTCAAATATTTCCAAACATCTGCTTCAATCTGATCACATAATTCTTCAAGATAGTATGATCCTGCAAGAGGATCTGCAGTTTTAGTAATACCACTTTCATGTGCCACAATTTGTTGGGTTCTTAGAGCAATTTTTGCAGATTCCTGGGTAGGGAGTGCAAGTGCTTCATCTCTAGAATTAGTGTGAAGTGATTGAGTACCTCCAGCAACAGCTGCCATAGTTTGAATTGCAACACGTACAATGTTGTTGTTAGGTTGTTGTGCAGTTAATGATTCACCACTGGTTTGAGTATGGAATTTCAATTGTAAGGAACGAGGGTTTTTTGCATGGAATTTTTCTTTCAAAATTTTTGCATATACTTTTCTTGCAACTCTAAATTTAGCAACTTCCTCAAAGAACTCTATAGTACAACAAAAGAAGAAAGATAAACGGGGTGCAAAGTCATCAATTTTTAATCCCTTATCCAAACAAGTTTGAATGTATGCAATTGCATTTGCCAAAGTGAAAGCAATTTCTTGAGTAGCTGTACAACCAGCTTCCCTCATATGATAACCAGAAATAGATACAGGGTACCATGATGGAACTTTTTCTGCACAAAACTCAATCATATCACCAATTAATCGCATTGAAGGTTGTGGCGGATAGATGTAAGTATTTCTTGCAATGTATTCTTTTAAGATATCATTTTGAGTGGTTCCTCTAAGTTCTGTACTTTTGAATCCCTGAGATTCACCAACTGCAATATAATATGCAAGTAATGTTGATGCAGTAGAATTAATGGTCATAGAAGAACTAACTTTACCTAAAGGAATTCCATCAAAAGCAGTCATCATATCTTTGATAGATGTGATTGAAACACCTACTTTTCCAACTTCACCTTCAGCTTGTGGAGAATCAGAATCATAACCAATTTGAGTAGGTAGATCAAATGCCATACTAAGTCCAGTTTGGCCTTTTTCAAGCATGAATTTAAAACGCTCATTAGTTAATTTTGCATCACCGAATCCAGAATACTGTCTCATAGTCCAAAATCTTTCACGGAACATTCCAGGATGTATACCTCTAGTGAAAGGATATTTTCCTGCATCCTCAGAAGGTTTCTTTTTACTAGATTTTTGATAAATTCTTTTTACAGAATATTCAGAATCTGTAAAAATTTTCTTTTCAGGTTTTTTGGATTTAGTTACTTTCTTTGCTGCCATAATATCACTTCATCACAGATTTACTAATTTTTTCAGCTGCAGTAAACGGATCCATTTTTTTAGAATTTATTTTTTTAAGATAATTTGAGAAAGATTTGTCAGATTGCATCATTTCTTCAACCTTTTCACTAATGTTATTTAAAACAATGTCTTTCAATTCGGCTTCAAAACGTTCAAGATCCTTTTGTTCCTTGAATTTCTTCTTTATACTCATCATATCCTTGAGAGTTTTTGCAAAAACAGTAATTCCAGCATTTTTTTTAACTGAAGTTTTTAAAATTGTAGGGTTTCTATCAGAATCTCCAATAAAATCACGTACTGCATCAAATAATTGATTTGTACCAGGAAGATCACTTTTGTTTACTAGATAAATATCTCCAATCTCAGTTAATCCAGCTTTAATTGTTTGAATACTATCACCAGTGTTTGGATTGAAAACAACTACAGTAATATCAGCAATATTAGAAATTTCAACTTCAGTTTGTCCGGCTCCTACACTTTCAATAATTATTGGATTAAAGCCAGCATATTCTAAAACTCTGATACTGTTTCTTAATGATCTTGAAACAGCTCCTGTTGCGCCCCTAGATGCAATACTGCGGATATAAGTTCCAGAATCAGTTGATTCAGTCATTCTAACTCTATCACCTAAAATTGCACCACCAGTTAAATGACTAGTAGGATCAATTGCTAAAACAGCTGGTTTTGAACCAAGTTTTTTCAGTGAAATTGCAGTCTTGTTAATTAAGGAACTTTTTCCGGCTCCCGCAGGTCCAGTAATTCCAATGATACTAGATTTTCCAGTATCTTTGAAAATTTTTTTTAATAATTTCCTTGTTTCTTTTTGATCATTTTCAACAATTGTGATAGCTTTAGCAATTGCACCACGTTTTCCTTTTTTTAAATCAGAAAGTAAGTCCACTAGAAATATGATTTAGAAGGTACAATAAAATGTTGTATCCGATCTATGATACATCATAAATGGTATTAGGTATCGGAGCATCTAACTCATGAATTTCAGTCTTAATTTGAACGTGACCAAATTCATCATGTTCAACTTCCAGAACTATTGGGTGAATAGCCCAACCATATTTGGGTTTATTAGGAAACTGAATAATTTCTATAAATTCTGAATCACTGAAAGATTTTTGAAAAGAAGTTTCCATTCCAAGTATCTCAAGTACAACAGAAGTTGTTTTTTCAGATTTATCAAGATATGAAATTTCAACATATCCAGTGTCATAGTAAATTGCTTCTAACTGAAAATTTTCACGGAGTGGATCTTTATCATCGGAAGCACCACCAGTAAGAAACACGATTGCTAAAACAGTAAAAACTCCAAGAAATATTGGAGGTCCTAATTTTTTAGCCATTTTTGAATTCTTTTCGCATCTTTCTTAAAAATTTAGAATTAATTCTAATTCTTTCTAAGGTTTGACTTTGAGTTCTTTCGGTGCCAGGAGTAGGATTATTTTTGAAAAATAGTTTAATTTCCTTCTCCATAGAATCATCAGCCACACCAGCAATACTAGCCACAATACGATTAAACAAAGGATTTCCATGTCCAACTTTTTTGTTGATTTTTTTCCAATTTTTCTTTAGCCATGGCCACAAAACTTTATCACCATAAGGATTTCCAGCAATTTTCATTATTGGTAACTGCATGTTTTGAGAGCGAACCTCAGATGTTTGAGAGAAATCAAGAGTTTTAACAAGTAATTTCTTATCCTGAAATCCACACATTGCTCCTAAGAAACGAAGTTTCTCTTCCATTGTTTTTGCGTTTGTATATAATTTTTTTAATTCCGCAAAAGTTTTTGAATTTCCATTCCAAGCTGCAATTGAGCAAATTGTTTCTATTAGATCAGGAGATAAACTACCTGGGGATTTCAAGAATTTTTTATATTTTTTAATTGCTTCATCAGTAACAGAGTCATCATTCATTTTTCCCAATACAGCTATTGTGAATGTACGTAACAATGCATCAGTGTGTTTGTCAGATTTTTTAGGTTCCCATCCAAGATTAAACAAAATTTTTCTGAAATAATTTACAGCATAACTTCTTATTTCTTCAATAAAGGGTTCATCAAATGCACGGAAATACAATGATGCCAAATTATGTGCAACATTAACAGATGCAAGATAGCTGTCTTCATCAAAATATGCATCAGAGAAATCAAGATAGTTTCGTACTTGTTCATCACCGGAAACACATAAAGAAAACAAATCATTTTGTATGGCCCATCTATCAATTGGAGGCATACGTTTTTCATCTACTAACATTTTAAGATCAAGTAAAATTCCTTCATCATATTTTACACGATAGAATCCTTTTCTACCATAATTTGCAACAAATCCAATTGTATTTTTAGGTAATTTTACTGACATAGATTTTTTAGAAAATAGTGTTTTAGAAGTTTCTTTTTCTAAACCTAAAGATAATGGAATTGACCACAAACCCTTAGTAAATTTTTTATCAGATTCAAGCAAATATCGCTTTTGTTTAATTTTTAAATTATCACCATCCTGATTAATCTCAACTAATGGGAATCCAGGTTGTTTTAACCAAGTGTTAATCATAGAAGTAACTGGCATTTTAGATGCTTTTCCAATAGCATCCCACAGATCTTGACCCTTAGCATTTTTGTATTTAAAATCAGAAAGATATTTTTTCAAACCTTTTTGGAAATTTGGTTCTCCAACATAATTTTCTAACATTCTCAATACACATCCACCTTTATCATATGAGATTGCATCAAAGATTTCACGAATTTCAGCAGGGGAATTAACTTTAACATCAATTGGGTGTGTTGTTTTTAATGAATCAAGGCCCATTGCCACATTCATTGCATCTTCAACAAATTGATTCCATAAATCCCATTCAGGGTAAAATTTATCAACAAATTTTGTTGCCATAAATGTTGCAAAACTTTCGTTTAACCATAAATCATTCCACCATTTCATAGTAACTAAATTTCCAAACCACATGTGTGCAATTTCATGAGAAATTACTTCAGCAATGAATTGCTTAGTTCTAGTAGAAGATGTTTTAGGATCATATAGTAAAATTGTCTCTCTAAAAGTAATAGCACCCCAATTTTCCATAGCTCCAGCTGCAAAATCAGGAACTGCTATCAAATCAAGTTTAGGTAATGGGAATTTAATTCCAAAATATTTTTCATAAGAAGTAAGAAGTTTTTTTCCCAATTCTAAAGAGAATTTACCTTTAGATGTATTTCCTTTTGTAGTTACAACTCTAATCTGAATTTTACCAGCTTTTCCTGAAAGATATTCAAATTCACCAACACCAAGATAAATCAAATATGTTGAAACAAGTGGAGTTTTTTGAAAATTATAAATCGTAGTTTTACCAGTTTTTTTCTTTGTTTTGACAGGCATGTTGGATATTGCAGTAAATTGATTATCAGCTATAATCGAAATTTCAAAAGTTGCCTTAGCATCAGGTTTATCCCAACAAGGAAATGCACGTCGAGCATCTGCAGCTTCAAATTGGGTGGTAGCAAGATATTTTGTTTTTCCATTTTGTTCGTATCTGCTACGATAAAATCCTAACAATCTATCATTCAAAATACCTTCAAATTCTAATTCAACAGTACATAATCCACGTATTTTTTCGTCAAGTTTAATTTGTAATTCTTCCTTTTTTTCGTTTGTTTTAGGATTGGATTTAATTATTTTTTTGCCAGATTTTACAATACAAGATTTAATTTTTAATTCAGCACAATTCATAGTGATGATATTAACAGGTTTTTTACAATTAATTGAGATAGATTCCAATCCACTAAAAGTAAATTTTTTTAGATCAGGTTCAAAAGTTAATTTATAATTTAAAGGACTAACATCCATAATTTATAGAAAAATTTAGGCATTTATGTAGATTTTCTATTTACATAAAATAATAATAATTGAAATTATTCAGTAGTTTTTGATTTAGGAGCCTGATCTGCTTTCAAACCTTTGTAACGATTTCTTATTGTTACTTCAGTTACACCAGCAGCCTCTGCAAGATCTCTTTGGGTAATAGATACACCATTTTTAACACAGGATAAGTATAATGCAGTAGCTGCAAGTCCCATAGGATCTTTTCCTGCGGATTCTTTACGTTCTTGTGCTTCTTTGAGTACTTTAACAGCATAACGTTTTGTTTTTTCAGAAATTTCTAATTTACTAGAAATTCTTGCAATACATTGAATAGAATCAACTACAGGCATTTTCAATTCTAATTCATGGTGTAGTAATCTATAACATCTTGCAATATCTTTTCGTTTTACATTTGCAGAATCTGCAATATCTTTTAAAGTTCGAGGTGTTGCAGTATCACGACATGCAGCATAAAGAGATGCAGCAATCATTGCAGAAATTGAACGACCTCTAACTAATTTTTTCTCAAGTGCTTTACGGTAAATGTAAGCTGCTTTTTCAAGAACATTTGCAGGTACCGAAACTTTGTCTTTTAATTTATTTAAATCACTAAGAGCTTGTCTAAGATTTCTATCTACAGGTTCATGAACTTGACTTCTACTGTCCCAAGTTCTAAGACGTTCGATTGTACTTTTCATTGAAGTTGATAATGGTTTTCCAGATGCGTCTTTGTTTAATGGATTGATAACTGTGGACAATCCCATATCATGTATCATTAGTGATGAAGGGGCACCAGTTCTTGCAGGATCTGCGCCACCATCTTTTTGAAATGATCTCCATTCAGGTCCAGATTCTTGAGATTTTTCTGAAACTACATAACCACATTTTGAACAAAACTGTTCACCAGTAACATCATCAGTTAATAGTGAATTTTTTCCACAACGTAAACAACTAGGAGTCGAATTGGCAGCAACCATGTTGATATCCTTATGCAGTAGTCCTTTTTATAGAAATTTCTATGGTTGAAACGTCTCTATTTTTACCATCAGATGAGACCAAAGATTCTGAACCAATGGATACATTACTTATTTCAAATGCAGGTTTAGTTTTCTTAATTACTACTTGAGCAACATCGATTGCTATTGAAGTAGTTAATCCTCTTGCTTTGATAGTAACATCAGGTTTAGTAGCTAATTGAACAATTGTTGATGTGACGTAGGTCATTAATGGTTTTTTTCCAATGTAAATTGTATCATTTGTGTTATTTGACATACAGGAGTAATTTTCAGGTCTAATTTAAACAGATAGTTCAATTGAACATATCCAAATTAACTTCAAAGAACCCATTAGATCTCAATGGATCAGACATTTACAACATTTGGAAAACAAATGGGTGATTTTATGTATTTTTAACAAAGACTAAAGCTTTTAAAATATACATAATAAAACGAAATTATGAAGCAAAAAGCAACATCACGTAATATCAAAATTTTAGTTGCTAAATTAGGCCTAGATGGTCACGATAGGGGAGCACTAGTACTATGTAGAGCATTTAGAGATGCAGGAATGGAAGTGATTTATTCAGGATTATTTGCAACACCAGACAGAATTGCACAAATTGCAGAAGACGAAGATGTGGATGCAGTTGCAATGAGTTTGTTAAATGGAGCACACGGAACATTGTTTCCAAGAGTTGTAAAAAATCTCAAAAAGAAAGGAATCAAAGATGTCCTAATTGTGGGTGGAGGAGTTATTCCAGAAATTGATCATAAAGATTTAGTTAAGTCAGGAGTTGACCATGTATTTGGTCCAGGTACACCATTACCAACAATAATTGAACACATCAATACTGGTGTGTCTAAATTAAGAAAAATATAAAATAAAAAAAGATTATTCTGTGGAATCAGGCCACATCATTTTACGCATTTCTTTACCAACTTTTTCAATTTGGTGTTCATCATTTTTCTTCATGTATTGATCAAATGCTTCTGAACCTTTTGACTGGTATTCAGATATCCACTCGTTGTTGAAAGTACCATCTTGAATCATGGTAAGAACTTTTTTCATGTTAGCTTTGCTTGCAGCATCCATAACAATTGGTCCACGTGTTAAACCACCATATCTAGCAGTTTCACTTACACGTCTCCACATACCATTAATTCCATATCTTTGAATCATATCTACAATTAGTTTGAGTTCATGTAAAACTTCAAAGTATGCGATTTCTGGTTGATATCCTCCTTCAACTAGAGTTTCAAATGCATTTGTTACCATAGAAGCTGCACCACCACAAAGGTCTGCTTGTTCACCAAACCAATCAGTTTCAACTTCTTCTTTGAAAGCAGTTTTGATTAATCCAGCTCTTGCACTACCAATTGCTTTTGCAATTCCTAAAGTTCTATCCCAAGCTTTTCCTGTAAAGTCTTGTTCGACTGCAACAATAGATGGAGTACCAAAGTTATCAAGATAAGTTTCTCTAACTTTAGAACCAGGTCCTTTTGGAGCAACCATAATAAGATCTACATTACTTGGTGCTTCAATCCATTTCCAATAGATTGCAGCTGCATGAGAAAATGACAATGCTTTTCCTTCTGAAAGATTTGGTGCGATTTCATCTTTGTAAATTTGTCCCTGAACCATATCTGGAAGTAAGATGTGAATAATGTCTCCTTGTTTAGTTGCTTCTGCAACAGACATTACCTTATGACCATCAGCTTCGGCTTTTTTCCAGCTTTTTCCACCTTCTTTAAGACCGACAATAACATTGAGACCAGAGTCTTTCATGTTATTAGCTTGAGCATCACCTTGAATTCCATAACCGATTACAGCGATTGTTTGATCCTTGATAGGATCTAGACTGATTTCGTTATCTTTCCATGTTTTTGCCATAAGGTATCTAAAGGACGTGCAAATATTAACTATGAAAGTAGATTCAACGTCAAAAAATATTAAATTTCAATAATATTATCACATGAACGACATTTTACGATGACTTTGTCACCGGGAAGTCGAATAAATCTTTTAGAGCCACATTTAGGACAAATGGGACAAGAACGTGCAGGTTCCATCAAATAGTTATGAAATGATGGATTTTATTAAATTACACTATAGGATTTTGCCACTGCCCAAAATACGAATAGTTGTGGATTCAGGTTTTAAGATAACAGCAATATCATTTTTTTTACAAACAATAGGTTTCTCAAAAATTAATTTTAATGGAGATATTGAAGAAAATTTTGCAGCTTTAGTTTGCAAACCAATATTTACAAGACACCCTTGATTTTCAGAAATTTCACTTTTGTAAAATGGACTTTTCTCAAAATCAAGTTCAATCTCAGTTTTAATGTCAACAGCATTTTCAACAGAAATTACATCACCGCGTCCAACTTCATCAGGTTTTGCACCCTTAACTGCAAGACCTACTCTGGCAGGACAAACAGACTCAGGAACAGGATCATCATGCATCTGAATGGATTTTATTAAAACGTCAATATTGTGAGGGTATAATTTCAGATTGTCGTATTGCTTAATGGTTCCATTACTGACCTTACCCAAAATTACAGTTCCCACACCTTTGACATCAAAACAGTGATCAATTAACAACTCTGCAGGATTATTATTTGTGATCGGTTCAAGAGTGTTCATCTCTTCTTTAATTTTGTCTTGGTCCACTCGAGCATAATTTTCAACAACAGTTCCCTTAATCATCATATTTAGTTTTGATTCATCAACATCAAACGTATGAGATAGGATACCTTTTTCTTTTTTTAGAGAATTCAAAGCAATGATTTGTTCTCCTGTGAATTTATCTAGTTTATCCACATGAAAGATTACATATTCAGCCAAATTAATTGCCTGAAATAAGGGTTGAATTTTTTCTGGGAAGCCATTTGGAATTACCCAAGTTTTGATAATATCAGATTCCTTTCGATCATAAAGAGTCAAATCTGATTCTGTACCTTTTTTCCCAAATTCGGATGCAATATCTTGTTTACCTAATACTACAAAATTGATGGATTTCACCATAATTATAAAATAAAAAATTCTTTCTTATGAATTTTTGAATTCAAAAAGAAAGTTCAGTGTTTATGACTTTTAATGCAACTATCACAAAATTCAGAGCCGCAGGTATCACAAGAAATTAGTTGTCCAGGCCGATATCCTGTAAAGCAATTGTCACAACTAGTACCATTCATGACTAATCATTATCAATATAATTTTAAAAAGTTATCACTAGATTTAGCAAGGGTAGTCAGAAAGATCCAAACAAGTTTCGGATTTTTCATCTAAAATGTTAAAGTGATACAAAATAGATTTGTTAGAATTAATTGATTTATTCAATTCCATGCCTAAAAGTAGTCAATAATCATATAAAAAAATGACGCATCAAAGGTACCAACTTATAGTTAGTTGAAATTCTACGGGAATTTTTTCAATGCAGAGGCATAACTTGCAAATCTATGATTTTTAGGTTTCAGTAAAATCTGATTGTATTTTGATATTGGTTTTCCAGTTGCCCCATTTAGTCCCAAAGGACCATTAACAAATTTTTCTTTATCTGCCCAAGCTAAAACCTCATCAGATGGAGCATAGTGATTAACAATTTTTTTATCAACAATATTTTGAAGAATTTTCCCATATTTCTTTGAGGATGGAACGTCATCAGTAATAGATGCACCAAAAAAATATACTCCTTCTACAATTCCAAAATTATTTTTCTTTTTTGCAAGATATTCCAAAGTACTTAAGATAACCTGAGTACCAAGAGAGTGTCCAATTAAACGAATTTTTGTATCAGGGCTATCAGATTTAAAATCTTCAATAAATTTTCCCAAGTTACGTCCATTTTTCTTTGCAATAACTTGTCCTGCAGTCAATGATCTTTTTGCATATTTCAGTAAATGAGCACCAGTAGTGTTTGAATCATAACTATATCCAATTACAGGATAAGAGTATCCCAGTTTTTTTAGTTTAGTTTTTGCCAAAACAACTTTGGTAATTGCTCCAGCATTATCATTTCTCAAACCATGAATCATTATTGTTAATTCTTTTGAATCAACTAGTTTTTTGAAATCTGGTTTTGGGTATAGATAGTATGAATTATTTTTAATAGTTTTTCCATTTAGTAAATTATAGTATCCACGAGTTGAAATTCTGGGGACAGGTTTCATAATTATTCAGAAGGACCTAATTCTTTTTTGTATTTTTCAATATCAGATTTTTCAATTCTTGCAAATAATGGAGAAGCATCACCAAGTGTGTGTCCAGATGAAATACCCAATTCAGATTGAGAAGACCACAACATGTCAGCCACATTTCCATCAAGGGCTAATTGTTCCCAAATTTTTTGGGCAGACTCAGGCATAAATGGGAATATAGCAATGGCAAAACTCCTAACTGCATTTACAGATAGATATACGCAATTTGCAGTTCCAGGACCATTTTTCCAAGGTTCCTTATGTTGGAAATACTGATTAAAAAATGAAGAAACCTCCATAATTTTCTTTAATGCCCTATCCAAGTGGTTTTGCTCCATCAAAGTAGAAACATCAGTAGCAAGGGATTTTATTTTTTGTTCTGCTTCAGAATCTTTTTCATCAAAAGATTCAGTCTCAGGAATTTTTCCATCAAAGGATTTTTTTGTAAATCCTAAAGCACGATTAATAAAATTTCCCAGATTACCAATTAATTCAGAATTTATTCTAGTTGTAAAATCATCCCAGTCAAAATTCAAATCATCTTGTGAATAGGGATTGATAGATACAAGATAAAATCTCAAATAATCAGCAGGGTAGTATTGTAAAAATTGTTTTAATCCAATGTACCAATTTCTACTCTTAGATATTTTTTTTCCTTGAAGTGTAAGATGACCTCTAGTTGGAATGTATGTAGGTAATTTGAATTCTTTATTGATGCCCAATCTCATTGCAGGTAAGAATAGATAATGATGATATACAATATCCTTTCCAATAAAATGATAAATGTCTGCAGAGTTCCAAAACTCTTTTCCATCAATTCCCTTATCATTTAGAAATTTTAATGCAGTAGAAATGTATGCAAGATGATTATCAAACCATCCATAGAATACTTTACCATCTGCATCATCAAGTGGGACAGGAACACCCCAAGGAATATCTCTAGTAATATCCCAATCAATTAATCCAGATTTAATCCAGTTTTGAACATATTTTTTGACATCCTTTTGAAGAGTGGTAGTTTCTTCTAGCCATTCAGATAAGGAATCACCAAAATTTTTGAGTTTGAAAAAGTAATGATTAGTTTTTTCCTTTGTTGGAGTTTGGCCACAAAGAGAACATTTTGGATCAGTAATTTCCTCAGGTACACGTCCACAACTTTCACATAAATCAGAATATTGGTCTTCAGCCTTACAATGAGGGCAAATTCCTTTCACGTATCTGTCAGGAAGGAATTTTTTATCGTTATTACAATAAAATTGGATTATTTCCTTTTGGTAAATATGACCAGCATCATTTAATTTCTTAAAAACATCTTGTACAAATTCAATGTTTTCTGATGAACTTGTTTTGTAAAAATAATCAAAATTAATTCCAAATGCAGTAAAATCTTCATAGTCACGTTTATTCCAATGAGCAACATAATCTGCAGGAGTTTTTCCTTGTTTTTCGGATTGGATTAGGATAGGAGTTCCAAAATCATCAGATGCACAAACATAGTATGCTTCAACACCGTTTTGTTTTAGAAATCTTGTAGTCACATCTGCTGGGAGATATGTTGATGCAACATGACCCAAGTGAATCTCACCATTTGCATATGGTAATGCACTTGTAATTATAGCTCTTTTATTCATTATACAGTTGTCAAAAGTAAAATCGGAGTTAAGAAGTTTTACCAGTTATTTGCGTATTTTACTTGTTCTGGAGTTAATTTATCAATTTTAACATCCATAGCCTTCAATGCATCAAATGCAATTTGAATATCAATTTCTTTTGGAACATCAATAATTTTATTTTCCATTTTTTTGTGATTCTTTAAGATATACAATACAGACAAAAGTTGATTTGAAAATGATTGTGCCATTACTTCTGGAGGATGCCCTTCAGCAGAAACTAAGTTAGCAAGACGTCCTTGTCCAATCAAGTAAACTTTTTTACCATTTTTCAAAGTACATTCATCAAGTGTTGGTCTAACTTCTTTTACAGATTTTGATTTCTTGAGTAAAAATTCAGCGTCAATTTCAACATCAAAGTGTCCAACGTTGCCCATAATTGCACCATCTTTCATTTTTAAGATGTGTTCTTTTCTAATTACACTAGTCATTCCTGTACATGTGATAAACATATCACCAATTTTTGCTGCTTGTGCCATTGGCATTACTTCAAATCCATCCATGTGAGCTTCTAATGCCTTTACAGGATCAACTTCAGTTACAATTACTTTAGAGCCCATTCCACGGCATCTAGATGCGACACCACGTCCTACCCATCCATAACCAACTACAACAATACGTTTAGAAGCCATCAACAAATTCATGGCACGTAAGTAACCATCAATTGTACTTTGACCAGTTCCATATTGATTATCAAACATATGTTTGGTAACAGCTTCATTAACTAAGATTACAGGATAACGTAATTTTCCTTGATTTTCTACGGCTCTAATTCTAGTTACACCTGCAGTAGTTTCTTCAGTTGCTCCTAAAACTTTCATGTCTTTGAATCTTTTATCAAAATGTGCTTTGATATTCATGTCAGCGCCATCGTCAGTTAGAATTGTTGGCTTGTGTTTGAGTACTTGATCAATTGACCAATCATAATCTTTTACAGATTGTCCATGCCAGGCATAAACATTGATTCCTTGTGAAGCCAAAAATGCAGCAATATTATCCTGAGTTGTTAAAGGATTGCCACCACAAACTGCAACTGTTGCGCCCAATTCTTTTGCACCCATAAGTAAAACAGAAGTTTCTTTTGTAACGTGTAAACAAAAACCAAGAGTAATTCCCTTGAGAGGTTTTGATTTTTTTAATCGATTAATAGTATTATCTAAAATTTGCATATGAGATCTAGCCCATTCATAAGAAAGTTTTCCTTCTTTGATCAATTTTGGACTAGATTTTACTTTACTCAATAAACAAATGCCAGTCAGGGGCTATAAAATACTATCATGCGAATGTAAATAAATGACAGATATTTGATTAAACTCATGGCATGGAAAAAAATTGCAGAGAAAGGCGAAGTACCTTCAGGTGGAGGTAAAGCATTCAAAATCGATGGAAAACAAATTGCAATTTTTAATCAAGATGGTTTTCATGCGATGGATGACCTATGCGTTCACCAAGACGGATCAATTGCACCAGGCAAATTAGAAGGAGATATAGTTGAATGCCCATTACATTTCTGGCACTACAACATAAAGACAGGAAAATTAGTAGATTATCTCAAAGATGTAAAATTAGAAACATATGAAGTCGAAAAGAGAGACGACGGACTCTATGTGGATATTTAAAAAAAATTAATTAGTAATTTCTTTAAATTCATTTAAAAGTTTGATATCAACAAAATCAACATCATATTTGGCTTGTTGCTTATACGAAGAATCCAATTCAATTAATTCAGATAAAATTTCTAACCCTTCCTTAATTTTACCAGATTTTATTATTGAGGAAGATTTGTTATATAATGCAGTCTTATTTTGGGGTTTAATTTTTAAAACTAGATTAAAACAAGTTATGGCTATATCGTATTGTCCAGTATTATGGTGACATAATCCCTTATTCAATAATGCTAAGAGGTTTTCTTTTTCTTGTAAAAGAACAGCATCATAACAAAGGATAGCTTCATTGAACCTACTAAATCTTCCAAAAATATTCCCTTTTTTTAATAATGCTTCTAAATGAGTTGGTCTTTGATCAAGAATTTTTTCATAAAAAGATAATGCTTCTTTTGGATTGTCTAAATTTAATGATCTTTGCCCTTCACTCAACAATCTTTCTATTTCAGACATAATTAAAAATCTCAAATATTTCTATCAACAAACACATTACCAAATGTAAAGCATTTATCATCTACAACTACATCAATTGGATTAGGATCAATATTTGTATTCAACATTGATTTGATTTCATTTTTAGTAAACCATTGACTTCTAAAACCAAGACTATTGTGAAAAACTCTATTTTCTTCATCAAAAGAATCACCATCTATTTGTTTAATCATTGGAATCATGGAGTGATATAATTTTGGGGCAACAAAACCAAAGTCATCACCATTAAACATAGTTAACACTACCAATCCATTTTTTCCAGCAATAATTTTCATATTATCAATGAATTTTTGGCGCTTATCAGAAGGAACTACACCCAATGTATTGAATGAACACATCACAATATTAGCATCATTTAATTGAAAATACTCAGATAAATTAGAATCAGTAAGATCATATTTTAAAAAACTAATTTTTGAAACTCCATCATGTTTGCTATTTTTATGATTTGCAAAATTTAGCATGGAGTCAGAATTTTCAACGCCAAAAAATTCAATTGAATTATTATGTAATTTTTTATCAAGAGCAAAAACTACTCTCCCAGTACCGGCACCCATATCAATAATTGAAAAATTACTGTTTTTGTTGCTATGTTTTTGGCACAAAATATTAAGAATTTCAATTTCCTTGTCAAGATAATTAATTATTAATGGACTTTGATTATCTTCCACACTCTTATCATAATTAGCTGCTAAATTATCCCAGGATTTATTATCCATAATTTTCTCCAATTTCCAATTAATTTAAAGTCTAAGATGATTATTCAATTAAAGACTAGCACTAGAGGTCAATTTTTATTCTAAGTTATTTTTTAGAAATATCATTGAATCAAGATATCATTAATAAAATAATTTCACAGGATTATGCTTCAATTACAAATAGAATTGAAGAGTTTATAGAAAATGAAATAAAGAAAAATAATGCAAAAGGAATAATTTTAGGCCTCAGTGGAGGAATTGATTCAGCAGTTTTAGCATACATTTGTAAAAGAAAATTAAAAGAAAAAACACTTGCTCTGATTTTACCAGATACAACAATTACACCTAACAGTGAAACTGAAGATGCAATGAAAATCATTAGTTTAACAGGAATTGAGCATAAACTAATCGATATCAAACCAATTGTAAACGAATATTCCATGTATTTAGTACCAAATGAAAAATCAAAAGGAAATCTCAGAGCAAGAATAAGAACAAACATACTCTACTATTATGCAAACATTGAAAATTATTTGGTTTTAGGTTCCAGTGACAAAAGTGAATATCTTATAGGATATTTTACAAAATATGGTGATGGTGCATCAGATCTAACACCAATTGTTTCATTGTATAAATTACAAGTTAGGGAAATTGCAAAATACTTAGGAATTCCAGAAAACATAATATCAAAAAAGAGCAGTCCTCATCTTTGGAAAGATCATGAAGCTGAAAAGGAATTAGGCACACAATATGAAGAAGTGGACTCAATTTTGTACTGTCTAATTGAAAAAGGACTTTCAATTCAAGAAACGGCAGAAAGGACAAACATAGATAAAGAAATAGTTGAAAAAATTCATAATTTAAACATAAACAGTGAACACAAAAGATTACTACCACAAAAAGATGACATAAAATAATATGAATATTCAAGATACTTTATCCAGTACTGAACAAAAAGTAGATAATTCAGAAAAAATTAAGATTTATCTTTGTGGAGTTACTGTATATGATGAATCGCATATAGGACATGCCAGAACAATAATTGTTTTTGATGTATTAAGAAAATATTTAGAAAATAAGAAAAAAGAAGTAGAATTAATTCAAAATTTTACAGATGTTGACGATAAAATAATCAATCGTGCAAATGATGAAGGAATACCTGCACATGAAATAAGCAAAAGATACATTGAAAATTATTTCAGAGATTTTGATCAATTAAATATTAAACGTGCTACAAACTATCCAAAAGCAACTGAACACATTGAAGATATTATTGAATTCATAAAAAAATTAATTGAAAAGGGAATTGCATATCCCTCAGAAAATGGAGTATATTTTTCAGTATCAAAATTTCCAGAATACGGAAAACTATCTAAGAAAAAAATTGATGAATTGAAATCAGGTTCTAGAATACAAGTTGATGAAACAAAAAAAGACCCATTAGATTTTGCAGTATGGAAATTTTCAGATGTTGGACCCACATGGGAAAGCCCGTGGGGAAAAGGCAGACCAGGATGGCATATCGAATGCTCAGTAATGAGTATGAAGTATCTTGGAGGGAATTTTGATATTCATGGAGGTGGAAGAGATCTAATTTTTCCACACCATGAAAATGAAATAGCACAATCAGAGGCACATTCAGATGGAAAATTTGCTAAAATTTGGATGCATGTAGGCATGGTAACAATAGCAGGGGAAAAGATGTCTAAATCACTGGGCAATACAAAGTCAATCAAGTACGTATTAGAGAATTGGGGACCCAACATAATTAGATTATTTTGTTTATCGGGGCATTATTCCAAAGTATTAGATTATTCTGAAGAAATGTTAAAAGAAAATCTCACAAAATGGAGGCAGGTAGAAACATGTTATTTCGAATTAATTCATGCAAATAGTGATCAACAAGAAAACATATCAGAAAAAATTAGGAATATCAGTACAGAATTTGATAAATCTTTAGAAGATGATTTAAACACACATCTTGCATTATCATCATTTTTTGAATTAGTAAAAGAAACAAACAGATTAGCTGCAGAGGAAAAATTGGGAATAGAAAATAGTTTAATAATTAAAAAAGAATTTGAAAGAATTGCACAGATATTAGGATTAAATATTCCTGAGATGAGTCAAGAAGAAAAACAAAAAATAGATAATCTTATTTTAAATCGAAAAAAATGTAGAGAGCAAAAACAATTTGAAGAAGCAGATAGAATTCGTGATCAATTAAATGAAATGAATGTAGAGTTAATTGATCATAAACAAAAAACCATTTGGATGAAAAAAGAAAAAATAAAATCTGAAAAATAAAAATAATTTTAGGCACAAAAATTAGTTGTGGCTAATTAGTTGAGTCTAATTAGTTGTGTCTAATTTTAACAGCATTTAATAGAAATACAACATATCTTAATGCATGAATGTATGGAATAAATTTTGGAATTGGTATGAAAATAAAATATTAGGAAGTATTGTAATTATTGCAGTAATACAATTTATTCAAGTGCCACACATGGTATGGAACGCAGACATTATGCTTGAAGCAGGAATTGTTTCAAGAGTTCATCCAGTAATTGATTGGTTTCTATACGGTGTAGATTTAATTGAAATTATTTCAATTATTAATGTAGGAATGATCATGTTTAGTTTAATTAAAAAACGACGTATAAATAAAAAACAAATTAAACAATCTTAATCATTCCCAGACCAGACAACTCTTTGAGGGAAAGGAATTTCAATTCCAGATTTGTCAAGAGCACGTTTTAAAGTATTCAAAAGGATTGGTTGTGCACTACTCCAATCATCTCTAGGATGCCAAACATAAACATGAATATTTACGCTTGAATCACCTAATTCCTCAGTTCTAAATTCAGGCTCAGGGATTTGAAGAATAAACGGCATAGTTTCTAAAATTTCATTTTTCATTACTAAAATGGCATTGTCAATATCAGATTCATAGGAAATCCCAACAGTTGCATCAGCTCGCCTAACAGTAGATAGAGTAAGTGAACGAATATTTGATGTGAAGAATTTCTCATTAGGAATTCGAGTTACTGTTCCATCAAATTTTCTAACTTTGCTAGAAAAAGTTCCTATGTCAAGAAGAGTTCCAGAAATCCCCATGTCTGGAAGTTCAATTGTATCACCATGTTTTGCAGGTTTTTCAACAATTAAAAATACACCAGAGATCAAATTAGAAACGACCGATTGTGTTGCAAATCCAATTACTACTGCAAATATTCCACCTGCAACCATTATTCCAGATAAATCAATTCCTTGACTGGATGTAAATCCTAAAAAGGAAATTACTAAAATGCCAAAATAAATTAATTTACTAATATTTTGTGCAGTATCTTTTGGTAATGAAGGTGCATAATATTTATGAAACAATAATTTTGCAATTTTTGCAATTATTACACCACCGGCCATAATAATTCCACCAATCAATAAAGACAGTACAGTTAATTCACCAACAAGTTGCATTTCAGATAAGCTCTGAAGAAATTCTAAAATCATTATTCTAATCCCATCTCCATATGAGTACTAGCAGTTTTATCTTCCCATGTTGGGGACATGGACCAATCAGTTTCAACAGAAGTAGTTTTAACATCAGCAATGTTTACAGCCGCACGTTTTTTCATAGTGATTTTTATTCCATCAATAATTGTTTTAGAGTCTTGATAAAATATAGCATTATCAGTTATCTGAAATACAACTTTACTAAGGGATTGACCAAAAGACAAAGTGTTTTCAATAACAATTTGCATTACACCTTCCAAGTAAGAATTAGAGTCATCATAATCAGTAGCTAAAGAAACTTTTGCATATTTACATAATTTTCCAGTGTCGGGAGAACCATACAAACCAAACCTAGAATTCAAAGGATTACAAGTAATCCAGTCAAGAGAATCATGATTAGATTCATGAACTAAAAAAATACCTATTTCAATTGGGCAATGAACAAAAATGCTTGCAGCGGAATTTTCACTAAGGTAAATCTCCTTGTCAAATTGTAAGAACATGTGAGTAGTTCTTCTTGCAGGATGGTTAAGAGGTCTAATTGGTGCCAATTCAATTTTAGGATTATTAGATTTAACAGGAATTATTTTTTCAACAATCGCCCCTTCAGAATTTTTTCGAAAGTATGAGAAAGCATTATCATTAATTCGTTGAAATTTGATAATAGTATTTGGTAACAATAATTCAAGATCAGATTCTAAATCATAAACACCGTAATTTGAAAAAGTTTTTTCAGAATTATCACTCATTGTTTTCATTTTATCATAGATAATCAGGATAGAATTGATAGATTAACAACTTTCATTGTCAATGTCATTAGAAATCATAGACAAAAAAATGGATGAAATTAGCTTCTAGTTCTCTTTTTGATAGTTGCAATTTTCTTGGACGATCTAGATTCCTTTGCTTTTGATGTTGATTTAGTAACTTTTCCTTCAGTTTTCATACTTTTACCACTTCTTCTAGCAGCACGAGATTGTTCGGCTCTTGTTTTTTGCTCTTTTTTTGCTTTTTCTTTTTGCTTTTCAGTTAATTTTGCTCTTACCATACATAATGGAGATATTTTATCATAGATAAAGTAATTCTTATGACACGTTTGAAAATGAACCGGCAGAAACACTTAGATCAGTAAATTTATGAGGTTGAATGATTTTTGCCAAAATTTCTAATCCTTCCACAGTTCGAATACTAGGTTTACTGAAAAATGAGTTTGCATCCACTGCAAACACTTGATTATTTTTTACAGCATTTAATGAATTCCAGGCACGATTATTCTTTAAAATTGAATCATATTCAGTCATAGTGCGAATCGTGTCAAATCCACATGGCATTAAAATAATTATATCAGGATCAGAATTCGTTACTTCAGTCATATCCATGCGTCTAGAATGATCACCAGTTTTACTGATCAAATTAACACCACCAGCAAGTTCAATCATTTCTGGAATCCAATGACCAGCTGTAAAAAATGGTTCAATCCATTCAATTGCAAGAACTTTAGGAGTTTTTTCATTTTTAGAGTTTTGAATATTTTGAATTCGTTGTTGTAGTGAATGTACAATTTCTAATGCTTTATTTTCTTTTTGTAAAATTTTTCCCATCACAGTAACAGATTGAATTATTTCATTCAGATTATGGGGATCCATGGAATATAATTCAGGTTTTTTTGGAAGAATTTCTAATGCAGTTTTAACTTCATTAGTATAAGCAGCACAAACTTCACAAGTTTCTTGAGAAATAATTAGATCGGGATTAGCATCAAGAAGATTTTTTTTATTTAATTCAAAAATATTTTTTCCATCGCGTAACAAAGTGCAAGTAATAGTATTGATTTCATTACTAGTTAATTCATCAGAATTAATTACAGATGAAATTACTTGAGGTTTTAATTTTGCAGTTTCAGGATATTTACATTCATGTGTTACTCCAAATAATTTTTCTTCAACCCCAAATTCATAAAGTAATTCTGTAGCACTAGGTAAGAAAGAAACTATTCTATTAACATCCATATTGAAAAGAAAACTTGATGAACGTTTAAACATTTTAGATTAGACAATTGTTTATTTTTAAAATTAGTCAAGTTAATAGGCTCATTTTAGTCACAAATAACAATGTCATCAGACTCTCAAGAAATTCGAAGATCGATTTTATCAAAATGGCATGAATCATTATCAAAATATAGTAATCTATTTTCTGCAGATGCCATTAGCGGAACTAGTCCACCATCAGTGTTTGTTGGATCATATAATTATCCAAAAGTGTTTGTAGGTCCAATGGTTCCCCCAATTCATGGAAATACAGAATTATTGGATAATCCAGAAAAATGGAAAGGCAAAACACTTGAAGAAATAGTTAATTTTCGTTTAAACCTAGTTAGAGGAATTCAAAAATCATCAATAGAACAAACCGAAGGTAGGTACATTGAAAACTTACAAGAAATGACAATGTCCTCAAAACCAACAGATTTGGATTTAAAATTTAACAAAAATGTATCATCAAATATTTCAGTAGATGGTGAAAGTGCACCTTTTGGCCCTGTAGGCGAAATAAAGTCTGTAAAATTTTCAGGAAGTACATCTACCAAACCTATTGAAAAAATATTCTACGACAGAGATATGAAAGCACAAGATGCAGTTTTAAAATTATATAATTCAGGAATTGAGATTTCAAAAATACAAAAATGTTTTAGTATTGGGATGCTAGGTAAAAAAAGAAAATTAGTTCCAACAAAATGGAGTATTACTGCAACAGACGACATTATTTCAAAATCAATAGTAGAGGAAATATTAGAAAATAGTTTAATTGATACGTGTAAAATATTTTCATATGAACATCTAGGCAACATATTTTCAGTGGTTTTGTTTCCACACAGATGGGTTTTTGAAATGATAGAAGCATGGTATTCAAATGGAATTTTAGGATTTGGTTCAGATAATGAGGATGCTCGAGGAATTGATCATCCACCAAATATTGCAGGAGCATATTTTGCAGCAAAGTTAGGAGTTTCAGAATATTTATTAAAAAATAAAATTCAATCAGGTGTTTTAATTTTCAGAGAAATTCGACCAGAATATGCGATTCCAGTTGGAGTGTGGCAAGTTCGCGAAGGAATTAGAGAGGCAATGAAACAAAAACCAAAAATAACTTCAGATTTTAATCATGCAATACAATTAGCATCAACAAAAACAAGTGTAAGTAAAAAGGAATGGATTAGAAATGGAAGTATGATGAATATGATAAGACAAAAAACATTATCAGATTTTATATAATTAATTTGAAATAAAATAGAAATTTAATTTTACCAGAATGAACGAATTCTAGGAACATTCCTATATCTATCATGCAATAGGAATCCAGACATCAATCCCAATACAGAACCAAATAGAACATGCAACATTGCAGAATACCACAATACGAAATCATTTCCTTTGATCAATTCTAGTAAAGCCTCTTTTTCTTCAGGCAATATACTCACTACTGAATCAGTTGAAGAAAGAGTTGTTTCTAAAATCGGCATCATAACCATAGTGTGCAATGGTAAGAACGCTAAGCTAAATACTATCGCACCAGTAACGGCGCCAGTTAAAATTCCCTTTGGGACTGTTACAATTCTAAATGTTCTCCAATAAGATGCCGATATATTAAATGCGATTCCAATTAATGCTGCAACTGTAATGTGCATCAATAATCCGATAAGTACAGCTCCAAAACCTTCAACACCCATAGGAATTCCTATTGTTTTGTAAAAGGTACCATGTGGAATGTTTAGTTGTTGATCAATTGAAAGGAATGATGAAAATAATGCACAGCCTGCAACTAGACCAGCTCCAAAACCTACTTTGATAGTACCGAATAGCCCTTCAGAATCACTATTTTTGGAACTCATCAATAGAATGTCAGAAATAGGTTATTTATTAAGGAATACAAAATCACCACAATTGAAAGATCAGTCATCATTAGAAGAAATCGGAGAGAGATTACGAAAAATCAATTAATTTTATGAATAATATGCATATTACAAAGTTCCATAATATTTTGTCAAATTTATTCAATAATATTTAATGATCATGAGAAACATCAGGATTATTTTTAATTTTTTCCAATGTTTGATTAATTTCTTTTAAAGCCCATTCAATATCTGCAACATCATCAGGAGATAATGATTTTTTCTAATTATTCAAAACAGTATGACCAATTTCCGAACAATTAGACAATAAATTCCAGTATGGATGATGTTCTGCAGTAGAATGTGTCAGTTCAGTGACATCATTAAGACCGTTTTGAGCTCTAGCCAAAGAAGTAATTTTCAAGCCAAATATTTTAACAATATCGTAATCAAGATCAGTTTCAACCTTTAATCCGAGATCATTTTCATATTTTTTTTACTAATTCCATCAAGTCACGATAAAAATTATCAAAATCAGTCATAATCCCAATCTCTGATGTTCAGCCAACATGCATCTGTTAAAAACTACAAGAATTCCAGCTTTTCGAGCTAATTCCTCAGATTCAAAATCATGAATTCCCTCCTGAAGCCAAATTACTTTAGGTTTTTTTTCAATACAATCATGAATAATAGAAGAGATTTGATCAGATGGTCGAAATACATCAATGATGTCAATTGGGCCATTAATTTCAGATACAGAATCATAGCAATTAATTTCTAAAATTTTGTCTGCAGTAGGATTTACAGGTGTAACATCATACCCGTTATCAAGTAAATATTTTGGAACATAGTGAGCAGCTTTAGATGAATGTTTTGACATTCCAATTACAGCAACAGTTTTCAAAGATAAAAATTCAATTATTTGCTTATCAGAATAGGAGTCCTGTTCCACAAGATAACCTCAACAACGTATCATATAATTTTTGAACGAATGGCACTAGTATAACAAATACAAATACAATAAAAGGTAAAAAACCATTGAATGGTATGGGAAAATCAGTATTAGTAACAGGTGCAACAGGCTTTATCGGTTCAAGATTAGTGGATTCTTTAATCAGTCAAGGATACGAGGTTACTAGTCTAATTCGTAAAAACAAAAAAGGGAATTCAAAATCAAAAATCATTTACGGAGATTTAAGTGAAGAGAAAATAGATTTCAAAGGTGTAAAATTTGATTGTGTTTTCCATCTAGCATCACACACACCATTAGAAAAAAATAAAAAAATATTGGAAAAAGTCAACTTGGAAGGAACAAAAAAATTATTTGGAGAAATTAAAGACATCACAAAATCAATCATCTATATTTCAGGATTAGGAGTATATGGAGAAACAGGAGAGAAAATAATAGATGAGAATCAAAAATACAATCCAAATACAAATTTTGTGAAAATAAGGTTGGATGCCGAAAAATATCTAAAAGAAAAAACATTAGAAAATAAAATTAATTTTTCAGTAGTTCATTTTGGGGATGTTTATGGACCAGATGGTTGGTTTCACCAAATGCTTGTAAAAAGATTAAAAAATAATACGTTTAGGATGCCTAAAGGAGGAGAATATTACAAAGGTTTTGTTCATGTAGAAGATGCAGTAGGTAGTATGATTGCAGTTTTAGAAAATAAATCATTTGGAGAATCATTTATCATTGCAGATTCTATGCCAATTACATTTAAAGAATTTTCAAACTATACAGCAGATCAAATTAATGCAAAGCATCCAGGAAGCGTTCCGGTATTTTTAGCTAAAGCAATACTAGGAGGAGATTTAATCAAATTATTAACAACTTCAATGAAGGTATCCAACAAAAAAATATCTCAAATATACCAATTCAAATATCCAAATTACAAAGAGGGGGTAAAACAAGTAATATCAGAACTAAAGGAAAAAAATAGAATTTAGTCAAAATCAGAGAGTATTTTAATTATAATAAATCAAGGAAACTATGGAAACAGAACCAAAAGATGTAATTGTATTAGGTTCAATCAGAAGAGGTAAGAAAAAATTTTCAAATATTCAAAATGAAACAAAGATTAGCGGAGAAGAACTGAATTCAATTTTAGAAGAATTAGAAAATAAAAAATTCATCAGAGTTGAAGAAAAAAAAGGATTCTTTGGAAAGAAAATAGAATTAAAAATTACAGAAACAGGATCAGATGAACTAGATAGAAAAATTATAGAAATACAATCCAAATGGAAAGAGATGAAATCACTTTATGAAAATGGGGACAAACAACAACTTCAACAAAAAATGGAAGAAAATAAATCATTTTTACCAACTATGATGTTTTTTGGAGTAATGGATATGATGATGTTTTCAATGATGTTTAGTATGATGGGTATTGGAATGTCAGATTTTGTATCACAACAAGATATGGCTGATCAAGGTATGGATGATGGCGGTATGGATGATGGCGGTATGGATGATGGCGGGTTTGATTTTGATATCGGATTCTAGATATTTTTTATACAGCAATTAAGAATAACAAATAATTGATTTACAATTCGTCTGATGATACAGGATTACTCAAAGTTTTAAGATTTCTCAAGACACATAATACAGAATACCTATCAGGGCAGGATCTTAGTGATGTTTTAAGAATTAGCAGGGTTGCAGTTTGGAAGCATATTAAAAAAATTCAAACGTTAGGATACACAGTAGAATCAAAACAAAAAGAAGGTTACAGACTTACAAAAAATTCAGATTTATTGTTGCCATGGGAAATAATTTCAGAACTAGAAACAAAAGTATTAGGTCAACATGCATATTATTTTGATTCCATAGAGTCCACACAAAGTCAAGCATTGAAGATGGTTAATGAGTTAGAAAATGAAGGTACAATAATTATTGCAGAAAAACAAACTGAAGGAAGAGGAAGATCAGGTAGGAAATGGATATCACCCAAAGGAGGAATTTCTTTTTCAATAATTTTACATCCAAAATTTGATATTTCAAATACAACATTATTTCCCATTGCATCGTCATTAGCATTATCAAATGCAATTCAAAAAACATGTAAAATATCTACAGAATTAAAATGGCCAAATGATTTAACAATAAAGGGGAAAAAATTAGCAGGAATGTTAGTAGATGCTTCATTTGAATCAAATAGAATAGAAAATTTAATTTTAGGTGTTGGAATTAATTTCAATGTAAATACAAAAGAAATTGAAAAGGGCTTGAAGAAAACAGGGAATTATTACGGAGTAGCAAGTTTAAATGAACATAAAAATAAAAGCAGCCCCATACAATTAATCCAATCATTTCTATTAGAATTAGAAAAAGTGTATGAAGAACTAAACAATAATCAAATAAAAAAAATTATTGCAGATTGGACAAAAAAATCATCAACTATTGGAAAAAAAATAGAAATCAACACTAGTGATGGAATAGTAAAAGGAGAAGCCATCAAACTAGATCATGATGGGGGATTAATAATTAAACAAAAGAAAAATATGAAAAAAGTAATTGCTGGTGATGTAATTCACCTATCAAAATAAATTATTTTTTTGATTTTGGCTTTGATTTTGGCTTTGATTTTGGCTTTGATTTTGGCTTTGACCTTTTAGAATCAATAAGTAAAGATTGTTCATGTAAAACATCCTTCAATTCAGTTTGGATTTCAAAAACAGATGACAAAAGAACTTCCAGAGAATCAGAATATTGAGCATATAATGAGATCAAATCTGTTTTCTTTTGATCAGATTTTAAAAAATATTCATTTGAACGAATTAAATTTGAATTTGAAATCATTTCAGGAATATCTGAAACAGGATCGCCCAATTCAGATAACTCATTTTCAACGAATTCAATTTCTTTACGAAGATCATAGATATTTTTAGAAATTTTATCATCAACCATTACAAAAAGTCGTATTAATGAATGAATTAAAGATTTTCCAACAGTCATGAAAGATTTAAGCTAAAAAATACTGAAAAATTAACAAGTAAAAAATAGAAATAAAGCAAGAATTTGATGACAATATGATTAAACAAACAAAAAATTTAATCTATCTAATTTTACCGATTTTATGCATTTCATTATTTGTTACTGAAGATGCATTTGCACAAAAAAATGAATTAAAAGAATCATTCAGAACAGCTAAAGATCACACCCTAAATGGAGAATACAGACAAGCTATAATGATCTATGACGAAATTCTGAAAAATCAACCAGATAACATTCAAGCATTAAAAATGAAAGGATTATCATTAAATAATTTAGATGAACATACATCTGCATTAAAACAATATCATAAAGCATTACAAATTGATCCAAATGAATCAACTGTACTCACCGCAATGGGTGTGAGTTTTGGAAGTTTAGGAGAATATCAAGAAGCGTTAATCTACTTCAATAAAGCTAAGCAAGAAAAACCAAATAGTGAAGTGATAAAAAACTATATGGAGTTTATTAAAGAATTTGTTTCAAAATACCCATACAAACCAACTAGTAAGACAGTAGGATTTACAGATGACCAAGGTAATTTACCAAAATGGATAGAAGATGCAACAAAATGGTGGATAGTTGATAAAATTACAGATGAAGAATTTTTTAATGTTTTAGAATATATGATTAAGGAGAAAATGGTTAAAGTTCCTAATGAACAAATAGTTGAAAAGATAAATGAATTAAAAAGCATGTCAGCAATTAAAAAAGATTTAGAAATATGGAGTAAAGAACAGTCATCAAACAGAATATTTTTTAAAAATGTTCAATGGTTAATAGACAATAAATTAATCGATGGAAATGTTAAAAAAACACAACAAGATTTAGAGTATGAAGATTTTCTATTTAACAAATATCTAAGAGATATTGAAAACAACATGGTAAAGGAAAGACGATACATAGAATTTCCAAATCCAAGTGAGGAAGTAATTAAAAAATTTCTTAGAGACAAAAATAAATGGAATTATGATCAACAAGTTCAATCATCATCAGCACATTTTCCAGATCCAACATATGAAATTATTAACGGAACATATATCATAAAATACAAAGCATTTGTTAATGAACAACCAGTTGGTCTGCCACTTGACCACGTAAACACATTAAAAAATTCATTTCAATTTTGGGGACAACAAGAGTTGAAAGTAAAAGAATTTGATGCTAAAATGAAATTTGAAATTATTAATATAAAACAGGACGCAAATGTTTGGATTACTTGGGTAGTTAGAGATATTGGTGAAGGCGTATTAGGACATGCACATCTAGGCAAAGGTGTAGTAGAAGTGGCATTAGGGGATTTTAATTGTGACGGACAATTTCAATTATACGATATCAAAACTCTAGAAACCATTATGACTCACGAATTAGGCCACACATTAGGATTGCCACACACAAATGATAGAAATAATATCATGTATCCATCAATGACACCCAGTTATGCGTATTGTATAGTAGATTGAGAAAAATGAGAATATGGTATTCTAAAAATTGAGAACAACAACATAATATTACAACAAGTCACCTTCAGAAATTTCGTAAAAGGATTATTTAGTTAATTTTTGAATCGATGAAATATGTTAAAAAATAATTTAGCAAATGTGGTAAAATGTCCTGTTTGTGGAGATAAAAAATTAGTTACAGATCACAGTACAGGAGAATTATTTTGTGGGAAATGTGGATTAGTGATTACAGATCAAATTACAGATTCAGGTGCAGAATGGCGTTCTTTTTCAAGTGATCAAAATGACAGAACCAGAGTAGGTGCAGGAACATCACTAACAATACACGATATGGGATTATCAACAATTATTGGAGTTGCAAACAAGGATGCAACAGGAAAACCACTATCATCTAGTATGAAAAATTCAATTGAAAGACTTAGAACTTGGGATAGTAGAAGTCAAGCTAATTCATCTGCAGATAGAAATCTCAGACAAGCATTTAATGAAATGGGGAAACTAAAAGACAAACTGGCATTAACAGATACAGTGATTGAAAAAGCAGCTTACATTTACAGAAAAGCAATGGAAAAAAAATTAGTTAGAGGACGTTCAATTCAAGGATTGGTAGGAGCGTGTCTATATGCAGCATGTAGAGATACAGAAACTCCAAGAACATTATACGATATTGCAGATGAAATGAATATTAAAAAAAAAGATATTGCAAGATGTTATAGATTAATTTTTAGAGAATTAGAATTAAAAATGCCAGTGGTTGATCCAGTAAAAGGAATTTCAAGAATTGCAAGTGTTGCAAAATTAAGTGAAAAAAGTAAAAGGAATGCAGTTAAAATTCTCAATCAAGCCAAAGACATAGGGCTAGTGGCAGGCAAAGATCCCATGGGAGTTGCAGCCGCATCACTATATTTAGCATGTATTACTACAGGTGAAATAAAATCACAAAAAGAAATATCAATCGCATCAGGAATTACCGAAGTTACAATTAGAAACAGATGTGTAGGTTTGAGAAAAATGCTCAACAATGGATGAAAAAACTATTTGATACTTTCAGTAAATTCTTCTGTACCATCTTTAGTTATTACAAGTACATCTAATCCATCACCACTTGCAGAATCTCTCAAAGCTGCTGCACGCACTGCATGTTTTGCCAAAGTAATAGCTTCATCTTTAGTCATGTTTGGTTTAAACTGAGGATCTAAAACACCTAATGCCATTTCAGCACCAGTACCAACTGCAGCATATTCATCAGGAAGTACTGAACCAAGAGGATCAAGAGTATACATAACGGGTTTATCAACCACGCCGCCAACAATTACTTGTGTTAGTAATGGAAAGTATCTTCTTTCATACATCATATTTGACATCATTTTAGCAACAGTGTTTGGAGGAACATCTCTTTTAATGTCCATTTTTCTAATTTTTGCAAGAGCTGAAATTTGTAAAGTTAAAATTTGCATATCAGCAACAAGACCAGCACAAGTTGCACCAACTTTATCAGTTATAGAGAAAGTCTTCTTAGTGGTTTTACTTACAAGGAAATTACCAAAAGCGATTCTTTTCTCACTAGCAAAAACTACACCACCATCAAAAGTAATTCCAACAGCAGTTGCTCCCGGCATATACATTGACATATTTAAAATAATTTTGTCACATAATAAAGGGCTTTCTACAATAGAGATCAAATTTGTGGCTAAAATTTAAAAATAATGGATCAGAAGGTCATGAAATAACAAAATTGTCTAGTACAAAGATAGAACAAACCATATCTTTTTTATGAGAATAATGAAAAATAAGATTGGATAAATTGGCTACCAGTGAAATTAAAGAAAAAATCTTGAATGATACAGTATTTCTCGGATTAAGATTAGCAATGGGAGTAATTTTCATCATTCACGGATATAGTAAATTTGGTAATGAAGGGTTTGTAGGTTGGATATCATCAATGGGGATTCCAGGAGAATTAGCCATAATTATAGCATTAGCAGAAGTGATTCCAGGAATATTACTAATCATAGGAGTGTTGAATAGAATATCAGCATCAGTCATTTCCATAATAATGGTAGGTGCAATTTTCCACGTTAAAGGTGCTCAAAGCATCACAGGAGACAATGGAATAGAATTTGATTTAATCCTACTTGCAGTAGCATTAGTAATTATTGTTGCAGGTCCTGGAAGAATTTCATTATCACAAGTAATTAAAAAAATTCCCAGATGTCTTCATTAATTTTTTGCAAAATTTTCCATTATCAAACAAATGCACTTTGTAGTTTTCTTTAACAAATCAACTCTAGCAAATTCATTAGGAGAATGAATTCTGGAAAACATGTAGGTACTTCCTATTGAAATGCAAGGAGATTTTAAAATGTCAACAAATGGGTACATTGG
The DNA here is from genome assembly GCA_028343855.1 of Candidatus Nitrosopumilus sp. Taxonomy (GTDB): domain Archaea; phylum Thermoproteota; class Nitrososphaeria; order Nitrososphaerales; family Nitrosopumilaceae; genus Nitrosopumilus. Next base: position 8,557 of record JAOLZN010000010.1, on the reverse strand, counting down.
ACCAGTACCAGCATTTGAAACATTCAAAATTGATTTTCCAAAAGTCTTGTCAGCTGCATTCTTTACTTGTGATACAAAAGGATCAGAAGAATTAGTTCTAGCTGCTGCCTCTCCATGGAAAATTTTAATTTTTACATCATTAAACCCATTTAATTTCAGATGTTTTTTTAATCGAATAACTTGTTTCTTAGGATCCATTTTAGGGATTAATCTAAAATCAATTTTTACCAAGGCTTCACCAGGAAGAACTGTTTTAGCTCCATCACCAGTGTAACCAGAAATAAATCCAGCAATATTACAAGTAGCATCACCAACTAAAGCCTTTTTTGCATCAAGATTTTTTTTATTACCTACAAAAGAATCAATTCCAAATTCTTTTTTGAATACATTATCATCAAAAGGTTCTTTCTTAATTAATTCTAAATCTTTTTTAGAAAATGGAATTACTTCTTTATACCAATCATTAATCAGGATTTTCCCATCAGAATCTCTTAATGTTTTTACAGCATCAATTAATCGCCATGCAGGATTTTTAATTAGTACAGCTAAACTAGAATGTGCATCACGTATAGATTCCTTTACAGATAATTCAACAAATAGTAGTCCCTTCATTCCAAGTCCAATAATAGGTCTATTTTTTGCATCAACATATCCAAATTCCCAAATCACACCATCATTAGAAAATTTCTTTTTGTATTTTTTCAAATATTCTTCAATATGTGCACTACCAGTTTCCTCCTCTCCTTCAATTACAAATTTTATGTTACAAGGAACATCACCAGTTGTTGCAAGACAAGCCTCAACAGCTTTAATTCTAGTAATTAATTCACCCTTATCATCAGTAGAACCTCTTCCAAAAATTTTATTTCCTTTTCTTACTCCACTAAAGGGAGGATCATCCCATAAATCAAATGGTTCTGCAGGTTGAACATCATAATGATTGTAAAACATCAAGGTTTTTTCAGGATTAGATTTTGATTTAATTTCAGCAAAGACTATCGGAGCTACATTTTTTTTTAATCTTAAAATTTCAGATTTAAGGCCAGATGATTTTAATAATTTTTGAACCAATTTGGCACATTCCTCAATACCTTCATTTTTTGCAGAGACACTAGGTTGTTGAATTAATTTTTGAAGATCACAAATAAGATCATCCATGTGATCATCTACATGTTTTAATGGATTCATCACTATCACACTATTCTATCAAAAGGTTTCATCACATTAGGAATAGAATTGATCAAATCCATAGAAGTCATATGCAATCCCAATTTTTCCTGAACTTCTTTTCCAGCTAAACTGCAAATGAAGCTAGCAGATGCTGCAGATTCCAAACTATTTCTATTCTGAGACAAGAGTCCAGCAACTAATCCAGATAATACGTCACCAGTACCACCAACAGTCATTGCAGGAGTATTTTTTTCACAGAGATACGTAGTATCTCCATTGGAAATAATATCAGTAGGACCTTTCAACAAAATTGTTACAGCATTATCAAGAGCATGTTTTTCAACTAACTTAATTCGTTCATTTTTAGAATCAGATGGAACAGTACCAAATAATCTCTTAAATTCTCCAGAATGAGGAGTTACTACAACATTTTTGTTAGCTAAAAGAGGTAAAATTTCGGGGATTAATGCACTGGCATCTAGAGATAATCGAACATCCCTATCCAACAAAGATTTAACAAGATAAAGCAAAGAATTTTTTTCTTGTATTGCAAGACCCATTCCAATTGTTGCAGAATGCAAATTTCGAGGTAATGCCCCAACAAGTTTCTTTACAGAGCCAAGAGTCAATTTTTGATCAACTAAAGGAATTACAATAAGGTTGGGAGAAGTTGCGCGTGTTGCAGATACATTGATTTTTGGAACAGAAGTATAAACTAAATCAGTTCCACATCTAAGTGCAGCAAGTGAAGACAGTATAGGAGCCCCGTGATAAATATAACTTCCACCAACAACAAGTATAATCCCATTATCGCCTTTTCTAGACATAGATTTTCTTGCAGGTATAAAATTTTGAATTATTGAAGATGAAAGAATTTTGGGTTCCAAGATACAACATCATAGATTTTAGATGAATAAAAATTGTTTTCGATGGAAAATTGGATTTACTCTAGTTTTTTGTGCTTTTTTTAGTTGTTTTTGCTTTAGTTGTTTTTGCTTTAGTTGTTTTTGCTTTAGTTGTTTTTGCTTTAGTTGTTTTTGCTTTAGTTGTTTTTGCTTTAGTTGTTTTTGCTTTAGTTGTTTTGGTCTTAGGTCCAAAGAATGCTTTTCTTGCAAAGCACAAGTAAGTAGTATGCCCAATACCTTGGAATGAATGTCTAGTTTTTCCTTCTCTAGCCTCAATTGTTCTTATGATATGTTCAGTGGATTCAATATCAGTAAATTCATTTTCAACTAAAGCCATGGTTAATTTTTCTAATTGATTCATTGTTGGGCATATTGCAAATATTGAACCACTGCCTTTTAACATCTGTCTAACTTTAGGAATAACCACCCAGGGGTCACCAAGATCAATTAAGGCAACATCCATGTCAGTAACAGGAATTTCTTTAGAAGTTTTTAAATCCAAATTATGCTGAGTGACATATTTTGAAACACCAGATTTGCGAATATTCTTTTCTGCAATTTTCATAAAATTTTCATCAACATCAAAAGTGTAAACATGCCCACGAGGTTTTACAATACTTGCAACAAAAGAAGTTAAAGAACCACTTCCAGTTCCTATTTCCAAGATTTTTTGACCATCCTGAATTCCTGCACGGGCAGCAATGTAACCAAGATCTTTTGGATATACAATTTGAGTGCCGTGTTGAATTTTCATTATATAATCATACATTGTGGGTTCAAGCAGGTACACGTACTTGTCTTTATTTGTCATCAATCGAGAACCATATTCTTTACCAATAGCATCAGCATGTTTAAGAACACCAATGTGAGTGTGAAGGGATTCTTTTTTTGAAATATTCATTAACCATTTTTTAGAATTATTGTAGAAAAATAAAACAGGAGATTTATTTTTAATAATTGCCATGATATTTTCCTAAAAATTTTAGATAAGAATCTTTGTTGGCATTCATAATTCAAAATTACAAAAAAATAGTAAATATTTGAGGAATTGAGCCTAGTTTGAATGATATTTCCACATTTCACCAATAAAACCGCATTCTCGACACACATAGATTAGATTCATCGAAGGTTGTCCAATATGCTGTCGTTCCCATTGCATCAAGCCCGAACATTTTGTACAAGGCTTAGTTGCAGGGTGAATTAGTTTCATATGCTCTCGACATTCATCAAGTTCCTCAAATGGTTTGTTACAAGCATCACATTTTTCTTTTTTCTTTCCAAAAAATCCCATTAATCTATTCTCCACATACCCACTAAAAAATTACTCTAAACAAAGTATTATCAGAAGTTATCCGTCTGGCCAGGATCAGATTGAAAAAAGGTATTCCTATCTTTCCTTTCTTTTTTTATTATCCAAATTGCCACAATCAAAGAGACAGTTCCCAAAATTAACCAAAAAATACCAGATGTTTGAATAAACAGTAGCAATAAAGTTAATCCTATTGAAAGTAATCCATATCCTATTATAATTTGTCCATAATTTTTACTAACCATCCTTATCTTCTTTTGAAGGATCTTCATCTTTCATTAATTTTGAAATTGTATAATCACGATGATCTTTTTTATTTTTTTCTTTTAGTTTCTTAATTTTTCTTTTAAGATCCACACCAGCTACAAGCATAGCAATTCCAAAAAACACAATAATACCTGTGAAAAATGATAAATCATACATCAAAACGAGATTTATTCCAACTAAAAGAACCACTATTCCAATAACAACTAGTAAAAGTGGGATGTGTTTTATCATACATTTCTAAGAAAATTGGGCCTCATTAACTTTGATTAAATTTCATAGTAGACAATTAGAGAAACATGTTAGTTAGTCATCCAGTTGATTAACTGCTCACCAATGGATTGAATGCTAGGCATTATGGCATCATTGATGGTTTGTGCAACTTCAGGAAATGCAACGGAAAATAGAATTCCAATGATCACTCCCACAACCAAAGAAATTTTACCCATAATCCTTCTCTACTATTCTCATCATTAGTAATAATGTTTGGTCAAATTTGAAGAAGTTAAAAATAAAAAGAATAGTGAAAAATGAAATTATGAATCAACTGGATTATCTAATTAAGCAGGATGATCAGTTATCTCAATCAATGCCAGAATGTGAAAATATTAACAGAGATGGTGAAAATGATGAAAATTAAACCAAATTATAATAATCAGTTTTTGGTTTAAAAATTATTAATTCATTTATCATACTATGTAGAAATATTTCTGAATCAACCTTTGTTCCAAACATTAAGGGATATTTGTCCATAAAATTTAGTAAAATATGTTTTTCGACAGATAAATCTTCATCCCCTCTAATTTCTTTAAAAATATAGAATAATTTTTCTTTTTTATTATTTTGGGGGGTAGGTCTATCAAAGGAATTTTTTGTTAGTAAGCTATGATCAATATTTTGAGTGTCAAGACCTAAAAACTTCATTATTTCCTTATCAATATCTTCTTTTATCAAATCATTTTGAATATTTTTACAAAATTTAACTAAATCTTTTTTATGATGTACAGGTAAATTAGATAAATCAATTAATTCTAATAATTTTTTTCTATCCAACAATACCACGTTTTTAATTTTAGCCAAATTTTTTGCAGAAGAGAGGAATTTGTTATTAGTAATGACAATGGACATTTGTGAATTATATTTTTTTGAAGAATCTAAGACTCGTTGAACAGAAGTGAAATTTAATTCAGACTCAGAACGAGTAGTTTGAACTGCAATTCTGTAGTCAGCCTGTTGTAACATCATATCACAGCCATACTGTTTTGAACGATTAGTTACTGTGGAAGAATAACCTAATTTTTCAAATAGTGAAATAACAAATTTTTCAAATTCACGGCCAGAAGTATTATCAAGTACGGATAAATCGAAGTGTATGTTCATAGTAATTTTATTTTTATTAGACTATTAATTTCATTTTGACTTATTAATGGCCAACAAATTATGAGATTAAATTGACAGAAATTCAATTAGCAGGTTCAGGTGGATGGATTAATGCTGATCTAACTGGTGAACAGGTTACAAAATCAAAACTGGTTCCCAATATAGACAAGCATTTTTTGGCATCACTTGAAAAACTGGATACTGCAAAAATGATTAAACATTTTTGTAAACAATGCAATTCAGAATTTGACGGCCCAACTCAAATACAAATTGAAGAGAAGCCAAACGAAACAGTTGCAGATGGATTAACTTTGATTGAAAGAGGACAATACACATGTCACCAATGTAATTCAATAATTGGGGAATATCGTGTTTTTCAAAAAAACTGAATAATTAGCAATATTCATATTTTTATTAAATCAAAGCGTATTCAATAAATACCGCAATTTTTTAGCAATAACATGGCAAATATGAAATGCGTATCATGTGGAATTAGTTTTTTCTCCCCAATGGGCTCAGAAAAATGTTCCAAATGTGCAGGAAAAGAATCTCAAGGTAGTGAAGGTCACGATTCTTGCGGCTGTGGACACAGTCATTAACTCTTTTTTTCATTAATCAAAAATATAACTAACAAAAAAAATTGTAATTATGACAAAAACATCAATAGAGATGAAAAAATTAATTGAGGAATTTATCCAGATAACGAATGTAAAATATGAAGATCAAACTGAAAAAATTAAAGAAAAAAGTGATCTAGTTGATTGGCAATTTCATGTTGGAACAAATGTAGTAGTAAGCAAAAATTCCAATCGAGAAGACAGAGTACACGTTAATGTCAACATGAGATTTCCCCCAGAAGATTCAAAATTATTAGTTAGTAAAAATCCATCATTTTCAAAAGCAATAATGGAAATTAGTGAGATTTGTACAATTTGTAATATTGGACATCAGTGGATTAAAGATGGAGAGTTAATTGCGGGTTTAGCAATATTTTCACATATAGATGAACAAAATTTAGATAGAATTTCATTTCACAATGTTTGGGATAATGTAGCCAGGGTTTCAGGCCACGTTCAAAAAATATTACGTTCAAATTTTAGCAATTTCTCCTCAAAAAGTAACTTATCAGATGAAACAATCAACAAATCAATGTATAGGTAGAGAAACACAAAAATAAAATTTTGAAAAGATACGAAAATATACATAGAATGATTAAATGAGAAATAAATGAAATGATTAGTTTTGAACATAGAGTACTAAGTGAATATAAAATAAAAATAGCAAAAGTAGACATTTTAGCAAAATCCATAATAAATCATAGAGAGCCAAAAAGTACTGAAGCAAAAGAGGCATCAGAATTTCTGGACGTATTAGTCAATGAAATAGATAAATTTTACAATGACCATAGTGGCATATTATCAAATAATGGTAAAAGACCTCATGCACGTTCACGTTTACCTGAAACTAAACAATGGCTTGAGAATATTGAAAGGTTTTATGAGTTAAATCCAAGACGAAGACCCAGAAAATGATTAAAATTAATCAGCGAATAATTCCCAATCATTTTTTCCACATTTACATTGTTTTCCATATGCAGTGATATAATCCATAAATTCTAAATCAGTACAGGGTCCTTGATCAGGGATTTTAATTTTAGAAGTGCATTTTCTACATTTAGCAATAAAATCAGTCAAAACTTAAAACATTCCAAATTTGTAAAAATTTTAGTATTAGAAATTTTGTGATTCAACGAATTCAACAACTGAAAGAATCTCACCCATTTCAACAAGATGACCATAACTAGTATTTTTAGCATTTTTCATTGGTTTGTTATTGACACTAATGAATAACATGTTACCATCAGAAAGTGGAATAGTAATTCTTTTGATTTTTGCATAAGAAGTAATAGAGTAGAGTCCGTTTCCTATGTGTTCAGATGATGAAGCATAATTGTCCCATTCTACTCTAGATCTAGACATGGTTGATTTAGTTTTTTCAATTGGAACAATATTAGAAATACCATCTCTTTGACTATTCCAAAGTAAATTTCCACTAGCATCAGAAACTGCTGCAAATCTAACAGATTCATTAAAATCCATTATCATATTCAAAAGCTGTTCATACTTTTCCATTATCTAACAATCATCATTTCGGTTAATATAATCTTCGAAATTAGAAAATCTAGTGCCAAACTATTCTAAAATAACTATTCTTCAAAAGTATTAACGAAGTCAACAATAGACATTATTTTTCCCATTTGAACATATCTTCCATAACTTTTTGTTTTTGTTTTTTTGAGAGGAGTGTTATCCACATAAATTATTAACATATGAAATGCATCAAGAGGGATAGTAACTTGTTTTACTTTTTGAAAGGATGCAATATGGTACATTGCCCTACCAAGATCATCAGAATCTTCTATTTTGCATCTATTAATCCAGTCTGAAGATTCACTTACAAGTGTTTTTTTAATTTCGGCTAGAGGAATTTTTACTTTTGAGTCATCCCTAATGGTATTCCACAAGATATTTCCAGACGTATCACTAATTGCTGTTAAAATAACGGTTTCTTCATAATCCATCAACATGTGAAGTAATTTCTCATATCTGGACATATTGGGAATGAAGTGTTTGTAGAATAAAAACTATTATTCATATCTAAAAAAAATTGGCACTAGAAGAATTCAATAAAATGATTTTATATCCGATTTAATTAGAATATACATAATGGAAAATCCATATGGAGATTTTGTACATGAAGTGTGGGAAGAATTTCCACAACTAGCAGAATGGCACAATCTAGATAATGAGATTTTACCAATTTGGAAACTAGAACAGTTCATCGAAGCAGGTTATCATAATTTTGATGCAGATAGGAAACCATTATACCATCTAAGTAGAATGATTGAAAATTACGCTCAAGAACACAAAGAGCCATTACTTGCAACATTTGAAAAAATTGCAAAATTTTCATACGTAAAAGAAAGATATCAAAAAATGGTGAAAGATATGCCCAAAGTATGGATAATTGCAGATTTTGACGATGAGGTAATTCCAACAGACGTAGTAATTCCAAATTCAGAATTTTTAAGTTGCAGTAATACAAATTTAGCAAATGTGTGGACAGTAATTACCAGAGGACCGTATGGACCATTTGGCCTAATAGCAGAAGAGTATGAAGATGGAAAATTTAGAGGTTTCTTCACACTTAATTCTAACGTATGTAGGTATGCTCTAAAAGTAATGGGAACAACGTTAGATTCTAAATTTGATATCCAATAGTTTTCATAAAAAGAAACCCAATGTATGAAAAAAGCATATTTCTTTTTCACAGAGATTTAAGAATAGAGGACAACATCGGATTAATAGATGCCCTAAATAATTCAAAAGAAGTAATTCCTTGCTTCATCTATGATTCCAATTTAATTAAAAAATTAAAGGAAGCAAAATTTAGATGGAATTTCCTTAATGAATCACTGTTAGATTTAGATGAAAATTTTAAGAAAAAAGGAATTAGATTACAAATAGTG
>JAOLZN010000001.1 GCA_028343855.1 Candidatus Nitrosopumilus sp. | reverse complement strand
CAACATTAGAATTACCATGAATAATTGAGCGTGCAGCTTTAATCATTGCAACAGGGTGTTCAGATTGCCAAATATTTCTACCCATATCTAGACCAACTGCACCTGCTTTGATAGCATTGTATGTTAATTGTAAGGCATCACGTTCAGGAATTTTTTTCCCTCCTGCAACAATTATTGGAACAGGACAAGATTCAATAACTTTTTCAAAATTATCACAATAGTATGTTTTAACAATATGTGCACCTTGTTCAGCAGCAACTCTACATGCTAAAGAAAGATATCTTGCATCCTTACCTAATTCTTTTCCAACTGCAGTAACTGCTAAAACAGGAATTCCATATTTTTCTGCTTCATTAACTAATTTCCCTAAATTAACAATTGTTTGATACTCATATTTTGAACCAACAAAAATAGACATTGCAACAGCACTTGCGTTTAAACGGATGGCTTCTTCAAGTGAAACTGTAATATCTTCTTGAGACAAATCATCACCAATAATACTAGAACCCCCAGATACTCTCAAGACCATAGGAGTTTCAGATTTTGGATCAACAGAAGTTCTTTGAACTCCTCTTGTAAGCATTAAAGAATCACAGTATTTTAGTAAAGGAGCAATTACTTTTTTTGGATTTTCTAATTTTTCAGTTGGACCAAGAAAATACCCATGATCAACTGCCAACATTAATGCACGATTATTGTTAGGTTTGATAATTCTAGATAATCTGTTTTGTAACCCCCATTCCATATCTCTTCGATTTTGAAATAAAAAAAATACCTTTCTTAAGCCTTTCTTATTTTGTAATAATAATTTTCATAGCTTTATCACCAGTTTTAGCATGATCAAATGCTTTTTGTGTATCAGATATAGAATATGTATGAGTTATCAATTGTTTTACATCAATTTCAGAGGATTCAATTAATTCTAGTGCTGCTTTAGTATCATCATCAGATGCAGCATAGCTTGTAACGAGAGTAATTTCTTTCGAGTAAACTTTACTCATATCTAAATTAATCATAGCCCCTTTGGATGGAACACCAAACATCATCACCGTACCTCCTTTTCGAACCATATCAATTGCATCTTCAAGAGCTTTGAGACTACTAGTTGCAACAATTGCCACATCAACACCCAAATTGCTAGTGTGATCTAAAATTTTCTGTGTTCTATTTTCATCCATGGAAGATATAGATTCAGTAATGTTGAATTTTTTTGCAAAATCTAATCTAAAATCATTTACATCAAAACAAAATATTTTAGAAAACTTTTTTGCTTGAGCAAGCATCACATGCATCATTCCAGTTGGACCAACTCCAAAAATTGCAGTTGAATCACCTTCATTATATTCACATTTTTTCCAAGCTCGCACACAACATGCTAAAGGTTCAATCATTGCAGCTTCCTCAAAACTCATGGAATCAGAAATTTTTAAAACACCACCATGAGAAACGTTCCAAGCAGGTACAACATATTCTTCAGATAAACCACAAGGCGACAGATTAGTTTCAGAGTATTTTTTACACATTGTTTCATTCCCATGATTACAAAAATGACAATCATAACATGAAACATGATGATGAGTAAATACTCTATCACCTTTTTTAAAATCTACAACATCAGATGCAACATCTAAAACAACTCCTGCAGGTTCATGGCCTAAACGCATTGATGGTTGACCATATTGACCAAATACTTTTTCCAAATCAGAACCACATATTCCACATGCATGCATTTGAACTAAGATATCACCAGAATTCAAAATAGGTTTATCAGTTTCATCAACAGAGATAATTGAAGGTCCTTTAACTGAAGCAGTTTTCATAACGTAAGTTTAACAAATTGGGTATAAGTAGATTAGATCAGACACCAAGAATCTTTTTCAGCATTACTCTGTAATCAACCTCAGTTTTTTCGCTGCCAGTTGCAGGTAATGCAAAAACAAGAGTAGATTTTTGTGCTCTAAGGGTTGTCAATTCATCATTAATTGAGGAAGTAATATCATCACTAACTAAAACTAATCCAACATCTGAATCATCAGTTAATTTTGTAATTTCTGTCAAAGCATCATTAGGAGTTTCAGAAATTATACCAGGAATTCCTGCCAATTGGAAACTAGTTACAAAAGATTTACTGCCTACAGTGAATATTTTCATAGTTGAGATTTTGTTTATTCTAATTTAACCCTTTTTGGAAAGCAATAGATCAAGAAAGATTGATTTACTTTGGCAAATTAGTGGGATTATGGCAGAAATTGATACTCAAAAAGATGTCTATTTGTTCCTACACGGAAGAATGGATCTTAAAGAAAAAGCAATGAATGCTCTAATCTCAAAAGGATTCACAAATGAAAAAGTCACAATGGCATTACCAACAAAAGTAGGAAATGTCGGAGATTATATGGCTATGTTGTGGATGCCACCAAATCCAGATCACATAAAGATTCAACAAATCACTAAAGTGGACGAAGTTGAACCAGAAGGAATGGTGGGCCTTTGGAAAGGAGTTTCAAAAGACGATATAGATACAGTTCAGTTATAATTCGTCAACTAAATCCAGCACCAAAATCAGTGCCTTTTTCTAACATGTCACTGGAATCTGAACTTTTTAATTTTCTATAAACTAATGTTTCGTAAACAAGTTTCATTGCTTCTTCATCATCAATATTCAAATCAGATTTAATTTGATCTCGATATTTTTCTAATTTTGTTACATCTTGTTCGTCAGAAGAAACATCATCGTGAACCATTAGATTTGCAATTTTTTCAATTTCTAAATTAATTTTATTATCATCCATGTAGATTCATTAAAATTTCTAGTTAATAACATGTTCTAATAATAAATAATTACAAATTAGAAATCAAACCAGACAAGAAACTAGAAAATTCTTCATCAGAAAAAATAATTGTTTCAAATTTATTTTCATTTTTTGCATATTGAATGGAATCTAAATGATAACAAGAAGTCTTACCATTAATCGAACCAAAATAATATCCAGGACAAGAACAAAAACAACCATCGGGGTCTACCCAGTGTTCTTCAGTTTTTCCAACTACTGTCCAAATTTTTCTTTGACTAGGCTCAAAAAGATGTAATTTGACACGTTTTTCAGAAACTAATTGTTCAATCCGATCAGGTTCTTTATTCAATAATTTATTCATAATTTACACTCGTATAACCTTGATCTTTTAAAAAATTTCAAAAATAACTTTCTTAAAATTTTAAAAAGTTATTCATACTTGTCATAAGGAGTAATTGGATCTATTGTAGGTTTGTTATCTTTAAGCCATTCCAAAGTTTTAACAAAAGAATCTGCCAATTCAAGAGTTGTCAAAACAGGAATTCCTAACTCCAAGGATTTTCTTCGTATCTGGTATTCATCATCAAGCATTCCAACATATTTTTCCAAAGACAGTGTACTTGGAATATTTATGATAAAGTCTATCTTTTTCTCATAAAGTAAATCAGATATGTTTGGTTTTCTTTCAGGTTCTGAAATTTTGTGTACAATTTCAATATCACCAAGTTTTTCTTCAAAAAATTCAGCAGTATGTTCAGTTGCTAAAATTTTGAATCCTAACTGTTTGAGTTTTGCAATACTAGGCAAAAGTTTTTCTTTATTTATTGCACCTCCAACAGTTACAAGTGCAGTTCCTTTGCTAGGTAGATTATATCCAACTGAAGTCAGACCTTTTGACAAGGCATCATAGAAACTATCACCAAAACAAGCAGCTTCACCAGTAGATTGCATTTCAACACCTAATGCAATATCTGCACCATCTAATTGCATGAATGAAAATTGAGGTACTTTAATTCCATAGTTGGTAATCTTTTGCCATTTGTTTTCAGGTATTTTAGGCAAAGGTTTGTCCAAAATAGCCTTAGATGCCAATGAAATCAAGTTTGTTTTGACCAGTTTTGAGACAAATGGCATAGACCTAGAAGCTCTGATGTTAAGCTCAATAACATAGACATGATCATCATGGATTAGAAATTGTAAGTTAAACGGTCCTCTTACATTAAATGTTAATGCAATTTTTTTAGTATACTCGTTAATTGTTTCAATAATTTTGTTGTTTAATCTCCATGGAGGAATACACATCATTGCATCACCAGAGTGTACACCAGCTGAGTCAATGTGTTCAACTATTGCACCAATAACTACCTCCTTGCCATTACTAATTCCATCAACATCAACTTCAAGTGAATTTAACATGAATTTTGATATTACAACAGGATGATCAGGAGAAACATCTGTTGCTTCTTTGACGTATGTTTTAAGTTCATCTTGAGACCAAACAACTTTCATTGCAGCTCCAGATAAAACATAAGAAGGTCTAACAATTACTGGGAATTCAACTTCTTGTGCAAAACTTTTTGCTTCATTAAGATTTGAAAATGCTTGCCATTTTGGTTGTTGTATGTGTAGTTTATCAAGTTCAGCACTAAATTTAGAACGGTCTTCAGCCCTATCAACATCTATTGCACTTGTTCCTAGTATGTTTATTCCACGTTGCGCAAGACCAGGAGTTAAATTATTTGCAGTTTGACCGCCAACACAAGTAATCACACCTTTTGGATTTTCAAATTCAGTAATGTCAAGAAGGCGTTCTTGAGTTAGTTCTTCAAAGTATAATCTTGTACAAATATCATAATCAGTAGAAACAGTTTCAGGATTACAATTGACTACTGAAACATGCTTCTCCCCATTTTCTTGTAATCCCCATACCATGTTCACTGTACCCCAATCAAATTCCACACTACTTCCAATTCTATATGGACCAGCCCCAACAACGATTATTCCTTTCTCATCTACAGGAACTGAGATGTCATTAGAATTACCGCCATATGTCAGATAGAGGTAATTTGTAACAGCAGGCCACTCTGCAGCCAAAGTATCAATCTGTTTTACTGATGGAATTACTCCTAATTTCTTACGTGTTTGACGGATTTCATCAGGATCTTTGTTCTTGGATTTGGCAATTTGTTTGTCTGAAAACCCCATTTTCTTTGCTTCCCACATCATAGATTCGTTAAGTTCAGATTCTTGAAGTTTGACCTCAGTATCTACAATGTTTTGTATTTTTTCAATAAACCAAGGATCAATTGCAGATAGTTTGTAAATTCTATTAACTGAAATTCCCATTTTTAGTGCAATTGCAACATTATACAAAATTTGATCATCATGGTGTGAAAGTTTGTATTCAATATCCTCTTCAGTGTATTTTTTCCCATTTGTACGATTCAATACAAGTCCATCATTTCCAATGTCAAGCATTCGGATTGCTTTTTGTAAAGATTCCTCAAACGTTCGACCAATAGCCATAACTTCACCAACAGATTTCATCGTAACTCCAAGTTTACGGTTTGCAAGTTCAAATTTTGAAAAATCCCATCTTGGGTGCTTACATACAATGTAATCAAGTGATGGTTCAAAACAAGCAGTAGTACTTTTAGTGATACGATTTACAAGTTCAGATAAATTATAACCCAATCCAATTTTTGCAGACATGTAAGCTAATGGATAGCCAGTAGCTTTACTTGCAAGTGCAGATGAACGAGAAAGTCTAGGGTTAATTTCAATTGCAACATATCTATCAGAATCGGAATCAAGAGCATATTGAATATTACATTCACCCACTATACCGACATGTTTGGTTGCACGTAACGCAGCTGTACGTAACATATGATATTCATGATTATCAATTGTTTGTGAAGGGGCAACTACAATGTTATCACCAGTATGAACTTTCATAGAGAGAACATTCTCCATATTACAAACGATTACATTATTTCCATCATAATCTTGCATGACTTCATATTCGATTTGTTTCCAATGACCAATGTATTCTTCAATTAACACTTGGCCAACAAGACTGGCTTTTACACCACGTTCAACAATTTCATGAAGTTCAATTTCATTATGTGCAATTCCACCTCCACGTCCACCAAGTGTGTAAGCCACACGAATTATCACAGGATAGCATAGTTCTTCTGCAGCCATTTTTGCATCATCAAAGTTTGTTACAGTCTTACTTCTGAGAACAGGAACCCCTGCAGCCTTCATTTGATCCTTGAAAAGCTGTCTGTCTTCAGTATTTTTAATTCCCTGAACTTGAGTTCCAAGAACATTAACATCATATTTTTTGAGAATTCCAGCATCTTCAAGTTTGACACCACAATTTAGTGCGGTCTGACCACCATAAGCCAGCATAATTCCATCAGGTCTTTCTTTTTCTATAATAGATTCAACATATGTTGGGGTTACAGGTAATAGATACACTTGGTCTGCAAATCTAGTATCAGTTTGAATTGTTGCAATGTTTGGATTAATTAAAACACTTTTGATTCCATCTTCATGAATTGCTTTAAGACACTGACTCCCAGAATAATCAAATTCTCCAGCTTCACCAATTTTTATTGCACCACTACCCAGTACAAGGATTTTTTTTAATGATTCATTTTTAGGCATTTGTTTTAGACTCCATCAAAGTTTTAAGTTTCTCAAAAATAAATTTGCAATCATTTGGACCGGGTGCAGCTTCAGGATGAAATTGTACAGCCACACAATTTTGTTTTTTATGTTTAATTCCTTCAACAGTTTTATCATCAGCATTTTTAAACCATAAATCAAAATCAGATTTTTCAAGAGACTCAGGAGTTATACCATATCCATGATTTTGACTTGTCACATATACCTGATTATTATCAAGATTTATGCAAGGTTTGTTTTGTCCTCTATGACCATATTTTAATTTGTAAGTATCAGTATTGCCTGCAATTCCAATTATTTGTGCACCTAAGCATATGCCCAATGTAGGGACATTATTTTCAATTAATTTTTTTGCAGCAGTAATTGTATCAGGGCATTTTTGAGGATCACCAGGACCACTACTAAGTACAACACCTTTTGGATTGTAAGACATAATTTTTTCATAGGAAGTATTCCAAGGAACTAAAATTGCCTTGTAACCAATTTCCCGAATATTTCTAAGAATTGCATTTTTTGCACCAGTATCAATTACTACAACAGTTTGTTCATCATCACCATAAATTTTTTCACTCTTTGTGGATACAACATCCATGAACTGTTCAGAATCATAATGAGTTGCAGATTTGAGTTGTTTTTTAATTTCTTCAACATCAATTTCAGAATCAGATACAACTAATGCAGCCATCATTACACCACTATTTCGTAGTTTCATAGTTAATGCTCGAGTATCAATTCCAGAAATTCCAGGAATTTTTTCATTATACATCCATTCATCTAAAGTCATAGAAAGATTCCAATGACTTGCAGTTAATGATAATTCATGTATTACCAATCCACGAATCTGAATTTTACTAGATTCAAAATATTTAGAAATTCCATCCTCATCTACAGCAGCTAGATCAGGTACACCATAATTTCCAACTAAAGGATATGTTAAAGTCAGTAATTGGCCATTGTATGATGGGTCAGTTAGAGCTTCAGTATAACCAACCATTCCAGTATTAAATACAATTTCACCAAAAGTAGTTGTAGAATAACCAAATCCTTCTCCATCAATTACTGTACCATCATCAAAAATTAGCTTTCCAAATTTTTTTGCGTGATTTGATTTCTTTGTAGTAATTGTGACCCTCATAAAGTCCAAATCAAAATGAATTTAAGTTTTATGTGAAAGTAAAAATTTTAAATTTGATCGCAAATAGCACACTAATCAATCAAAGTGCTTGGAATTCTTCACTCCATTTATGATATGCACGAATCATTTCAAGTGAAACACTAGGTTTTCTTCTAGACATAATGTTCTTGAAATCATCTGTAGTTAGATCTCTTGGTTGTATTGGATCTTCACCTTCAATTGGTTCGTGATAATCAGGGGAGTCAAAAATTTCATGGACTGTTTTGATCTGTGCTGCCTGACAAACATCCTTGATATCACTAGCACTGTAACCGTCAAATAATTTTGCTAACTGATTAGTACTTACACTGAAATTTTTATTCAATTTTGCAGTATATTGCTCAAATAGATTTTCTCTAGCAGCTTGTGTTGGTAAATTGACATAAATTCTTTTTTGGAATCTTCTCAAGAAAGGAGCATCAAGACTCCAAGGTTTATTGGTTGCACCAATTACATAAAGCATCAATTGTTTTCCCTTACCATTTACACCATCCATCTCAGTGAGGAATTGATTTTTAGTTCTGACTTCACCACCGACTTCACTGCTTCTAGCACCAAGCAAAGAATCAACCTCATCAACAAATAAAATTACAGGTTTACCTTCTTTTTCAGCATACTGTCTTGCCATAGCAAATAATTTTGAAACATTTTTTTCTGCTTCACCTAACCACTTACTCATTAATGATGATGCATCGACATTGATGAAGTAACCGTCCATTTCATTTGCAGTTGCAGCTGCCAGCATGGTTTTTCCAGTTCCTGGTGGACCATACAATAACATTCCTTTTGGCCATCCAAGTGGAAATAAGTCAGGTCGTTTAGTTGGATAAACAATTGATTCGCGTAAAGCACTTTTTGCTTCATCAAGTCCAATGACTTGATCCCAAGTAACATCGGGTTTCTCTTTCATTACAAGATCTTCAAAATCATTTTCATTTTCTTGTCTTTTTACAGAAGCCTTTTGTTCAGACTCAGAAGCCTTTGGATCTACAGCAGGCTCAACACCATGGGATTGTTGTAATGCACCTATTCTATTATGATAAGAATTACATCTCTCTTTGTAGATATCATTCAGTTTACTATTTGGATATAATTGTAATAATTTTACAAGTGAGTCAATTGCGTGTTGGTAATGAGTTATGGCCATGCCACGAGCGCCTTGGGAATCAAACTTGATTGCCTCAGAGGCATATTTACTTGCAGTATTTTCTAATTCTTGTGGTGCTAAACTCATATCATTTACCTTGTGTTATGTCCTGAAGAATTTTGTTGGTATCCTACGGTGTTAATCTCTGTCGCAAAATTGGTTAAATTAATTGAACTTGTTTGAGCACGATTGTATTCAGGACCATCAGAGTATTTTTTTTTAAAATCAGACTTATTATCAATATGAGCGTGTAAATCCTTCACTTTGTTAATAGAATCTTCTGCAGAAAGGATTAATTCAGAAATTTCATCATCCAAATCACCCATTGAATCAGAGGTTTCAGTAATTACAGAGGTAAAATTCTTCAAAATTGAACACATTTCTTTTTTATCAGCATATTTTGTAAGCATAAAATCAGCAATTCCAGCAATTTTCTCCAAATCTTGTAATTCTTCTAAAGTTAATTTATCAATATTATCAGCATCAGAAGGTTTCATTTCAGAAAGTTTTTTGTCAATAACAGTTGAAAGAGAACGAATTTTTTCAATATCCTTTATGAAATTGTGTTTAGAATTCAACATATTCAAACATTGAATAATTTAAAAAAATCAACAAGAGGGTACTGCTTATTTAATTTAGAGTCAGCCATCAATTTTACTTCATCTAGTAATGTTGAAGAAAGATGATTTGATTTATTAAAATCAAAACGTGCTTTAGTTAAAACAGCAGAATCTAAAACAATACTTCCAAGATGCACAGATAATTCAGAAAGTTGTTGACTACAATTAGGAAATAACACAAATAATTTAGCACTAATTGTTCTCATCACAGGAATAGAGGACGGAAGGGTTTCAGGAATACTATTAATTCCAGTTATGGAACCAATCTGATTTTTAATTGTAAGTAATATCTCTAGAGAGTAAATAACAAGATGTTCTAATTCAATACTTTTAACATGAGATGGCTCATCTTGATCAAAATCAATAACAAGGTGTTGATTAGCAGTTTTTAATTCAATACTTTTTTCTTGAAGAATTTGAATAATGTTGCCTAGTAAATTTATAGAATAATCCAATCTAGGAACTATAGTAACTGAATGAGATGCATTTTCAGATTCTATTGAATCAAAAGTATAATTTACTAACATACTATATTGTAAAGAGATATTTTGTATTTGAGGACGGTGTAACAATAATTTTCGTAACCACAGTTACACCTATCAGTAGTTACAATTTGGATTTTTTTTGAGTAATTGTGTAAAGGAATTTAGCTCTCAATTTTACCTAATAACAAATCTAGTAAAAATATGGTAAATGAGCAGGTATTAACAGTAAGTTTAGAAGAATTTGGGCTCAGTAAATATGAAGCTCAAGCATATGTAGCTCTGATTTCTAAAGGAACGATTTCAGCAAGTGAACTATCATATTATTCAGAAATTCCCAGAACAAAAGTTTACCCCACATTATTAAAATTAGAAAGTAAAAAACTGGTAATAATTTCAAAAAGTAAACCAATTATGTGTACTGCAATTTCACCTGAGGATGCTTTTGATGGAGTAATTCATGAACAAATTAACAAAGTTAATGCAATGAACACACTAGTATCAAATTTAAAAAAAACAAGTGAAGAAAGTAGAAAATCAAGAGGTTCAGAAGAAAAAAGGTACTTCCACATTAGTTCAAACAAAGTTTTAACACAACTTCAAACAATGATAGAAGGTTCAAAATCATCAATCAAAATAATGACAGACCAAGTGGGTTTAGGATTATTAGCAGAATGTAAAGATCAATTACTAGCAGTAATGAGAAGAAATTTAGACGTAAAATTAATTGTTCCATCATCACAAATTTGTTCAGAATATTATAGAGCAATTCCAGATGGGGTAGAAATTAAAACATCAGACATAGTTCAAAATTGTTTTATTTTTGATGAAACGGAATTATTAATGATTAATAATGATAATGGTAAGGGAGCAATTTTTTCATCAACAGAAATTTTAGGAATAAATCAAGAAAAAGTATTTTCAAATATTTGGAAAAATTCAATTAAAACAAAAGTAGTTGCAGATATGACAAAAGCAGAAGCACATGAAATTTATAAAATTATCAAAGTCATTAATGAGTCAGGGTTAATGCACATTTTGAATTCAACGATGATTTTAAAAAAACCAGAATTAGAGATGATTAAATTATTAGAAAAAAATGGAATTAATTTAAAAACAAAATCGCTAGATGATGTAATTGAAATAATTGATGCAATTATACAAATAACATGTTCAGGACACGTTAATTTTGAAGCAAATACTAAAAATATTACAATAGATTCAAAGCTGAATAGTGGTCATTCATTACCATGGGTTTCAATTTTAGATGGATATTTACAAAAACAAGGTTACAAAACAAGAACAGTGTATCAAAACAACTCCAATAAAGGTGAAAAAGTTCACATCAAAATAAGTAAAAACTAAAATCAGGCTCAAAATAACTCGGTGCATGATTGAAGAAAAAATAAAATCATTGGAAATTACATTACCAAATCCACCTACCCCAGCAGGATCATATATTCCAGCAGTGAAGACAGGTAATCTACTATTCATTTCAGGTCAAATACCAATGGAAGACGGCAAAGTCTTATTCACAGGAAAAGTTTCAGATGATAATTTAGATACTGCTCAAAAATCAGCTCGAATGTGTGCAATTAACCTATTAGCTCAAATGAAAAGAGAATTAGGAAATTTGGACAGAGTTACAAGAATTGTCAGATTATCAGGATTTGTCAATTCAGATCCAGAATTTTATCAACATCCAAAAGTAATTAATGCAGCATCAGATTTATTTTTTGAAATTTTTGGAGATAAAGGAAAACATTCCAGAATTGCAATGGGAGTTGCATGTCTACCACTAAATTCAATGACTGAAATTGATGCAGTGATTGAATTTTCAGAATAAAAGAATATTTTTGAAATTTTTAACATAGGATTAAACATTCAAGAAATTTTGAAGATCATACTTAATACAACAATAATGTGAATTTAATAGGTTAAGACATGACATTTAAAAAATATATATTTAAAAATTTATGGCTTCAGGTTGTCATATCCTTAATAGTTGGACTTTCAGTAGGATTGATTTTAGGCGATGATGTAGGAATGGGAATAGATGATGAGAATCTTGATTTTGCTACATCATATCTTAAAATTCCTGCAAGTATATTTGTAAGTCTAATTTACATGATAATAGTTCCATTAATTTTTTCTTCAATTGTTGTAGCAGTCAACTCATTAGGAACTACAGAAAAATTGAAAACTCTAGGATTAGGAGTTGCATCATATTTTGTGATTACTACAACAATTGCAATACTCGTAGCAGTATTTCTCGCATCTTTTATTGCTCCAGGAAATATTCTAGATATTTCCGCATTACAAGAATCATATGATCTTTCAGATAAAGATATGAAAATCAATGAGGGTTTTTCCCTAGATGATATTCCAAATGCAGTTGCAAACATCATTCCAAAGAATCCAATTACATCATACTTAGAAGGACAAATGCTAAGCATTTTGGTATTTGCTTTAATTATTGGATTGTCAATGACTGCTATTCCAAAAGAATCATCTAAACCAGTATTAGATTTACTTGAATCAATTCAAAAAATCACATTACATATTCTATTATTTTCAATGAAAATTGTACCGTTTGCAGTTTTTGGTTTAATTGTAGGAATGGTATCCAAAATTGGTTTAGAATCAATGGCAGGGTTAGGAGTATACATGATTACTGTTGTTCTAGGACTTGGAATAATGTTATCAGTTTATCTTATAATTTTAAAACTTGTAGCTAAAAGACCAATATCTCAAAC
Organism: Candidatus Nitrosopumilus sp.; assembly: GCA_028343855.1. Lineage (GTDB taxonomy): Archaea > Thermoproteota > Nitrososphaeria > Nitrososphaerales > Nitrosopumilaceae > Nitrosopumilus. The sequence continues at coordinate 155,580 of JAOLZN010000001.1, read as the reverse complement.
ATTTTCAAAATTTCGTAATCCACAAACAGTTTCTTTTTCAACAGCAAGTTCAATGGCAACAATGCCTGTAACATTGAAAACTGCCGAAGAGGAATTAAAAATAGACAATAGAGTTTCGAAATTCGTAATCCCATTTGGAACAACAGTTAACATGGATGGAACTGCTTTGTATCAAGTAATAGCTGTTTTCTTTTTAGCACAATTATTTTCTATAGAATTAAGCCCTCTAGCCATTCTTGTAATTATAATTACTTCGCTTTTAGCATCAATCGGAACACCAGCAGTACCAGGTGCAGGTACAATTGTGTTATCCACAATACTAATCACAGTAGGTATTCCACCAGTTGGAATTTTATTATTACTTTCTGTGGATAGAATTTTAGATATGATTAGAACTATGGTTAACGTTACAGGAGATCTTACAGCGTGTTGTGTATTTGATAAAATTACACGAAATAAAATTATAGATAAAAAATAAAATCTATTTTACTTTTTTATTTAGTTCAGTAATGAATTTTTTAATTTTTGGTTTTGGTACAACAGCACCACAGGCTTTATCATGGCCGCCACCAGAGCCACCAAGACTGGTTGCCAAAAGATTAACGATTTTACCCAAATGAACTTTACAATTTTTAGAACCTCTAACTGAAACGGCATAAATTCCATGATCAACTCTTTCTTTGTAAGCAACACCAACATCCTTTCCAGATAATCCCATGACGAAATTAACAGCACCACTTGCACCAGAATCTAAAATTTCCATATGTCCTAGATTAGCCATTGTTTTCATACCTTTTTTGACTTTAGCAATCATTTGAGATAATTTTTCTACTTGAATCTGTGCAAATTCAAAAGTATTTGGAATATCGTGAGGGAATTTTGAATCAGATAATTCCTCAACTAGATATTGTAAATAATCTGGCTCTCTTTGATGTCCAACAATATTGTACGTCATCACAGTTGCACTAATCAAAGCAAATTGTCTATCATAAATTTGAAGTAATTTAGAACCTAGTGGTCTATCTTCCATATAATCAGTAATTGCTGCACAAGTTGCAACAAATGATGCATGATCATTTAATTTTGATTTGTATGCATTATAGACTTGAACAGTTGTACATTCGTTAATATCATGAATAACTTTAACTTTGATTTTTTCTAAAGCAGTTACAACATTTGGATCAATGTCATGATGGTCAATGTAAGTGACTGAAACTTTATTTTTTCTCAATCTTGTCATAAGATCAATAAATTCATCCTGAGTTTTTTTACTCAATCCCAAATCACAAATGAATAATGTCTTTAATTTTTCATCCAATACAACTTGATTCAATGCTTCCATTTGACCAGGATAATCTACCAACATGGCATCACCACCAAAAGCCTGTCTGATTAGTGCTGCAGAACTAATACCATCACAATCTTCTTTATGAGAAATACAAATTACTTTAGTTCGTTGTAATTTAGTTACTTTTTTTGCTGCTGTTTTTTTAGTTACTTTTTTTGCTGCTGTTTTTTTATTAATTTTAATTTTAGAGATTACCAATACATAGTCAAATTGGATACACCCTCATTTAAATGAAGAAAATAAAATTAAGATTTTCTAAAAGATTTTTCAATACTTGGAGGTATTAAGGAATCAGAATTTAGATAAATATGATAAAAAGATTCACCATCAAGTTGAGTTTGAAAATCAATTTCTTGGATTTTCTCTAATTCTTTTGCAGATGCATTTAAAACCAAATCATCCAATTGTTGTAAATTTTTGCGCTCTTCAGTATTCATTAATTTTTGATTAGAAATTGTCATTTAGGAGCAAAAGTTGCCATATTAGACTAATTACTAAATTTACTATCACAATTTTAGAGAAAATATAATAGAAGAATTCTGATAGGCTCAATATGGAGACAAAAAATATTGGGCTCAGAGGCATAGAAGTTGCAGATACAAAAATATCCAATATAGATGGAGAAAAAGGGAAATTAATTTACAGAGGATTCGATATTCTAGACTTAACAAAAAATTCAACATTTGAAGAAACAGCATATCTTTTACTATATGACAAATTACCCACAAAACAAGAATTAAACGAATTCAATGGAAAATTAGTAGAAGCAAGATACATTCCAAAACAAATGCAAAAAAATATGGAAAATTGGAGAGGAGATGCAGACCCAATGGATATGCTTCAGGCATTTGTATCAGCACTTGCAGGGTATTACGATGAAGAATTTTCAAGTAAAGATGCAAGTTATGAAAAAGCAATTAACCTTATTGCAAAAGTTCCAACTATCATTGCAAGTTGGCATAGAATCAGAAATGGTTTAGAAATTATTGATCCAGAATCATCATTAGGTCATGCGGCTAATTTTCTATATATGATGTCAGGAGAAAAACCAGATCCAGAAGTTGAAAAAATATTTGACGTTTGTTTGATACTTCATGCAGATCATACATTTAATGCATCTACATTTACTGCAAGACAAGTCGCATCTACAAGAGCCCATATGTATTCAGCATCAAGTGCAGCAATCGGTGCATTAAGTGGAGAATTACACGGTGGAGCAAATACAGAAGTCATGAAAATGTTATTAGAAATTTCTGAAATCAACAAAGTTGATTCATGGATTAAAGAAAAGTTATCTCAAGGGGAGAAAGTAATGGGTATGGGTCATGCAGTTTACAAAACATATGATCCACGGGCTCAAGTCCTAAAAGAATTGTCAAGAAAATTAGCTGCTAAAAGTGGAGAGCAATGGTTTGAAATGACAGAAAAAATTGAAACAGCAACAATTTTAGAAATGAAATCACAAAAAGGTAAGGACATCTATCCAAATGTGGATTTGTATAGTGCATCAATTTACTATATGCTGAAAATTCCAGTTGATCTTAACACACCAATTTTTGCAATTTCAAGAGTTGCAGGATGGGCAGCACACATAATTGAAGAAAAATTTGCAGAGGCAGCACCAAAAACAGCACTATACAGACCAAAAGCAGTTTACGTAGGAAAGTATTGTGGACCACAAGGTTGTGAATACAAAACTTTAGACTTGAGAAAATAATTTTTAATTTCTTGTGTTAAGCCATTCTTTTGCTTTAGAATTTACATCATGTTTGTACAAAACTTCAAAAACCATATCATAGAATGTAATACCTTTTTTTTGAGCCTGATCATCTAACCATTTTATTCCATCAGATAATTCAGGATCAAATTCAGAAAACTCTACCAATTCATCGACCATTTTTGAAAAGAATGCCTGAGATTCGATCATATGTACGTCTTTCAAACTATGATCATAAATTGAGTATTCGAAATATATAGACAAAAGACCATTTTTTGGTTGACAATTGGAACATATTCTATATCTAGATGGGAATTTAACAGATATTTCATGGGTAATTGAAACAAAGGAATCAGTAGTTTCACAAAAGCGAAAACATGTAGAAGATTATAAAAATAAAATTACAATTATCCAATCAAAATACATTGGATTGCACGTAGCATTATTTTGGGGAATAGGAACATTCAATATTAAAAATGAAGACCAAGTTACAGTAAAATTAGATGAAAAAATAATTTATCAACAACTAAAAAATGAAGACAAAATTGAAGATGAATTTATTAAAAATAAAATAAAATTTATTAAAAATTTTATTAAACAAAGAAAACTAAAAGTAAAATTTGAGATAATAAATTCAGAAAATAACCTTGCAACAAAAATATTGAATCAAAGAGATTAAGACCGAAAACGAAGAGTTACTCGGTGAGATCTCTTAATTGTAATTACAATATTCAATAAATCATCAAACCATAAAACAAATAATTGTTGAATATCATTAACAACACTCAAGGATAAATTAAAGCGATCATATAGAATTTACAATAGATTTCATAAATTCATGAAATAAATTCAAGAATATTGTAAAATAGAGTGTTAAGGGAAAAAATTAGATAGATTTCTTGGTATTAGTGAGAAACAGACGATTAGATTTATTTACTATACACCTAGAGATGGATCAATTATGGCAAGTATAGACAAAGCAGCAATTGTATTTTCTATTGCAATCGCATTAGTTGGAGTCGCAGTTGCAGCAGTGGGAAGTTCAGTAGATAATTCCCCAGCAGCACCTACCCAACAAATGAGTTCAAGTGCAAATACAGATGCAGCAGAAGCTAAAGCAGCAGCAGATGCAGCAGCAGAAGCAAGAGCTGAAGCAGCAGCAGAAGCAAGAGCTGAAGCAGCAGCAGATGCAAGAGCTGAAGCAGCAGCAGATGCAAGAGCAGCTGAAGCTAAAGCAGCAGCAGATGCTAAAGCAGCAGCAATACAAGCTGAAGCAGCAGCAATACAAGCTGAAGCAGCAGTAGCAGCTAGTGCAGGTCCACAAACACATATCGTGGAAACTGCAATGGGAAGTGGAGCACCAGGATGTGAAACATCTAATGCATGTTACCTACCACAAGACATCACCATCAATACTGGAGACACAGTAAAATGGGATAACGTAGACACAGCAGCACATACTGTAACAGGTGGAAGTCCAGCAGACGGTCCATCTGGAGTATTTGACAGCAGTTTACTAATGGCAGGACTGGATTATTCATTCACATTTGATGATGCAGGTAACTATGATTACTTCTGTATGGTCCATCCTTGGATGGTCGGTAGTGTTACAGTAAACTAACCAAAAAATATTTTCCTTTTTTCTATTTTATTTTATTTTTACGTATAGTTCTATTATATGCTACACCAAATCTATGAGTTTCATCCCTAGCATGTTGTAAAATTTGTAAGCATTTTTTATTTTTAGGAATTACAATAGGATTTCTAGTTTTTGGAAGATATATTTCCTCATTTTCTTTTGCTAAAGAAACACAAGATAATTTTAATCCGAGAGACTCTAAAGATTTTAGTGCAGCATTAAGTTGTCCTTTACCTCCATCAATTACAATTAGATCAGGTAATGTAGAATTTTCTTCTAATAATCTATAATAACGTCTTTTAATTATTTCACCAATCATTGCAAAATCATCCCTACCTTGAATTGTTTTAATTTTGAATTTTCTATATCCAGATTTATTTGGAATGCCATCTACAAAGCTAGCCATTGAACCAACTGCAAATTCAGATCCATGATTAGAGATATCAAAGCATTCAATGGTGTGAGGTAACATAGGTAAATGTAGAAGTTCTTGCAATTCAACTAATGCAGGATTTGCACCTTTAGAATGGATTAATTTAATATTTTTTAAAATTAAATTCATGATATCATTTTTTTTACCTCGTGTTGGAGTCATAATTTTTACATCAAATCCAGATTGTTCAGACAATAAACATTCCAATAATTTTTGATTTTCAGGAATTTCACTAACAATAATAAATTTAGGAATTTTATGTGTTGAATAATATTGATAGAGGAAATTTGAAAATGAATTATCACCAACCAAATCAAAAAAGAATTTGTCACTATCCCTAATGACACCATTAATCATTCGAAAATTCATAATTGTTGCAGATTGTTCTACTATTCCAATACCAAAATATTCTTCATCAGAATTTTCCACATATTCCATTTTTTGTTTAGTTTGAAGGCTACCAAGTCTAATCAAAGTATCACGGATATCTTTTGCACGCTCAAATTGTTGAGATTTAGCAGCTTGGTGCATTTCATCCTCTAATTTTTTTGTGAAAATTTTGGTGTCGTTTTTTCCTTTAAGAACATCTTCTAGTTTTTTCACATGTTCAGGGTATTTTTCTTGTGCATCTTTAAATTCACACGGCCCTTCACAGTTACCTAAATGATATTCAAGACAAACTTTTTTTGGAAGGGTTTTACAAATTCTTATTTGAAAAGATTTTCTCAATGTACCAATAGTAAGTAATTTAGAACTACCCTGAGTAAAAGGACCATAAAATTTTCCTTTTCCTAAAAATTTTCCATCTCTTGTTCTTCTAGCAACTAGTAATCGAGGATATTTTTCATCAGATAATCGTAAATAGGTATATCGTTGTTGATCCTTTAATTCAATGTTAAATCTTGGACGGTATTTTTTAATCATATTTGATTCTAAAAGAAAAGCTTCGCTTTCATTATCAGTTAAAACAAATTCAATATCAAAAATATTTTCAACTAGTTTTTGAGTTTTGTAGTTTTGATTTTTATTAAAATAGGAACGTACACGATTTTTAAGATTTTTTGCTTTTCCAATGTAAATAATTTTTTTGGCATCGTCTTTCATTAAATAAATACCAGGATTTGTTGGGATAGTGATTTTAGAAATATCAAAAGTCATTTTTTTATTAATTTTTTCAAATATTTTCCAGTATAACTGCCAGGAGATTTTGAAACATCAAGAGGGGTGCCAGAAGTTACAATTCGACCACCTTCATCCCCACCTTCAGGGCCAAGATCAATTAACCAATCAGAATTTTTAATGATATCCATATTATGTTCAATTACAACAACAGTATTACCCAAATTCACTAATCTATTTAGAACATCTAATAATTTCTGAACATCTGCAAAATGTAAACCAGTTGTAGGCTCATCCAAAATGTAAAGAGTTTTGCCAGTACCACGTTTAGATAATTCTGAGGCAAGTTTTACCCTTTGAGCCTCACCACCAGACAAAGTAGTAGATGATTGTCCAAGTTTGATATATCCTAAACCCACATCATTAACAGTTTGTAATTTTCTTTGAATGGATGGAACATTTTCAAAGAAATTTAATGCTTCATAAACTGTCATTTGAAGAACGTCAGAAATATTCTTTCCTTTATACAATACAGACAGTGTTTCAGAGTTGTATCTTTTTCCTTTACATTCATCACATTTTACATATACATCAGATAAAAATTGCATTTCAATTTGTTTAACACCGTCACCTTCACATGCAAAACATCTACCATCAGCAACATTAAAAGAAAATTGTCCTGGGGCATATCCACGTTCTTTTGATAATGCAGTGTTAGAATATAATTCTCGAATAGGAGTAAAAGCACCTATGTATGTTGCAGGATTTGAACGAGGAGTTCTACCTATAGGTGATTGATCAATAGCAATTACTTTATCAATATTATCTATACCAGAAATCTCTTTATGAGCACCAGAACTTATATGCGTTTTAGAGAAATGATTTTCTAAACTTTTAAGTAAAATATCATTTATCAATGTAGATTTTCCAGAGCCAGATACTCCAGTTACAGATACAAAGAGTCCCAAAGGAATTTCAACATCAAGATTTTTCAAATTATTTTCAGAAGCATCTTTAATGATCAAAGAGCCTTCAGGTTTACGAATTTTATTCTCTAAAATAATTAAAGAATCATCCTTAAGATAAGTTCCAGTTACAGATGTGTTTGACTGCAGAATTTTTTTAATTGTACCTTCAAAAACAATATTTCCTCCATGCACTCCAGCACCAGGACCCAAATCAATTATCCAATCTGAATTTCGTATAACTTCCTCGTCATGCTCTACAACAATGATTGTATTACCAAGATTTCGTAGCTTATTTAGCGTTTTAATTAGTCTAGCATTATCACGTTGATGTAATCCAATTGTAGGTTCATCAAGTACATACAAAACGCCAGTAAGATTAGAACCAATTTGAGTAGCCAATCTAATTCGCTGAGATTCTCCACCAGACAATGTAGAACTAAGACGATTTAAGGTAAGATAATTTAATCCAACATTGATTAAAAATTCTAAACGTTCTTTAATTTCTTTAAGAATGTCTCTTCCAATGTGTTGTTCCGTTTCAGTCAATTTCAAATTAGAAAAGAAATCAAAACAGTTGGTAATAGATAAATCACAAACATCCATTATTCCCAAATCATTAATAGTAACTGCAAGGGATTCAGGTTTTAGTTTTTTACCATTACAGGAAGTACAATGAGTATCACGCATAAACTGCTTAAGCCATTCACGTTTTGATTCAGAATCAGTTTCTAGAAAAACACGTTGAAGATTTACAAGTACACCTTCAAATGCATTAGTATATTTCCACGAAGAATCTCCAGATTTAGAATTATATTGAAAATCAATTAAATCAGATGTCCCATTTAAAATAATTTTGAGATGTTTTGGTTTTATTTTTTCAATTGGAGTCATAAGATCAAATCCAAATTTTTCACCAACTGTTCTTAATGCCTGTCTCCTAAATGCAGAAAATCTTCCACTCCAAGGAACAATTGCACCATCCAAAATTGATTTTGATTTATCAGGAATTACTAAATTAGCATCAAATTCCATTTTAACTCCCAACCCATTACATGTTTTACATAATCCAAAAGGAGAGTTAAATGAAAAATTCCTAGGTTCAAGTTCACCAATTGTTAATCCACAATGCGGACAAGCATTATTCTGAGAGAAAATTCTTTCAGATTTATCTGATGAAATCATCACATCACCTTTTGATGCTTTGATTGAAGTTTGAATAGCCTCAAAAATCCTGGATCTTTCAGATTTACTTGTTGAAATTCTATCTACAACAATTTCAATATTATGCCATTTTTGTCGATCTAATGGAGGAATTCCATCATCTAGGCTCAAAATTTCACCGTTTAAGCGTATTCGAGAGTATCCATCTTTTTTGATTTGTTCAAAGAGTTTTTCATATGTACCTTTTTTTCTTTGAACAAGGGGAGATAAAATCAATATTTTTTGTCCCAAAAAATCTTTGAGTACAGAATCACAAATTCGTTCAACAGATTGTGTAGAAATTTTTCTTTTACAATTTGTACAATGAGGTATTCCAATTCTAGCAAAAAGTAAACGCATGTAATCATAAATTTCAGTGGTAGTACCAACAGTAGAACGAGGATTTTTACTTGTAGTTTTTTGTTGAATTGCAATTGCAGGAGATAATCCTTCAATAGAATCAACATCAGGTTTATCCATCATTTCCAAAAATTGACGAGCATAGGAAGAAAGTGATTCAACATACCTTCGTTGGCCTTCAGCATAGATAGTATCAAATGCTAAAGTAGATTTTCCAGAACCAGATAAACCACTAATTACAACCAACTGATTTTTTGGAATATCCACATCAATATTTTTTAAATTATGATGACGAGCTCCTCGAATTTTTAATTTATTATCTATCATTTCTATATTCAATCTCCTTTTCTAATCTTTTGATTCTATCACGACAAGAAATTGCTTGTTCAAAATCTAACTCTTCAGAATATTTTTTCATTTGAGCATCTAAATCAATAACATCATTTCTAAGATCATGTATTGATTTTAATTTTGATTCATCCAACACAATTTCTTGTTCTGGAACAGATTTCATAATGGTTTTAGGAATTATTCCATGTTCTTCATTGTATAAAATTTGTTTTTTTCTACGACGAGTAGTTTCATCAATAGTATTTTTCATAGATTTAGTATTTGTATCAGCATACATAATTACAGTACCAGTTACATTTCTTGCAGCTCTACCACAAGTTTGTATTAAGCTAGTAAAATTCCTCAAAAATCCCTCCTTATCAGCATCAAGAATTGCAACAAGGGAAACTTCAGGAATATCCAAGCCTTCACGTAGAAGGTTAATCCCAACTAAAACATCAAATTCACCTAGACGCAATTGACGAATAATTTCAGTTCTTTGCAATCCATCAATTTCTGAATGCATATACCTAACTTTGACATCTTTTTTTGAGAGATATTCAGCTAAATCTTCAGCCATTCTTTTAGTTAATGTTGTAACTAAAACACGTTCAGAATTTTTAGATCTTTCATTTATTTCAGAAATTAAATTATCCATTTGGTCTTTAGTAGGCCTAATCTCAATTTGTGGATCAAGTAAGCCAGTGGGACGAACTAATTGTTCAACAATTTTTGCAGATATTTTCTTCTCATATTCAGAAGGAGTGGCTGAAACAAAAATAGTATTTTGAATATATTCTTCAAATTCTTCAAATTTTAATGGTCTATTATCATATGCACTAGGTAATCTAAAACCATATGTTACGAGTTTATCTTTTCGAGAGTAATCACCTTTGTACATCCCATGTAACTGAGGTAACGTCACATGAGATTCATCAATTACCAAAAGATAATCATCACCAAAAAAATCCATTAAACAATATGCCTTATCACCTTCATTTCGCCCATCAAAATGTCTGGAGTAATTTTCAATACCAGAACAATAACCTAATTCCTCAATCATTTCCAAATCATATTTTGTTCTCATTTCAAGTCGCTGCTTTTCAAGTTCATTCAATTTTGGTAAATGTTGCTTTAGTTCAGCTCGAATGGATTTAACAGCTCTTTTAGTAACATCCTTAGCAATAAGATAATGTTTTGCAGGAAAAATAGTCATTTGATTTATTTTCTTTTTTTCTTTTAGTGATACATGATCAAGTAAAGTTATTTTTTCAATTTCATCACCAAACATAGAGATTCTAATTATATCTTCAGAGTATGCAGGAGTAATATCGATAGTATCACCTTTTACTCTAAAATTTCCAGGAGATACTTCAAGATCATTTCTTTCGTATCTAGCATCAACTAATTTTCGAATTAAATCAGTTCGTTTAATTTCATCGCCAGTACCAACTAGAATTGAAGAATCTTTCCATTCTTGAGGATTACCAAGAGAATAGATACAAGATACAGTGGAGACAATAATTGTGGGTTCTCCAGATAGCAACATTGCAGTGGCTTCTAATCTTAATTTTTCAATTTTTTCATTGATTTGAGTATCCTTTTCAATGTAAGTGTCAGTTTGTGGCAAATAGCTTTCAGGTTGATAGTAATCATAGTATGAAACAAAATAACCAACATTATTTTTGGGAAAAAATTGTTTTAATTCAGCATATAGTTGAGCAGCAAGGGTTTTGTTATGAGAAATTACAAGTGTGTTTTTACCAGTTCTAGCAATAACATTAGCAACTGAAAAAGTTTTCCCACTTCCTGTAACACCTAGTAAAGTTTGAACGGATTTTTTTTCTACACCTTCAACTAAAGCATCAATAGCTTCAGGTTGATCACCAGTAGGATCATAATCAGATACCAAGTCAAATTTAGAAATTTGTTGCAACAGTTACAATTACTAAAAACTGAATTTAAAGCAATGGTGATATCAGGATAATTACCACTTTGGTTCGTCAATCATTCGTAATCCATCATCAATTTCTTCAAAACCCATAATTTTTAGAGTAGTTTTTGCAGTAGGAGAATTCTTTTCAAGAATCTTTTTAGCTAAAATCATTCGATCATTCGAATTCATGTGTTGACCAATCTTATATTTTCCATGTAATGATGTAGGGACTATTTTTATGACAGATACAGCATCCAAAACACGCATAGTTGATTCCAGAGGATCATAATGTCCTTCAGGTTGATATTTTTCCATCAAACCATTTAGTGCCAAAGTTTTTTCCTCCCTATTAGATACAAAGGAAGCAATACCTTTGATTACAATACTAATGTAAAGAGTATCAGCAAGAGATGCATTATGAGGATCCTCAAAATAAGAAGGTAAAAATTCTAATTCCCTATCAGCTTCAAAACCAACTTTATTATTTCTAGAAATATTATCTAACTTCTCACCTTTCACATGGGAATGCATGTAGACAGCATCATTTCTAAAAACAAAATTCATAGGAATAATTTGAGGAAATCCATTTTTATCAATGCTAGAGACTCTGCCAACATGTTCATCTTCAAGAAATTCTTTAATTTTTTTATATGATTTAATTTCAAGAATTCCTACAAGTTGCATGAATTATTTGTTAAAAATAATGTTATAAATGAAGATCAAATTTTCAGAAAAAATACCTAAAATAGAAGATAATATCAAAATCTGCATGGATGATCCATATCTAAATGATTTAAGAGGAGAGTTTAACAGTTATTCAAATCAACTAAAAAAATTAAGGAAAAAACTTCTAAAAACAAATTCATTAGATGAGCAATCAAAAATTATCAAGCAAATTGATTCCATAGCTAAAAAAATGGAAAACAATCAAAAACAATCAGTGAAAGTTACAAAATCTAGATTAAAAGAAAGAAAGAAAAAATCAAAAAAATAGAATCATTCAGCATCTAATTCTTTTGCTAATTCTTTAATTTGTAGTATTTTACACCCTAATTCAGTGCATTCAGCCTTTAATTCATTACTCATAGTAATTAATTACAAAAATAATCAAAAATACAAAACATTCTAAAAATTGACTTTATTGATTCAAACTTTTCATTAATGTAAATTGCTAAATTTAGGAGTGATTTTATTGAAAATAATGACACCAAGTGAAGAAGCAGAAGAAGCCACAAACCAAGTAGTAGAATTATTAGAGGAATGGGGATCACAATCCAAATTTATCTGGTTTAGAGAATTACATAGAATTACAGATATCGATAAAGGATTACTTCGAAACATACTCAATGAATTAAAAAAATCACGAGAGATCAAAGAGATGCATGGAACTAACAATAGAATATTTTTTTGTCTTCGAAGATACTATATCAAATGTAGAGATGTAGAATTCAGATTCAAAGGAAAGGAAATTATGTTAAGAGATGGAAGTAAAACAAAAATCATTCAAGGTTCCACAAATGCTACAGAAAGAACAAGGAAAAGGCTACTCAAACAACAAACTAAAAGAAAGTTAAAACAATCAGCAAAAAAGAAACATCAGCACAATTCACAAAATCGTTAGAGATCTTCAGATTGTCTTCTCATTAATTTAGATTCAGCACGTTTAATTTTTTCAGATTCTGCAACATCTTCACTCATATCATATAGATGATGAAGTTTCATATCAGGAATTAATTCATCATTTTTCTCATCGTTTAAATCTAATTCAATATTAGATAATATTTCTAAATTTTCATCTAAAATATCAAGACATTTCTTTACAGTGTCTGGAAGATCATCATTCATGATACTTTTAAAATATTAACACAGTAAATAATGTTCTATTGATTTAGAATTAACCGTATTTTTCCTTATTTTTCTGGCGCAATACAGGCATTACATGACTAGCAAACTTGTCAATAGAACCAAAGTAATTCTTACCCCAGAATCTAATAACAAAGTGATTCACACCAGCATCCATAAATCTTTCAAATACAGGAATAATATCTTCAGGAGTACCAACGGCAGTAGAAGATCTTGCAATACCATCAGGAATTTTAGTTGCAGCTTCTCTCATCTTAACTATCCAACTCTGATCAGACATTGAATATTCTGTAAAGTATTTTACGAAATCAAATCCTTCAATTTCTTTTAATCCGTGAACTCTCAAAATTTCTGGTTTAAACAAACTAACTTTAACTGCTTCTTTCATTTTTGCCCATGATGCTTCTGCATCTTCTGAAAAGTAAACATCAATGTCTAATGCCATTTCAAAATTATCTTTATCCTCTTGACTCCTTCCATATTTGTCCATAGCAGTTTCAATTTGTATACGATGGTCTTCAAATAATTCTGGAGTATAACCAATTGGTAACCAACCTTCACCAAGTTTACCTGTTAAATCTAATGTGCGTTTTCCACCTGATGCCATGTAAGTTGGCGGATGTGGTTTTCTTATTGAAGCAGCTTGCAGACAAGCTTTTTCTAATTTGTAATATTTGCCTTCATAATCTACAGTATTATCAGGATCTGAATGGTATAATGTTTTAATAACTTCAATTTGTTCAGCCCATTTTGAAACTGGTTTTTCAAATGGTATACAAAATTCTTTAAGATTTTGTGCTTCACCAGCACCAATACCAAGAATTGCCCTACCTTTAGACACTCTATCTAGAGTAATTGCAGCTAGTGCAATATTTGACGGATGTCTTCTAATTGCATCAGTAACACAGGTTCCTAATTCAACATTATTGGTAACTGCAGCAATTGCAGATAACATAACCCATGGGTCTAAAACAGTTGCATTTTTCCATTGTGGGACATTTGTGTGATCCATATAGAAAATAGAATCATATCCAGTTTTATCAGCAAGTTGGCAAGCAGTAAGTATCTGATCTTCGGTATATCCTGCTCTAGCAACATTTAGTCCATTTTGAATACCAAACTTGAGATTTTTATGTGCCAATTGCTATAATTCCAAATCATTATAATAAAAAGTTTGGCGAAGCTGCCAATTTCGCAGTTAGTAAATAAAAGAAAAAGAAGTAAAAAACGAGTTTTTTACAGATTTCCTGATTTGATGTCTTCAAGACATTTTACAACATCATCTTTAGATATGGGATTTGGATTTGGATCCAAATGACCTCTATCTGTCATGACAGTGTCAGCAGCTTCAGAAACATCAGTTTTGAGTTCTAATTTATCAAAACCAAGTTTATCCATTGCTTCTTTGAATCTATCATAGAAGATTGATTTGTTATGTTTGTGTGCCACCGTAGTACAAGAAGATAAAGAATAACCATGAGGTACTCCTTCATTTGAGAAAACATAAGACAAAGCATGTCCTAATGTTGTAGAGCAGTTTCCGAATCCCATTCCAGACAACATTGATCCATATGGATAGTTTTCTGGTTTGTCGTTCATTATTGCATCATAAAGAATCTCAAATGCTTGTTTACATAGAGTGCGAGTCAAGTCATTACCAAGTTTACTATCGTAACCTTCAGTAGCTTGAGCACATGCATCACAGACAGAATTTTTAATGACTTGTTCTGGAGTTCCATCCATAAAGTATGAATCAACTACAGCCATGTCAGCTAAGAATCTATCCTCACGTAACAATTTCTTTTTTCCATCAAATTTGAGAACACAATAAGTGGTCATTTCAGCTCCAGTTCCAAATGTAGTTGGAATTAGAATTTTTTCTTTATTCAATTCAGGTGCAGCGTATTTTACTACATCCATTGAACTTCCACCACCCAATCCAATTAGAACTGAAGGGTTTTTGTCTTTGTATTTAGAAATGACAGTATTGACATCATCAATTGATGGTTCAGGTTTTACTTGATCATACAACATATAATCCTGAATTCCCATTCTTGCTAACCATTTGTCAGACAATGCTGGCGGAACGGTAGTGACAACAAGGGCATTTTTTGGATATTCTGTTTCACCAAGTGCGTTTTCTCCAAAATTAATAACTTTTGGAATGCGTACTGTATGCATAAAACAAACACATTTGGTTTGTTTATTATATCTTACAGTGATGTATATCATATGATAATTCAAAATTTTGAAGAATTAGCTATTACAGATAAGAAAAAAGATTGTTTAGAGATTTTAGAGTCAGGTCTTCAAGCAG
This sequence comes from Candidatus Nitrosopumilus sp., assembly GCA_028343855.1. GTDB lineage: Archaea > Thermoproteota > Nitrososphaeria > Nitrososphaerales > Nitrosopumilaceae > Nitrosopumilus. The sequence goes on along the minus strand of JAOLZN010000001.1, from coordinate 140,350 downwards.
CAAATCCTCAGAACATATTACCAAATTATGTTACACCAAATGAAATTAGAATAAATGGAAAAAAAATAGATATTTCAAAATATTCAAACATTTACACAGTAGCTTTTGGCAAAGCAGGAGATTCAATGACTAGAGCATTAAATTCAATAATTTCAATTAAAAGTGGAATTATTGTTATTCCAAAAGGTTCAAAAGCAAAAATTAAGGCTAAAAAATTTCAGATTTTTAATTCAAATCATCCCAAACCAGACAAAACAAGTGTTAAAGCTGCAAAAGAAGTAATGAAATTTGTACAGAATAAAAAAAGAGGTGAATTAATTATTTTTCTAGTTTCAGGGGGAGGTTCATCACTATTAGCAATGCCAGATGAAATTACCTTAAGTGATAAAGTCCATGTTACAGATTTACTACTAAAATCAGGGGCAACAATTCAAGAGTTCAATTGCATTAGAAAACATCTATCCAAAATCAAAGGTGGTAAACTAGTAGAAAATATGAAATGTCAAGGAATTAGTTTGGTTATGTCAGATGTTGAAGATGATGACCTATCATCAATTGCATCAGGTACAACATACATGGATAATACAACATATCAAAATGCAATAGACATAATAGAAAAATACAAACTAAAAAGAAGAATCCCAATTGAAGTATTACAAATTTTAGGTAATGGATTACATAATCAAAAATCTGAAACTCCAAAAGAAGCAAAAATAGAAAATTACGTTATAGCAAATAATAATAATTGTTTAGAAGCGATGGAAAAAATAGCAAAACAAAAAGGATACAAAGTAATCAAAATACAAATTTTTGGAGATATTAAAGAAGTAGTTAAAAAAATATTAGAGAAAATTCCTGAAGAACAAAAGACATGTTTAATTTTTGGAGGAGAACCCACAGTCAAAATATTAGGAAAAGGTCAAGGTGGAAGAAATCAAGAACTGGTTTTAAGATTATTAAAAAATACTCAAAAATTAAAAAAGATGACAATTGCATCAATGGGGACAGATGGAATAGATGGGAATTCTAATTTTGCAGGGGCAATAATAGAAAATATCAAAATGGATTTGAATACTATGAAAGAATTTTTGAAAAATAGTGATTCAGCAAGATTCTTTCAAAAACAAAAAGGAAATATCAAAACGGATTACACACACATGAATTTAATGGATATAGGTATAATTCTAAAATAATCATTATCTTTGAATTTCATAATATTCCACAGGATGACTGAATTGACGATTATAATCCACCTCCAACCAAAATTTCTCTTCATCAATTTCTTTACCTTCAGAGATCCAAACATTTAGAATTTTTTGCATAAACATTTGTGTTGTATTATCTATTTGAGGCCTAACACCAGTTTCATGCTCAATTCTATCACGCTCTTCTTTGAATTTTGTCAATATTCCTTTGAGATTTTTTCCGTTGATATTTGCAGCCTTGTTTCTTTTTGCAATTTCTAAATCTTTTCTAAAATTGGATAAAAATCCCATAACTAAACTAGAAAGTTTTTCTAAAAAAAGATTATTGATGTGGAGAGTGATCTAACGCATAAATTCTGCCATTTCTATGGAGAAAAAGAAAAATCCAATACCGCCCCCAATCATTGCAATCCATGCAACAACCTGTTGTTTTTTACTCATAATTGGAAAAAAGTAAACTCATTATTGAATCTAATTGAATAAATTAAAACAACAAATCGTTTAATTTGTAACAGATAAGCGTTCAAGTGCCATTTCCTATCTTAATGAATAAATCACGAAACATTTGTTAGGAATCATGGAACGTGATCAGGTAATATCAATTACAAAATTAGTATCATACTTACTAATTATTGGTGGAATTGTAATATTATCTGCAACAATTATGTATTTTTTAACAGCCCCAATTAGTTGGCTCTCATACATAGGGATAATATCTGGAGGAATAATGCTAAACATTGGTGGAGCAGCAATATTTCTAATTAAAAAATTAAAACTAGATATCAAAAGTAAATGAGAAAGGTTCAATCACGAACCTTCTCAAGTTTAACAGCGTGTACGGGTGTTAAAATGCTGTATGATAAAGATAATCTAAGTAGTAATAAAAAAAGACACTACGTGCCATTTCTTTATGAATAATTCTTGAAAAATAGAGTCTATTTGGAGACTAATTTGTTTACTTTTTCCATCTTCTCGCCCCACCACCAAAATCTTCCGGATTCAACTCGTGCACCATCTTTGTAAACTTTGGAAGTGATTATTGATTTGATAATTTCAGTATTTTCAGGATTTAACTCAATTTCTTTATGTTGTGACAAAATGTGTTCTTTTACTTTTAACCATACTTTTTCCATGCTTTCTTCATTAAATGACCACGTACAATCTTTCTCGGCTTCTTTACAAGTAATTGTTCTTGTCATAATCCTTTGATTGACGATTAGATTTGACACTAAAAAAACTCACTCCACCCCAATGCCGTGTATCCTATAGAAAAAGCCCTTTTTTAAAGCGAGAATTATTATCTGAATTTCTGAACCTACTAATTTTTATCAATTTATAGACAATTATACTCATAATCTCATTAGAGTAATAGAATTGGTAAGTATCAAAGACATAGGTAAATTATTCATTTTTGTAGTAGTAGGATTAGGGACAATAATTGTTGGTTCTTTTATGATTAGAGGAACTATGCACATGTGGGACAATGTTGATGATGAAAAAAAAGAGACAGGTAATAAAAAGGACAAAAAGTAATAATCAGTAGGTACAAAAATGCTTCAAGATTCCACCATTAGAAAATCATTAGATCAGTATATCAAAAGAAGAATTCAAGAAATACCCACTGAAATTGAACAAACATTTCCAAATATTAAAAAAATTTGGAAGTGCAATGATGAATTAGATTTTCTTTACGGATATTATGTTGGAAAAATTGAAGAAGGTTCATTGCATTATTTACTTAAAGCAACACGAGCATCAGCAGGAGGATATGTAGATACTTTTGAAATCAGAGGAATAATTGAAGAAAATAAAAATCAATTACAAGATACAATCAAAAATGCACTAAATTAGTGAACTAGAAATACTAGATTAATCACAATAATACATGGTAGGGCCACAAGATGGAGGATTTGGGTTTGATCAATCTAAAAAATACACAGAAGTTGAAAATATTGAAGAAGTATGTGTTCAATGCCAAGCTGGGCAGCATAAAAAATGTCTAAAAAAATCAGAAGAACAAGATGTTTGTGAATGTGAACATTGTATGATTTATGGATAAATTTTTAGAATTAAATTAATTGTGGAATAAAATTTTCATCAATCCAAACACCGACAACTTCAGCATCTAAATTCCAAGATTTGACAAGTTCCACACTTTTTTCAATATGAGTAAAATGTTCATCATTAGAAACAGGGTTTCCGGCGCATCCAAAATGACCAGAAATTACAATATGAGATGATTTATGATTAGATACAGAAATCATTACACTTTTTTTGATAGATTCAATATCGCCATCAGAAATGACCTTGTCAATTCCAGGTGCAGTGATAGTATCCACAAAATCTACAGAATATTTTTTTTTAATCAGATTAATCATTGGAAGTTGAACTCTACCATCAATACAAGATAAGGATGTTGCAAAGGATTTTTCAGTCATAATACTTACAATATACCTAAAAATATTTCCAAATATTAAATTTTAGAAATAATTGGTCTTTGTAGAAAAAAGAATTAATTTTCAATACCATATCTAAGCAGTATTTCATCAGCTTTACTCAATAATTGTAAAATGAGCGAATTAGCATGAATTTCATTTTGATATATTCCAATGTATGAAGTAAGCATATCTTTTGAAGTTGGAAAAGATTCATGTTTTGGGAGTTCTTTTTCAAAATCATCTATAGAATTTTGAAGGGAAAAATTTCTTTTTTCCAATTTATTTTTAGCTTCTGCAATTAATTGTTCAACAGCGGGATCTAGTTTTTTCACTAATGTATAATGATTTTCTCAAATTTATCTATGATCTTTTTACAATTTTCAGATATGAAGAGTAATTAATTATTTGGGGTATTTGAAACAATCAACAGTATGATCATTTACCATACCAATTGCTTGCATAAAGGCATAACAAATTGTAGGTCCAACAAAAGTAAATCCATATTTTTTAAGATCAGTACTCAATTTTTCAGAAATAGTAGTGCATGCAGGTATTTCAGAATATTTGTGGAATGAATTTTTAATGGGTTTATTATTTACAAATCTCCACAAATATTGATCAAAAGAACCAAATTTTTGTTGAATTTCAATAAATTTTTTAGCATTGTTAATTGCAGAATTAATTTTTAGTTTATTTCGAATAATTTTTTTATTTTTTAGCAATTTTTTTACATGGTTTTGAGTATATTTTGCAACTATAACAACATCAAAATTAGAAAAAGCATCTTGATATCCTTCTCTACGATTAAGAATTGTACTCCAAGACAATCCAGCTTGAGCACCTTCTAAAATTAGAAATTCAAATAATTTTTGATCATCATGTACTGGAATACCCCATTCTTCATCATGATAACTAGTATTGGGTTCATCCTTTGCCCAATGGCATCTTTTTTTCATAGATTTACTAAATATTTAGGGCCTAATCAATAAAGAACATTTTTAATTAATATGAAAAATTTTGCTTCATGGGACTTTTTAGAAATAAAGTAAAAGAAGTGTTAATCACAGGCACAGAATGTCAAATTTGTGGAATGAATTTTACTGCAACAGATAGATTGATCAGACATATGCAAAAAGCCCACGGAAAATCCAAAAAAGATTCTGGACCTAGTTGTCCAAATTGTTGAATAAATTATGAAAATAAATAAGCAGTTATTGCAAATCAATCGAAATTTCATAATTTGTTTTATTGCTTCTGCATCAATTTCAGCAGTTGCAGCTCAATTATTAGTTGATTATGAAAATTATCAAACTACAACAATTACAATCATTATAGGATATGTTATTTACTTTGGATTATTTTCTAGTTTATTTTACATTGATAATCGAAAAAGATACAAAACAATGGAATCAAAATTAATTAAAAAAGAATTACTGAAACTTATTTCATCATTTGGAGTGGGTGAAATAATTTATCTAGGAATTAGATGGCCAAGTCTATATTATTTTTTAGAAGTAGGTATTGAACCATACCTAGCATCAATAATTTCTGAAATTATTGCCACAACATGTTACATGATATCAGTTACAGTATTTCTTAGAAAAACGAAAACATTCTAGTTACTTAGCAAGTTGAGTTACTAAATCAGTAGACGTAATTAAGCCAATGATATTACCATCATTAGTTACTGCAAGTTTTCTGATTTTTTTAGATGTCATTCTTTCTGCTGCTGCAGAAATGGATTCATCATAATTAATTGTAATCAAGGGAGAAGACATTATTTTCCCTACACTTGTATCAGATGACAAATTATTTGCCATAATCTTTGTGGCATAATCTCTATCAGTAACAATACCGCTAAGATTTCCATCTTTCTTTACAAGTACTGCGCCAATCCCACCCTGTTCCATCATTTTTGCCACTTGAAAAACGGTAGTTTGAGTGTTGACAGAAATAATTGCTTTAGTCATTATGTCTTGGACTAAAATTGAGGAAGAATCAAAGTCTTGACGGCTCATCACTATACTGAAAGAGGATATTATTTAAGAATAAAGAAAATTTCATGGAATTACTAAAATAAGAAATTAAGCGGGCACGATCGGATTTGAACCGACGACCTAGCACTCCGCAAGCGCTTGCTCTATCCAAGCTGAGCCACGTGTCCAAGAATATTTTGAAAGGGACACTTAATTTGGATTGCTATTTTTCAAGGAGTTTTGAAAAAACATATTGTGTTTCATCAAACTCATGAAAAGACCAAGCAGTTGGTAATGAAATATTTTGAATTAATTGTAAATGATTTGTTTCAATGAAACTACCCCAACCAGCATGATTTTTTGGATCTACAAGATATTTTTTTGACAAAGTTCCAGCAAAACTCCAACCAATTTTATCCCATAAATGAAAATGAGGTTTTGTTCTATTCAACACACCGGTGGCCAACTCTAATCCACCCATTTGAGCAAGACCGCCAATGAAAAATAGGGGTTTTGTTAAATTCAATGAAGAATAATCAAACTGAATTGCGTCAAAGCAATTAGGATTAAAATTAACATTTGTTGCTAGTGAATTTTGAAGATCAACCAACATGGGATCTAATTCAATACTATGAGATTTCATACCAAGTACTCCACCACAATATGCAATACGTCCATCACCAGAACCAATATCAATAATTTCAGAATAGCCATGTTCTTTTGCAAATAATGACATTACATATCCAGACATTATCCATGTCGGAGAGAAAGGGGCATGACTAGAATCATGTTGAATACTGTTTAACCAATATTTGTTAATATCACCTTCATACACCATGCAAGGAATTTTATCAATTACTTTTTCAAAAGAGTTATAGTAAATTGGATTTTTAGTTGCAAATTCATGAAGTGTATTTAATTCGTATTCATCAATTGGAAATGATTCAGATTTAGAAATAGGAATTATTTCTTGGATTTGGCTAGTTCCAGCATAGTTACTTGCAAATTGTTTTTTTAAATTTACTAAGTTTTTAGCAAGTTTTTCAATCATTAGACAAACCTGAATCATACTGTTTAACAAATTCCTTAGTGCTCATTATTTCACGTAATTTTTCATATAATTTAGCCTCATTTTCAATGGTTTCTTTGGATTTTTGTCCAGAATTAAGAGATTGTAAATCAGTAGTAATATTAGAAATTGAATTTTCAATATGATCCATAATTTTAGGATGAATGATAGAATTAAAATTTTCATTGATGAATTTTTCAGTACGTAAAATTTTCTCAGTACTTTGTTTCAGTTGTTGTTTAATTACAACAATCATTGAGGAGATATTTGTAATTTGGTAATAAACTTGAACAATTTGATTTATAGTAAGATCATTATCAAATTTAATTAAATTAACTAAGTTTTCTAATTTATCAAATTCAGTAGAAAATATTTCAAGAATATCATCAGAAGACATATTTAAAAAAGGATCATAAATTTTTAAAAATGTTGGTATTTTCTAGAAAAGTTAATTAAAAAATTATGCTTCTTTTTCTGCTGGTTTTGTATAGACATAATGCATTACAAGTGCACCAATGATACCACCAATTATCGGACCAACCCAATACAACCATTGAACTTCCCACAATCCAACATCACCTGAAATTAATGCAGGGGAAAATGATCTTGCAGGATTCATTGATGCTCCAGTTAAAGGCACACCTACTAAATGTAATAAGAAAACCATTCCACCAATTGCACCGCCGTAGATTTGCTTTGGTGCTTTTTTATGAACTGCAGTCATAAAGATTACAACAACCAAGAAGAAAGTTAGAATTATTTCAACTGCTAAACCAGACATCATACTATTTCCTAGTAATTCACTAGGGCCACCATGTGCACCCCAGAATACCTTTTTGCCAATTTCAGGGAATAATGTAGCCAATGTTGCAGTTGCAATTACGGCACCAATTATTTGAAATAGAATGTATCCAATACCATCCTTGATTCCAATTTTCTTTAAGATCATCATAGGAATTGTTACTGCAGGATTAATGTGAGCTCCAGATACATGACCAAATGCATATACCATTAAGACTATAATTCCACCGTGTCCAAGAGATATGAAAATTACTGCTTCGGTGGATAATCCCTCACCAAAGTATGCAGCAGATAAAATAACAGATAAAGGACCAAAGAAAACTAAGGCAAAGGTTGCAATTGCTTCAGCAAGCCATGCTCTTGTATTAACCATTATAAAATCCCCAAAAGATTTCAATATAAACAATTGGGTTAGGACGGGATCATAGAATATCTAGTGGTACAAGGATAAAATGAGCAAGTTTCTATAAATATACAAATCAATATTACATTACATGTTAGAAGAAGGAGGTACAATCCCCAAATTTACTCTAAATGATTCAAAAGGAAACAAAATAAAATCTACAGATTTCAAAGGAAAAAAACATGTCATCTATTTTTATCCAAAAGATTTCACTCCAGGATGTTCAACACAAGCAGATGAATTTTCAGCAGAATATAAAAAATTTCAAAAAAATGAAATTGAAATTATTGGAATCAGTCCAGATAACGAAGAATCACATAAAAAATTCTGTAGTAAAATGGGAATTAAATATGTCCTGTTATCAGATACAGAAAAAGAGGTTTCAAAAGCATTCGGCGTTTGGGGCATGAAAAAATTCATGGGACGAGAATACATGGGAGTAACTAGAAGTTCATTTTTAGTAAACGAGAAAGGAAAAATTTTCAAAACATATCCAAAGGTAAAAGCCAAGGGACATGCTTTACAAGTACTAGAAGATTTTACAAAATAAAAATAAAGAAAAGGTTAGAAACCTTTTGGTAATGTTCCTCTAGAAGATTTTGCGGGTTCTGGTTCGGCTTTTGCTTCAAATCCTTTTGGTAATGCGCCACCTTTTTTATTAGCAGATACTTTTGCTTTTGCTTCTTCAGCTGCGGCTTCTGCTGCTGCTTTTGCATCATCGATTTTTTGTTGTTCCAATCTTTTCAAATAATCAGCTTCATAATCTGATAATTTGTCTTGTTTGGATTTGCCATCACTTTGAGCAGTTTGTGGTGGTGGTGCTTGTTCAGAAACTTGTGGTTTTGGAGCTTCTTGAGCAGTTGCTTTTAGAGCAACTCCCTCGACAGTCATATTGACACCGCTGAAACTTCCAAATCTCTTTGTAGGTGGATGGTATGCAAGTCTAGGTCTTGTTGCAAAGTATTGGTTTGATGGTTGTGTGTAACCAGTAACTGTTGCTTTTTGATCATTCCAGTTTTTGGTTGGAATTTTACCTACAGGAGCAGTGCCTCTAACAAAGTATCTGTTAGGTGCTGGTGTGTATCCAGTAACTTTTGCTCTGTACTGATGGAAATCAGTCATTGCTGCATTCATGTATGCATTTTCTAATGCATCTTGTACAGTTACAGGAGCTGTTTTGGTTTCAGCTGGTTTTGGAGCTTCTTTTGGTGCTTCTTGCGGTTTTGGTGTAGAACCTTTTGGAAGCGTTGGTTTTGGTTTAGCTGTCTCAGCTGGTTTTGGGGCTTCTTTAGATTTTTTAGCAGATGGAGGATCAATTTGTTCAGATAATTTTGATAATTTTGCCTCTAATTCTGCAATCTTCTCTTCAAGATCTTTTTTTGTATTAGTTTTGCGCTTTGCTGCCATTCAAATAACTAATAATTTCATTGTTTATTTACATTTTGTTTAGAATTTTAAAAATAAATTAAATAAATTAAAAATTACATAGTTTTTTACTTAAATTATTGAAATAATTATTAAATTCTTTTTATACATGTTTTAATCAGGTTCCCAAAATTGCATCACGTACATACAATTGTTACAACGCCATAATCTAACGTGAATTCCATTTTCAGCATCTGCAACATATTTACCATTTTCTAATTTAACAACTTGAGGAAGATAACTCAGTTCATTATTTTCAAGCCATTCATCTTCGTGACAATTAGGACAAGGGACTTTTGGAGCCATATACAACAATGAGAATGTAAAAGTAGCATATTACTTTTTTATGAATAATTAAAATTAGATATTGTAAGAGATAATGAAATAATGAAATTATAATTTTAATCTTTTAGCATCTAATTCATTTTTAAAAATAATAATTAATTCTTCAACAGTACAATTCCGTAAAGAGTCAGGCAAAGTAGCAGGGTCAAATGATTGTAATTTATGGATTTTTTTTCCAATCAATAGTTTAACAAAACTTGGAATATTTGCATCGAACTTTTCATTAATGTAATGAAGAATTTCATCAATATCATTTTGTTGCATAATAATCATCAATTCAAATCAGATAATAAACTTAAGAAAAAACATAACTGAAATTGAAGAAGAATAAAAATAGAAAATAAAGGGTATTATGAATTAGAAACCTTTTGGTAACGAACCTTTTCCTTGTGCTTTCATTTCTGCAGCATAGGATTCTTTTGCCAATTTTTCTGCTTCCTTTGGAGTTAATTTAGGAGCTTCTTTTGGTTTAGTTTGTACACTAAGGCCATCAACGGTCATAGCTACACCACTGAAACTTCCAAATCTCTTTTCTGCTGGATGGTATGCAAGTCTAGGTCTTGTTGCAAAGTATTGGTTTGATGGTTGTGTGTAACCAGTAACTGTTGCTTTTTGATCATTCCAGTTTTTGGTTGGAATTTTACCTACAGGAGCAGTGCCTCTAACAAAGTATCTGTTAGGTGCTGGTGTGTATCCAGTAACTTTTGCTCTGTACTGATGGAAATCAGTCATTGCTGCATTCATGTATGCATTTTCTAATGCATCTTGTACAGTTGTTGGAGCTGCTTTCTCAGCTGGTTTTGGTACCTCTTTTGGTGCTTCTTGCGGTTTTGGTGTAGAACCTTTTGGAAGCGTTGGTTTTGGTTTAGCTGTCTCAGCTGGTTTTGGTGCTTCTTGCGGTTTTGGTGTAGAACCTTTTGGCAAAGTTGGTTTTGGTTTAGCTGTCTCAGCTGGTTTTACCTCAGCAGGTTTAGTTTCTGCTGGTTTTTTGGTAAGCTGATCAGATAATTGATTTAATTTTGCTTCTAATTCGGCAATCTTGTCTTCAAGATCTTTTTTTGTTTGCTTTTTAGCAGCTGCCATTAATTTTGATGCCTAATTCGGGGTTTATGTACATTTGGTTTGAACTAGGTATACAGGTATGATCAATTTTATATGTTCAATCAGATGATCTTTGGTATGGACGATTTTGAAAAAGAATATCCAGACTTTGACTGGAAAAATACACCAGCATACAAACATCCGGGCGGAAGAAATTGTCCATGTCCAAAACATGAGTACATTAGAGAACAGATCAATTTTACAAAGCAAGTAAATGAAAAAGGAAAAGAGCCATCCAAAGTCACACTCAAGTTTTGTCCAGATCATTATAGAGTATATCTAGACGAAGTAATTCCAGCAATGCCACTAAAGTATAGAATCTTGACAAAAATTGCACTGAAATTGGGTGCAATTCAAATTGAGCAATTGAAATACATGGAATCAGAATTATGTTTCTACTGTAAATTTGGTTCTGGCGGTCATGACAAAAAAACAGAACTACCTCCAATGTAGATAGTAATAAAGTGTAAAAAATCCAGTTAAGCTTATACCTGATTTAAGAAGAGTTTGAATGTGCCAATTCAAGATACTCAAGAGTTTATCAAAGAACTTGAAAAACAAGGTGAATTAAAAAGGGTCAAAATAGAAGTAGACCCAGATTTAGAAATTGCTGAAATTTTACGAAGAGAAATGTATTCTAATGGTCCAGCTGTTCTTTTTGAAAATGTAAAAGGTCACAACATGCCAGTTTTAGGTAATGCATTTGGTTCAATGAGAAGACTTGAGATAGGACTTGAGATGACAGATTTCACGGAGATAGGTCATCGCATTACAGATATGACAAAAATGGATATGCCATCAGGACTTCTAAATAAAATTAAGAAATTACCAGAACTTTCAAAAATGACAGCATCGTTTCCAAAATCAGAATCTAGTGGATTAGTTACAGAAGTTACATCAACAGATGCATCATTTGATGATTTACCAATAATAAAATCATGGCCCAATGATGCAGGACGATTCATAACATTAGGATTAATTGCAACAAAACATCCTGAAACAGGAGTTCGAAATCTAGGAGTATACAGAATGCAAATTATAGATAAAACACATGCATCGATGCATTGGCAAAAACACAAGAGAGGTGCAAATCACGGAGATATTTCAAAAGATAGAGGAGAAAAAATTCCAACAGCTATAATTTTTGGAGGAGAACCTGCAACAGTATTTTCATCAATTGCTCCAGTTCCAGAAGGATTAGACAAATATCTATTTGCAGGAATTACAAGAAAAGAAGGAATCAAGACAGTGAAATGTAAAACAATAGACTTGGATGTACCAGCAAATGCTGAAATTGTTTTGGAAGGATATGTGGATCCAGAAGACATTAGAGATGAAGGACCATTTGGAGATCATACAGGATATTACACACCAGTTGAACCATATCCAACATTCACACTAACAGGTATAATGAGAAGAAAAAATCCTGTTTATGTAACAACAGTTGTTGGAAAACCAATTTTAGAAGATGCATACATTGGAAAAGTTATCGAACGTTCATTTTTACCACTTGTACAAATGTTCCATCCAGAAGTAGTGGATTTCAGTATGCCAGCAGCAGGATGGTTTCAAGGTTTTGCAGTAATTTCAATTAAAAAAAGATATCCAGGTCAAGCAAAAAAAGTTATGATGGGTTTATGGGGAATGGGACAACTATCACTTACCAAAATGTTTGTTGTTGTGGATGAAGATATCAACGTTCATGATATGGATGATGTAATTTGGGCAATCACAACAAGATCTGATGCTGCAAGAGACACCATAATAATCAACAATACCCCAACAGATACTTTAGATCCAGCATCACCACTAGTCAATCTAGGTTCTAAAATGGGAATCGATGCAACACAAAAAACAAGAGAGGAAGGATACATGAGAGAAATTCAACAACAAGTACAAGTTGATGAAAAAACAAAGAATCTTGTAGATTCTAAATGGTCAGATTACGGACTATAAGGTACGAATAGGATTATAGAAATTATCTCTTTCTTCAACTTGATAACCAATTTGATGAATAGCATCAACAATGATTTTATCAGTTAATTCAGTAGAACGAGCACCAGTACAAGATACAACTTCCTCACCAATTAGAGTGCCACCAAAATCATCAGCACCATATTGCAGGGCAAGTTGTGCCATACCGACTCCATTAGTCAACCAAGAAGATTGAATATGTGGAATTAATCCATCTAAAACCAATCTGGAAATTGCGATCATTTTCAAAAGTTGAATTCCTCCAGTACCATAGTCAACAATACCCTCATCTTGCATCAAAGTATTATTTGGTTCAAAGTTCCAAGGAATGAAAGCCATAAACCCATTAGTCTTTTCTTGTAATTTTACAATTTTTGAAAAGTGTTCCACAATATCATTATTATTTTCAACACTACCATACATCATTGTTGCAGAACCAGGAATTCCTACAGAATGTGCTTCATCCATTATCCTAATCCAATCAGCACTAGAAATTTTTTTAGGACTAATAATTTCTTTAACGGAATCAGTCAAAATTTCAGCACCTGCACCAGGAATAGATTGTAAACCTGCATCTTTTAATCTAGACAGAATTTCTTTTGTAGATGATTTTTCAACTCTGGCAATCATATCAATTTCTGATGTAGATAATCCATGCACACCAACAGTTGGAAATTTTTCACGAATCATTTTGAACGCATCCTCATAATATTCAATTTTTAGACTTGGATTATGTCCACCTTGAATCAAAACCTGACGAATCTTAAACATATCATAAGAAGTCTTTACACGAGTTTCAATTTCATCAAGAGATAAAGTGTAAGAATCTTCAGCACCAGGTGATCTATAAAATGCACAGAATTTACAATCAGTTATGCAGACATTAGTATAATTCAAAATTATATTATTTACAAAAGATGCTTTATTTCCAAATTGCTTTTTTGTTAAATTACCAGAAACTAATCCCATTAAATGAACATCATCAGATTCCAGAAGTCTCAAAATATCCTCAGGTCCAGGTCTATTACCTTTAAGAGAATTTTCTAAAATATCTTTAATATCACTTTTTTGTATCTGTTCAGTAGTCTGACTCAAGTATCATTAATCCCTTAGAATTTCTATTTATTCCTTGATAGAAAGTGAGATTAAAAATAATGAAAGAAGTCATGTTTAATTTTAAATGAATTTGAGCACAAAAATGCACGTTATTTTTAATAGGGGTGAAAGAACAAAACAAAACATGGTATCAGCAAATGAAATTAGATTAAATCGAATTATGAGAAAAGGCAAAATGCTTTGTATCCCAATGGATCATGGAATTTCAAATGGACCTATTGAAGGTCTTGAAGACCCAGCATCTACAATTTACAAATGTGAAGGACACGGACTCACTAGTGTAATTATCAATAAGGGAATTCTCAAATCATTACCTAAACCACCAAAAATTGGAACTTTAGTACATTTTTCAAGCAGTACTGCATTATCATTATCACCAAATCGTAAAATGCTTACAGGTACTGTCAAAGAAGCAGTTGCATTAGGAGCTGACGGAGTTTCACTTCATATCAATATTGGAGGTAAAGAGGAACCTGAAATGTTAGAACAACTTGGAATGACAGCAGATCAATGTCATAGATGGGGAATGCCACTTTTAGCAATGATGTATCCAAGAGGAGAGAATGTGCCAAATCCACATGATCCTGAAATAGTTGGACATGTTGCAAGAATAGGTGCAGAGTGTGGAGCAGATATTGTTAAAACACTTTACACAGGAGACATAGATTCATTTTCAAAGATTGTAAAAAGTACACCAGTACCCATTGTCATTGCAGGCGGACCTAAAGCAAAAACAGATTTGGATATTCTTCAAATGACAGAGGATGCAATTACTGCAGGAGCTAAAGGAGTAACATATGGAAGAAATATTTTTGCACACAAATCACCAGAAAAAATGGTCGAAGCATTAGCAGAAGTAATTTTCAAAAAAGGAACTGCAAAGGAAGCAATGAAAAGAATTGAGTAAAACAAGAGAATTAATAATTTTACCAAAAGTAAATCAGGCGCAACTAACAAAATTTTTACCACAATTAGAAGAAGAAGGGATTAAAACAATATACTTAGATCCAAAGAAATTAGGTAAGAAAAAAACAAAATTAAAAACAGTATCAACATCAAATTCTTCAGATTATGTAGTACTAGAAAAAGAGAATTCAACAAAACCGAAAGGAAAGAAAGTTGGAATAAAATTTGAAGTTTTATCAAATTCAGATATAGAAAATGTTCTATCCATTTCAAAAAAAGGATTAGATTTCGTAATAATAGAAGTGAAGGATTGGAAAATCATCCCATTAGAAAACATTATTGCCAAATTACATAAAATAAATACCAAAATTTTTGCAATTGCTAGAACGCCTGAAGAAGTAAGAAAAATGTTTTCAATTTTAGAAGTAGGTGTAGATGGAGTAATTTTCAGCACATCATCAATTAACGAAGTAAGAGAAGCAATGGTATACTTGGGAACTAGAAGTTTTGATATGAAACCAGCCAAAATACTTGAAATTAAAGAGGTAGGAGATGGTGAACGAGTATGCGTAGATACAGCATCAATGTTACACAAAGGTGAAGGAATGTTAATTGGAAGTAGATCTAATTTCTTATTTTTAGTTCATAACGAATCAGTAGGTTCTTCATTTACATCACCAAGACCATTTAGAGTTAATGCAGGAGCAGTTCATTGTTACACATTATCACCAGATGGAACAACAAATTATCTATCAGAAGTAGAAACAGGTTCAGAAGTACTAATTCTAAATTCTAAAGGTAAAGCAAGAAGAGCAACAGTAGGAAGATCAAAAATAGAAAGAAGACCAATGTTAATGATTAAAGCATCTGTAGGAAAAGAAATTGGAGGAATAATTGCACAAGATGCAGAAACTATTAGATTTGTCAAACCAAATGGCCAGTTAGTATCAGTAACACATCTAAAAAAAGGAGATATAGTTATGGCACATGCAAAACCTGCTACAGGTAGACATTTTGGAATGGAAGTTTCAGACGAATACATATTAGAAAAATAATGAAATACAAAACTTGTGTATCAATTGCAGAAAATTCACCAAAAAAAATCAGAATTAAATTAAAAGATGCATTAAAAAAATCAGATTACGTAGAAGTTAGATTAGATTTTTTAAAAATGGAGCAAGTTCCAAGTGCCTTAGAAATTCTTAAAAAAGATTTAAACAAAATTATTTACACATTAAGACCAAAAACAGAAGGAGGAAAATTTGAAGGGAATGAAAAAGAAAGAGTGTCAATCATAAAACTAATTGCAGAATATAATCCATTTTTATTAGATATAGAATATAATACATTAAAGAAAAATAAAGAATTAGCAAAATATCTTAAATCAACAAAAACAAAATTATTAGTTTCTTGGCATGATTTTAAAAAAACACCAAATTCAACAGTATTAAAAAATCAAATTAAGCAAATGAGTAAATTCTCATCCAATGTTAAAATTGTTAGTACTGCAAAATCAACAGAAGATGCAACTAGAATGTTAGAACTATACAATAAAAAAGGCAAAAGTAATCTGATTTCATTTGCAATGGGAGATGCAGGTAGAATATCAAGAATTTTGTGCCTATATCTTGGTAGTCCATACACATACGTCTCACTAGGAAAAGCAGTTGCCCCGGGCCAGTTTAGTGTTGACGAAGTTAATAAAATAATTAATCTAAAAACAAGTAAATAAAAAATTGAGAGTTTAAATCAATCATATTACTCAAAAAAAGAATATGGCAAAAAGTTTTGCAGTAATCGGGGATCCAATTGATCACTCCTTATCTCCAAATATACACAGTGCAGCATTTAGAGAATTAAATTTAGACTCATCATATATTGGATATAGGATTCCAAAAGGAGAATTGGAAAGTGGCATTGAAGGACTTAAAAAAATAAAAATTACTGGATTTAATGTCACCATACCTCATAAAATAGAGATGATGAAATATCTAGATAAAATGGATGAGTCATGCAGTATAATTGGTGCAGTAAATACAGTTGTAAATAATGAAGGAGTTCTAAAAGGATACAATACAGACATGGATGGTTTTTTAGAACCATTAAAAAAAAGAGATATTCAAATTAAAGGAAAGAAAATATTGTTAATTGGTGCAGGAGGAGCTGCCAGAGCAATTATTGCAGGAATGGCCAAAGAAAAAGCTGAAAGAGTAGACATCGCAAATAGAACAATAGAAAAAGCAATAAAGTTATCAGAATTTGCAACAAAAATTGGGCTAAAAGCAAATACAAAAAAAATTATAGAAACAGATGAAAATATCGAAAACTATGACATGATAATTAATTCTACCTCAATAGGATTAAAAAATGAATCTAGTCCAATTACATTTGAAAAAATTTCTCAAGGAACAATAATTTACGATATCGTATATGCACCAATGAATACAGATTTTATAAAAAAGGCAAAAGATAAAAAATTAGAAGTGATTTACGGATATGAAATGCTACTAGGCCAAGCAATTAGAGCTTTTGAAATTTGGCATGAGATGAAAGCACCTTATAATGCAATGAAAAAAGCACTGTTGGGAGGATTTTAATGGCAAAAGTAAAAGCTACTGTCCACGGAGCAGTTTCATTAGTTAGTGCAATTGCAAATAAAAAAGGAGCGACATTAGGAATTTCATTAAAAGTTGAAGCAATTGTGGAAACATCTGAAGGTAAAGGAATTGTCATTCAATCTGAGAACAAAAGTCTTAGTTCAAGATTAATCAATAAAACAATAGAAAAAATCGTATCAAAAAAGGATCTAGAAAAAAATAAAATTGTAATTACATTAACTTCAGAAATCCCAACAGGGTATGGGTTAAAGAGTTCAAGTGCAATTTCATCAGTAGTTGCATTAGCATGTGCAAAAATATTCAAACCAAAGTTAACAGATAAACAAATTCTACTGGCTGGAATAGATGCATCAATAGAAACTAAAGTCAGTATTACTGGAGCATATGATGATGCATGTTCTTGTTATTATGGAGGATTTAATGTTACAGATAATGGAAAAAGAAATAGAACATATTTTGAAAAAGCACCATCAAATTTAATTGCAGTAATATTCATTCCAAAAAATAGAAAAAGAGGAAATTTAAAGAAACTGAAAATATTATCTGCAATGTTCAATAATGCATGGAAATTAGCAGAAAGTAAAAAATATTGGGAAGCCATGACAATTAACGGATTAGCAACTTCATCAATTTTAAATTCTGATCCTAAAATTATCGTAGACTTAATTGAAAAAGGTGCATTAGGTGCATCAGTTTCAGGAAATGGTCCTTCAATTGCAGCAATTGTGAAAAAAGAAAATGAAACTAGCGTAAAAAAAGTATTTGCAGAACTAGAAGGAAGAATAATAATTTCAAAAATAAATAATAAAAAGGCAGAAGTAAATGAACTGTAAAATAGAAAAAGCAAAAATCACAGGGGAAGTGAATTGTCCCTCAAACAAAAGCTACACACATAGAGGAATTTTTTTAGCATCACTTGCAGGCAATAACAGTAAAGTAGAAAACATATTACTTTCAGCAGACACAAAGGCAACTATTGAAGCATGTAGAAAATTTGGGGCCATAATAGAAGTAAATAATACATCAATAACTGTAAAAGAATCAATAAAAATTGGAACTAAAGTTCCACAAATCAATACTGAAAACTCGGGAACGACAATCAGAATTGCAATTGGAATTGCCAGTTTATTTTCAGAAGAAATTACTCTAACAGGTGATGAAAGTATTCAAAAAAGACCAATGCAACCTTTGCTTGATGCATTATCAAGTATTGGAGCAAAATGTACTTCAATGTGTGGAAAGCCACCAGTTACAATCAAAGGAAAAGTGCTAGGCGGAGACATATCAATTCCAGGAAATCTATCTAGTCAATTCATATCATCATTATTGATTAGTGCACCCCTAACACAAAATGGAATTAATTTAAAAATTGAAGGAGATCTAGTTTCAAAACCATATTTGGATGCAACAATAGCAACAATGAGAAAATTTGGAGTTTCAGTTCAAACATTAATTCCGTATAAAAAATACAATATCACACCACAGATTTATAAAAATACAACATTTACAGTGCCAATAGATTTCTCAAGCTTGGCATTACTTCTATCATTTACAGTTCTAAATGGAGAGGATATTACAATCAAAGGAAGCATGGGGAATTTACCTCAAGGAGATGAAGCATTCATTGATTTTCTAGAACAATTAGGAGTTTCAGTGACAATTAATGAAAACGAAATAAAGATTAAATCACCTGAAAAATTAAAGGGAGGAGTATTTGATTTAAGAAATTCGCCAGACCTCTTACCTCCACTTTCAATATTATCATTAATTTCATCAAAACCAATAGAAATTGTTAATGTAAAACATGCAAGACTAAAAGAAACAGATAGAATTGCAATTCTTGCAAGGGAGTTACCAAAAATAGGCATTAATGTTCAAGAAAAAGAAGACGGATTGATTTTAGAATCATCAGGACGTGTTATGGGAGCAGAATTAGATTCAGAAAATGATCATAGATTATTCATGACATTTTGTATAGCTGGAACATACATTGGAAATTGTACTGTAACAGATTCAAAATCAGTAGAGGTGTCATATCCAAACTTTATAGAAGAAATGAATAGACTAGGGGCAAAAATTCAAAAAGTCTAAAAATATTTTAATTTTAAAAAAATTAACTAAAAAATTATTCAATTAATCTATTGTCTTCTTTTATTGTATTTAATACAAGATGTGTTAACGTATTTTCTACATTAGGTATGGCAGATACTTTTTTTACAAAATCACTCAAAAGTTCACGAGTTTTAAATTTTGCAATAATTACCATGTCGGCATCACCAGTAATATCATAAACAGCTATTGTACTATCAAATTTTGCAATTTCATTTTCAATGTCCAACATCTTACCTTTGTTAGTTTTAATTTCAATTATTGCAGTAATTTCAAATCCAAGTAATTCATGATTAAGACGAACAGAATACCCTTGGATAATATTTTTCTCTTCTAATTTTTTTATTCTAGACAAAATTGTTACTGTAGATACCCCCAACCTATGAGACAATTGTCTTGCAGATTGTCTGCCATCTATGGAAAGATGTTTCAAAATCTCAATATCTTTATCGTCCATATTGGATATATTTTGGCTAAACAAATATTTAAAAATATTGTATAAATTTAAATAAATATTACAAAAATATCAAATAGTATGATAATTTTTTAATTAAAAAGGACAATAAGTTAAATATCTTAAAATGCTAATTTGGTCATGTTAGGAGTTAAAATTTAATTGTCCACAGCATATGTTCTCATAAACTGTGATCTTGGTTCTGAAGAATTTGTAATTTCTGAACTAAAATCAATTGAAGGAGTTATAGAAGTTCATGGCACATTTGGTGCTTATGATATTCTAGCAAAAGTTCAAGCAGAATTGGTTGAAAAATTACGTGAAACAATTACATGGAAAATTAGAAAAATTGTAAAAATTCGTTCAACATTAACATTAATGGGAATTGAAGGACAAGGATAATTAAATACTCAAAATAATTATTAATAAAGGTAAAAACTAATTATTTGTTTATTTTAATACAATAAAACTAATCAAATGTTAAGAAATTTTTTAATACACTTTAAATTCAATTATAAGCATATTATGGTGTGAGTTATTGTGTGAAATGCTTTGGAGCAGCAGATGTGTGTTTTGGAGAATTAGAAAAAGTGATTCTTAGTGAATACATTGAAGGAATGAAAAAATATTCTAGCCTAAAATGTTATTGCAAAGATCATACTCCCAAAAGGTGATTATTTTGGACATAAATCCAAAATTCACCAATTGTATATTTTGTAACATGTCATTTGAAGAGTGTAATTGCAAATGTAATTACTGTAATCAAAGAGATTCATGCGAATGCGTTTTATTTGATTCAATGACAGGAGGATAACAAATTAAAATATTATCAAATACGAAGATCAAACTTTTATTTTATTATGACATAATTAGTTTGCAAGCCAACACAGTATCTATTGTCATAAACTGAACATCGTGTTACTGACGTAAGATTACTTGCTACGTTATGTAAAGGATGTATATTGTTGGCTTGATTTTTACTTTGTTAATAATTTTTAAAAATAATAAATAAATTTTAAATTTTAATATAAATAATTTTAATATGATATAATAAATTAATTGTTGAAAACTTCAGATAGATAATTCAAATGAAATTTAATCCACAATAATTTCAAGTAAAGTTATCTATCTTATGACGATTATAAAATATTCATATTTTTTAATTTTTATAGATATCATCAATTTAATTTTCAATGAAAAAAATTAGATAATAAATTATTGTAAATTATTTTATGATTTTTTAAATAAATTTTAAGTAAATTAACAGTGTGAGTTAAATTTTATTTTACAAACATACCAATGGTAACGTCTACCAAGATATCAAATTTGAAGACATTTGATAGGAAAAGACTTTACAGCCAGGACAACGTAGTTACATAGAAATGTGAAAAAGTGACTGCGTTTTCCAATTTAAAAAATTTTTAAAATATTTCAAAAAAATGAACATTTGATAAGAAAAAAGCAGATGAATTTGATATATTATAATCACATAGTGAGGGTATGGCGACACAAGTTTACAAATCATGTGAAGAGAGAAAATGTGATTGTAAAGATCATGAAATGGAGAACATTAGGCGTGGAAATAGGAGACAATATGCTTGAAAAACAATTTAATCCAAATTTTGTGTATAATGGAATAGTTCACTTTTACATTGATAAAAAAGGATATTCAAAAGAAAAAGCAAATCAAGTAGCACAAGCAATTGTGAAAAGAGAAATTCAAAGAAGAATTTGTAAAAATGAATTATGCAAACATTTCTCTTATGATCATATTAGAAATGGAGAAGTATGTTTGGTAGCTGATTGTAGATGCAGAGAATTTACTAAATAAAAGCATCTAAAGAATTTTTTACTAAAGGTTGGGCACTAATTCCCATTTTATTCAAATGAGATGCAAATTCCTCAACGAAACCATGTATAGTGTAAACTTGTTCTGCACCGGATTTTACAACCATATCAACAAGTTCATTAAAATCACAATGATCACTCATTGTTACAGAATAATCTGCACGACGACCAAAAGAAAATTTTTTTGATTGAGCCCATCCGCTAAAACCAATTGTTACTGCACCATATTTTGATTTCATTTCCTGAAGAAATTTATTTTTAGCAGATAAAACAGGGGTAACCATAACCCATGGTTTTTTTTCTAACAAACCATCCCTTTGAGCTTCAGAATGGCCTATGCAATCTTTAAGAGAAACACCAAATTTTTGATGAAGAGTGTTCATTTCTTTAATTGAATCATGAAGATAAAGAGGATCCCAATGGCCAAATAATTGAGTCAAAGTTTGAGATTTACCAAGTTGGTAACCCATCAAAATTACAGGTATTCCTTTGGAGTAAAAATCAGCAATTAATTGATTGACCTGATTTTGAATATCATCAATACCAGGAAATGAGAATTCAGGTAAACCAAAAGTGCATTCAGTAATCAGGGTTTTGCATTTAGGAATTTTTGCTGATTTTAAAAAACCTCTATCACGTGTACAAATATCTCCAGTGTAAAAAATATCGTCAAATAATAATCCTTTAGAACCCAAAACATGTCCACTGTCAATTAAGGAAAAGCCATCTAGTGATTCAATATGATTTTCCATTGTAAAACCACGAATTCCAGAAATTTCATTTGTTTCTATTGAAGATAAAATGGTACCACCATTTTTTGAGGGTAAATGATCAGAATGCGCATGAGAAACAAAATTTACCCCATCCAAATCAGTTTTTTTTGGATCCAAGAAAACATTTCCAGTTTCAGTCTCACACAAAATTCCATTTTTAGTCATCCTGACTTTACTAGGCAATAAAAATAAAAAATATTGGATTTGATATAAATTGCAGGTTTGACATAGTATTGACTAGTTGCTAAATCTCGGAATTCTAATATCAGGACGTGGAAGCAATATGGAGTCCATTTTAAAATCAATTAAAATAAAAAAAATCCCAATTAATCCAGCAGTAGTTATTTCAAACAAATCAAATGCTAAGGGATTAGAGATAGCAAGAAAAATGGGAATTGATGTAGAAGTAATTGAAAGTAAAAATTTCAAAGGTAGTAGAGCAGATTATGATAAAAAAATTATGGACATGTTATCAAATTATGGAGTGACACCAAAAAATGGATTAGTTTGTCTTGCAGGATTTATGAGAATCATAAGTCCAAAGTTTGTAAAAAAATATAAAAATAAAATCATCAACATTCATCCAGCATTGTTACCAGCATTTCCAGGACTGAATTCACAAAAACAAGCATTAGATTATGGTGCCAAATACACAGGTTGTACAGTTCATTTTGTAGATGCAGGAATGGATACAGGTCCAGTCATTATTCAGTCAGTGGTGGAAATTAAAAAAAAGGATACAGAAGAATCACTATCCAAAAAAATTCTAAAAGAAGAACACAAAATTTATCCTGAAGCAGTTAATCTAATTGCCAGAAAAAAAATCAAAATTTTAGGAAGAAAAACGCAGATTTCTTAGAAATCAGAACCACCAAAAAAATACAAAACTTTGAGATCTTTTGTATTTGAATGAAAATAATGAGGTACTCCTTTAGCAACAAAAAATAACTTTTCTTTTGAAACTTTATAATTTTTATTTTTAATTTTGAGGTATCCGTTTCCAGAAATTACAAAATATACTTCATCATTTTCATGGGGTTCTTGGATATCCTCCTCTCCAGGTTTTAGGAACAAAATTCCAGCGGCAAGACTATCCTTATTGATAAAAGTATGAAAATAGGAATTATCTTTTTTGATTTTATCTAAATTATCTTTTAAATTAAATTCTAATTTCAATTTATTCAACAGATGAAGTGAACATTTTTTTCACAGGTTCTTCACTCATAAATGAATGTAATTTTGGATGAAATTGTTGATGTTCAGGACTTTGAATCATTTTCATAAAAGTTTCTTGAGTTTCATGCTCAACAATTATTCTATAATTACCATCAGGGGATTTAAGAAATCGTCTAGATACAAATCCAGGAAAAGGGGACAGAACTTTATTTGATTCAGAAAACAGAGTTTGAAAATCACTTTCTGCTCCGTCTTTAAGTTGTACATCAGCCATCATGATAAACATACAACTAGTAAAAAATAACCCATTTAATTTCCTTTCTTAAATTCTCTACAATAATTCCAAGAATTAAATATCAATAAATCATGAAATTATCATGACTGGAATTAAGATTGATGGTAAAGTAATTGCTCAAACAGTGAAAGATAGAGTCAAAAAAGCAACAGATGAGCTGAAAACAGATGGAATTAATCCATGCTTAGCTACGGTTTTAGTTGGAAATAATACTGCTTCTGCAACATATGTAAGAAATAAGCACAAAGCATGTGAAGAAGTAGGAATAATCACCAAAGATCATAAACTAGACGAAAATGTCACTCAACAGGAACTCAACAGAATCATAGATGAATTAAATGCAGACACATCAGTACATGGGATTTTAGTTCAATTGCCATTACCAAAACATTTGAGTGAATTTGCAACCACATCACGTATTTCTCCAATTAAAGATGTAGATGGACTTACTCCACATAATGCAGGCTTGCTATCTATGAAAAAAGCAGCTCTTGTTGCATGTACTCCATCAGGAGTAATGGAAATGTTTGATTATCATAATATCGATTTGGAAGGCAAGAACATAGTGTTGATTAACAGAAGTAATCTAGTAGGAAAACCACTTTATCATTTATTGTTAGAAAAAAATGCAACTGTAATTACATGTCATTCTAGAACAAAAGAAATTGGAAAAGTTTGTCAATCAGCAGATATCATAATTACTGCAGTAGGAGATAGAACAAAGTTTACCCTCACTCCTGAAATGATCAAAGAGAATGCTATTGTGATAGATGTTGCAATTACAAGATTTGAAGATAAATTAACAGGAGATTGTGATTATGAAAAAATAATTGAAAAAGTATCATTTGCAACTCCAGTTCCAGGAGGAGTAGGTCCAATGACAGTTGCAATGTTATTAAAAAATACAATCACTGCCACATCACTTGGAATTCAAATTGGAAGACAATAATAAAAAATCATTAAGAGAACTTCTTTTAGAAAGAAGAGACAATACATCTTTTGATTTATTAAAAATTGCAAGTAAGAAAATGCAAAAAAGAATTAACAAAGTATATGCATTCAAGGATGCTCAAAAAATAGGACTCTATTATCCAATAGGTAGTGAAATTCTAACTCAGGACATTATTCAAGAATTAATCAGTAAAGGAAAGGAGGTATTTTTACCAAAAGTAATGGGGGAAACGATGGAATTTAGAAAAATTGAAGATTTTGGGAGCCTAGAAATGGGCAAATTTGACATTATGGAACCCAAAGATAATTGTCAAACTGATGAAAATTTAGATATCATAGTTGTTCCGACTGTAGGAGTTTCACCTACAGGAGTCAGGTTAGGATACGGTCATGGATTTTATGATAAATTTTTAGAAGGAAAAAATATCACCACAATTTCACTAGTATTAGAAAAACAAATCATCAAAAATATTCCGAAATCAGAACATGACATAAACATGGATTGGGTAATAACAGAAGATAGAATGTTTCAAACTCAAAAATAAGATAAGCCCTTTTTTCCAATATCAGTTCGACAAAATTTGTTAGACCAACTAATTTCTTTAATTGCCAAATAAGCATTATTAATTGCAGATTCTAAAGAATCACCTAAAGAAGTGACCCCTAAAACACGTCCACCATTAGACAAAATTTTTCCATCAGATTTTTTTGTTCCAGCATGAAAAACAATAGTGTCATTTGAAATAGAACCAAATCCAGTAATTTCATCATTTGTAGGATATGATCCAGGATATCCATCAGATGCCAAAACTACACATACAGCAAATTGTTCTTTCCAAGAAAGTGAAGGCATTGAAGACAATGTTCCATCAACACTTGCAACAAAATAATCGTACAAATCAAAATTCATTCTCATTGTAATTGGTTGACACTCAGGATCACCCATACGAACATTGTATTCTAACACATAGGGTTTACCATCTTGTATCATTATTCCAGCATACAAAAATCCCTTAAAGGAAATTCCTTCATTTTTCATTGAATGAATTGTTTTTTCAATTACATCCTCTTGAATTTTTTTTGCTAAAACATCTGTTACAATAGGAGTTGGAGAATAAGCACCCATTCCACCTGTATTCGGACCTTTATCATCATCAAAAACTCGTTTATGATCCTGACTAGAAGCCATTGGAAGAGCTACATTTCCATCACATAGAGCAATGTATGAGGCTTCAATTCCATCAATTCTTTCTTCAACAATTATTTTATTCCCAGCATCACCAAATGTTTTTTTTACCAAAATTGTTTCAATAGCAGAAATGGCATCTTCATCATTATTACAAACAATTACACCCTTTCCGGCAGCTAATCCATCGGCTTTAACTACAACATTGAAATCAATAGATTTCACATATTGAATTGCCTTTTGAGCATCATCAAATATTTCAAATCTAGCAGTAGGAATATTATTTCTCCTCATGAAATTTTTTGCCCAAATTTTACTTGATTCAAGTTGTGCAGCTGCTTGTGAAGGACCAAAAACTTTGAGATTTAATTTATTGAATTTATCAACAATTCCAGCAGCTAGTGGATCTTCTGGACCAACTACAGTAAAACAATTATTTTTTTGTGCAAATTCAGCTAATCCATCTAAATCATTAACATCAAGGGGGACATTGTTTTCAGTGCCACCATTACCAGGTGCAGTAAAAATAGTTTCAACTTTATTACTTTGAGATAACTTCCATGATAACGCATGCTCTCTACCACCAGAACCAATTACAAGTACATTTACCAATGAAAAATAGGAGTTAGCCAATTATATAATCCAATTCTCAAAAAATCTGGTGATCTTTATAATGCCACACACATATCAAAATCCAGATGGAATTAAATTCAAAATTTGATGCAAAAGCAATTGAAGTAGAAATTAAAGAGTATGTCAAATCCATAGATATTGAGAAATTAATTTTTGCATCAGATAAGCCTGAAAAAATCAGGTTCATTGAAGGACCTCCAACAATGAATGGAATTCCACATGCAGGTCATCTTAGAGGTAGAGTAATCAAGGATTTATGGTATAGATTTAACACATTACAAGGTAAAAAAATTGAATTTAACGGGGGGTGGGACACTCAAGGACTTCCAGTGGAATTGCAAGTTGAAAAAGAATTAGGAGTTTCAGGAGGTAAAACAGAAGCCATTAAAGAATTTGGAGTAGAAAGAATTGTTTCAGAATGTAAAAAAGTGGTAGAGAAATTTAACAAAACATGGGTTGAAGTAGATGACTTACTTGGAATGTCATTTAATCACGAAAAAGCATATTGGACGTTTAAAGATGAATTTATAGAAAGAGAATGGCAAGTTCTCAAAAAAGCATATGAGAACAAAATTTTAGAAGAGGATTTCACAGTTATTGCATATTGTCCAAGTTGCCAAACATCACTAAGTCATGCAGAAGTTAATCAAGGATACGAGGAAGTCAAGGATCCATCACTATACTATAAAGTGAAGTTAGTGAATGAAGATGCATTTTTGATTGTATGGACTACAATGCCTTTCACACTTGTTACAGATGCAATGGTGGGATTAAATCCGGATGAAGATTATGTGTACGTCAAAGTAGAAGGTGAAACATGGGTAGTAGGAAAAACAAGATTAGAAGAATTCATGTTAGAAGTAAAAATTGAAAAATATGAAATTCAAAAAACAACTAAAGGTTCTGAATTTGAAGGAAAAAAATACATCCACCCATTATTAGATTTAATTCCAGAATTAAATGAATGCTCAAAATTAGACAATTATCACGTTGCAGTATCAGAACCATTTGTGGATGCAAGTACGGGTAGTGGATTAGTTCACTTATCACCAGCAAACGGTGAAGAAGATATCAAAATTGCCAATAAAAGAAAAGTAAAAATTTTCAGCCCAATAAATGATGAAGTAAAATTCACAGACCAAGCAGGAAAATACAAGGGTCTGTTTGTCAGAGATGCAGATAGACCAATTGTAGAAGATCTAAAAGAATGCAATGCATTAGTAAAAATTGGAAAAATTAAGCACAAATATCCACTTTGTTGGAGGTCACATCATCCAATCGTATGGCTTGCAAGAAGAGGATGGTTTTACAAACTAGATAGATTAGACAACAAAGCAATCGATGCAGCAGAAAGTGTAGAATACTTTTTTGAACAACCAAAAAACAGATTTTTGGGGATAATTAAAGAAAGACACCCATGGTGTATTTCACGAGAAAGAATTTGGGGTTGTCCATTACCTGTATGGAGTTGTGAAGACTGTGGAGAGAAAAATTGGTTTTTCACAAGAAAAGAAATTGTGGATTCTGCAGATAAATTACCAGATGGACCAGACTTTGAATTACACAGACCATGGATTGACAAGATTACAATTAAATGTAAAAAATGTAACAGTGTAAAAACGAAAAGAGAGGAATATGTTTTAGATACATGGCATAATAGTGGTTCTGCCCCGTATTCATCACTAACAAATGAAGAATATGAAAAAGAAATTCCAGCTCCATTTTTTACAGAAGGAATTGATCAAACAAGAGGTTGGGCATATACACTACTAATTGAAAATGTGATTCTTAACAACAGTGCCACACCACCATACAAATCATTTTTGTTTCAAGGACACGTACTAGATGAAAAGGGTGGAAAAATGAGTAAAAGTAAAGGAAATGTTTTGGAAGGAGCAGAATTATTAAAAAAATATCCTGTTGATTTAATACGATTCTATTTCATGTGGAAAGCAAGTCCTATCGAACCACTGAGTTTCAGTACAGATGAATTAATGTCAAGACCATATCAAGTAATCAATACACTATTCAATCTACACCTATACTTTCAACAAAATAGTCAGTACGATAATTTTGACAATACAAATACAATTGAATGGGCCAAGAGCAATAATTCTTTAACATCACCAGATATCTGGTTACTTTCAAAACTTCAAAAATTAATTCAAAAGATTACAGAAAAGAATCAGACATGCAAATTCCATGAAGGAGCAAAGGCAATAGATGATTTCATTATCAACAATCTAAGTCAAATATACATTCCAATTACAAGAGGAGAGTTATGGGATGAATCTGAAGAAAAGAAAAACAGACGCCTTTCAATTTATGCAGTACTTAATGAGGTGCTTAAAACATTAGATATTTTGATTCATCCATTTTGTCCATATACAAGTGAGCACCTATACCAAACAGTATTTGAAGGAAAACAAAGCATACTTCTAGACAAATGGCCTGAATATCAAAAATCACTAGTGAATGAAGAAATTGAAGAATCATTTGACATCATGAAAGATGTAGTATCAATCTCATCAGCAGCTAGAATGAAAGGTAAACTAAAAAGAAGATGGCCATTAAATGAAGCACAAATTTGTGTAAAGAAAAATCAGAAAATAAAACTAGAATCATTATCAGATTTATTAAAATCTCAACTTAATGTTGAAAAATTTAACATTATTGAAACAGAAACAGAAAATGGATTAGAGCAATTATTAGAATTAAAAGAATTAGGTTTACCAGTAAAATCAAAATTAGAATTAGAAAGAAAAAAGATAGGTCCAAAAGCAAAACAGCATATGGGAAAATTAGTAAGCACATTTTCAGAAACAAATCCAGAAGAAATTATTTCAGCGTTACAAAAAGAGGAAAAATATGATTTTAAAATTGACGACGAAGTTATCTCGTTAGATAAAGAAGATTTTATTGTGGATTTCGATGCAAGCGAGAATTTTGCAGTTGCAAACAGAGATGAATTCATAGTATTCATTTCTACATTAAGAAACAAAGAGATGATGGCAAAGGGACTGGTAAAGGATATTGCAAGAAGATTGCAAACTCTCAGAAAAGAAAGAGGATACAATCCAACTGACGTTCTAGAAGTGGCATCAATTTTAGAATTAGATGACGAGTCATTAGAAATGATCAAACAGAGAGATGAAGAACTTGCATTTTTGGTAAGAGTAAAAAAAGTGAATTTTGAAAAATCATGTAAAGAATACAAAGATGACGATATTGACGGTCAAAAAATCAGAATATCAGTAGAATAGAGGTTAATGCAATATTTTTATGTGAATCGTTAATTATCTAAAGGAATGTCTGATTCAAACCCACATGTTGTTGGAATTAACGTTCTAAAACAAAACGGCCTAGATGTTGACGAATTAGTAAGGGAGTTAATCACAAATGCTGCAGTTGAATTTACAGCATACTACTACTTTACCAATCTCAGAGCACATTGTACAGGTATGGAGGGAGAAGGACTCAAAGGGATTATTGAAGATGCCAGATTAGAGGATCTTAGTCACTTTGAATCATGTCTTGAAAGAATCTATCAATTAGGAGGAATTCTTCCAAATGATGCAACTGAATTTATCAAAATTTCAGGATGTGAATTCTTACAACTTCCAACAAATCCAACAGACCATAAAGCCATTCTAGAAAAATGTCTCAAAGCAGAACAAGGTGCAATCGTTAATTGGAATAAAATTTGTCAAATGACATTTGGAAAAGATCCAGTTACATATGACATAGCAAAAGACATTCTTGCTGAAGAGATTGAACATGAGTCATGGTTCTTAGAGTTAATCTATGGAAGACCATCAGGACACATGAGAAGAAAGTATTCTGGAGAAAGACCTCACACAGGAAAACATTCCAGAGCATTAGATATGGCATAAATGCCAAACCATTTTCTTTCTTTATTAAAAATGTGTGATTTAATTGAAGACAAATAGTTAACATGATTTGTTTTATCACGGTTAAATAGAAAAATCACTTTAGATAATCATGGTAAAACAGATTAGTCTAGATGCTTGGCAAATTCAACAATTAGGTGATCTATTAAAAAAAGGGTCAGATATAGTAGCCAAAACGAACAGACCAATCATTTTGTACAGACAGACTCTAGATGAAGAGGATGAATCCTATGAAGAAATCGTATGCAGTCTCACTAATGGCTATGTAATTGAACAAATGGTTACATCAGGAGGAATTCTGGTTCCAAGTTTCCACCAACAATTTGTTTTTAGAATTGAAGAATATCCACAAGAATTATTACGAAAAAGTAAAGATCGCTTTTTAGAAATGATTGATTTTCTTCAAGAGCAACTAAAATAGCCTCATAGTTAATAAAGACCGTAAAATTCATCTCACTTGCATGCAATTATTAGAATTTCAAGCAAAAGAGCTTTTTAGAGAATATGGAATTAGCCTACTAGACAGCATATCTTCAACCAATATCGAAGAAGGCAGAAAACATGCAAAACAACTAGGATATCCATTTGTAATTAAAATCCAAGTACCAGTTGGGGGCAGAGGAAAAGCAGGAGGCATTCAAAAATGTCAAAATGATGATGAATTTGACATCAAATATCCACAAGTAATGGATTTAGAAATTAAAGGTGAAAAAGCAAGAGCAATACTACTAGAAAAAATGGCAGATATTAAAAAAGAATTATACTTATCCATTTTCCTAAATCGTTCAAAAAGATGCTACACAATTATTGCATCAGCTGAAGGAGGGGTGGAAATTGAATCAGTTAAAAATCAAATTATTAAAGAGATAGGATTAGGGGATGTCTCAGAAGAAATTGCAAACGAAGTTGCAAAAGAAATGGGATTAGAAGGAATTACAGCTCAAGGAGTTGCAGATACATTAAAAAAATTATCAAAATTAACAATTGAAAAAGAAGCAGAGTTAGTAGAAATCAATCCACTTGCAATTATGCAAGATGATACAGTAATGGCATTAGATGGAAAATTTGTAACTGACGACAATGCAAATTTCAGACATGATGAATTACAAAAATATCAAGAAAAAACAGAGATTGAAGAGCAAGCTGAAAAAAGTGGATTTTCATTAGTAGAATTAGATGGAGACATAGCAGTGGTTGGTAACGGTGCAGGACTTGTTATGTCCACATTAGACATGTTATCAGATAATGGAGGAAAACCTGCATGTTTCTTAGATGTGGGTGGTGGTGCAACTACAGAATCAGTTTATGAAGCATTAACTTTGATTAGTAAATTAGACAGAGTAAAAGGAATTTTAGTTAATCTCTATGGAGGAATTGTAAAAACTACAGTTGTTGCAGAAGCATTTCTTAAAGCATATGAAAATAATCTAATTGACATACCAGTATTTTCAAGACTAAAAGGTACAGAATCAGAAAAAGCAAAAGAAATGCTACAGGGTTCTAGAACCAACATATTTGATACAGTGGAAGAAGCAATTAACGCTGCAGTAATGGGAGTAAAGAAATGACAGATATTTTTGAACTACTAAAAGGAAAACCAGAGGATTCAGATTATGAAAATAAAGGAGTCATTGTGCAAGGAATTACAGGCTCATATGGTTCAATCCATGCAAAACAAATGATATCATATGGAACCAACGTAGTTGCAGGAGTTACTCCAGGTAAAGGAGGTCAAAAATTTGAAGAAACAGTTCCAATATACAATACAATGCAAGAAGCAGTAGATGCAACAAATGCAAAAATCTCAATTATTTTTGTTCCAGCAAAATTCTTCTTAGCAGCAGCAAAGGATGCATTAAATTCTGGAATTAAATTACTTGTTGCAATTCCAGAGCACGTACCAATTAGAGATACCATGGAAGCATTAGATTTAGCAAAACAAAAAGATGCAGTTATCATCGGACCTAACACTCCAGGACTAATGATTCCAGAATTAATTAAAATTGGAATTATGCCACCAATGCCTTTCAAAGCAGGAAAGATTGCAGTTTTATCAAAAAGTGGAACTTTACTTTATGAAATTTCAGATGCATTAACCAATGCAGGGTTTGGACAATCAATTACAATTGGAATTGGCGGAGATCCAGTTAATGGTACCAGATTAATTGATGCATTTGAAATGGTAAAAGATATTTCAGATTTAGAAGGATTAGTGATTGTAGGAGAAATTGGCGGAGATTCTGAAGAAATGTTAGCTCAACAAATTATTGATTCAGGTTTTAACAAACCAGCTGTTGCATACATTGCAGGAAGAGCAGCACCTAAAGAAAAACGAATGGGACATGCAGGTGCAATTGTAATGGGAACATATGGATCAGCAGAATCTAAAGTATCCATGTTTAACAAAGCAAACATTCCTGTAGCCAAAAGACCAGCTGAAGTACCAGTTTTACTAGCAGGAAAAATGGAAAAATAGATTAGAATAAAAGGAAGAGATTGAGGAGAGAATTAAATGCCAATTACAGACCCTGAAAAGAAACGAATTGCACAACAGGCACGATTAGTTATGAGAATTTGCTTCAAATGTGGATGTAGAAACGATGTCGGGGCATCAAGATGCAGAAAATGTAGAAATCCATACTTGAGATTAAAGAACAGAAATCTTGGTGTTAAGAAGTAGAATTAAGAAAGCATTAATCTTTCACGATATTCTCTGATTGCATATTTTAAAGCAGATTCATTATCTACTATGAAAGATTTAGCATCATTAGGATCATCAATTTCTTCAAGAGTTAATTGAAGATCATCAGGTAATTCTTCATTCATTTGAAATAGAATTCTACCTGCAGTAGTATATTGACCAAGATTATTAGCAGAGTCAAAGGCTAAATTCATTCTATCAATTAAGGCATCAAATTCTTTTAAAGATATGAATATTTTTTTCATAATCAATACAAAAAGGTTAGGTAATAACAAAATATCAAAAAAGTAAAGATAGAAAACCATGTGTTTTCACAAAGTATTTGGACTGGTCGTCTAGTTTGGTTTGGATGACGCACTCACACTGCGTAAGGAAGAAATTCCCGCAAAGGTCGTGGGTTCAAATCCCATCCGGTCCATTTTAATTTTTCATTAATTTAATAAATAAAAATAATTAAAATTCAAAATAACTATATGACATGAAAAATTATTAAAAAAAATGTCACTATACAATCACATTCCAATTAATTTCAAACAAGCCGAATTAATTGAAAAAGATAATGCACATTTTTACCAAACTCCAACAGGAGAAATCTACCCATCAATTACAACAATATTACAAGAAACAATGTCTAAAGAGAAAAAAGAAAGTTTAGAAAATTGGAAAGAACAAGAAATTGCTGCAGAATATATCACTCAAGAAGCAGCAATAATAGGCACAGAAACTCACAAATTAATTGAAAATCATATTAACGAAGTAAGACAAATGGATGAAGTTAGATTACTTTCAGTGGCACATTTTAACAATCTAATTCCTTTTTTACAAAAAATTAATGATGTTCACGGAACAGAATTAAGACTATACAGTAACAAAATGAAATTAGCAGGAACATCAGATTGTATAGCAAACTATGAAGGAGAATTATCAATCATAGATTATAAAACAAAAAGAAGTAATCAAAAAGAGGAATGGATGAAGGATCATTTTATTCAAGGTACAGCATATGCACAAATGTTTAACGAACTAACAGGGATTGAAGTCAAACAAGTTGTCATTTTAGTAAGTAGTGAAAAGAATTCAAGAATGGAAGTTGTTAAAAATACTGAAGATTACAAGGATTTACTGAATAAGAGACTAAATCAGTATTATGATATCTTAGAATAAGTAGAAAGAACTAGTAGAAATGAATAATAAATTATTTAAAGAACATTGAAGGCATATTATTTGATATGAATACAAAAATGAATGTACTAGCAATGACGTCAATTATTGCCCTATTAGCAATTATGATAGTTCCAAATTCTGTAGTTGCAGAAACAAATCAAAATGAAATTAGTGTAAGCCCAATTAACGAAAAAATTAGTTTAGAAACTACAATTACAACCCTAACAGTACCAGAAGACAATACACTTCCATGGGGAACAGTGTACGGAGTAGCTTCAGATGTAGCTGAAAGATATCCAGTAATTATTCAATTTTACAAAGGAGATGAAGCAATCCATATGGCACAAATAGATACTAAAGGAGACGGTTCATACGAATACAAATTCAGAGTACGAAATCTAGATCAAAGTACAGGTGAATTTACAAATATTTTCTATGGAGAATATACTGTAAAAATATTCAAAGTGATTCCAAACACTAACCTAACAGCATAGTCTGAAATCCACCAAAATATTGTTTAAATAAATTTCAGAAAAGGTTGTACATAGAATCATATACTAAGAATTTATCACAACTGCTAGAAAATGAGTAAAAATTTTTGGCATGACATAGAAACTGGAAGCGATATTCCAGAAATTATCAACGTCATTGTTGAAATTCCAAAAGGTTCAATGAACAAATACGAATATGATAAGAAGCACAATATGATAAAATTAGACAGGGTACTATTTTCGCCATTTCATTATCCAGGAGATTATGGATTAATCCCACAAACATTATCTGAAGATGGGGATCCGTTAGATGCATTAGTGTTAGTTACAAATCCAACATATCCAGGAATTTTGATAGAATCAAGACCAATAGGATTACTTCAAATGAAAGATGATGGAGAACCAGACGACAAAATTATTTGTGTATCAACTAATGATCCAAGATACCTACACACTACAGATATAGAAAATATTGAGGACCACTATCGCTCAGAGATAGCTCATTTTTTCCAAGTGTATAAAGAATTAGAAGGGAAAAAAGTAGAAATTATTGGGTGGAAATCAGCAAAAGATGCAAAAACAGTGGTAATTGAATCAATTAAGAGATACAAAGAAACTTTAAAAAAATATTAGAAAAATGCAAAAAGATTGTCAACATTTTTTACAAAAAAAAGAAAACATAACTCCCAAAACAAAAAATTGTGAAAAATGTGAAAAGGAACATTTGCCAACAGTAGCACTTAGAATGTGTCTCACATGTGGTCATGTAGGTTGTTGTGATTCATCTATTGGGAAACATGCAACAAAACATTTTGAAGAAACAGGTCATCCAATAATGAAAGCAATTCCAGAAGAAATTTGGAAATGGTGTTACATTCATGAAGAGTACTATTGATGCAGTCACAAAAAGTCTGAAATTTTTTTAAATTAACTTATGAAAACTTTTATGCTAAATTTGCATAAATATTGGGATGATTGATCAAAATAAAATATGTGAGGTAAGAATCTAATGTCAAAAGCATACATAATGATGAATTGTGATCTTGGAGAAGAAAAATTTGTCATAGAAGCATTACAAAAAATAGTAGGAATTAAAGAAGCTCATGGCACATTAGGACTGTACGATATTGTAGCACAAATTGAGTGTACAACTGATGAAAAAATTCAAGAGATCGTTACACAACAAATTAGAAGAATACCAAAAATTCATTCAAGCATGACTTTAACAAGTTCTGAATCAGGACAATTATTCCAAATTACCGAAAAATTAGTAGGAGCGATGTTAGGTAAAAACGATAGTCAAGCATATGTTGTTTTTCATTGTGAAAAAGGACAAGAATTCCCCACATTAAAAAATCTCTGTAAAATTCCAGAAGTTAAGGAAGCAGATGTGGTATTTGGATATTACGATGTAGTTTGCAGAATTGAATCATCCAGTGAAGAAGTGTTACAGGATGTAATTACCAGAGCAATCAGAGGGTTACCAAACCTGAAAACAAGTATGACATTAAATATTATCAAAGAGCAAGAATATAATTTTAAAAATAAATAAAATCTCATAATAATATTAAAAACGAATATCAAAAAACTATTCATTTTTTAATAGTTAAAAGGGATAGATAGTGTTGAGTCAATATCAAGTAGGAAAATGGGATTTATCAGAATTAGCTAAAAATCCAAAAAGCCCAGAATTTCAAAAACAGATCAAAGATTTAGAAAATCAAGCAAAGAAATTTGAAAAAATTAAAACTAAACTCAATTCAAAAATGACATCAAAACAATTCAAAATTATTTTACAACAAGTTGAAGAAATCTCGCATAAAATGAGTAAGATTGGAGGATATGCATCACTTTCATATTCATCAGATACTCAATCAGATGAAGCAACTTCATTAATGACTCAAATGTCAAAATTAGGTTCAGAAATTTCAAATAAAATTTTATTTTTTGATTTATGGTGGAAAACACAAGTAGATGAAAAAAATGCACAACGATTAATGAAAGATACAGGGGAATTGAAAGAATATCTCACATACAAAAGATTATTTGCAAAATATGCTTTGAGCGAATCAGAAGAAAAAATCATCAATACATTAGATGTGACAGGAATTTCGGCGCTTGTAAAACTATACGATAAAATCACAAATGTGTATGAATACAAAATGAAAATAGGCAGTAAAACAAAAGTAATGACAAGAGAAGAACTAACAAATTATGTTAGAAGTACAAATCCAAAAATTAGAGCGACAGCATACAAAACAATTCTTACAAAATATACTGAAAACAAAGGGGTTATTGGAGAAATCTATCAAAACATTGTCCTAAATTGGAAAGATGAGGGAATAGAACTCAGAGGATACAAAAGTCCAATATCAATGAGAAATATTGCTAACGATGTAGATGATAAAACGATAGAATCACTTCTTTCAATTTGTAGAAAAAACTCACCAATATTTCAAAAATTCTTTCTTCAAAAAGCAAAAATGTTAAACATGAAAAAATTGCAAAGATATGATCTATATGCACCTGCAGCATCAAAAATTAAAGAAAAAAATTATTCATATAATCAATCAGTGAAACTAGTCTTTGAATCACTTGGAAAATTTAGCAGTACGTTAGAAGAATTTGCCAGAAAAGTATTCAATGAAAACCACATAGATTCCTCAGTAAGACCAGGAAAAAGAGATGGGGCATTTTGCAGTACACTAACTCCCAAAATTACACCATATGTTTTAGTCAATTTTACTGGTAAATCTAGAGATGTATTCACATTAGCACATGAATTAGGGCACGCAGTTCACAGTCAGGCAGCTCAAGATAGATCAATATTGGTACAAGATGCACCACTACCATTAGCTGAAACAGCATCTACATTTTCAGAATTATTACTATACGATAATTTATCAGACAAGATATCTGACGATCAAAAAAAGATAATGTTAGCAGAAAAAATAGATGATTTGTATGCCACAATACTCAGACAGTCATTTTTCACAATTTTTGAAATTGATGCACATAATCAGATCAGTAATGGTACCACCATAGATGAAATATCAAAAACATATTTACAAAATTTAAAAGAACAATTTGGGAATTCAGTAAATCTTTCAGAAGATTTTGGAATTGAATGGAGTTGTATTCCACATTTTTATCATACGCCATTTTACTGCTATGCATACTCATTTGGAAATTTGTTAGCATTATCACTATTTCAAAGGTATAAAAAAGAAGGAAATGATTTTGTTAAATCATATATTGATATTTTATCTGCAGGAGGTTCAAAAAAACCTGAAAAGTTATTATCAGAACATGGATTTGACATTAGATCTCCAAAATTTTGGCAAGAAGGTTTTGATTATGTCAATCAACAAGTGAAAACACTATCGTCTCTAAACTAATTTTTAAATCTAAAATAAGTCAAAGATTAAAAATAATTAATCTTCATCATTGTTATTTTTAGATGGAATGTAACTATCAATTATTTTTGTAACATCCAGTACAAGAGAATCTTTAATTTTTTTTAATGAATCTTCAGGATTGTCAGATTTAGAAATTAAATAATTTAATTGATCAGATATTGCATATTGAACTCTAGACACCAATAATTCAGATATACTTTTTTCACTAGTAAAATCAACTTCAGTTAGATTTACCGCCTGGTTAGCCATTTCAAAAGTAAAAGTAGAGGAATAACCACCTCTACTAAACGCAATGTCTCTAAGGACCAATTTTTTTACTTCATCAGGATTTCCCATGCCAGTTCTAGTAACCATATCATTTAATTGATCTAATATTGCATATTGAACTCGTGTTTGTAATAATTCAGGTATGCTTTTTGCATTTTCTATTTCAGTAACACTTACTTTTTCATCACCGATTGTGATAAATTTATTCATAATCGGTATTACAATTATTTTATGTATAAAGTATTTCTAAAAATGAATTTTAAGATAATTTAGAATAATGGGGCCGACAGTCCAACGCATGGACTGTCGGCTTGTTCCCCGAACGGTTTGAATTCGATGTCAATATTATCCTAGAAATATATCATTTAAACGTTTGATACTATTTCAAATCTAATTTAGGAGGCTTGATTTTTCGAATAGTACCAAATAAAATTCCAATAGTGATTCCCAGTTGATAAAGAAAATACAATAAAACTTCAAATGTGCTAGGAGTGAGATCAGTAAATCTACTCAAAGCAGTAAAAACCAACAATAGACTACTAAAAAAGAAAACAAAAGCCTTTACGATTCCATGTAAATTAGTGAATTTTAAAATGACAAAAGTCATCACAGTTATTGAAATAGCAAGAACAGTAAGAAAACCAGTATTCATTCCAAAAATTAAAAAAACAGATGAAACCACATCAGCAGGATTTGCAACAGATAAATTTGTTAGATCAATTTTTTCAGGAGATTGGAAACGAGGAACACTAAGAACAGCATTAATTAAAAATAAAACAAACAATGTAACAGATACAGTTTTGACATGATTCTGTAGTCGTGGAAATCTTTGTAAAATTGCACGACCAAGAATAATTCCTTGTAATAAACCAATTCCTAAAGTCAACGAAACTACAATTAGTTGTATCAAAGGATCATCAAGGAAATCAACCAATATTGGAATTAATGCCATCAAGTAAATATTCAACATACATCAAAATATCAGTTTCCAAAATAATTTTTTAGACATAATTGATTAATTCTATTATCAAAAAGAAGTAAATTTAATATTTCATCATCAAAGGATGAACATATGTTAAAAATTCTAGTTTTAATGGGACTAATCACAATGTTAGGCATTTCTACAAATTATGTATATTCACAAGAAATGAATCTTTCAACATTTCAAGAATCAGCACAGTTAATCATAGATAATAAAATGCAGCAAAATAGCATAACATCAATCACATTACTTAGTACAAATATTCAAGAAATAAGAATCCCAATCGAATTAGAAGAAAAAATTAGAGAGAATAACCGAATTGAAGCTATCGTTGTTACAAATCAAAATAATTGCGTATTAGGAGTAGTTGATCAATCATGTATTCTCATCAACATAGAAAGAGATCCTGAAGATAAAGGAATAAACGCAATACAGGAATCTTCAAGGAAAATTGGAGATATGTTTATCGATGAAATTAATCAAGCCTTAGATACAGATGCTAAATTTTTTCAAGTATACATCCACACATCTGATCAAGCAAATCAAGAATTAAAAACCTCAGGAGCAGTTTCGGGCACTGGAACAATTTCAGCAGTATACACGATGCCAATGGAAGACACATATTCAATGTATCAGAAAATATCAACAATACTTCTCTCAAAAGAAATTAGAAATGGAGAGGGCTTTTACAATGTAGCGAAAAATCTATCAGTGGAAGATAATGCCAAAACTACTTTTTCAATCATTCCAACAGATTCAAAGATACTTTTACAATTAAGAATGTCAGTAACAAACCCAATAACAATTCCAAATGAAGCAGAAAAAATATCGATGAACATAAATCCTCTTGAATTTTTTAAAATTAAAGAATTAAGCAGATCAGATTACTTTTCTACGGGGAATTACCCATTAAATTCAATATTACAAGTTGTCATATTATCAAATGAAGAGAATCAAATATCAGATGTTAAAGGAAACATAATACCAACTCAAACTATAGACGAGGTTGAAATACCAACAGACATTACAAAAAATGGATGGGTATTTGATCCTAGAGAAGGAGAACAAATTCAAGGAAAATATATTTTTGGAGATAGTGAGTCAATAAATGAAAACGAATTAAAGTTTTCATTAGTAGGAAATAATTTAGATTCTAAAAATATGGAATCAGAAGAAGAATCAACAGTAGTAGTAATTATTATTGCAATTATTTCAATTGGAGCTGCAATATTTTATCTTAAAGGATATAAGAAATAATTAAACTAAAAGAACCGCAGCTGCAAATACAGTAGTCCATTTTCCATCTTTATCACCCTTGGTAGATTGAGTAACATTATGAGTATTGTAAATTTCACCAGAGATTGACCACTGTTGTCTTTTCTCATCCCAGTCTTTATCAGCGTCAAATGGAATTCCCAAAGAAGATGCCAACATTTGTGCAGCAATATCTTCAGCATAATCTCCAGCTTGAAGTTCATTTTGACCAAATGATTCGTATTCTGACAAATAACCATATCTTTCAGTATCTTTTGGTTGTGCAATACCAACAGATGCAGAACAAACTCTATGAGGTTCTTTGGTTTGATTTTTAGAATAAATCGTGAAAAGAATTTGTCCAGCTTTAATTTTTTTCAAACCTTCTTTGCGTGAAATCAATTTTGCCTTTGGTGGAAAAATACTAGAAATTAAAACAAGATTAGTTCCAGCAATTCCAGCATCTCTTAAGGCATATTCAAAACTAGTTAATCTATCTTCATGAACACCTTTACCTTTTGTAAGAAATAATTCTTTAGCTACTAAATCTAACATTCTGAATTTCAGACAGAGAATTATTATTTATACTTTAATTATAAGGAATTGATTACTTATCAGATTTAGATTTCTTCTTCTTCTTTCTTTTATCTGGGTCAGACTTTATTTGAGTTAGAAAAATGAATGTAAAAAAGGCACCCAATCCGATATTGATTAAGCCCATAAATGTAATCATGATTTTAAGATTTGGAGGCGTAATAGCTGATAATCCAATAAGAGTACCGATTATACCAGTTGTAAAAAACATCATCATTAGAACTTTAACTCTTGTTGGCTCAATGTATCGCATATCAAATATCAAAAAGTCAATGTTATAAATTGAAAGGTGAACAAATTATTTTAAAAAAATGCAATATTTAACTCAGGTAACACTTTAAACCTTGAAAAATTTTATTTTATTTCGTGCCAATGTAGCTCAGCCTGGTAGAGCAACTGATTTGTAATCAGTAGGTCATGGGTTCAGATCCCGTCATTGGCTTTTAATTATAAAAATGAAGTATTTACAAAATAAATTCAATAGGAATAAGTAGACTGTGACAAAAACACAGTCATGAATGAAGAAAGTTTTGAAAATGCACCCAAAATAAATGAAAAAATTGTAAAAAAATCAACATTCAATGTATTAATCATTACAATAATTATCATAACAGGAATTGCCACGTTTTTTGCAGGTTCATATCTAACAAATTTTAATTCAGATAAAATTTCACAAGAAGAATTAGATAATGCTATTGCAAAATTAGAATTAAAAATTCTTGAAAAACAGTTACCAAAAAATCAACCAACCCTACCATTGAAAATATCAGCAGGGGACAATCCAATCATTGGTAATCCAGATGCTGCAATTACAATTATAGAATTTTCAGATTTTCAATGTCCATTTTGTGCAAAATTCCACATAGAAACACTTCCAACAATTATGGATCAATATATCAATAAAGGTACAGTGAAATTAGTTTTCAGAGATTTTCCAATACAAAACATACATCCTAATGCAGTACCAGCATCAATAGCTGCAGAATGTGCAAATGAGCAGGGCAAGTTTAAACAAATGTATGACACATTATTTGAAAAACAAAAAGAATGGAGTAATTTAGAAACATCCTATGCAATTACAATATTTAATCAGTATGCATCAGAAATGGAATTAAATGTAGAAAAATTTGATTCATGTCTTAGAAATGTAAAATATCTTGAAGATGTTCAAAATGATCTTAATGATGGAAGAACATATGGAGTAACAGGTACTCCAGGATTTTTTATTGGAAATGAGCAAATAGGATTTGTTGAATTAAAAGGATCTCAACCATTTGAAAGTTTTAAAAAAATCATCGATAGTCAGTTAAAGAATTAAAATAACAAGCGTTTATTAGACCTGAATCGATTTTCTGGGTTATCGGAATAATGACGAATGGGCAATGAGCTTTATCGTCATTGCTTAAGAGAAGAAAAAAAATGACAAAATTTAAAGATCTAGGATTAAAAGAAGAAGTACTTAGAGGAATTACTGATCAAGGTTTCGAAGAAGCATTTGAAATCCAAGAAGCAGTTATCCCAGTCTTATTATCAGGAAGAGATGTTGTAGGACAAGCACATACCGGTTCAGGTAAAACAGCAGCATTTGCATTATCAATGTTAAATGATATTACACCAAAAAAAGGAATTCAAGGATTAATCATGGCGCCAACAAGGGAATTAGCCATGCAAATTAGTACAGAAATTAAGAAAATGGGAAAATACACTGGAATTAAAATTGCAACAGTGTACGGAGGACAAGGAATGGGAATCCAATTAGATGCATTACATAGAGGTGTAGAAATTATTGTTGCAACACCAGGAAGACTAATAGATCATCTCAAAAGAGGTTCAATAGAATTAGGTGATGTTACACACATCGTATTAGATGAAGCAGATACAATGTTGGACATGGGATTTGTAGACGATATTCAATTTATTTTAGATTTATCACCAGAAGATAGAGTTATGTCATTATTTTCAGCAACAATGCCAACAGCAATTTTAAGATTAGGTGAAGATTATTTGCATAATCCAAAACAATTTTTGTTAGATGCAGATGATCTTAGTGGTGAAGGAATAGATCAATCATTTTTAGTAATTAAAGACAGAGACAAATTCAAATATTTACTAGATTTCATTAAACCATTAAAAGGTCAGAGTATTGTATTTTGTTCGACAAAATACAGAACAAGAGACGTTGCAAAATATCTCCATCAAGAAAAATACAATGCAGTAGCAATAGAAGGAGACATGTCACAAAGTAGAAGAGAGCAATCGATGGCCAAATTCAGAAACGGTAAAGCTGACATATTAGTTGCAACAGATGTAGCATCAAGAGGAATAGATGTACCAAGAGTGGAACTGGTAGTTAATTACGATGTCCCAAATCAAGAAATGGCATATTTTCACAGAATAGGAAGAACAGCAAGAGCTGGAACTGAAGGTAGAGCAATCACATTTGTGTCATATTCATCAGTAGGAGATTGGAATATCATTAAACGTCAAATCAAAGTACCACTAAGAGATCTTAATCAAGAAATGAATATTCAAATTTCAATTCCAGACCCACTAAAAAGACAATCATCAGGAAGAAGATACGGCGGTGGCGGAGGATCAAGATCAAATTATTCTAGAGGTGGAGGTTACGGCAGAGGCGGTGGCGGAGGTTACGGCAGAGGCGGTGGCGGAGGTTACGGCAGAAACAGTAGAGATGATCGAGGAAGTAAAAGAAGAGACAGTGGCGATGGCAAAAATAGCTATGGCGGACGCAGTAGATGGTAATAGTACAAAAATTTAAAGACAAGAAGTTAGTAGTAAGTTCAAGGTAAAGTAATGCATAAAGGATTCATTTTATTAAATTGTGATTTAGGCGCTGAAGAATATATTGTTGATGAATTAAAACAAATGCCCATTATCAGTAATGCATACCTGACTTTTGGTGCATATGACGTAATTGCTGAAATTGAAACAGAAAATCAAGAAGGATTTGAGAAAGTTGTAGCTACCATTAGAAAACTATCAAGAGTAGTCAGCACCATGACATTAAATGTAATTGACACAGGCAAATAGCTAAAAATTATTTCCTATCCAATTTCTTTTGTAATTTAGTATTCTCTTTT
The DNA here is from genome assembly GCA_028343855.1 of Candidatus Nitrosopumilus sp. Taxonomy (GTDB): domain Archaea; phylum Thermoproteota; class Nitrososphaeria; order Nitrososphaerales; family Nitrosopumilaceae; genus Nitrosopumilus. The sequence goes on along the minus strand of JAOLZN010000001.1, from coordinate 95,664 downwards.
TCCAAGGTTTTCACTTTTTTTACAACTTTCTTTAATTCAGCATTCATTTTTTTCAAATCTTTTTCTACTTTTAGTAAATTATTTAATGAACGAGGTACTTTCTTTGGAGTAATTTCTTTCGAGGATTCAGTTTTTTCTATCAATTCTATAATTTCTTACATAGTTCTTTTTAGATCTTTCTACAAAAAATCAGTCAACTATGTTTCTTTTTCATTATCTTCATATCCTAATTCTTTTAGAACTTTATAGTAAGCATCAGGATCAATTTCCTTTAACTGAACTATTACATCAAAAAAGTTTTTTTCAACATCATCAGTCATGATTTAACAACAGATTATCCACCTAAAATTATTACGATATTTTAGATTAGAAATTAAGAAGATTAGCACTAGCAAGAAAAAAAATTTTACATAAATATCAAAAGTGAACTTGAAGACGATAGAGTAAAAATGACAGACATAATTTGGGGTAACGGGCAAAGCATTATTTCAACAGAAAGTTTTCAACTAAATGTAACACATAGAAAAGATGGAAATTCTGAAAAATATCCAGATACAGTGAAAATCATTATTTCAGGAGTAGATTTACCAGGATTGTCAGATAACAAAACAGAGTGGACAGTGGAGAATCTTCAAAATGTCATTGTGAATGCATTTCTGAAATGTGAAATTGATTCAAAAACACAAGAAGGAGATTTAATTGCAAAAGTATCACATTCAGGAGCTGCAGGATATTAATTGTGGAACTCCATAATAGTTACAAAAAATCAAATTGAGAATAAAGATATTAAAAAAATAATTGATGGAGAAAATTCATCAATAATAATAAAGAATTTTTTAAAAAAAGACGATTGTAAAAAAATAATTGAAAAAATATCTAGTATGAATATAGAAAGGGATTCAAAAAAATTTAACCATATTGGTCCATTTTTAATGAATTATACTACAAGAAAAGAAAAATATTTTGATAATGCAGAAAAAGCAAATGAAATATTTAAAAAAATTTTTGTAAATGTAGAAAATCCAGTTAATAAAATTAAAACAACAATATCAAAATACTTTCCAAATTATAAAATTACAGAAACAAAAGAAAATCAAAGAAATTATGCAACATGTACAATTAGACGACATGAAAATGGTAAATCAATACCACTGCACAAAGATAATGTAAGATATGAAGGAGTAGAGTATCAAGTATCAAAAATTAATAGTCAGATATCATGTATTTTACATTTACAAGAAACAGAAAAAGGAGGAAATTTATCAATATACAATAAACAATGGGAAAAAAAATTAGAGAAGTACAGAGAAATAGAATTTGGCTATAATCCAAGTATTAAAGAAAATATACTAATGGATACAATCGAATCCAAATCAGGAGATCTGGTCATTATTAATCCAAATTATCTTCATGAAGTAAAAAAAATTCAAGGTAATTCAGACAGAATAACATTAGGTATGTTCTTTGGAATTGAGAATAAAAGTAAAAAGATCTTTTCTTGGGCATAATTTTAAACAAATTTTCAAGATCAACAATAAAACAGAATTAAATGGTGAATATAGGATTGATAAGGGAATAATTGTTATATGAGGAAATCAGGATTGTTTCAAATTGCAGAAAATTGAGTATGAAGGAACAGTATGGGTACTAAATTACAATAATCCAGAGCCATTATTAGATCATTCAATTCACATGCTAGAAAGACATGGGGTAAAACGTGAAGATATGGAGATCACAGAAACACCAAAAGCCAAAGTGGGAGAAATTGTTGTAGAAATATGGCCTTATGAATTAGTTGTAGCAAGAGTAAGAACAACTAGAAATGATTCATTTATCAGCGGTACAGAATTCAATATTGAATTAAAACTAGACGAAAATGGAAACTACGTAGATTACCTTTGAAAAAAAAGAAAATTCAAAATATCATTATTCTCAGTATTGCTATTGTTATAATTAGTTCAATTATTGCATATAATTATTCAACAGATATTACAAAACAAAAAGGATTACAATTTGGAAATGAATTAAGTCAAATTGAAAATGAACTTTCAGACATACAAGGGCAGTTTTACTCTGAAAAAACAAAATGGAATGAAGGTGATGTTTCAAAAGAGGAACTAATAGAATTTTATAAAAATCATGTAAATGATTTTAGAGAAATAATTTTAAAGTATGATGAATTGTCACCACCAGAATTATTTGAAAGTTCAGTTGCACTGTTAAAAATTTCAGCAGAAACTCAACTAGAAAGTGATTTACAATTTATTCAATGGATTAAAACAGGAGATGAATCAGCTAAAATTAGATCAGATGCATTGATTCAAGAAGCATATGAATACCAAAATTTAGGATTAGTTGAATTTCAAACAGCGAAAGTAGGCATAAAACATTATGTCGGAGGAGAAAAATTTGAAGAACCACAAGGCGTATCACCACAAAAAGTACTCCAAGTTTCTGAAAAAATGAAAGAGCAATGCAACCAACAATTTCAAAATGAATTAGGTGAATTTGACTCCAATGAATTAGAAATAGAATGGTTCAATTGTAACAATAAAACAGAACAATGGAAAATAGAACATATGCCATAAACAAAAAAACATTACAACTATAGTAAGTTAGATTTCTGTAATAAACTCAAAACAGGTAAAATTTCTTCCAACAAATTAGATTTTTCAAGAATTGTAGGTTTTGAAAATTTTACAGGAAAAGTCATAGTTAACATATCCTGATCTGTATGAGAAATACCAACAAAATGAGAAGTATTATTTATTTGAGAAAGAAAAGTATCCCATTTTTGTAAATGTTCAGAGACACGAGAAACATTTTGCTTAACTTCAGTAATGGTAGTATTCAGATCAGTGTCAAATAATTTGAATTTAACAAGAGGAATCATGATCATTCCACCTAAAACGAGTTCATGATTTTTTATTTTCAACAATATTATATCTTCAGGATTTTTTGTTTTTGAAAGATCACCATAGTCAGGATCAAAATAACCAGCAATCAATTTTTTAGAATCAAATATTCGAAAATAGCCATCTTCAAACTCTAATTTCCACATAGTCAAGAAAATTATTCAGGAATACGCGATTAGTAAACTTTTATTGAAAAATCATATTTTCAAAATTTATCAGGCACAAATAAAATCATATTATCAATTACTATTTTCAAGTAAAGTTAATGCGTTTTGTAAAGAAGTTTCTAGTTCATTAATTCGTTTTCGAAGTTCTACATTCTCATCCCTTAAAGAATCTCTTTCCTTCGTAAGTATTTCATTAAGATCCATAATTAAAGAAAATCATTACACTATTTTTACATTACAATTTAACTTAGGCGTAGAAGTAAATTTAGAATTATAATGTATGAGAATTAACTAATTTTTCATCTAACAATTTAATTTCAGAAATATCTTTTAAAAAATATTTTTGTTTTGCGTGAGTACTGCAAAGTAATACTGAAGAGGTGGAATCTCCAACATCATACACAGTGAGGTTAATTGGTTTATTATTGCAACAAATACGTCCCACATTAATTCCAGTGGCATTTGTGGCCATTTCAAACCAAATCAATTTTTGAATTTTATTAAGATGACGTATAGATTGTAAAGCTAAAGTTTGTTTTTTGATTTGTCTCAATATTTTTCTTATTTCAGGAGAAGGGCGTTCTAACAATATTCAAAATAAAATTATCATTTACATAAGTTTATCACATTTAAAAAAAAAGATAATTAAATAAACTAGGAATCAAATTACAAGTATGGTAATATCAAAAGAGAATAAAGAATTCATAGAGAATTTAATTGAGTATTACATTAGCGAATCAGAATCATATAAGCAAATTGCAGAGAATTTTCTTCCAGAAGTAGAATCAATTCCAGATACAGCATTTGGCATAATTACTGGGTGTGTATATTCAGGATTTTTACAAGCATATCAAAACCAACAACAAAGTCCCAGCCTAGAAGATATAGATGAATTCAATCAAATAATTAAAAAAAAGGCAATATTGATAAAAAAATCAATTTCAAAACCAATAGAATCAGATGTTAAAACAAAAGAGCAGGAATAAAAATTAAAATTAGGCATGAATTTAAGTGAAAGATAAAAAAATTAATTAAAATCAGTACAGTTTAATTTGAATTAAAAAATAACATTATTATGAATATTGATGGAGGAAAAATAATTTTTGGGTTAGGAGTGTCATCAGCTGTAGCAACTGCAGTTATTGCATTATATTTTTCAATTCGTTAAAGATAAATCATTAAGATAATTAGACTAATTATTGTCAGTTATGAATGAATTTAAAATAACACAGATATTAGATAATGGTCAAATGATACAATTAACATTAATTGAAAATGTTTCTACAGAACCAATTTCACAAAAACAAATGATTATAGAAAATGTATCAAAAAAGTTAGATACAGAAACAAAAGAACAAGTTATGCCATTATTAGAAGCAATTTTACAAGCACAACCAACTGTAAATATTAAATCATATCAACAAACACAAATTACAATAGCAATGCCAAAATCAAGATATGATAGTATGGGCAGACCACAAGTAGGTAACACAATAGAAATTAACTTAAAAAAAATCTAAAGTTTTGAATTTACTTCATCTAAGGTATGTAATGCTAACGAACAAGTAAAGTTTTTACAAATAAAAACAGAGGTGTTATCTTCAAAAGATTTACCAGTAAAGAAAGGATATTCGGATAGATCCTGCAACTGATCAGAATTTTGAATGTTCACCATAAAAGAATTAGGCAAGTAATTTGTAAATAACGATTTACAGATCTCAGAATTTTCAGAGTTAATAACAGTAATTTCAATAGGCTTTTCTAAATACAAAGAGAGAGTATTCAACAAATATCCAAATCCAAATGGATTTTCAGCAGCAATTTGTGCCTGAGATTCCATTATTTTAATTGCAATATTGAGAAAAGATTGTTCTTGAGATAGGTGATACAATCTCAACATTACAAAAGAAGAAACAGAATTTCCAGATGGTAAAGATAAATCATAGTTGCTCTTTGGTCGAATAATTAATTTTTCATGATCATCCGAAGTCATAAAGAAACTATTATTTTCTGAATCCCAGAAATGATCAATCAAATGATGACCCAGTTTTAATGCAAGTTTAAGATATTTGGCATTGGGTTCAATTTCAAATACATCTAAAAGTGCATTAATAAAATAAGAGTAATCTTCAAGATAACCATTAATTTTTGCAGTACCATTTTTGTAAGTTCGTAATAAATTATCATCAATAAACAGATTTTTTTCTATAAAACAAATACAATTTTTAGCAGCATCAAGATATCTAACATCATTAGTAACACGATAACCTTTTGCAAAAGCAGTTATCATTAAGGAATTCCACGAAACTAAAACTTTATCATCTAATCCAGGAGTGATTCTTTTTGATCTTACTTCCAATAGTTTTTTTGAACAAGAAGTTATAATTTCAGATACTTTTTGTTCTGAAATTCCAAAATTAAAAGCGATTGTTGAGATGTTAAGATTATTACAAAGAATACTATTTCCTTCCCAATTTCCACCATCAGTGACATCAAAATAAAGACAGAATATATCAGCATCACTTCCAAGAATTTCTTTTATTTCTTTTTTAGTCCAAACATAAAATTTTCCTTCTACACCTTCAGAATCTGCATCATATGCAGAATAGAATCCACCATCAGAAGAAGTCATTTCACGTAAAACAAAATCAAGGGTTTTTTCTAAAATATCAAGATAGAATGGGTCTTTAGTAATTTGGTATGCTTCACAATAATTTACAGGCATCAGAGCATTATCATAAAGCATCTTTTCAAAATGAGGGACTAACCATTTTGTATCAGTTGAATATCTATGAAATCCACCTCCAATTTGATCAAATATTCCGCCCTTTGCCATTTTGTTTAGAGTTTTTAATGCAAATTCATTAAATTTTGGTAAATTAGCCATCTTAGCATATCTAAATAAGAATGAAATATTGGCAGCATTTGGAAATTTTGGAGCAGAGCCAAATCCGCCATATGTAGGATCACCTAATTGAAATAAATTCATTGCAGCTTCGTCTAGCAAAGTTCGTTCTAATTTTGTAGGAACTGTAATTTTTTCTGTTTTATGTAATGCTTGAATAAAACTTTCTGCAGATTTCTCAATATCTTTTGGTTTTTCTTTCCATGCTTGTGCCAATTGTCTACATATACTTCCAAACCCAGGTCGACCATAGGAATCCAATACAGGAAAATAAGTTCCGACATAGAATGGTTTTTGATCAGGAGTAAGAAAAACGCTTAAAGGCCAACCACCTTGTCCCGTTGTAATTTGACAAGCCTTTTGATAAATATCATCAATATCAGGACGTTCTTCTCTATCAACTTTTATGTTTACAAAATTTTCATTCATAAATTCAGCTACATCGTTATTTTCAAATGATTCATGAGCCATCACATGACACCAATGACATGCACTATACCCAACACTCAAAAAAATGGGTTTATTTTCATTTTTAGCTTTTTGTAATGCTTCATCATTCCATCCATACCAGTTAACAGGATTTTCTGCATGTTGAAGTAAATAAGGGCTAGTTTCATGAATTAGATTATTTTCAACCATTGTTGAATCATTGACAATTAGTCTATTTATACAAAGTACTAGTTCAATTCATTATTCACGACAATCTGAAAGTGAGTCCATTTTAGCCTTAACATTTGTCCTTAGGTGATATGCAAGTTCAAGGCCTTGTCTAACTTCTTCTTCAGTATACCCCTCATCTTTCATAGCTTTGGTGATTTCAGCTACAAGTTCCTTTTCTTTTTCCAAATCTTGTTCATTTAATTTATCACTAATTGGCATAATCTATCCCCATATTCCCTTACCTTCAGTTAATTCATAAATTCTAACATTGATTCTTTTAAGAAATTTAGTTTTAGTTTTATCTGCCTTTTTATCATGACTGTAATCTTTTTTCTTTAGTAGTTCCTCTAATCTTGCCAATTGTTCTAAAGATAGTTTATCAAATTCATGTTTTGAAGAAGATATTGAGGTTAGTAATTTTACTCGTTCACGATCTTCAGAAGTAACATCAGTCATACCATATTTGATACTTTTTTTCAAATAAATCTTATCTTAATTGAGATAATTCATGAGAAAAAATTAAAACAGTATATTAAAATTCAATGAAAAAATTTTTGATTTATGGAAAAAATGCGTGCAATGGTACTATCAGAATGCGCTAAAATTGAAACTAATCCTTTGAAATCAACCAACATAGATAAACATCAAATTGAAAGACCAAATGAAATTTTACTAAAAATTGAAGCCTGCGGTGTTTGCCATTCACAACTTCACGGAATTGAAGGGGATTGGAAACATATAGGAATTCCAGCAACATTGCCAATTGTTCCAGGACATGAAGTTGTTGGAAAAGTAATTGAAATAGGAAAAGATGTTACTAAATTTAAAATTGGGGACAGAGCAGGAATCACACCATTACTTGAAGCATGTAAAAAATGCCAATACTGTAATGAGGGCAAAGAGTATCTTTGTGAATCTTCAAAAATCACAGGAGAGACATTGAAAGGAGGGTATTCAGAATACATTACAGTTATAGAAGATTTTGCCACAAAGGTTCCAAATAATATGAAATCAGAATATGCAGCACCATTATTTTGTGCAGGGATAACAGCATACAAAGCAGTAAAAGCTGCAGAGCCAAATGTAAATAAAAAAATTGGAATATTTGGAATTGGAGGAGTAGGCCACATGGCAGTACAATTTGCTAAAATAGAAAAATGTAAAGTTATTGCATTCTCAAGAACACAGAATCACCTGGATGTTGCAAAAAGATTAGGTGCAACTGACACAATGATATTTTCTAAAGAACAAGAAGAATTCCTAAGTGAGTTAAAAGAAAAACAAGGATTGTTAGATGCAGCAATTGTATTTGCTCCAGCAGATATTGTTACAGATACGGCAATAAAATCAGTCAAAAAAGGAGGCATTATTGTAATTGCAACAGTAGGTGCCAATCCAGAATTTAGTGCATTTGAAGAAAAAACAATTAGAGGAACATTGATAGGATCAACAAAAGACATGGAGCAAGTAATCAAGATATGTGATGAAAATAATATTGAAGTGATTTATGAAACATTTCCTCTTGAGAAAGCAAACGAAGCATTACAAAAATTAAAAGATTCAAAAATAGATGCACGTGCAGTTTTAGTTACAGAAAACTAGAGGTAAAATAAGAAAAAATGAATTGTAAAAAATGTCATCATACAGATGAAGTTCACATACCAGATGAAAAAAGTAATTTAATGATAAAATTAGGAAAATGTAAAATTCCAACTTGCACATGTGCACAATTTATGAATCCAATTGAAGAAATTGATGAAGATTTACTATAACCATTCCAAATAATGTAATTCTTTTAGATTATACCTAAATCGCTTAATTCTTTGTGTATTTCTGAATCAACTCTAGCACCTGCACCACATTTGCTACACATGCCGGTTTCATCAGGATCTTTAGACATTTTGTTTTCACATTCTACACATTTAGTAATACCCTTTTTGAATCCCATACTTTTTAGAATATTATAAGATCTTTATGTATTTTGTATTAATGAATAATTATTCCAGTAATTCCAATACTAATCCACTTTTTAGCTAAGTTCTCATCAATACAAGAATAATTAGTTGAAATTATACGAGAAACTAAAACTTGACCTTCAGTACATTCAAGAATAGAATTAATTTCAGATGGTTTTGGAACATCAGAGTTTGCTAATATGTAATTTGGTTGTAATTTATAATCAGTGTAGCGATTTGCTAATTGATTTTTAATTAAAGGGGAAAGATGAATTTTTCCTTCAGAATTAAACAGTTTTTGCTCATCATGATGAGCTAAATTATGCTTAACATTGGATTGGGCATTAATTTGAATTAATTCAATTCTTTGAATTGATGCAGCTTGATTATATGCATTCATTGCAATACTCATTGTATCACCATTTGCCAATGCCTCATACATAGCAGTTCTTCCAGCAATAACTTTTTGTTCTTTAAATTGAAATTGATCCCAAAATACATCTTGAACATATGAAGGTCTTTTATTTACAAATTTTTCAAAAGAATTTTTAGAAGAATGCTTTTCCCATAATCTTTCCCATTCAGCTAATTTTTGGTTTAATCTTTCAAGAGAAATATCTCTTACGCGTTCTAAATTTTCTCGTGCTTGATTTTCCTCATATTCTTTTTGTTTTAAATCCTCAATCATTTTATTAGTTTGTTCAATTTTTTTTAGAATATCTTGAGCAATCGGATCATTAAGTAAACCATTCGAAAAAGCAATGGGTTCATTGGAATTTGATTGAGCATAACTATTTTGAATTAAAGAAAAAGAAATGAAACAAATTGCCATAAAATAAAAAGTTATTTTAGCAGTGTTTGAAAAATGATTTAATTTTAATCTTCCTGAAACAAATTTTTTCTGTGTATTTAGATTCATCAATTTAATTATTAAATGGATTATAATAAAGGTTAGTGTACTAATCATTATAATGCTAATAAATAGAATATAATTAATACAAGACTAATTAAACTAGCACACATGGATAGAAAAAAGGGGTAATCTGAAATAAAAACACTAGATCTTAAAGAAAGCATAGGATTGATGTTAAAGAATTCTGCCAAATCATGGGAAAAAGCAGCAGATATTGAACTAAGTGAGCGATTTGGGTTATCGGGAGCAAAATGGAAAATTATCACAGTTTTGTCAATCAAAGAAGGGATTACTCAGAAACAAATTGCAGATATGGCATTTGTAGAAGCTCCAACATTAGTTCCAGTAATAGACAAAATGGAGTTAGAGGGTTATGTTACAAGGCAATCTGATCCAGGAGATAGAAGAAATAACTTGATTTTCATGACTGAGAAATCAAAAGATATAGTGGATTCAATAATTGATAGCATTTTAGAGATTAGAAACATGGGTTTAGAGAAAATTTCAAAAAAAGATATGGAAATTGCAAAAAAAGTCTTAGAACAAATTTCTTTTAATACTGAAAAATTTATCAAAGAGAAAGGAGGTAAGATAGATCCTAATCTTTGGATTGATCCACAAAATAAATCAGAAAAAACACTAGTCAAACTGTAATCATATTAACTAATTCAGTTGTTTATCAAAAATAATTTTAATTTTAAAATATAAATTAATAAATTTTTAAAATTAATCCCTTAATTAATAATAATATCTTAGCAATAATTCATATACGAAAAAAAAATGTCATATTTATGGATAAACACAAACCTTCTGATGAAATGATTAAAGATTTAGATAATTTATTATCAAAATTAAATGCAATGGAGATTGTTGCATCAGATGATTACCAAAAAAATTCAGTTAAAATAATGAGAGCACTAGTAGAAGGACAAATACATTCAATTAATGAATTTCAACATATGAAAAAGGCATTAGATTTACTAACTTTACAATTATTCGATGTACAAAATAAAGTTAAGAATTAAGTCTAGTATCACTAATCCCACAACTGCTACAACGGTATAGATTAGATTTTTGAAGTTCCTTTTCTAATTTCATTTCATGGCCACAGCACGCACAAGTAATCTTATCTGAATCATCATTTGATTCATCATTCATCTTTGTCAGATTCCTCTGAATCCTTATCTGATTTCTCTGAATCCTTATCTGATTTCTCTGAAGCCCTTACAACATAATCAGGTTTAGACTCAGGGATATCATCAGAATTACAATGTGGTTTGTATTGAGAAATAATTTTTTGAATTACATTACGTCTTTTTTCATCACTGGATTCAAACATAGGCAATATTGCAAGATACAAAGATTGTTCAGATCCAGATTGCTTAATCCAACATTGGAATTTATCATGAGATGTAAAAAATGACTTTTCTTCAGTTTTTTGACAGTCACCAACATAAAGAATATCAAATTTATCCTTAGTTCTAGATAAAATCAAATAAACCAATTTTTCCATAGGAGGACCCCATTCAGAGATAGGAATTGGTCCAAGAAACTCATATTGGAGAATTTGAATGCTCATTGAATGTATTTTGAAGTACTTTCTTTTCTTTTTATCGGAAAAAAGAGTCTAGTGATAAGATCTGAGGGATATTACAAGACTTGAAAAGATTAAATTCAAGCCTTATCGATTTCACATGAATGAAAAAATCTCAAAATATGAGACAAGTTGGATATTCTATGATCTTAGTTTCAGCCAGTCTGTTAGCAGTATTAATTATCGGTTTAGGGATAGGGGAAGATGTATTGTTTGCAGATAATATGTCAAGAAACAATACAGCACATTTCGATGAATGTAAAGCAAATGATTTCAAAACAGAGGGTTGCGAGATATACTGGGATAGAATTAACAATGAAATTTCAGGAATATACGTAGATTTAGAAAACTAACTTCAATACAAAATTAATAAAAATCTAGAAATCATTTTTGATTTTATTAGCCTTATTTTGATAAAATTTAGCCTTAGAATCATTATTAACTTCGTTTAGATAAATATCTGCCAATTGTTGAAGCGGGTAGAAATCACGAGGTAAAAGATCAGATAATTTTTCTAAACATTCAATTTTTTTTTCTGTATTTGAAATTTCAACATAACAAGAGTATAGTTCAAGTAAAATTTTAGAAGAATTAGGATTTAATTCAAATTGTTTTGTTAATTCTAAAATTTGTTTTTTTGTTTTTTCAAGAGAGTCAGAATTTGGAAAATTTTGTTTTAATTCAAAACTTTTTTTAATTTTATCAAATAACCCCATACAAATACAAAGAATTACTAGAAATTAAGAATGTTTACCCAAGAAAAATTATTTAGTAACCATTTGCAAAGTCTGAAACCATATTCTTATCTTTAGTTAATCTATTCATTGCAAAAAATGCACCACCAACAATACCTGCTTGGTAAAAAGTATACAAAAAGATACCAGAAGAAGTAGGATCAGATTTTGTGAAACTTAGAGCAAGAACAGTAACAAAAACAAATGTACTGGCACAAGAAACCAATCTATTAAGAAATCCAGTATCCAAACCAACAATCCGTTTTGTTGCAGCAGCCATCAAAGTAATGCTGGAAATTATTAGAAAAGTTACACCACCATTAGCCATTACAAATGTATGTACCCATGTCAATAAACCATCTTCAAAAATAGTTACGTCAGGCATAACACTTCCACCATTTATTGCAAAGTTTACCGAACTAAACATACCGCCCATTACAAAAAAGAATAAGAATATTTTTACAATAGATCTTTTTATTGGACTTTGAATTTCAGCTGGATTTACAGCTCGTTTAGTAATTTTAATTCCATAAAGAAATCCTACAGCCATTGCAGGTAAAAACATCAAATTAATCAAAATAGGAGATTCTCGATTTATAGCATCAATTTGAGGATGAAAAATAAGAAAAAGCAATAAAGCCATTAAAGCTGATGAGGAAAATAATATCAGTCCAAGATATTTGTGCCCAGTGGACTCAGATTGACTACTCCAGTTGTACATTTTATGAAGTCATGAGAAAATGATTAAAAATAGAGCCCAAAAATCATTTGGTTAAAGCATCAATTCTCTTTACCCTTTTTAACAGAAATCACGTGAAAACTGTGTGGTTAAATCATATTCAATAATTGGAATTGGAAGTATCATATTCATTTTTGGCCTAATTTTTGACCTGCAAGGTCAGTCCATAGTAGGTCCAAAATCATCTTTCATGTATGCCAATCCAGATTGGATTACATATGGAATTCAGATTATGATTGGAGGAATCATAACCATGTCAATTGGAATATTATTAAAAATTTTAAAAAAATAAAATCATTAAAATCCAGCAGTTATGGGATTATCAGGTTTCATTATTTCCCTCAACAAAATTGTTGCAAAAGAACCGCGAGATAAGGAAAAAATTACTTTATTTTCATCAAAGGAATAATCAGAGCAATGAATTGCAGCCTGCCTAAATCCACCTTCGCTACTAACTTCTTGCATTTCTTTTATGAAAAAATCTTTTGGAGTAATTTCTTCTTTTATCAAAATTTTAGAAATCTGATGATCAAATCTTGTTTTTTTATAATACGAATAACCAACAAATGGTAATGATAAATATTGTTCAGCCCCATCTTTAAATTTTCCAATTATACTTTTAGAATCATAACAAACGTCACCAGATTGAGCTTCAAATAAATTCTCACCATCTAAAAATGCAGAGCTAAGAGATTGATTAAAAATAAATGATTGGTATGCTTGAATGTAAAATCGTCTCAAAGATAATGGAATTGCACGTATCGCACGAATTGAATCATCATGATCAATCATTTCTTTTAAAACAATTTTCTCTATATCCATTTGAGATGGAACTTTATCATAATATTGTTCATAATTTGTTTTGTCAGAAAGTTTTTCCCGAATTTCTGTATTTTCAGGAGAATCATATGAAGATGTAAATGATAGAATTAAATCAACAGCCATATCAAAATCTCTTTGTAAAATAGCCTTACCAATTAAATGAGTAACAGGTCTTTTGGAACCAAATCTCTGGTACCCATAGAAATTCAAAATATGGTTATGTTCAGTAAAAGAAGATAAATCATCAGAGCAATCAGAAATTTGAATTTTAAAATTATTACCAATCATATCTTTTTTAGAGATCGGTTTTTTTGTAAATCCAATTTTTGTAAGAGAGTATTTTTCAGTAGAAAAATCTTCAATAGGTTTTCCCTTATGAGGAGAACCAACAAATTGTTCAGTAATTGCCGAGGCATCTTTTAGGCCTAGAGACTTTAATCGAACACCTGTTTTACGAAATATACCAGATAAAGCATGATTAGTATCGATTTTTTGCTTTTTTAGTTTGTAAACGGCATAACCACTTTCATCAGTAATAGAATTTGTTGCACGTTTAGAAATTAATTCAGATACTTCAAAATCTTCAGGACTAATTCTAATTTTTCCACCGATACCAGAAAATTGAGTAGTATAAACAGAGATCCCTATTTGTGAATCAATATCAGGTATCACTCTATAATCACTGTTAGATATTTACTAATTGTAATATCACCATATTGAGTTCCTAGCAAAATTTTGTAAGTTCCAGGTAAAGCATCATCAGAAGCAGAAATCAAAGTGGGGATCATAATTGTGTCAGATGGATCATCCAGTATTGCTACAAGGTCTGCAGAATTATCAAGAACATTAGCAGTTAAGAAATCATGTGTTGTAGATGCAACCAAGAAAAGTTCTGAAATATCATTTTGAGATTTCATAGAAATAGTATATTCAAATTCTTGTGATTTGCCAGGTTTAAGATTCAAAGTATTTGCTTCTAGTTGTATTTCAAGAGGTAAAGGTACAGAAGTGTCTACAACACCAATTTTATTTTCTACCCACTCAGTAAACCAAATTTTATCTCCAGATATTGTAAAATCAAAAACTTGTGCAATTCCACAATTATCTAAAACATCAACACCATTATCGCAATCACCCCAATTTGGATTCTTTGAAGGTACATGATATTCTACAAGAGTTTGAATTTTTGGGTCCATAATGGAGATATTATTTGCAGTTTGTTCATTAAACACAAGTTGTCCTTGATCATTATTTTCAATCCAGTATGGTCTAGATATAGGGGATTTAATTACACCTGTTTGGTTACCATAAGTTTCAAAAATAGGTTCTGAAGTTACATATTGAATAAATTCTTCTGTAGAAGGATCAAAACTAAAGAAAGAAGAAGAAGTTGTATCAGCTATCCAAAGTAGACCATTATCAGAGAAGGTAATTCCATTAGGAGTTAGTAATTGTACAGGTAATGCATATGCACTAATGTAATCAATCAAAGGTAAAAATTGTTCACCAGAATTAGATACATCATTACGATAATCATTTTGATTAAATTTAACTAAAAATCCACCTTGTTGGTACAACCAATTAGTATACCATATGTCATCATTTGCATCTAATGCAAAGTCAGCAGTTACAGAATCATCAATGGCAGATGGAACACTAAGATAATTTACATCGTCTGCAGAAGGATTAACATCTAAAATAGTTAATTTATTTCCTGTAAAATCATTAACAATAATTTGAGATCCTGCAATAGTTAATTTTTGAGGCAAAGAATCACCGCCAGAAGTAGGATAAGATAATCGTTCATATTTTTCATCAATAGTTGAAAATTTCCAAATGGAGTCAAAAGTTTCATCAGTAAACCAAACTGAGCCATCAGGAGCATAATCAATTCCCCACATCATAGAACGGCCACCATCAGGCCATGTAGGATTTTCATATTCAGCAAATATTTCAGTTACAGGATTAAACATACCAAGATTGCCTGTATTAGTTTCAGCAAACCAAACATTACCATCATAATCAGATATAATTGCTAAAGGACTAGTACATTCAGTGGGTATCAAATATTCTTGAATATAGTCAGTTGACTTTGCATCTCCACCAGAATTACAAAAAGTAGTTCTCTGATTATCAGGAAAATTATCAGCAGGAGTTCCAGTTAGGGTAATTTCAGGATCATTCATAGCAGCATAATCCACATCAGGATCATAACCAGTTACAGCTATCAATACACCAGATGTCAGCATAATTCCACCTAGAAAAGCAAATGCTAGATATCCTTTAACCTGTTTTTTCACAAATTTTTTTAGATTATACTGTTAATATCTTATTCCCAGTAAATTATAGTAATTTTAAATCGCCAGTAATTTTATCAATTAAATTTTCAGGTGCAGGTCCAATTGAAATACAAGTAGTTGTACCAGGTGTCAATTGAGTATGTCCAGCATCAGAAACTTCTGACCAGGGGAGATTCAAATCAATGGCATGTCTTTTTACTTCTTGTAACTCTTTAATTCCTGAAACTTTAACGACAACTTTTTCTTGTCCCCCCCACCATTCAGACCACCATTCCGGGTGAGACTTTCTAACATGTTCTGAACCCATAACACATGCATGACCTACTTGTGCTGCAATCTTACCTTTACCCATTCCAAGATCAGTCCGAACTGCAATTACTTGTTTAATTTCACCCATAACAATATCAGAAATAGGCACAATGAAAAACTTTGGAATTAAATAATTGACAAAGAACCAAAATCTGTGTACTATGACGTAGTTGTGGGAGGAGGAAGCGTTGCAGGATTATTATCTGCCAGAGAAATAGCTTCAAAAGGATTTTCAGTATTAGTAATTGAAGAAGATTATGAGATTGGGACTCCAGAACATTGTGGCGGACTAGTCAGTATTGCAGGTTTAGAAGAATTAGGGATAGTACCATTTAGAAAAACTTTTGATCATATGATTGAATCAGCAGAAATAACGTCACCAAATGGAAGAAGTTTTACAATTAATTCAAAAAAGCAAAAAGTAATTGAAATTAGTAGGAGAGAATTAGATAAACAAATTGCATTTCAAGCTCAAAAAAATGGAGCAGAAATTAAAGTTAGAACAAGTTTTCAAGAAATAACAGATTCAGGAATCAGAACTAATGAAGAAAGTATAGATTGTAAAATCTTTGTAGATGCCAGAGGAGTTTCATCATTGATACATAAGGATCGAACAGGAATTTTATCATCTGCACAATACGAAATTTATGCAGATTGGATTAAAAAAGGGAAAGTAGAAGTAATTTTTGATCAAGAAAAATATCCAGGGTTTTTTGCATGGATTATTCCATCTAATGAGGGAAAAGGGAAAGTAGGAGTAGCAGGAAAAGGAATTAATGTATCAGACACGTTAGATAAAATTCTTAAAGAAAGAGGAAAGTTTTCAACAATTAGAAAAATATTTGCACCAATTTGGGTAAAAGGTCCAATTGAAAAATTCATAGATGGAAAGACAGTAATTGTAGGGGATGCAGCAGGACAGGCAAAACCAACCACAGCAGGAGGAATATACACAAGCGGAATGGGAGGAGTGTATGCAGGTCAAGCAATATCAAAATTTTTAGAAACAAACGAAATTTCAGATCTGCAAGAATACCAGAAAAAATGGACAAATCGTTTTGGAAAAGAATTTGAAAAACAGATAATTGCAAGAAAAATATTACAAAGAATTGATAATCAAACAATCAATAAATTATTTGAATCAATTACTCCAGAAATAACTAATGAAATTTCAGATAAAGAAGATTTTGATTTTCATACAAGTTCGATTATCAGATTGTTAGGGATCAAAGGTTCACTGAAAACAGCTCAAACACTTATCGGTGCTGAATTTAAAAAAATACTGAGCTAAAAACGACAAAAAATTTAAGGAAACTATAAATGATGTTTACGGAAAATTTGAGCATGTCATCTACTATATCATTACCAACATGCAGTTGCTGTCATAGAGCAATCATGCCTAATGATAAATGTGTAAAATTTAATTGTCCTGACTGTGATGATGGTGATCTTATTTGGAGATGTGAAAGTTGTAGAGAAGCAGCAAGAAAATATACCTGCTCTTCATGTGACTTTACAGGACCATAAACAAAATGACCGATATTGTATTAATTGCAAAAATTCTCCCAACAGGAATGGAAGTGGATTTAGATAAACTAGCAGAAAATGTAAAATCATCATTAAAAGATGGAATTACTTTGAAGAGACACGCAAAAGAACCATTAGCTTTTGGATTAGAATGTTTGAAAGCAGAATTTGTTTTAGAGGATAAAGAAGGACAGATGGATTCACTAGAAGACACTGTAAGAGCAGTTGAGGGTGTCAGTGAGTTTGAAGTACTTAGCATGAGCCGAAATTAACATATCAGGAATTAAGTGATTTTTTGGTCCGCAAAGAAGAGCCTTTGCAAATGAGAATTGGTGAAGCAAAACAAAGAGACGTAGGTAAAAAACGTGCCAGAGTAGGTCCAGAAGCAATGGATTTCCTAAAGGCAGAACCAGGTGATGTTATAGAAATAATGGGTTCAAGAACAACTTGTGCAATAATTTGGCCAGTAGATGAAGATGAGAAATTTCCAGATATAATTAGAATTGATGGTCAAACAAGAAAAAATGTTGGCGGAACTTTAAACGACATTGTTAAAATTAGAAAAGTATCATCTAAAATTGCAAAAACAATTACATTAACACCAGTTAATGACGTAGTAACAATAGATAAGGAATTTACAGATTTTGTAAAAAACAGACTCAAAGGATTACCAATTACACACGGGGATGAAATTTCGGTAATGATTTTAGGAAATTCTATGGATTTCAAAATTACAAAAACAAATCCAAAAGGAGTAATCAAAATAGATAGAACAACAGAATTGAATATTTCAACAGAAACATCAATTGATAGAAAAGTGAGAGTCACATATGAAGAAGTTGGGGGATTAAAAGAAAAAACTAAAGCAATGAGAGAAATAGTGGAATTACCATTAAGACATCCAGAATTATTTTCCAGATTAGGAGTTGAACCACATAGCGGAATTTTACTTTATGGTCCACCAGGGTGTGGAAAAACATTACTTGCAAAAGTTATGGCAAGTGAATCAGAAGCTAACATGTATCCAATTAATGGACCAGAAATTATGAATAAATATTATGGAGAAACAGAAGCTAAACTAAGAGATATTTTCAAAGAAGCTAAAGATAATTCCCCCAGCATAATTTTCATCGATGAGATTGATGCAATTGCACCCAAAAGGGAAGAAGTGTACGGAGATGTTGAAAAAAGAGTTGTAGCACAATTGTTGGCATTAATGGATGGATTAACAGATAGAGGAAACGTCATAGTATTAGGAGCAACCAATAGACCAGATAGTGTAGACCCAGCACTTAGAAGACCAGGTAGATTTGACAGGGAATTTGAAATTACAGTGCCTAATGAAGATGGAAGATACGAAATTCTACAAATTCATACTAGAGGAATGCCAATTAATGAAGATATAGATCTAAAACAACTATCATCTGAACTGCATGGATACACAGGAGCAGACATCAAATCATTATGTAGAGAAGCAGCAATGAAATCAATTCGAAGATATCTACCAGAAATAGATCTTGAAACTGAAAAAATTTCTTCAGAAGTACTCCAATCAATGCAAATTAAATTAATTGATTTTTACGATGCAATGCATGAAGTAGTTCCAACAGCTATGAGAGAATTCTATGTTGAAAGACCCAAAGTGTGGTGGCATGACGTAGGAGGATTAGAAGATGTTAAAGAAAGTTTGACAGATAATTTAATCGCAGCAATAAAAGAACCAAGTAAATTTACAAAAATGGGGATTCGTCCACCTAAAGGAGTTTTAATCTATGGTCCACCAGGATGTGGTAAAACATTACTTGCAAGAGCAGTTGCAACAGAAACAGGTGCAAACATGATTTTAGTTAGAGGTCCAGAAATTCTTTCTAAATGGGTAGGAGAATCAGAAAAAGCTGTAAGAGAAATTTTTAGAAAGGCAAAAGCATCATCACCATGCATAGTAATTTTTGATGAGTTAGATTCTCTTGCAAAATTAAAATCAGGAGAATCAGGTGTAGGAGAAACAATTCTTAGTCAACTATTAACAGAAATAGAAGAAGGCATCTCATCACGAGTTGCAGTAATAGGAATTACAAATAGACCAGATATTATAGATAATTCATTATTACGAACTGGTAGATTAGATCTTGTTCTTTATGTATCACATCCAGATGAAAAAGGAAGATTAGAAATTATAAAAATTCTAACAAAAAAAATGCCATTATCAAATGATGTAAAGTTACAAGAAATTGCAATTGCAACGCAAAGTTACACTGGTGCAGATTTAGCAGCATTATGTAGAGAAGCAGCAATTCATGCAATGAAGAATAAATCATCAAAAATTACCAGTCACGATTTTGCAACCAGTCTAAAACAAGTAAAACCATCAATT
Source organism: Candidatus Nitrosopumilus sp. (assembly GCA_028343855.1). Lineage (GTDB taxonomy): Archaea > Thermoproteota > Nitrososphaeria > Nitrososphaerales > Nitrosopumilaceae > Nitrosopumilus. The sequence goes on along the minus strand of JAOLZN010000001.1, from coordinate 75,750 downwards.
ACAAAAGAAGTGGATCAGTGGTATAATACAATAAGAGAAAGTATATCTAATGTTGTACCCAAAACAGGGGAGAAGGCATTTTACGGTTAATCATGACAATTCCATTAAGAAATACAATATTTGAGAAAATTAAAGAAGTTAATTCACTAACAGATGTTGAACTTTACAAAAGTTTGACTAAGGATGGATTGAATTTACCAGAAGATAAATTTAACAAATTACTTTTAGATCTAGAAATTTTAGGTTTAATCAAAGTAGCATGGTTCACAAAAAATGAACGTAGGATAGAGGTAATAGTTGTGGAAAAAGAAGAAGATCCAATTGAAGCACAAAATAAAGAAGTTATGGAAAAAGACTACGAAGCAAGTTTCCCAGGCGTAGATAAATAATTAAAAAATTAGATTAAAGGAAAATGAAATGCTGCATCTAATGCAACTGCTACAAAAATAATTGTCAAATAAGGTGCAGTTACTTTGTATGCTTTCCAAGCAAATTCAGATGTAGGGGTTTTTGTTAATTTGTAATGATACACCAACATTAAACCACCAGATACAGATGCAATAACTGCATAAACTAATCCCAATCCATCTGGAATCAATACAAGTATGATAGAATAAGGAATTAAAATTAAAGTATTGCCCAAAATGAATTTAGATGTTTTTTGCATTCCAATTACAACAGGTAACATAGGAACTTCTGCTTGTGCATATTCATCTTTAATTTTCATTGCAAGACACCAAAAGTGAGAAGGAGTCCATACAAATACCAAAAAGCCAACTAAGAATCCCAATAAATCCATACTACCAGTTGCAGCGGCCCATCCTGCCCAAGCTGCAGCACTACCAGCAATTCCACCAATTACAATATTAGAAGAATTTCTACGTTTTAGCCAAACTGTATAAATTATAACGTAAGAGAATATTCCTACTGCGATAAAAAATGCAGATATTGCATTAAGTGCAAAGAATCCATAAATTACAGAAATACAACTTACAGATAATCCATATATCAAAACATTGGATGCAGCCATTCTTCCAGAAGGAATAGGTCTAGAACTTGTTCTACTCATTTTAGGATCAATGTCTTTATCATAATAGTGATTTAATGCACTCGAACCTGCAGAAGCCAAAGCTCCGGCGACAATAATATGCAAATAATCAACATATTCAAGTGGAGGAGATCCAGAAACTAATTTACTTGCAGCATACATCGAGGTCACTGCAGTGATAACCAAAAGTACAACAATTCTTGGTTTCGAAATTTCAATTATTTCATTAATTCCCAATTCACTCTACCCATTTACAAAGCCGTTTTATTCCTTGTTGTAGATCCATTATATTTCAAAAGGAATAAGTATCTCACCCCTACCAGCTTATTTTATGAGTAATTGGGATCTGTTAATGCCAGGAATGGGCCTTACAGGCGTAGGACTAGCAGGTCTAATTTTATCATATGCAGGCATAGCACATACATTCATCGATGGTATGCACGCATTAACAGGCCTTACAATGTTTGTAGGACTAATTTTCACAGCAGCAGGCATTTTAGATGGAGGAATTTCAACGAGCAATAGAGCCAAAATTACAACTTTAGTAATTGTAGCCATTTCACTAGGATTTGGAATTTATGCATTAGCTACAATGAATACCTCAGACTTTACACTTACAATAGTACTAATTTTACTAGCAGTTGCACTTCCTGCATTAGCAGTAGGATGGATTGCAATGAAAAAACCAGGAAGCATAAAGCCAATTGGTTTAGTATTAGGATTAGCAGTAGCAAGTGGATTGGTAATTTGGATTACAGTAGGTTCAATGAGTGAAGGGGAAGCAGAGTTATCTGAAGAAATAATTGATGAAGAAGTAATGGAAGGAGTTACAACGGGGCCAATTATTGCAATTGAAATTCTAAAAGATTCAGCACAAGAGGGTAACCCAGACTATAGTCCAGACAGAGCAATTGTAACACAAGGAGACACAGTTGTATGGACAAATGTAGATGTTGCACCACATACAGTAACTAGTGCAGAAGATTACGGAGAAACATTTGATTCCAGTTTAATTAGTGAAGGAGAGACATTTACTTTAGATACAACTAACTTAGAGATTGGAGAATACGAATACTTGTGCATTGTCCACCCGTGGATGATTGCAACACTAGTTGTAGAAGCACCAAAAGAAGCAACTAAAATTATCATACCAGATGGAGCTGCAATTCCTGAAGATGGAAAAATATACTATGATCCAGAAATAATTAATATTTCAATGGGAACAACAATAGAATGGATTAATGAAGATGCTGCAATGCACACTGCAACATCAGGAAGTCCAACAATCGGCGCAGACGGAATATTTGATTCACAAATATTGAACATTGATGATACGTACCAATTCACATTTGAGGATGCAGGTAATTACGATTATTATTGTATCTTACATCCATGGATGATTGGAACTATTAATGTAGAATAGATTTGCAGAAAATTATTTTAAAACAATCAGAAAGAGAAATTCTATCACAATATTCAGAAAATCAAAAACCAAATGAATCATGTGCAATATTATTTGGTAAAAATAATGAAGTTCTAGACATATTTTTAACAGAAAATATTGATGAATCACCTGTAAATTTTACAATTTCAAATAAACAACTAATTGAAGCATACAAAATTGCAGAAGATAAAAAAATGGATGTAATAGGAATTTTCCACTCTCATCCGAATTCAGATGCACATCCTTCAAATACAGATAAAAAATTTATGCAAAGTAATCCAGTAGTTTGGATTATTTATTCAGGAATAAATAAAAATTTCAGAGCATTTATTCTTGAATCTGATACAATAGAAATTCCAATTGCAGAAAAATAGAATTACCCAGAATGTAAGCATATAGAATCATCTTTTGGATTAAATATCCCCTTTTTTTATCAAAGAACATGGAAATTCACGTATACGACACTTATGTCAAAGCAGCAGATGGTCACACAATGCACTTTGATGTAATTACTGGTGAAAAAGATCATCCTAAAGCCATTGAATTTGGTAAGGAATGGTTAAAAGAAATAGGAGAGGGAGAAGCAGAAATGACACAAAACGAATGTACATTCTGTCACTCACAATCTTGTCCAGAGCCTGTAGAACAGGCAATTAAGGAAAAAGGTTATTTCATTCAAAAAATGGAAGGCTGTCCTTAAACATTTTTTTTTCTTTTTTAAAAAATAATTTTTAAATTATAGTTGAAATTATGCCCATTTTTTTAAATTACTTTGATAAAGAGTATGTTTTCGAACAGGTTTAATTTTCATTTCTTGTTTGTATTCCACCAAACAAATTGAACAAATTTGATGATTCTTAATACAACTATTACAATGAATTGCTTGTGTTTTAGTTAATTCTTTACAAAAATCACATTGATTTTTCATAATTTGTATTTAAAAAATCTCTTTAAAAAATATCAGAAGATTATCCATACTTAGTATACAAATCTAAAAAGAGTACTGAAAAATATTTCGGAATGAAATGCCAATAGCAATAATTCCTTGGTCGGCTAATCAGATTACTATTATTAGATTCCAATATTTCCAGTACTCTATGATCTTAGATAATACTCACGTCTATGGCAGACCAAAGCATAAAGATCTATTTTACTAAGATAATCAAAGTATTATAGATAAAGGAAATTTTACAATCATATTCTAAGATACTAAATAAAAATTAATTCCCATTTTTAAAACTAATCGTTGTAATGGATCTTTGTTATCTAATCTTATAATCAACTAACCAATTAAATTGAATTTTTATCAATACAGGTCATGGCTGGACCACATGCACACGATGACGATACACCACATGAGGTAGCACCAACAGCATCAATTGGCCTATATTTTGGAACACAGACTGGTAAAACAGAACAAGTTTGTGTAACAATAAAAAATGAGCTAGGTGATGCAGTTTCTGATGCAATAGATGTTTCTGAAGGAGATTTAGCCCATTTTGCAAATCTTAATGGTATAATCTGCGGCATTCCAACTTGGAATACTGGAGCTGAAGAACTAAGATCTGGAACTGTTTGGGATGAACTCTTAGAAAAAATTGGTGAATTAGATCTCAAAGGTAAACCTGTTGCAATATTTGGTCTAGGTGATTCTGTAGGATATGGTGAAGATTTTGTGGACGCCATGGAAGAATTACATAGATTCTTTGAAAAAGCAGGTGCCAAAATGGTTGGATATGTACCACTTGACGACTACACATTTGTATCTTCAAGATGTTTAACTCCACATCTCAACGAAATTACGAAACCAGAAGATGGTGAAAAATTTTGTGGACTTCCCGTTGATGAGGATAGTGAAAACGAAAAAACAGAAGAACGAGTTAAAAATTGGTGTACACAACTGAAATCAGAAATGGGGTTATAGAATAAATCTCATTTAACAAATTACTTTTATTTTTTTATTTCATAAAATCTTACAAAATAAATTTTGATAAGAAAGTAATTAAATTATTAAAAAAATATAAAATTTAATAATTTTATTTATACCACATTAAATTAGGAAAAATATTTTTAGAAGAAAGCATATCATTACTTAATGAATGAACAATATTCAAAAGGTACAATTGAAGGAGATAAAAAAACAGAATGGATTTGTGGGTGTTTTCAAACTACAGATAATTATTTTAAATTTTGTAGTATGCATAATCAAACTTTACAAAAAGCAATTCAAGCTCAAATTGATGAACTAGATATGACTTTAGTAATTGAATAAAAAAATTAAATTGAAATTATTGCGACAAATGCAGATACAAAGACAATTGCAATAGTATTAAGTAATTTGATTACGGTGTTAAGGGCAGGTCCGGCTGTATCTTTGTAAGGATCACCAATAATATCACCAACAACTGCAACTTTGTGAACTTCAGAACCCTTTTCGCCATTCATTTCAACTAATTTCTTGGCATTGTCCCATGCGCCGCCAGTATTTGCTAAATGATATGCCAATAAAATACCAGTTACAACTGCACCCATCAGCAAACCAGCTACGGCAGTAGGTCCTAGTAAAATTCCCAAAATAATAGGAGAAATAATTGCAACAATTGCTGGTTTCCATAGTTCTCTAATTGAAGCTACAGTTGCAATATCTACACATTTAGCATAATCAGGTTTTGAAGTTCCTTCAAGAATACCAGAATCAGCTTTGAATTGTCTTCTTACTTCATCGACCATTTTTCCTGCAGCTCTAGATACACCATTGATTAACTGACCAGTAATTATGAATGGAATCAAACCACCAACTAATAATCCAACAATGATTGCAGGATTTGTTAAACTATAATTTAATTCTAAAACGCCTTCAAATACATGTGCAGCCTCGAATTGAAATGCCTGAATCATAGCTAATGCAGCTAGTGCGGCACTCGCAATTGCAAATCCCTTAGTTACAGCTTTAGTTGTATTTCCTACTGCATCAATTTCATCTGTAACTTTACGATTTTCTTCACCCATTCCAGTCATTTCAACAATTCCACCAGCATTATCTGCAATAGGACCAAAGGCATCAATACTAAGAACAATTCCTGCAAGACTCAACATTGCCATTGCAGTCAAAGAAGTTCCAAATATACCATAAAGTACAGGATCTGCACCTTCAGGAGCTGCAGATGAAGCCATAGAATAAGATAGGATAATTGCAACAACTAATGCAATCATAAACGGTCCTGTGGATTGCATTCCTTTGATAATTCCCATTAATGTTAATGAAGCATATCCCCATTTTGCAGAATCTGCAATTTCTTTAACCGGGCCTTTTTTGTAACTAGTGTAATTGTCAGTAATTTTTTGAATAACAGGAACTAGTATGACACCAATTACAGTTGTGCCAAACAAAGCTAATGCAGTTGAAGATTGATCAATGAATTGTGTGATGAAAATATAGTTTAATGCAATTGCAATAGCTGCTGAAACATAAAACGAACGATTAAGAGGTTTCATTACATCAGTTACACCTTTCGAACCAACAATTACAACACCAATAATAGATGCAATCATTCCAGAAGAACCAATTAAAATTGGATATAGGAAAAAGTTTGGTGCACCAATTAATGCAGCAATTAACAATGCTGCAAGAATTGTTACAATATAAGATTCATAAACATCAGATCCCATTCCTGCTGCATCGCCAACATTGTCACCAACATTATCTGCAATTGTAGCAGGATTTCGGGGATCATCTTCAGGAATATTTGCTTCAACTTTTCCAACTAAGTCAGCACCCATATCTGCAGCTTTAGTAAAAATACCTCCGCCGATTCTAATGAATAATGCAATAAGACTTGCACCAATTCCAACTCCTGCAATAGTAATTGGATCAGGATAAATTAAGTATAAACCAGTAATTGCCAAAAGAGCCATTGCAGGTACTGCTAATCCAACAGTAGCTCCACCCCTAAAGGCCATTGCAAAAGTCTTACCAAGACCATCGCCACTAAGATTTGCAGCTCTTACTGCTGCTTTAACTGTAATTTTTAATGAGATAATTCCGGCAACTGCAGATAGTGCTGCACCAACAGCAAATGCAATTCCATTTGATGGTTGTAAAAAGGCTCCAATAATTACCGTAAGGGCAATTGCAACTGGAACAATAATTTTCATTTCACGTTTTAGAAATGCTGAAGCACCTTCTTTTACAGCATTTGAGATATCCATCATTTCTTTAGTACCTGAAGGTTGTTTAGTTATCCAAGCAACCAAACCACCAGCTACCAAAAATGAAGCAATTCCAGCAATAAATGGAAGAATTTCAGCAAATTCCATAGTTTAACCCATTTGCCATTTCTTATAAATATACATCAAAGAGAAGGATTTTTACTTCTTCTCTTATATGCAGAGAATGTTTTTCCACGAAGTCCTTGTCTTACCAATTTATTGAATCGTTTTCCATGTGCAAGATATGGAAATCTCATATGGATTAATTCATGAACAAGTGTATTTTCAAGTGTTTTTTCATCAGGGATTTTTCTAACATTGATGAAAACTAAATTATGTTGTAGATAAGATACACCATAATATTTGTAAGCAGATGTACGTCTACCTTCAGTCATTTCTCTAGGAGCATCAAGAACTTCTTTTGTGCTTAACAAAATTACAGGTTCAGGAATTGAAAATCTCTGAGAATAAATGCCAACTTTTTCTAAGATTTGTAATTTAAGATCAGGATCTAATTTCATAATTATTTGTAAAGTAATCTATGTTTATCTTAAAATGTCAATTGTTGTAAGATAATTGGTTGATTTTGATTCTACAAAAATGTGAATAAATGGGGTCAGAGGTTATGTGGGGTAATCACAAATCATACAGCCACCGTCTCATCACACCCCAATTATTTCATCAATTCAAGTAATGTTTGTGCTTTATTTCTAATTTCTGTAGTAATCTGTACTAAAACTAGTCCTTGATTGGGTTGACCATACAAAACAACAGAATTTTCAGGAGCATATATGCAAACAGGCAATACTAACAAGTCTTCTTCGCCATTTACAATTAGACGTACTGGGGAAGCCATTTCAAAGGCTTTTTTTATTATTTCAATACTTTCCAAAGTAATTTCAGCAGCAGGATTATCAATTTTTAGTTCAAATTCATTTCCATGTTTTGGAAATTCTCGTTTTTGTCTTTTTTCAAAACCATCAATGATTTGCAAAGAAGGGATTATTTCATATTCAATCATCTTTTCTGTAGTTTTATCTCCAACGGTAATAATATAGGAATTATTTACAATATATTTTTGAATATTTTCTCTATTATCTTGACCAATGGGTAACAATAATCCTAAAGGAATTTTCAATTGTTCTCTTAGAGAGTCAGGTAATTTCACAACAATCAGATTAAGAAGAAGGATTCTCAGATGTAGGTGTATCGCTAGTGGATTCAGACTCATTTGTCTCAGATTCCATTTCTTCCTGTAAGTTAGATGCTATAATACTACATTGGGCTGCAACATTTTTTGCACTAGTCCTAAACGCATCAGCACTTGGAGAATTAGTATCAGTACTCATGATAGGTTTTCCTAAATCAGAACCAGACATAATTCCATAATTCAATGGAATTTCACCTAAGAATGGAATTTTAAATTGTTCACTAATTTTCTTAGCTCCACCATCACCAAAAATATAATGTTTATCATCACAATTTGGACAAATGAAATGACTCATGTTTTCTATTACACCAATAATTGGAACATTTAATTTTTCAAACATTGAAACTGCTTTAACTGCAACATTACTTGCAACATCTTGAGGAGTCGTAATAACAAGAATACCAGTAATAGGAATTGTTTGTGCAAGTGTTAATGGAATATCTCCAGTGCCAGGAGGAAGATCAACAATCAAGTAATCTAATTCGGACCAATTTGTATCGACTAAAAATTGTTTTAAAATTCCAGAAATAATAGGACCACGATAAATTGCGGCTTGATTAGATTGGTCTGCAAAAAAGCCAAATGAAACAACCTTTAATCCATTGCAATCGGCAGGTTGAAGTTTATTATCTTCGACTTCCATAGAACCATCTTTCATTCCCAACATCAAAGGAATACTTGGACCATAGATATCTGCATCAAGTAAACCAACTTTTGCTCCTGTTTGAGATAACGCTAAAGCTAAATTTAATGAGACAGTAGATTTACCAACTCCTCCTTTTCCACTTGCAACACCAATAATATTTTTCACAGTTGCCATTTGAGTATCAGCATCAAGTGAACGACCCTCCATCACTTTTGCAGTGACATTCAAATCAAAATTTTTCAAGTCAGAAAGTTCTGCTATTGCTTTTCTAACATCATCTTCAATTTCTACATTGAATGGACATGCCGGAGTTGTTAATTCTAAAGTAAATTTGAGATCACCATCATTTAGTTCTAAATCTTTTATCATTCCCATAGATACAATATCCTTTTTTAAATCAGGATCAATTACAGTACTGAGTTTTTCAAGAACTTGATCTATGCCAACCATTGCATCAAAAAATCAAGATACAATATTTAAAGATAAGTCAGATATGGAAAAAAATTGTGATTTTTTTGAAAAATCATCAAAATCTTTAGAAATACAAGATAAATCACCCAAAGATTCATAAATTGAAATTCAAGAAAAACAAATCAGTTGTTTTCTATATCTACCCTAGTTGATGTCGTTAGGATTCCTCCAAGCTTATTTGGAACTACGCTCAAAAAGGCAGCAGTCAATATTCTCAAAGAAAAGTACGAGAGTATGATCAATGCAGAATTAGGCTACATCATTATGATTTTAGATGCTAAAGTTGATGAAATGGGTAAAATGATTGCAGGGGATGGAGGAACATTCCATAAAGTACAATTTGAGGCACTTACATTTTATCCAAAATTACAAGAAATTGTTCAAGGTGAAATTGTAGATATTACAGACTTTGGAGCATTTGTAAGAATTGGTCCTACTGATGCATTACTTCACTTATCACAAGTTATGGATGATTATCTAAAGAGTGATGTTAAGATGGGATTAATTTTAGCTAATCAAAGTGGAAGAACATTAAAAGTTGGTTCAACACTTCGTGCAAGAATAACTGCAGTATCATTAGGAAAAGCTGCAGCAATGGGTAAAATTGGAATTACTTGTAGACAACCATTCCTTGGAGCAGATGAATGGATTGAAGAAGAAATTAAAAAGGCAGATGGTTCAGGTAAACCAGCAAAAGAAGCTAAAGTAGAGGCCAGTTAAAATGGCACGAGAAATGGCTTGTAGAAAATGTAAACGTGTAACAACAGAAAAAGTTTGTCCAGCTTGTAAATCATCAGACTTAACTCCAGATTGGAATGGTGTTGTTCTAGTAGTTGATCCAACAAATTCAGAAATTTCAAAAACATTAGCAATTACTCAAAAAGGCAAATATGCAATCAAAGTAACATAAAAAAATTATAAATCTTTAAAATCATATTAACATTTAATCATAATATTGTCATTTAATCCAAAAAAACAATTAAAACAATTTCTTGCAGAAGACATAGGTAAAGGAGACATTACAAGTGCATTATTATCAAAAAAGAAAATATCAGTAAAAATCATTTCAAGAGAGAATGCTATCGTAGCAGGCACGAAATATGCAAAAGAAATTTTTGTTATCAAAGGATGTAAAGTGAGAATTATTTCTAAAGATGGTTCAAAAATTAAACCAAATCAAAATATTATGGAAATTTCAGGAAATGCAGATAAAATTTTGACGTGTGAAAGAACTGCATTAAACATCATAACAAGAATGAGTGGAATTGCAACACAAACAAATCAACTTGTAAAAAAAATTCCAAATAAGACAAAATTGTATGCAACAAGAAAAACAGCACCAGGATTAAGATATTTTGATAAAGAAGCTGTAGAAATTGGTGGAGGTAAAAAACACAGATTGCGATTAGATGAAATGGTGATGATTAAAGACAATCATATAGCAGTAGAACAATCTTTACCATCTCTAATTAAAAAAACTAAAAAAAAATATAAAAAATTTGAAGTTGAAGTTGAGAATACAGAAGATGCAGTTCTTGCAGCTCAAGAAGGGGCAACAATAATCATGTTGGATAATTTTTCCCCATCACAAATCATCAAAACAATTAAAATTCTGAAAGATAAAAAATTAAGAAAAAATATTTTATTAGAGGCATCAGGTGGAATTAATTCTAAAAACATATCCAGATATGGTAAGACGGGGGTAGACATAATATCAATTGGAAGCATAACCAATTCAGTTAAAGGAATTGATGTTAGTTTAGAAATTTAAGAATTTAATTCAGATAGTAGATTAATCATAGATTTATTTTTTGGATCAAGTTCTTTAATTTTCTTACAACATTCAAATGCAATTGTATTTTCTTGTAGTTTTTGATGACAATATGCCTTCATAAGTAAAACCTCTACATCAGAATCTCCAGTTTCAAGAGCCCGATCAAAAAAAGAGATAGCAGTACGATATTTATTTTTCAGATAATATATTCCTCCGATAGTAAACAATGCATCATGATTATAGGGAACTTTTTCCAGATAATCTAAGCCTAATTTCAAAGCTTCAGAGTATTTTTTATTTTTAACTAGTTTTTTGAATTTTTTAAATTGGTCAATATTTTTTTTAAATGCAATATCTTCAGGAGTTTTACTAAATAATCCAACCAATGTAATCACATGCTAACTAATTTCTAGCATTCTATCAATTGCCAAACGAGCTTTATCAGCAATTTTTTTTGGAACAGTAACTAAATTTTTTTCGTTTACTAATGCATCATACACTTTTTCAAGAGTGATCATTTTCATATATTGACATTCAGCTTTTTCAGAAGCAGGTATGAATGTTTTATCAGGATTTTGTTTTTTCATCCTATACAAGATACCAGTTTCAGTTGCAACAACAAAATTTTTAGATTTAGATTTACTTACATGATTTAACATTCCTTCAGTTGAAAGAATTGAAACCTTGTTATCGTCATAGCTACCATCAGCAACATCATACATCATAGGTGTTGTACAACTACATTCAGGATGAATAACAAACTCAGCATCCTTCATTGATTTCAATTTTTTAGTAACATCTTCAGGAGTGATACCAGCATGTACATGGCATTCGCCAGCCCAAATATGCATATTTTTCCTTCCAGTCATTTTTGCAACATAAGAACCAAGAAACATGTCAGGTAAAAACAAAATTTCCTTATCTTCAGGAATTGCCTTTACAACATTTACAGCATTAGATGAAGTACAACAATAATCAAGTTCAGATTTTATTTCAGCAGTAGTATTCACATAACCTACAGATATTGCATTAGGATATTGTTTTTTCCAATTACGTAGTTCATCAACAGTTATTGAATCAGATAAGGAACAACCAGCTTCTAAAGAAGGTATAAGGACTCTTTTTTCAGGACTAATAATTGCAGCAGTTTCTGCCATAAAATGAACTCCACAAAATAAAATTGTTTTTTGAGTAACAGTAGCAGCCAATCTAGATAATCCAAGTGAATCTCCAGTGAAATCAGCTACATCCTGAACATCAGGAATTTCATAATTATGAGCTAAAATTACAACATCTTTTTCCTTTTTCAATCGCATAATTTCATTTTTTAGAAATGAAGTATCTTGAACTAACATTATCGAAAAAAATTGAATATATGTAAATTTAAAGAATATGAAGTAGTCTATAATCTTCTATAGATTCTCTAAAGGTGGCAAGTTTTGCCATTTATGTGCCAATTTGAATGTCATCTGAGCAATATTGTCTCAGAGTTTCAATTGCAGATAAAATTGCCAATCTACTAGTCTTAGGATTTAGTGGATCTGGCATATTTTCAATAGTGAAAGTCATTTTTCCAGATTTTCCTATTGCTTCAATATGATGAGTATTTTTATCAGTGTCAGGATCAGCTATAATTTTTACTGATGTTTTATCACTGCCAATTCCAGATAAAGATACAAGTGCAGCTACATTGACATTTGCAGGAAATAGTGAAACTGCATCACGTGCAGTTCCTTCAAAAATAATAGTTTGAGAATTAATTGAATCCAAATTAATTTCAGAAGTTTCAAAAAATTTTGCGCCCTTTAATGAACGAGGATGTTTTGTTGTAGTAATAGATACAGATTCTAATTCATTTTTAATTGATTTTAAACCATCTAATCCAGCAATTGCTCCCGATGGAAGATAAATTGTTTTTTTAAAATGATCACATGCATCATATAAAATATCATAAATAGATTCATCCAATAATGCACCTACACTCATAATCATAAAATCACGTTTATTTTGTAGAATACTCAAACCATCATCTCTTACTGCATTTTGAGACGCTGCTTCAACTACAATATTTACAGAATGTGAAGATAGTAAATGAGAATTTTCTACAATTACGGGCTTGTTATTTAATTTTGAAACAAGTACAGAAGATGCATCTTTTGAATCATCATAAACATGTGTCAAAATTCCTGGAATTTTACCAGAATCAATTGCAAGTGCAATCTGAGTACCCATCACACCACAACCTAATAATCCAATTTTTTTCAAGTGATCACAATAGAAAAGTTCTCTTAATTAATGATAGTTCAAAATAAGCACATAATTCTATATCTCAATCATGGTTTAATGGATCATCTTTGTCAAATATCAACATAACCTAAAGATTTTATTCAAACATACCAAGTATTGTTGTGCTCAATACAGTTTACAAAGATGCCATTATCAATAGAGAAAAAATGTTATCAATTCTAAAAGGTCCTAAATTTGAACAAATTTTACATAAAGCACAGGCAAATTGGAATGATTTCACGCCTACTAAAGAAGAGGTGATCACAGCAGGCATTGATAGTAGTTTCAACAATACAAAATTTCAAGGCATTGAATTATGGGCAACTACAGCAGTTTCAATAAAATCTGATGGAGATATCCTTGTTGATCTTCATGATTCAGGATTAGGTTCAGATACGGATCTTTCAAGAATTGCAAGTAAAATGGAGATTGATGCATGTGAAAAAACAGTAGATGAGGTAGATTTAGTTTTAATGGATGGTTCACTGCATTCTCAATTTATGACAAGACAATCAGCACTAGATGCACAAGTTGTTAGAACAATGAATAAAAAAAGAAATGTTATTTTTATTGCAAAAACATCAAATACAAAAAAACAATTTGAGAATTTAGGATCACTTGCAGGAGATATTTTTTATTACAATCATGTAACAAACGGTCCAGGTTTTAGTGAAATATTTGTAGAAAGGAATTATGGACCAGATAAAATTATTTCATCAACATTTGTAAGATTAAGTGATTCGACACCAATTATCAAATTAGAATTTTTAGGTGGAAAACATGATAATGATGAAGTGAAATCAATAATGAATAAACTGTTTAAAACTAGTGTAGGTGGATATCCATATGCACTAAAGCTTGCACACAACAACTGTAAAATATCAGACAAAGAACTTGGTAAAATGGTTAGTTTGTTAGGATTAAGTAATGAAATTGGTTCTAGAGAGGTATTAGGATGAGTTTGGGTTTTGTGGTTGGAGAATCAAAGCCGACATCAGTGACAGCAATAACATCACGATCATTATCAGTTGGGGAATATATCAAAATCAGTATTGATGAAGGAGAAATTTTAGGATTAGTTGAGAGATCATCAGTATCAAGTGCAGCATTTACAGATGTCAGAAATTTTCATGAAGCAGAAGAAAGTACAGAAATTGCAGATATCAATAAGAGAGACAAAACATTCACAGCACATATAGGAATTTTAGGATTTTTAGAGAATTTACGTAGGGGTCAGTCAATAATTCCTGCAATTCCACCAATTCCAGGCACAGAAATTACACAACCAACAAATCAGGATTTAGAAGAAATTTTCAGTCCAAAAAAAGATGGTTGGTTAAAAATTGGAAATTTGTTACGAAATAAAAAAATCGAAGCTAAAATAAATCTAGACAGAATCGTATCTAGACACTTAGGAATTCTAGCTATGACGGGAATGGGTAAAAGTAATTTAGTTTCCTTAATTACAAAAAAAATTTCAGAAGTAAAAGGAACAGTAATAATTTTTGATTATCACAATGATTACACAACATTGAATATTCCAAATGTGAATGTGATTGATGCAAAAATTAATCCAAGATTACTTGAAGCAGATCAGTTTTCAGAAGTTTTAGAAATTAGAGAAAATGCAGATGTACAACAACGAGTTTTAAGGATGTCATTTACTCAAGAAGTAAAAGAAGCAGGAGAATTTTGGAACAAATTAGAATATGAAGTAGATTTACTTGTAAATTCAGAGGATAAAAAATTAAAAGAAATCAGAACATCAGCATACAGAGTGCAAGATATCATAGAAGATGCACAAAAAAGATTTGATGATATTTTGGATCCAGAAATTGGAAATCCAATGGACTACATTAAAGAAGGATGTACAAACATCATTAACATTTCAGAATTATCAGAAAAACAAGCAAATGTAGCAATGGGATTTTATTTGCAACAACTACTAAAAGATAGAAAAAATGCAACTATAGCAAAACATGGAAAATCAAAGAAACAAAAAGATTACAAATTCTTTGAACCAGTTTTCATAATCCTTGAAGAAGCACACGTATTCATTCCAAAAGATCACGATACTGCAGCAAAGTATTGGGCTGCAAAAATTGCTAGAGAAGGAAGGAAATTTGGGGTAGGTTTAGCAATAGTTTCTCAGAGACCACGCAGTGTAGATTTAAACATCCTCAGTCAAATGGGCTCATTTGCAATAATGAAAATCATTCAAGAAGATGACCAGAGACAGATAGCCTCAGCCACAGAATCAACCAGTCGTGAATTGATATCACAATTGACGTCATTAAACGTAGGAGATGCAGTTCTTGTGGGTCAATGGACGAATTTACCATCAATGGTTCATGTGGAAGAAGTCAAAGAAAAGAAAATGGGAGCAGATCAAAGTGCAACTAAAGCTTGGATAAAGGCAGATAAAATGAAAAATGTCGGAGTAGAATCTACGCAAGGATTAGTTCAAAAAGATTTGTTATTAGACTAATGTTATTTTCACATATTTCAGATACACATTTGGGATTAGTTCAGTATGGTTCCAATGAAAGAGAGGAAGATGTGTATGATGTTTTTAATCAAGCAATTGACAAATCAATTGAAAACAATGTGGATTTTGTAATTTTTGCAGGAGATATTTTTCATGTACCCACTCCAAATGGAAGTGCAATAGTACAAATGGGAAATGCATTAAAAAGATTAAAAGAAAACAACATAGACTCATTTTTTATTTTAGGTGAACATGATATCAGTAGAATTAGAACAACACCTATTCCATACATCTATCACAATTTAGGATTTTCAAAATACATAGGTGATGGTAACCCAATAGAATACAAAGGAATAATGTTAGCAGGATTTGACAAAATTAGAAAAACAGAAATGTCTCAATATGAAGAAGTATTTTCAAATCTAGATAAAAGTGTAGAAAAATTTTCAGGTCATAAGATATTGGTACTACATCAAGGAATTACAGAATTCAACAGATTTGCAGGGGAGTTGCAGTCAACAGATTTACCAAAAAATTTCACATATTATGCAATGGGACATTTACATGATAAAGATATCAAACAATTCAATCATCTAAAAGGTCCAATTGCATATCCAGGTTCAATTGAATTAACAACTAGTGAAGGAATTAAGAATATCAAAAAAGGTTTTTTTGAGGTAGATATTTCAGGAGATGAAGCAGTACCAAAATGGATTGAATTAGACACAAGACCTCAATTTTCATTTGATACAGAATACAAAGAATTATCAAAAACAATTGATCAAATCATAGAAAAAATCAGTAATCTTACAAAAAAACCAATTATTGAAGTAAAAATACAAGGCGAAGAGATAGAAACAGACCAAATTCAGGCACAAATTGCCAGATTAAATGCATTAACACTAAGATGTTTTTGGAAAATTACTACAAAGCAGATATCAGATTCATCAGTATTTCTAGATAGACCAAGTGTAATTGAAGATGAAATGTTTAGACTTTCAGCAAAAACACTAGATTCAGAAAAAGATGCAGATTTTGCAATTAAAGAACTCCTACCAACACTGACAACAGATGGAATGAATGAAGCGTTAGAGATAATTTTGCACGATTATGAGAAATTCAAAAAAGAGGAAGAACAATGATTACTTCAATTGAACTAGGGGATTTTTTAGCACATTCAGAAACAAAATTAGAGTTTGAAAAAGGAGTAACAATTTTTGTAGGAGAAAACGGTGCAGGAAAATCAAGCATCATAGATGGAATTACATTTTCATTATTTGGACAACATACAAGGAAATCAAACAAAGGATTGATTAAAAGAGGTTCAAATCAGGGTTATTCAAAAGTAGAATTTTTAATAAATGGTAAGCAGTATGAAACAGTAAGAAAAATTGATAGTAAAGGGGGCTTAGTTGCAACATTTTCTCAAATAACTAAGGAGGGCAGAGTAGAAATTGCAGCAGGAGAGAGAAAACAATTTGGAGAATCAATGACAGAACAAGTAGAAAAAACAATAGGTATGGATTTTGAGAAATTAAAAATAGCATCAATTGTTCAACAAGGTGAATTAAATTCAATAATTAATGCAAAGCCAAAAGAATTCAAAGAATTACTCAACGCCATAATTGGAATAGACAAGTTAGATGTGGCATCTGAATCCATGAAAAAAGTAACAAAGGAATTTCGTGAAAAAATTAAAACAGATTTAGGATATGATGATACACATATTGAGATTCTACAACGAGATCTTGAAAGATCACATGTGGAGATAAAAGAAGCAGAACCTGAAAAAAACCAACTAGAACTGAAGCAAAAGCAGATTCACGAAGAATTAAAAAAATTGCAAAAAGAATTAGAAATTGAAACACCAAAAGTTGACAAAATCAAGCAATTAGAATTACGAAAAGATGAGCTATTAAGATATGTTAAAGAAACAATGAAAGAGATTCAGCAAAAAGTTAGTGAAAATGAGCGTAAAATACGTGATTGTGAAGGGTGTTTTGAGGAAATCAAACTAAAAGTGGATTTTGAGTCAAAAATCCAGAAAGTTGAAGAAGCAGTAGAGGACACATTAAGAAAAATTCAAGAAATGGCAAGTCAAATTGCATCTTTAAAAGAAAAACAAATTCTTGCATCAAAATTACAATTAAAAGATAACAAATGTCCAGTGTGTGATTCAATTGTAGAAAGATTAAATCCATTTTTTCAAGAAGAACATATCAAAGAAGAGATAATCAAATTACAAGAAAATATCAAACTAAAAGAAAAAGAACAAGATATGTATTCTCAAAAGAAGAAAGAATTTTTGGAAAAAGTACAAAAAACAAGAGATGCAGAAGCAACTCTTAGAGCACATTCAATAAATACAAAAGAAGAATTAATAGAAATTCAAAAAGAGACTCAGATTCAAAAAGAAAAATTACCAATGATAAACAATAATGATTTAAAAGAAATATCACAAATTGATGATCATTCGAAAGTAATTTTTGAAAATATTTTAAAATTAGAAGTGGATACAAAAGGATTCAGTGAAAAAGAATTTTTAAATCTTAAAAATATAATCTCAGAAAAACAAAACAGTTTATCTCAAATGGATCAACAGATAGGAGGAATTTTAGAGAAGATAGATAAAGCCAAAAGACAAATAGAAACAATTCAAAAAGTAATTTTAGAACTTAAAGTAGTAAAAAAATATGTTTCAAAATTAGATAAAGTTCAAACAAATATTTTCAGCAGAGATGGTTCTGTTGCAACAAGCTTAAGATCATGGGCATTAAATTCAATTTCAGTTAAAGCTTCAGAATATCTATCATTTCTAAATACAAAAATTCAAAGAATTACATTATCAGAAAAAGCCAGAGACGTATCAATTGCCTGTTATTCAAAAACAGAGGTTTTAGAATTAGAATCACTTAGTGGAGGGGAAAAAGTAAGCGTGGCATTAGCATTACGATTAGGAATGGCAAGTTTACTAGGCTCATCAAACCTAAATCTAATGATACTTGATGAACCAACAACACATCTTGATGCTGAGAGAAAGAAATCATTGGTTAGAGTATTATCTCAATTAACAGAAATTTCAAACTCACAAACACCAATGCAATTTTTAATCATTACTCACGATGCAGAAATTTTTGAAGATTCAAACGTTGAACAGATTTACAAATTTGAATCAAAAGAAGAAGGAAGTAAAGTTATTGCACTTTAAGAGATAATTTGACTTGATTTAACATAAATTTTAGAAATACAGATAATGATTCCCCCTCATGTTTTGAATTCCATTCCTTTACTAGTTGATCATAAAACTTCCATTCAGATTCATCTTTTTGTAAATGAGGTACCATCATTTCTTTAAAGCCAGTAAGATCCCAATCAGTAGGGCACATGATATCATTCATTTGAGATAATTCACCATTTTTCATTTCAAATGGATATGATTTGCACACGCCTGGTTTGAAATCATTAACTGTACATCTAAAAACTTCATCAGTTTCTTCAAGAAATTCACATGCATTATTTTCTTGTTTCAAAGCAAGGTCTACCAAACCCTCTTCAACTTTAATTCCAAGAGAATAATCTTTTGCGCCAACTAATTGTAAAAATAGTTCGGGTTTTAGATTCAAACCATTTGAAAGGCGATAAACATCATGAGCATTTACAAAAATAGTGTACTCTTTACAACAGTCAGTATGACAGTCAACACAAGGAAATTTGGGAGAATTACTAACTGCAGTTGTCATAAATTATAAAATAAATTTTAAGTATTAAATGTGTAAAAAATTACTCTACGATAATTGTTCCTTGCATCCAAGTGTGGAGTAAACAATAGTATGGCACTTCGCCAGAAGTTTCTGGAGTCCATTCAAAAGTATCATTTGCACTCATTATACCAGTATCAAATGTTCCACTTGGGGAAGGAGTAAATCCATCAACGGTACCGGCAGTAAATGAATGCATGGCTGCAGTAGAATCAGAATTAATCATAGTTACTACATCACCCACACTTACTGTAACAATACTAGGAGTGTAGCAATCTAATGATGCCTGACAATCCATACTCATACCAGAATTATCTGCAGTTTTAATTTCAGTACTAGTTGCAGTTTGTGCAGAAACTGCAGGAGTTAAACTAAAAGTAGTTTCAATACCTTTAGGACCATAAATGTCATCACCATGTCCAAGGCCTTGTACAATAACTTGAATTTCAATTAAAGAATCTTTTAATGTAATACTTTCATGTATAGGATATTTTCCAGGATGACGATGTGCTGCAGAATCTGAAAGAATCGAATTTGAATTTTGAGTTGCAAAGACATCATAATTTACATGATCAACAATATTGCCATCATCATCCATAAATTCAACTTCAAATATTAGGGAATCACCGACATTACTAGTACTAGTTAACAAACTAGGATTAACTGAAAGTTTAGTTAGGTCTTCTTCAATTTGAGCAATATTATTTTCAGAAATTGCAAGTTCACGAGATTCGGGTGTTTCATTTGGATCAGTAACAATTAGAGCTAAAGATATTGCAACTAAAACTCCAACAACTGTAATTACACCATATGTAAGATTCATCTCATCCACCTGTTAATTTAGCAAATTTTTCATTCTTACTTAAAGTTTCCATAAATTCAATATTTGATAATGCAACAACAGCAGATTCTACTACGGGTTTATCTGGATCGTTTAATGCTTTTTGTAAAGTTTCTTTCGCTTCCTTATTTCCAACTACACCTAAAGCAATTGCAGCCTCGTGGCGCACAAACATGCTAGGATCATTTAGAGTTGAATCAATTAGTGGAGGAATAGCAGAAGAGTAGGACATTTGTCCCAAAGAAAAAGCAGCCTCATGTCTAACCAATTCATTATCATCATTTTTTAAAACTTGGGCAATGTGTGGAATTTTATCTTCACCACCAAAATCAACTAAAATACAAGTGGCTCTAGTTCTCACTACATAATCAGAGTGATTCAAAAGTGACACAAAATACTCTGTATCATTATTTTCATATTTTGATTCCATCTCCGCAAAAAGAGATAATCTTTCACTAGGTACAGATTCCAATTCACTTGGAAAATTTCTGTGTTCTATATTAGCTTACTTAAAAAAAAATAAAAGTTTGTAGAGGTATGTATTTATCGTAAAAAAATATCTTAACAATATGGGAGTCAAAATAGGTGAAAAAGTACCAAATTTTGGAGTTTCAGAATGGGTGCAAGGGGCTCCAACAAATTTTGATCAAGAAAAAGATCACATTGTATTGTTAGAAGTATTTCAAGTAAATTGTCCAGGATGTTTTATGGGTGCAATTCCAGATGCAATTAAAATTTATGAAAAATATAAAGACGAAGGAGTAAGAGTGCTGGGGCTTGCAACAGCATTTGAAGATTTTGATAAAAATAATTTAGATAATTTGAAAATGCTGTTAGAAACAGGTGAAGTTGTAGGTGAAACAAAAAGCGCATTGGCACAATATGGTCAATTGCAAGAAGGAAGTAAGTTATCCTTTAAAATTCCATTCCCGGTAGGAATGGATAATTTAACAAAAAGTGCAGGTGAGATAACTCAAGAAAAAATATTGGAGTTTATTTATCCTCAAATTCCAGAATTTGATTCACAGCCAGAAGAATATAGAAATCAAATAATTCAAAGAGTAAAAGACCATATGAAATCAAAAGAATTTTCTGCTGAAACATTTGAAAATTTTTCACTACAAGGTACACCGTCAGCAATTTTAGTGGATAGAAAAGGGATTCTAAGAGACGTATCATTTGGTCAAACAGGTCACATTGATGGAATGATTCAAAAATTACTCAGTGAGGATTAAATTAATTCTTATTTTTAACAAATTTCATTACAGTAAAAACAACAATAATTGCAACTCCACCCACAATAATCCACATCAAATAATTATCAAAAGAATTTTCAGCAATGTAAGTATCATAAAATGGTTCTACAGGAATATCATCATCAATTTGAATAATTTCATCTAAACCAGACAAATATTCAGTACTACTAATTTTAACAACATTAGTTCCCAAACCAGTAAAGTTCAAAGTAATAAAATTAATTTTATCATTAGATTGTATTTTTGGAAAAAATTCCTGATCATTGAGATAGAATGTAAAATTACCAGTTAAGAGATTTTTAGGAACAATAATTTCACCTAAATTATTTTCTAACCCACTATCAAGATACAAAATTAATTGTTTTTGATCTTTTTCAAAACGATAATCAGTTAAATCAAAATTGGAAACTAATTTTATTTCAAAAACTTGTCCAGAAGTTTGAATATTAAGTCGGTTTATGAATCCAGTTGCATCAGATAAAGGTAATTGTGCATGTGTAGGTGAAATTACAAAAAATAATACAATTGTAAGGAATAGAATTGATTTCAATCTTATGCAGATTGTGGTACTCGTCTGTTTAATTCTTTATCTTGTGCAATTCTAGGATGTGATGGGTCTGCTAAAATTACTTCAAACCAATAGTGTTTTCCATCTTTATAGATATAGTAAGAACCTAAAAGTTTCATATTTGGATAACGTTCAAGAACTCTTCTTTCAGCAACAGTTTTCATATCATCATCAGCTTTAATTCGAGTTACACCAAGATGTTTTGGTCTTCTACCACCAGTAGGTCTTTGTTTTCTCATACCTCCAGTTCCAACTCTCATTCTAACAACAACAATACCTTGTTTTGCTTTGTAACCTAATCTTCTAGCTCTTTCTAAACGACTTGGTTTATCAATACGAGTAATTGCATTTTGTTTACGCCATCCAATTACCCTAGAACGCAATTCTGGTGCATTCTCTTTCCAAAGTCGAATCCAAGTTTGATCCTGATAACTAGGCATATCAAGAATAAAAAATGCCCCTATAATAACTGATTTCAGAGATTAAGATAATCAATAATCATTAGATTTTAGCATGAAATACACAAAATATCAATCATAGAAAAGAACCAAAAATATGCCTAGTTACCACTCAAAGATTAAAATTTCTTTGAGTGATGAATATTCATCAACTCAAAGAGGTGCTTCCGCAGAAAACGCTATGAAATAGATACAATAAAGTTATTAAAAAAGATTCCTAGGTATAATTTCAGATTTTTATTGATCAATAGAAATTTCAAACTATGATAACTAAAAAAATCATTATTTTCATGATATTAATCGGAAGTACAGGAATTTCAACATCAGCATATGCTGAACCGCAGGTGTCAGCTATAATGGAAAAAACAACTTACACATATTGTGAAAGATTGGTATACTCCATCGAAGTTTCTGAAGTTACAGGAGATCTTGCAATAATTCACATCAGAGATGGTGCAGGAGGAAAAAGTAGTGCAATTCCAATTCCAATAGAAAAGTTATCAAATCCAATTCCATCTTTACATGCATTTGAAAAAGATATTTTCCCACTTGGAAAATATTTCATAGACATTGAATATTCAGGATCAACAGCAATATTAGAATTTGATTTAGTTGATTCAAATAACTTGTGTATTTCTGAAGCAATGCAACCAGTAGTTGTTAGATGGATTAATGGGGAATTTACAGATGGAATGTTAATAAGCGGATTTCAAAATATTGTAGATAAAAAACTGATAGATGTTCCATTTGAAATAACAGAAAAAAATATCGACAAATTAAATATTCCAGAATGGGTCAAAAGTATAGGCAAAGGATGGGTAATGGGCATAATATCAGATCAAATGTTTGTTAATAATCTTCAATACCTAATAGATGAAGAAATTATCTCATTTTCAATGGATAGGATTAATGAAATATGAATAAATATTCAATTGTAACCACAATTGCAATTTTAGTTATAATTTTACCATTTGCATATTCTGGAATAAACATAGTTGGAGCAGAACAATTACAATACAAATGGAGTGGTTCAGAAGGATTTTCTTTTTTTGCAATGTCAAATAACGGCAGCATAGAATTTTGTAATCCAATGCCATATCCAGTAAATTTTCAAAAATTTCAAATTGGATCATTTTATGATGCAAAAAGTATCGGAACATTTGAAATTGACTCAACGACAGTTGATTCCCAATCATCAATTATGAAAAAAGGAGTTTTTTTAACTGATGATTTTCAATCGACTCAACATATGTTCATGACATTAGATTACGAATTTGATGGAGGAGAAGTAAGAGTAGATCCTAACAAATTCATTGTTGTTGTAAGCATCCATACACCAATTGCAGGGATAATCCCATATTCACATAATATTCAAATTTCAGGATTTGAATTAGATCAAATTTTAAAGAATCAAGAATTATCTTGTAACTAATTTTTATTTTTGTTAGCTTTTGCAATTAAAGCTAGAATAATACCAACAATTCCAGCAATAACAAATCCAGCAGTGATACTAATTATCAATTCCTTACTAGTTCCAGAAGAAGTAGAGGATTGAGTAGAGACAGAGGGAGTAGAGGAATCAATAACACATGAATCACCTTCAAGAACAGTTCCAGGTCCACATCGTTGATCAATAACACATGAATCACCTTCAAGAACAGTTCCAGGTCCACACTGATTTGTAGAGGAATTTTCAATAACTGGTGTTTCAATAACTGGTGTTTCAATAACTGGTGTTTCAATAACTGGTGTTTCAATAACTGGTGTTTCAATAACTGGTGTTTCAATAACTGGTGTTTCAATAACTGGTGTTTCAATTACTTTAGATGAATGAAAAATTGAACCAATTACTTCTAATTCTTCAGTTCCAGAAGGCACAGCAATATTCAATGTTCTGCTTTGAGAAGTGGTTTGTGTTTCTGTAAAAATAGTCTCATCACCATCAGCTAAAATAAAGAAAGAATAATCAACACCAGCGTAAATAGAATCAAAAAAGGAACGATCAAATTTTACATCTAATTTTCCAGTGGAATCAACAACATTTACAGAAAATATCAAGGACATAGATTCGGTGTCAGATTCAATTCCAGTAACAGTCATTCCAGTAGTGGTGTACGGAACGTTGAATGAAGTATTGTCAACATTTACAGAAATATTTTGAACAGATGAGGTAATAGAAGATGTGGAGGTATCTTTTGATTCAGTAACTTCAGAATCACTAGATGAATTTGGGAAACTGTAAACTAAAAGCTCCATCCATGGATAATCAGCATCAATAATTCTATAAGTTCCAATTTCAGATATAGATATAGAAATAGTTTCCCCTGGAGATAGTTCACCAGTAATTATTCTATCATCTTTAGTAAAATCACAATCGGTAGTATCATTTTGATTTGAATATGTTGAAGTAGCATTTGGATCAAATTGACAAATTGTAAATTCATCATAATTTATTTTTCCCACAGCATTAGTATTTGAAGCACCACTTACAAACGAATGAGATACACTATCATTATTTGTAATAGTTACTGAAGCACCAGGGTTTGTAGATATCATAGTATTATCAAAATATCTTATGGATTCAGGTAAAAATGCATTTTCAACAATAACCACGGTTAGATTATTTTTATCCACAGGTTTGTATTCAGCATAAACAAGAGCAGTAGAAAGTATTGTAAAAAGTATCAACCCCAAAGATATTTTCATCAATGCATTGACATTAGGAAAATGTAAGGAATTTTCAGATTTTAAATTACGTATATTTTTATTTTCTAACACAAATTTTTACCTCAGAAAAGCTGTTAAAATCAAAGAACCGATAATTAATCACTTACAAGTCAATTTTTTTGAGTATTTTTAAAATCTAGGCAGAAAACAGTAGTAAAATAACTAAATAACACCACGAAGAATCTGAATAATTTTCTCGCCAATTACATTTGCAGCTAAGGATTGTGCCTCTTTTGTTTGAGCGCCAATATGAGGAGTTAAAATTACGTTATCAAGTTCTGCCAATTTATTACCAGTAGCAGGTTCTTTTTCAAATACATCTAATGCAGCGCCACCCAATGTTCCATTTTTGATGGCATCATACAATGCTTCTTCGTCAACAACACCACCTCTAGAAGTATTGATGATTTTTGCAGTCTTTTTCATTGTAGACATTTTTTGTGCATCTAAAAGATGGTAAGTGGAATCCAATAATGGCACATGAATTGAAATATAATCAGAACTTTGTAATAAGGTATTCAAATCAGCTTTCATCAAACCAACTTCTTTTGCAAATTCTTCATCAATTGGCATTACATCATATCCAATAATATTCATGTTAAGTGCACGTGCTAGTCTAGCTAATCTTTTTCCAATATTTCCAAGACCAATAATTCCTAAATATTTTCCACGAAGTTCAGTACCCTTTAGTTCTTTTTTAAGCCATTTCCCATCACGTATTGCCCTATCACCTCTAGCAGTTTGTCTTGCCAAAGATAACATTAAACCTAAAACTAATTCAGCAACTGCATTCATTGCACCTTCTACAGCATTAATTACACGAATGTTTTTTGCTTTAGCAGCTTCTTGATCAACATTATCTAATCCAACACCAACACGTGCAATTATTTTACAATTATCAGCTTTGTTAATCATTTCTTTTGTTATTGTGGTTCTACTTCTAACAATTATAATATTAAAATTAGAAATTTTTTCTAAAATTTGTTCAGGGGTAATTTCAGGTTCATAAGAAATCTTTAGACCATTGTCTGTCAAAATTTTTGTTAATACAGGATCTACTTCATCACAGATAAGTACAGAATCTTCAAAACTCAATAAAATCCAAAATGAAATGCGGCATATAATTCATTAAAAAAATCAAAAAAATGAAAAAATATTGTTATTATTGACCGGTAAGGATTCCAGCTACTACAGGAATTACTTCCCAGAGTGGAATTACACCATTGTCTTTCATTTCAGAAGCGACTTCATCAGTCATTAAACCATGAATGTTAATTGCAGGGTGAGCAATACTGTTAACTCCTACTGGAGGAACTGCACTGCTTGGGTTACCTAATGCATATGCATAAGATGGCACTGGGGCTTCTAAGATTCCTGCATCGACGAGAACTGGGTTCAAGCCAAATGGATCACCTGCAACAAAGATTGTTGCTGCACCAGTGTAAATTGCTGCATAATCATGGTTTACTGCTGCATATACACCTGGTTCGTCAAAGACCAAATCAACAATCATGTTTTGTGAGCCACCGAGCATCCATGTTTCAGTTGCTGCGGATTGTACTCTATTGCCTTGGACAACTCTATCCAAGATTTCACCCACGATGTGGAAGAAAACTGGTTCGTTACCTTGGTTTTCAATAAAGAGTCTCACGTGTTGATCATTTTCAACAAACAAGAGTTGTGATTGGTATTGCTTGTGTTCAAGTCCATTCCATGGTTGTGCAACAAAGATGTTTTTCTCAGTATCACCCATTACGAGTAGATTGTGAGCCATGTTTGGTACATAACCGAATTGCATTCCGTTAACTACAGTTGCGGTGTTTTGATGGCCAAACATTGCGCCGGCATCATAGTTACCATCTGCGGTAAGGTACAATTGATTGTATTGGAGTGTGAACTCGAGTGCGTCTGCATCGTAGAAGACTCTGTCTAATTCACCGCTGCCGCTAGTTTTCTCTACCATTAATTTCTTGTATCCGTTAGCTGGGTCAACGATTGCAATTCCGTACATGCCGGAAAGAACGTGTTGATCCATACCTGCTAAGTGAACACCAGAACAATGGTATTTGAAGACACCAGCTGATTCAGCAATGTAGCAATATTGACTTGTCTCTCCTGGGTTAACAGAATCAAAGTATGTTGCTGACATTTGTGATGCGTGCATATCGTTACCGTGACCGGTTACTTCATCTGCTGGAATAACTAGTGTCATTTGTACAACGTCACCTTGTGTAACTCTTAATGTTGGTCCTGGGACCTGTCCATTAAAGGTCATGGCGTTGTAAGTTTTTCCTCCCATAATTGGAAGTTCGACACTTTCACCAGTTAGATTAAACTCGACGACAGTTCGTCCAGTATCTGCAAGTGCACCACAATCAGTCTCTGCAAATGCTTGAGGCATTACAAGTTGTAAACCGCCCATTTGGTGGATTTGTTCAAGTACGTCAACATCCATTTTGTTGATGTCGAGGCCTTGTCCACTAATTTGGGTATTTGTGTATGTGCTTCCGAATAAGGTTGCTCCCATTACAGCTACTGCTGCAATTGTGAAGAGCATACTAACTTTCTTATTCATGGTACAAATCCCAAATTAGAGTTATAAATACCAAACTTCCATTTTCATGGTGCTAACGATCAATCCTAATAACCAAAACAAAGTTTTTGATTCTACATGTATAGAATAGCTAAAAAAGGAATGAATAATAGAAGTAAAAGAGTAAAGTCATCATGAAATTTCGATTAGATCAAGATTCATTAGGAAAAGTCAAAATTCCTGCAGATGCATATTATGGAGCATTTACAGGAAGAGCAATTAATCAATATCACGTTACAGGAAATAAAGCACATAAAAATTTGATAGATGCATTTGTCATGATAAAAAGATCTGCAGCTGTTGCAAATATGAAAACAAAAGCAATTGATGTAAAACGTGGAAAAGCAATAGTCTCAGCATGTGACAAAATATTGTCAGGAAAATACACTGATCAATTTGTTGTAGACATGATCAATTCAGGTGCAGGAACTGCATTTAACATGAATTCCAATGAAGTCATATCAAATGTTGCATTAGAAATTCTAAATAAAAAAAAGGGACAGTATGAATTCCTACATCCAAATGATCATGTCAACATGTCACAATCAAGTAACGACACATATCCAACTGCTATGCATGTAGCAATTTTAATGAATCTTAAAGAAACAATTCCAGCAATAGAAATTTTGATTAAATCACTTTCTAAAAAAGCAAAAGAGTTTTCATCATTTAAAAAAATTGGAAGAACACATCTTATGGATGCATTACCAATTACACTAGGTAGTGAATTTGCAGCTTATGCTACTTCACTAACAAAAGCTAAAATCAACATAGTTGCAGCAGAAAAGGAATTACAAAATGTTGCACTTGGGGGTACCGCAGTGGGTAATGGAGCAAATACACCAAAGGGGTATAGAAAAATTGCAATTGTAGAACTTGGAAAAATTTCTAAACTAAAACTAAAACCTGAACCAGATATGCAATTTAGTTTACAAAGCAAATATCCAGTTGCAAATGTATCTGGAGCATTAAGAAACTTAGCATTAGAAATTGGAAAAATTGCAAACGATATCAGACTAATGGCATCAGGTCCAATTGCAGGATTAGCAGAGTTAGGAATTCCAGCAGTTCATGCAGGTTCGTCAATTATGCCAGGTAAAGTGAACCCATCATTAGCTGAATGTATGAATATGATTTGTTTTAACATCATAGGAAACGATACAGCAGTATCATATGCGGCTCAAGGTGGACAATTTGAATTGAATGTGATGTTACCAGGAATGTTAAAGTCAGTATTAGAATCAACAGATATGCTCAAGAACTTTTTGCCAATATTTTCTGCAAATCTAATTGATGGACTAACAGCAAATAAAGAAAAACTTCAAGAAAATATTGAGAAT
The DNA here is from genome assembly GCA_028343855.1 of Candidatus Nitrosopumilus sp. GTDB lineage: Archaea > Thermoproteota > Nitrososphaeria > Nitrososphaerales > Nitrosopumilaceae > Nitrosopumilus. The sequence continues at coordinate 46,633 of JAOLZN010000001.1, read as the reverse complement.
AGTCCAGTGATAGTAACTCTCCTTACTCCAAAGATAGGATATTTGAAATCAGCAGAATTATTCAAAGAATCATTAAAAACTGGAAAAACAATTAGGGAATTAGTAGTTTCAAAAAAACTAATGACCAACAAAGAAATAGATTCCCTATTTAGATAGATTATGGCAAAAATTTTTGTAGAAGCCTATGGATGTTCTGCTAGCTTTGCAGATTCAGAAATGATTTCAGGATTAATTGTCAATGGAGGACATACATTGGTAACAGATTCAACAGATTCAGATCTTAATCTAATAGTTACTTGTTCTGTAAAAGATACAACTGCAAATAAAATGATGCATAGAATCAAATCATTAAAAACAAAACCACTAATCGTTGCAGGGTGTCTACCAAAAGCTGAAAAGGAGAATGTAGAGAAATTTACAGAAAATGCCAGCTTACTTGGACCAAATTCATTAGGTAAAACACTAGATGTAATTAATTCAACATTATCAGGTACAAAACAAATTGCATTAGAAGATTCAGATTTATCAAAAGTGGGATTACCCAAAGTAAGGCTAAATCCAACTGTCGGTATTGTAGAAATTGCAAGTGGTTGTATGAGCGAATGTACATTTTGTCAGACTAAATTATCCAAAGGGGATCTTTCAAGTTATAGATTAGGAGATATTGTAAGACAAGTAGAAACAGAAATCAAAGAAGGATGTAAGGAAGTATGGCTAACATCAACAGATAACGGATGTTACGGTTTAGATATTGGAACAGATTTACCAACATTAGTTAATTCAGTTTCAGAAATTAAAGAAGATTTTATGATCAGAGTTGGAATGATGAATCCAATGTATATGCCAAGAATAAAAGAAAAATTAATTGAATCATATGACAATGATAAAGTATTCAAATTTTTACATATTCCAGTTCAAAGTGGAAGTGATAAAGTCCTAAACGATATGAAAAGAGGACACACATCTCAAACATTTAGAGAAATTGTAAAAAAGACAAAGAAGAAATTTGAAAACTTTACAATTTCAACAGACATCATTGTAGGATTTCCATCTGAAACAGAAGAAGATTTTCAAAAAACAGTTACATTATTAGAAGAAACAAAACCAGACGTAGTCAATTTATCAAAATACAGTGCAAGACCAGGGACGGATGCTGCAGAGTTAAAACAAATTGATGCAGCTGAAATTAAACGAAGAAGTAAAGTAATTTTTGAACAGATCAACAAAATATCCCTAGAAAGTAACAAAAAATGGATCGGATGGAAAGGAAAAGTTCTGTTTGATGAAAATACAGAAGAGGGCATCAAAGGAAGAAATTATGCTTACAAACCTATTGCAGTACAAGAAGATGTCAAAATAGGCGATTCACATATTGTTGAAATCATAGATGCCACCAGAAAAAGGCTAATTGGCAAGATCGCAAGCTAAATTTTTTCGATCTAAAATTTGATAAAAAAAACGTAAGAAGGTTTTTTACGTAAATCAGAGAATAAGATTAGAATGAGTTTTGAAGTCAAAGAACCAGTATTAGTAATAGGATTAGGCGGAGTAGGCTCAAAATTGGCCAATGAAGCAAAAAATACCCTAAATTCAGATTGCTTAATGATCAGTAACGATTCAAAAGATTTCTCATCAGAGAATGAATCAATTCAAGTTACTACAGATTCAATAATTAATCCATCAGTTCAATTAATCAGAGGTTCAACTTACAAAGTTTCTGAAGAGATTAAATCAAAAATTTCACAATATTCTACAATTGTATTAATGAGTAATTTAGCTGGAAAAGCAGGTTCAGCAATTGCCCCAGTTGTTTCTGAAATCTGTAAAGAATCTGGTAAAGGATTAATTTCATTTGCAGTAATGCCATTCAAATATGAAAAAGAAAGAATTTTCAATTCAGGAGTAGCACTCAAAAGAGTAAGAGAAAACTCTCAATGTATAATTGTATTAGATAATGATTCATTATTACAAAGTAATCCAGATTTAACTGCAAAAGATTGTTACAGTATTGCAAACTCTGCAATAAGTCACATAGTAAAATCACTTGAAACAACAGAAATTTATTCTGAAACAAATATTCTAACTACGAGTAAAGATGGACAAAGTATGGAAGAATCATTAAGAGATTCATTAAAAATGCTTTACCAAAATACATCACCTAACACAGTCAAGAGTTCAATGGTATACGTTGCAGGAGGAGATAATATTCCAGTCGGAGTAATTAATTCAATCAAAAACCTTTCAAATGGAATAACAAATGAATCAAATTCACAGATTAACATATCATCATCAGATGAATCTAAAGTAGTAATGCTATCATCAGTTCAAACAATGACAAAATTTGATAATTATGATCCTTTAGGAATGATTCCAAAAGATCAAACTTTAGATTGGGATACCCCAGATTGTAGCATAGACTGTAAATTAGACTTGTATCAATTAGAATAGATAAATTTTAAAAATAATTAATTGTTTTAATTCATTACTCCATTATCGTCTTTAGAATCAGAAGATACTATAGCCTTCATTTGAGAGGTATCAGAACAAGTTTTTCTAAATCCAATGTTATGTTCTAAGACTCTCACCATCCCATATCGTCTGTAACCTTTGATGGAATCATCATATTCCTTATCATGTACAGTTAAAACCACAGCCTTAGCTTTTTTGCCACAGGTTTTACAATAAATATGGATTTCAGGCATGATTAGTTTTACTAAATAATACCCGAACTTAAAATTTGATTAATTTTGAAACTAGTGATAAAACAACAAGGAAATATGGAAAAGAAAGGATTCCATTAATCTCCGTCATTCAAATCTGCAAATGATGGTATTTTCTTGTTATAATGAGTTAGTAAAAAAAATATTTAAGTTTGATCCTTTGTCTAAATTAGGAAAAAATTACAGAAGAAGATAAATCAAAGAAAAACATTATAGATTAATGAAAAATGAATTAACAAATACAATCGAAAAGAAGGTATTTTGTTTCATTATGGATTTACCTGAATCCAATTCAAACAAAAAGACAGAATCTAAAATGAAAAATCATCCCATAGATGATCAATATTCATTTTAGAAAAACCAATTTTATTATATTTAGAAAATTTTAATTTCTATTTTTTAGCAGGTGCTTCTTTTTTAGCAGGTGCTTCTTTTTTAGCAGGTGCTTCTTCTTTAGCAGGTGCTTCTTCTTTAGCAGGTGCTTCTTCTTTAGCAGGTTCTACTTTATCTTCAACTTTTTTAGTTTCTTTTTTAGGTGTTACAGTAGGTTCGACATCATCAGTAAATGGGGAAACAAGAACATAGCCTTCATCAGTTTTACTCATTCTAACTTTAATTTTTCTTGGAGGACTTCTAACACCTCTAGCCCAAATTTGCTGAGCTAATTCTTCATCAATTTTTATAGTTTCAATTTTCATATGATGTTGAGCAAACTCTCTAATCATATTGATAGCTCGTACTGCTCTATGTTGAGATTGTGATAGTAAAACTTTACCTAACGGAATTGTATAAACACGTTCTAATTCTTGAGACAACTATCCGACCTCCACATCAGTTGATCTCCAAGCTCTACGTTTTGGATTAGTTCTAACACTTCTGTTAGTTTTTAGGATAATCCAAGCTGGTACTGCTGAAGCCTGCTTTGTTTTTTTTAGCAGACGAATTTTTCTTGGAGAGGACTTGCGTGCAGCCATAGTAACTCAGGCACGATGAGCTCTTTTTAAATGAATCTCAGGGTATTTTCAATTTGTTTTAATATTCTAGCAGAAGCGCCCCACACAATTTGATCTTGGTACTCAAAAGTATACATTTCATCTATCAGGTTATGACTAGGATCGGTATCTTTTGAAATAGTTTCAAGTAAAGGATTCAAAGGAATATGAAGTATTTTTTCAACTTCAGAATTTGTGATAAGAGGAGGGATTTCTTTCAATATAGAAACAAATGGAAAAATCAGGAATCCAGAGTTGAGAGTCATTACTGGAGTTAATTGGCCCACAATTTGATCTTTTGAGACATCTAATCCAATTTCTTCACTAGTTTCACGTAATGCAGTTTCTAAAAGATCAGAGTCAGACTCATCAAGTTTTCCACCTGGAAACGAAATTTCACCAGCATGGTATTTCATACTTTTTGGTTTTTCAGTCATTATAATAGTTGGAGATTGGCCATAAATTACAACAAGTACAGATGCTAATCTATAACGGGAATCAGATTTAATTTCAGGAGTAAGAGGGGTAGAAAGAAGGGATTTTAAATCATCTGATAGCATTATGTTTTTCCTACAATCACAAAGAAGTTTTAGTATTCAAAGGTTTTAACCAAGTTAAAAAAAATGAAAATATGACAATCAGATATGAAGCGAATCCACCCAAAATATTACCAGATATCAATACAGATGAATCAATTGAAAAATTTGTAAATAAAATTAAAATTATATCAAAAAAATGTGATTCAATTCATTTGACAGAAAATGTATTAGGGCATCAAAGAGTTTCTCCAGTAAAAGTTGGTAAAATTATAAAAAAAGAAATTCCAAACATTCCAATCACTGTAAGTCTCAGAGTCAGAGACAAAAATGAAGATGAAATTGAAAAATTTGTAGAGAATTGTGTATCTATTGGGATTGCAGGTATTTTGATTATCATGGGTGACCCATCACAATCAAAAAATCCAAATTCAGGCATGATTCCAAGCACAGTAGTTTCTAATCTAAAAAAGAAAAAATATGATTCAAAAATTGACCTATATCTTTCAATATCAAATAAACCAAACTTTGCAAAAATTGAGAAAAAAATCAAAGCAGGGCCCAAAGGATTCATGACTCAAGTTATTCAAAACATTCAACAAGTTCAAAATCTTTCAGATAATCTAAAACAATTTTCAATAATTCCAATCATTTTATTTCCATCAGATAAAAATCAAAAATCAGCAGATTTCTTGGGATTAAATTTACAAGAATACAATAAAGAATTTGATGAATTGGTTAAGAAAACACATGAAATAACAGGAGACATACTAATTACATCACCTAATGATTTTAACGGATTAAAAGATTATTTAGAAAATCACTGGTAATTAAATTACAAAATATTGTGCATTTGGGTGATGAAGTACTATTGCAGCAGTAGATTGTTCAGGAATTATTTGACCAGATTCAGTAATAGTCATTCCAGACTTTTCAGGTTGCAATAATTTCCAGACCAAATGATGTTGAGAAACATCAGGACAACTTGGAAATCCCCAGCTATATCTCAAACCACCTTTATTCAAGTCTAATTCAGATTTAATTTTTTCATTAACCCATTGTGCCAAAGCTTCTGCAAGTTCAACAGCTAGCCCATGAAGATAATATGCATCAGAATATTTGTCCTCCTCGTTCCATTTTTCTAAAACATCAGCAACCTTCGTACCTACAGTAACAGATTGAAATGCAACTATATCATCATCGCCAAAATAATCAGCTAAACACAAATGTTCAGGGCGAGTAGAACGTGGGAAATCAAATTCTACATCATCGCCAAAGGGATTTTCAACTAATAATTTTTGACCATTATTATGACATTTGAAATATCCATATACGATTTCAGGCTCAATTAACTTATCACGAATTAATCTAATTTTCCATTCTGTTAGTAATTGTTCATGTGCCTCTTCAGATTCAGAACCAGCTTTACCTCGTAGTCCCCAAGATAATTTGAATAGTGATTTTTTGTCAATCATTGTCCAAACTTCATCCATATTGATTTGATCTAATTTTAAACGAATTGGTTCACCAATAATTTTAGGGTTAGGAGCAGTTACAGGTTCAACACTACTTCGGGGAAGAGTAGAAGGATCAACATCAACACTAGTTCTTTCTTTCCAATTTTCTAATTTTGTTTTCCATTCTTCCAAAAGTTTTGGTTTTTCATCAGAGATCAAAATATCCATTGTTTTCAAACCTTCAAACATAGTATTACAATAAAACACACCAGGATCATAAATTCCACCTTCTTTTGCAATTCGATTAATGTAATTGCTGTTAATTGCAGCACCACCACAAAGAATTGGAACAGTCATGTTATTTTTTCTGGCATGTTCAACAAAAAATTTCATTTGTTTAGAAGTGGAAACCAATAATGCAGATAAGCCTATAGCATCAGGTTTTACTTCATCGATTTTTTCTAAGAATTTTTGAAGTGGAACTTGCTTTCCTAAATCGTATACAGAATAACCATTATTTTGAAAAATAGTTTTAACAAGATTTTTACCAATATCATGAACGTCACCATAAACAGTTCCTAAAACAAGTTTTCCTTTACTAGTTCCTTCTTCTTTAACTAGATATTTTTCGAGTTCACCAACAGAGGCCTTCATACATTCAGCAGATTTTAAAACAAAAGGCAAAATTAATTCTCCAGATCCAAATTTATCACCCACTTCCTTCATCGCTGGAAGTAAATCCTCATTGAGTGTCTTAATTGCACCAGGATGTGTTACATCTTTAGGCAGATCTAGGCTCAAAAGTCCATCATTATTTTGAATTAAATCAGTTTTATCCAGTTTGTCAGCAATTGCTGAAACAACATCATTTTGAATTCCATCTTTGAGTCTATTTACAATTCTAAAATTAGCACGTTTACCAGCAGGCCAACTAGGATCAACATCAACTTTTTTTGCATTATCAGTACTTTGAGGTCCTGCTTTTTCAAAATAGGAAATTAAATCTGCTAATGCATCAGGATGGACATTAAAAATTAAATCTTCAGCAAGTTTCTTTTCTTTAGGATCAATTTCACCATAAGGGATGATTTCTTTTGCATTTACAATTGCTGAATCAAGCCCAACTTTTACAGCATGGTGTAAAAATATAGAATTAAGAATTTTTCTAGCATAAGGCATTAAACCAAAACTAATGTTACTCAAACCCAAAGTAGTAAAGCAATTAGGAAATTTTTCTTTAACAAGACGAATTCCATCTAAAGTATTTTTACCAGCATCAAGAAATTCATCTTCCCCAGTTGCTAGAGTAAAAGTAAGTACATCAAAAATAAATTGTTCAATTTTTAATCCATAATTTTTACCAGTTTCATAAAGTAATTCAGCAGTGTCTACTTTTTGTTTAGGAGTTTTTGCCATCCCATCAGGACCAATACACAAAGCTATTGAAGGTAATCCATATTTTGCCATTACAGGAGCTAGTTTTTCAAATCTACTTCCATCACCCTCCAAATTAATTGAATTAATTATAGGCCTACCAGGAATTTGTTTGACAGAGGATTCAATTACATCAGGATCTGTAGAATCAATTACTAAAGGAGCATCAATTTCTAAGCTCAATTTTTTCACCAAAGTCAACATAAATTCACGCTCATCGGAGCGTTCAGTTGTAGCAACACAGACATCTAAACAATGTGCACCATCTTCGGCTTGAATTCTTGCCAAATCAACTAAACCATCAAAATCATCAGCAAGAACCAGTTTTTTGGCTTTTCGAGAACCTTGAGTGTTAATTCTTTCTCCAATAATTAGAGGTGCAGGAATTTGTTTAAGGTCAACAGCCTTCAATGCAGAACTTACTCTTGGAACAGTCATACTCTAAAATCACATCAGTTTTTCTAAATACTTAACCCTTGATACAACTGGCTTTTTCGTCAATAAGTTTTCTTAAAGATTTGATATGTTCAGGGTTTGTGCCACAACATCCACCAATTATTCTAACTTTATCATACTGATTAAGGAAATCACCCAAGGCATCAGCCATTTTATCAGGAGTCATTTTGTAAACAGCGCTTCCTCCTTGATTTTCAGGCATTCCAGCATTGGGTACAACTAAAAGATTATGTTCATTTTGTTCATCAAGCCATTGTACACTAGGATTCATTTCAATTGGACCAGTTGAACAATTCAATCCAAATACATCAATTCCCATATCAGACACTGTAGTGTATGCTGATTGAATATTGGTACCTAGTAGCATTTTTCCATATTGATCCAAAGTAGTATTAGAAATAATTGCTACCTTCTTTCCAGTTTTAGACATAGCATTGTGACATGCTTCAATAACTAATTTAACTTCCAAAATATCCTGACTTGTTTCAATTAGTAGTGCATCTACACCACCAAGAATCAAACCTTCAGCTTGCAATTCAAAAGCTTCACGGATTTCATCAAGAGGAATTTGTCCCAAATCAGGATCATCTGAGCTTGGCAAATAACCAGTTGGACCCATAGAACCAATTACAAATCTAGTAGTATCAGAATATTCAGCACATACTTCACATGCTAAAATTGCAATTTTTTTATTAAAATCAATGGTTTGATCTCCAAATCCATATTCATCTAATTTTATTTTATTAGAACCAAAAGAATTTGTTTCAATACAATCAGCACCCGCATCGAGATAATTTCTATGAATTTGTTTTATCCAATCAGGATGAGTCAATATCAAACCATCATTAAATCCATCTTGATTATTTGGAAAATCTTCAGGAGTTGGATCATATTTTTGAATTTCAGTACCCATTGCTCCATCAAAAAGTAAAACACGTGTTTTTAGTGCATCTAAGAAAGATTCTTTTTCAGTCAATGAATTTTAAAAAATACTTGTACAGTTTAACTCTTTTCAGATAAAAATAGAAAATAGTGTAAAATGTGCACGTATGTTGAAATTAGGTCAAAGTGAAATTAGTGTATATTTATGTCAAAGTTACAAGTAAACAACTTAGTTCGTACTGCAACGTTTTTTCAACATGCAGGAATTTCAATTGTATTTGTCTTTATGCCAATTATAGGAAAAGGTGTAACAGATTCTATTTTTGAAATTGGATTACTAATTGCTTCATTCAGTTTTGCACAAATTATATCAGAAATTTATTTTGGAAGGCATTCAGATAAGAAAGGAACTAGACTCAAATTTATCAGGATTGGATTCATTGGGTGTGCAATAGCATTTGGATTACATTATTTTGCAGATGATCTGACATTGTTATTTCTAGTAAGAATTGCTGCAGGAATTGCAAGTGGAATAATGATTCCAGCAATGATTGCTTACACATACGAAGCAAATATTGATAAAAAAAGAGCAGCAACGGTCATTTCATTTCATGCTTTAGGTTGGTTAGCAGGAATTGCTGCTGCAGGAATTGCAAGTGATCTTAGATTAATTTTCATAATTAGTGCAGCGTCATTTATCATAGGTTTAATTTTTACAATAAAACTTCCAAATCCTAAACAGAAAAAAGAAATTGAACCAGGAACAACAAAATTAGTAATTTTAAAAAATAAATTTCTATTTTTATCATTATTACTAAGACATATTGGTGCTGCAGCAGTATGGACAATTCTTCCCATAATGATTATGGAGAGATGGGGAGGGGACTTGTATCATATTTCCATAGTGTATGTTGCCAATACATTGACAGCATTTATTTTAATGAATATTATGGCAAGTAAGATTCAACTTTCTAATATTACTAAATTTAAAATTGGAATTGGTTGTACGACGTTTGTATTTATCGGATTATCATTTGTGACAGAATGGTGGATGGCAATGCCATTTATGTCACTAGTGGGAGCCACATGGGCATTTTTGTTTATTGGAGGAAATTTTCATTTAATGGAAAATAATCCTCGTTCAACATCAACAGGAATATTTAGTTCAACATTATCTATTTCAACAGTAATAGGACCAATCATAGCAGGAAGTATTGCATTCATGTTTGATTACATTGCTGTAATGTATTTTGCAATTGCAATAATTGTATGTGCATTTATTGTTTCATTAAAAGTAAAATAATTATCTCAATCCCCAACGAGACATTACTTTAGTTTCTAATCTTTTGAAAATTACACCGTCAATTATCAAACCTATCAACATGATAACAACCATAATTCCTATAACTTGAGAAACATCATTCAAAGAACGACCAGCGTTTAGTAAAAATCCCAATCCCAAGAAAGAAAATAGTATTTCAGCACCGATTACACCTCTCCATGCAAAAGCCCAACCTTGTTTAAATCCAGAAATCATGTATGGAAATGCGGCAGGTATCAAAACAGCTGTAATTAATTGAGTTCCTTTTGCACCCATGTTTCTTGCAGCCTCAATAAAATGAGGGTCAATATTTTTGACACCAGTATAGGTGTTAATTGTAACAGCAAAAATCGCACCAATTGCAGTAACAAAAATTATTCCACCATCAGTTAAACCAAACCAAAGTATTGCCAATGGAACCCAAGCAATTGAAGGAATGGATTGTAATCCTAAAACTAACGAACCAACTGTTTGATTGATCGCTTCTACTCTTGCCATGAAAATTCCCAATACAATTCCACCAGCAATCGCAATTGCCAATCCAATAGATAATCTCCACATACTTGTTGCAATTCCGTAAAATAGACTACCATCTGCACCACCATAAAACAAATCTTCAGCTACTTCATATGGGGATGGGAAAATATTATCAGGCCAAATTCCAATCATTGCAATAATTTGCCAAACAACTACAATTGCAACATAAAATCCAATGCGATGAGGAGTAAAATTTTTTGCCATAATAATTACTCTAGATTTTTCTTTACCTCAGGTCTAAGTTCTAATAAAATATCTTGTTGGAATTTTTTTAAAGATTCATCTTCAGCAGTTCGCGGTCTAGGAAAATTATTAATTAATTCTTTTTTAATTGTTGATGGCCTATTACTAAAAATTGCAACTTTAGTTCCAAGAACAGCTGCTTCTGCAACATTATGAGTAACAAACAAAATAGTTTTTTTAGTTTTTTCCCAAATTAGTTGCATTTCAACTAACAATAAATCTCTGGTTTGTGGATCAAGTGCTGCAAATGGTTCATCCATCAATAAGACATCAGGATCCATTACAAGAGCTCTAGCAATAGCTACACGTTGTTTCATTCCAGTTGAAAGTTGGTAAGTAAAAGAATCTGCAAATTTAGTTAATTGCATCATATCTAAATATCTATGAGATATTTTTGCTCGTTCTTCTTTTGAAATTCCAGCCATCTTTAATCCAAATTCAACATTATCTTGAACCTTTAACCAAGGAAATAAAGCACCTTCTTGGAAGACCATTATTCTTTCAGGTCCAGTTTCAGTTACAGGATGACCATCAAAAATAATTTGTCCTTCATCAGGCGTCTCCAAACCTGCAACTATACGTAAAAAGGTAGATTTTCCACATCCAGAAGGTCCAACTAGGCATACAAAATCTCCAGATTCAATTTTTAAATTGACCCCACCTAGAGCTTTGAGTTTATGAGAATCATGACTAAAATATTTTACAATATTCTTTGCCTCGAGCTTTGTCATCTAAGTATCCCCCTCAAGATTAGGATTTGAATCAATAGTGTAAAAAATTTCAGATATATCATATCCATTTCTTCCCAAATAACCCAACACATTAGCTTTTTCAGCAAAAGAATGAACAGAATCTTTTACAGGGTTAGTAGTAATTTCTAAATTAGATAGTGAAATATCAACCACATCATCAGACAAGGATTGACCTAAATGAGATTTTAAAAAATTATTGAAAATAATTCGAGTTTCAAGAGGATTTTCATTAATCCAATCTACAGTATGATGATGAGAAAGAAGGAATTTAGAAATAAGTTCAGGATTTTTTTTAACGTAATCAGTATTTGCAATTAGTAATACAGAAGCAAATTGTTTATTGGGCCACAAATCTTCTTCAAAAAATAATCTTTTTCCATTAAGTTCAGTTTCCAAAATTGTTGCCCAAGGTTCTGCAACCCATGCACCATCAATATCACCTTTTACAAATAATGTGTAAATATCAGGATTAGAAATATTATAAATTATCACAGAACCACCTTTTTCAGCAGGTTTTAAATTATTTTCAGATAAATAATGACGTAAAGAAACATCTTGAGTATTACCAATTTGAGGAGCAGCAATCTTTTTCCCTGAAAAATCAGACGCAGAGTTAATTTCAGATTCAGGATGAACAATAAAGCTTGCACCTCCACTTGCAGCACCAGATAAGATTTGGATATTATTATTTTCTGAATTTAGAAATCCATTAATTGCAGGTCCAGGTCCAACATATGCAATATCAACAGAATTTGCAAATAAAGATTCTATTACTTGAGGACCACTATCAAAAATTCTACTTTCAATTTTAGTATCAGAACTAAGTTTTTCTAAAAAGAAATTATTTTCAATTCCAACAATTGGTACTGCATGACCAATATTTGGAAAATATGCAATTCTTAAATTATTTTCACTAATTTCTTCATTGAAATTAAGGGCGATTCCAGTAATAGAAGCTAGAACAGATGCAACAATTCCTATGGAAAGTAACAATTTGATTGTCATAAAACAGCGTTATATCTGGCGGTTAAATAATCATCGAATTTTAGCTCAAGCTAGTCATGAAAAATATCAAAAATTAGGAGAAAAAATAAGCCCAACACAAAAGATAAATTCGAAAATACTACGGAAAAGATGTTTCATGACTCAAAAAGGAATTCTTGCATTTTCAGGAGGACTCGATACATCTGTTGTTGTAAAATATTTACAAGAAGAGCACGATATGGAAGTAATCACAGTTACTGTTGATGTAGGTCAAGGTGATGATGCTAAAAAAATTGCAGCAAAGGCAAAAAAATTAGGAGTTAAAAAACATTACAATATTGATGCAAGAAAAGAATTTGTTGATGATTATATTTTTCCAGCAATTAAAGCAAATGCACTTTATCAAAAAAAATATTGTTTAGCAACAGCTCTTGCTAGACCATTAATTGCAGAAAAAGTTTTAGAAATTGCAAAAAAAGAAAAGGTAACGTCATTAGCACATGGATGTTCAGGTAAAGGCAATGATCAAGTACGTTTTGATATCACATTACGTTCAGGTTCAGATCTTCCAATCATAGCACCAATTAGAGATAAAAATCTAGACAGGGATACAGAATTAGAATTTGCAAAAAAACATGGAATCGAAATTGATGCAGTTGCTAAAAAATTTAGTATTGATCAAAATTTATGGGGACGTGCAATTGAAGGAGGAGTTTTAGAAGATCCTTACAATGAACCACCAGATGATGCTTTTATTTGGATTAAAACAAAAAACTTACCAGATAAACCAACATATCTAGAAATTAAATTTGATAAAGGTGTACCTGTAGAAGTAGATGGAAAAATAAAAGGATCTCAAAAAATAATTGAATACATCAACAAAAAAGCTGGTGCAGCAGGTGTTGGAATAATAGATCATATTGAAGATAGGGTTGTAGGAATTAAATCACGTGAAGTATACGAAACTCCTGCAGCAACTTGTTTAATTGAAGCACATGCAGATTTGGAAAAAATGGTTCATACAAAACATGAAAATAAATTCAAATCAATGATTGATGATGAATGGGCACATTTAGTATATTCAGGATTATGGCAAGATCCACTTAAAGCAGATCTAGATGGTTTCATTGAAAAATCACAAAAACCAGTTTCAGGTACTGTGAAATTAAAATTATTTAAAGGAAGTTTAAGGGTAGTAGGAAGAAAATCAAATAATTCATTGTATAGCCACGATATTGCCACTTATGGAGTAGAATCAACATTTGACCAAAGATTAGCCAAAGGATTTGTAGAATTATGGGGAATTCAATCAACGGAAGCTAATAAATTACAAAAGAAAAGGAAATCAAAAATATGAACTGTCCAGAATGTGACGCAAAACTCAACATCCCAGAAGATGCCGCAGTAGGAGAAATAGTCTCCTGTCCTGATTGTGGAGCTGACTATGAGATTTCCAAAAAAGAAGGATCAAATATTGAGCTTAAACAAGCAGAAAGCGTAGGCGAAGACTGGGGAGAGTAATGTCAAAAATTAGCATTATTTTTGACCGTTTACGAACGGAAGAAAAAATGCTCAAGAAGGAAGCCACCGAATTAGGCCATACTGCAGAAATGGTAGATGCGAAAATTACACAAATTAACACAGATACTAAAAAAGAAGATTTGGATTTAGGTGAAGTAGTATTAGAAAGATGTGTAAGTTATTTTAGAGGTCTTCATTTTACATCAGCTTTAGAATTTATGGATATTCCAGTTTTAAACAAATTTGATGTTGCAAACATTTGTGGAAATAAAATGTTCATGACATTATTACTTAAAAAAAATAACATTCCAACTCCTAAAACATATTTTTCATTTTCAAGTGAAAGTGCAACAGAGAATTTAGAAAAAGTTGGATATCCATTAGTTATCAAACCAGTGATAGGTAGTTGGGGAAGAGGAGTTATGCCAATTAAAGATAAAGATACAATGGATGCAGTTGTTGAAGTTAGGGACATTACAGATAGTCCCCATGACAGAATTTACTATTTACAAGAAGTTGTAAAAAGACCACCAAGAGATATTAGAATAATTACGATTGGGGATGAACCAATTGCTGGAATGTACAGAAAATCATCAGGGGGATTTAAAACAAATATTGCTTTAGGGGCAGATCCAGAAATATGTGAAATAACAAAAGAAATGGAAGAAATGGCAATTAAAGCATCAAAAGCAATGGGAGGAGGAATTTTGGGTATTGACATGATGGAAGATGAAGAGAAAGGCATAGTAGTTCATGAAGTCAACAATACGGTAGAATTCAAAGGATTAGCAAGAGTTGCAGAACGAAATATACCAAAAGAGATGGTAAAATTCGCCTTAGACTACGTTAGAAAATAAATTATACTCCATTAAGAGAAGATTTATCATGAAAGTAGGAGTTGTAGGAGCATCAGGATATGTAGGTGGAGAGACACTTCGTCTTCTTGTCAATCACCCAGATGTTGAAATTAGTACGGTAACATCAAGACAACATGTTGGAGAATATTTACACAGAGTTCAACCTAGTTTAAAGGGATTTACAGATCTAAAATTTTCAGAATTAGATTATGATAGATTAACAGATCAATGTGATGTGGTTTTTACAGCAGTACCCCATGGGACTGCTACTGAAATTGTAAAAGCACTCTACGACAGAGGTATCAAAGTAATTGATTTGAGTGCAGATTATAGATTACATAAACAAGAAGCATATGATAAATGGTATGGCTGGACACATCCACATCCAGATTATTTACCAAAATCAGTTTTCGGAGTTCCAGAATTACATAGAGAAGAAATTAAAAAAGCACAACTTGTATCATGTCCAGGTTGTATGGCAGTTACATCAACACTAGCACTAGCACCATTAATTAAAAATGACCTTATAGATACGGATCACATAATTGTAGATTCAAAAATTGGATCATCTGGTGCAGGTTCTGGTTCTGGAACAGCACATGCAATGCGTGCAGGAGTTATCAGACCATACAAACCAGCAAAACATAGACACACTGGTGAAATTGAACAAGAATTAAGTGAAATTGCAGGAAGTAAAATCAAAGTATCAATGAGTCCACATGCAGTAGATGTTGTTAGAGGAATTTTGTGTACAAATCACACATTTTTGAAAAAAGAAATAGAGCAAAAAGATTTGTGGAAAATATATCGTGAAGCTTATGGTGATGAAAAATTTATTAGATTAATTAGAGATAAAAAAGGACTTTACAAATTCCCAGATCCAAAATTCTTAGTAGGTTCAAACTTTTGTGATATTGGATTTGATTTTGATGAAGATAACAATAGACTAATTGCGTTATCGGCATCAGATAATTTAATGAAAGGTGCAGCAGGTTCTGCTATTCAAAATATGAATGTAATGTGTGGCTTTGATGAAATGAATGGTTTAAGATACACACCATTAACTCCAGTTTAGAAATGATTACGATTAAAATTGGAGGAAGTGTAGTTGATGATTTACATCCATCCACAATTCTAGATATTAAAAAAACTGCAGAAACAGAGGGCATCATAATTGTTCACGGTGGAGGAAAAGAAGTTACAAAAGTTTGTGAACAATTAGGAAAAGAACCCAAATTTGTAACATCTCCAAGTGGAATTAAAAGTAGATATACAGACAAAGAAACCTCAGAAATTTTTACTATGGTTATGTCAGGTAGGATTAACAAGACGATTGTTCAAATGTTGCAAAAAAATGGAATTAATGCAATTGGATTATCAGGAGTGGATGCCAGAGTGATAGAAGCAGATAGAAAGAAAAAATTATTGATTGTGAATGAAAAAGGTAGAAAACAAGCAATTGATGGAGGATATACAGGCAAAATAAAGAACATAAATTCAGAATTCATTAAATCATTACTTAAACAAGGATTGACGCCAGTAATTTCACCAATAGCAATCAGTGAAGAGTCAGAATTCCTGAATGTAGATGGGGATAGAGCTGCAGCATATGTTGCAGGAAGTGTGGGAAGTGACAAAGTATTATTCATTACAAATGTAGATGGACTTTTAATGGATGATAAAGTGGTACCAAAATTGACACTTGCTGAAGCAAAAGAGATTAGACCAAAAATAGGTCCAGGTATGGAAAAAAAGATTTTAGCTTCAACAGAAGCTTTGGATATGGGAGTAAAACAAGCTTTTATTGCAAATGGGCAAAAAGAGAATCCTATTTCTACAGCTATTGCACATGATAATTGTACGGTGATTGAACATGAGTGAAGATCAACATATGGGTAATCTCTATCAGAGATTTCCAGTTACAATTGAAAAAGGTGTTGATGCACATGTATGGGATACAGAAGGGAAGGAGTACATTGATTGTATGGGAGGATATGGCGTAGCATTAGTTGGACATCAAAATCAAAGAGTCAATAATGCAATTAAAGAACAAGTAGACAAAATAATTACTGTACATAGTTCGTTATACAATAAAACACGAGAAGGGTTTTTGAAAAAACTTATCGAAATGGCTCCAGAAGGATTAACACAAGTACATCTTAACAACAGTGGTGCAGAAGCTGTTGAAGCTGCAATGAAATTTGCAAGAAAGTTTACTGGCAAAAAAGGAATGGTTGCAATGAAAGGATCATATCATGGAAAATCATTTGGAGCATTATCATTAACATTTAATCCAAAATATAGAAAAGCATTTGCACCATTAGTTGAAAAAGTTTCTTTTGCATCATTTGGGGACATGGATTCACTACGTTCTGTAATTGAGGAAGATACTGCATTCATTATTTTAGAACCAATTCAAGGAGAAAGTGGAATAGTTGTTGCACCAGATGGATTTCTACAAGAAGTTAGAAAACTATGTGATGAAAAAGGAATTCTATTAGTTTTTGACGAAATTCAAGCAGGGTTGGGAAGAACAGGACGATTATGGGCAGGTGAACATTGGAATACAGTACCAGATATCTTATGTCTTGCAAAGGGAATTGCAGGAGGAGTACCAATGGGTGCCACATTAGTTAAACCAGGCATTTTAGCTGCCATAAGCAAGGGTGAACATTCATCAACATTTGGAGGAAATCCAATATCATGTGCAGCAGGAATTGCTGCACTGACATCATTAACAGAAGATGGACTGATAGAAAACTCTAAAAAGATGGGAGAAATTTTCAGAGAAGGATTAGAGAAATTAAAAGAAAAACATACAATGATTAGAGAAATTAGAGGCAAGGGACTAATGATTGGAATTGAAATGAAATTTGAAGTTAAAGATATCTTAATGGGATTAATTGATGAAGGTGTTTTAATGTTATATTCAGGACGTAATATTCTAAGAATATTACCACCTTTAGTGATAAAAGAGGAAGACGTAACAAAAGTTTTACATGCTTTAGATGTGGTAATAACAAAAGAGGAAGAGAAGAGAAATGTATAAGGATAAAATTGATGAGAGAATTATCGGATATCTAAAAGAAGATTCTAGAGAATCATTTGTAGATATTGGTAAAAAATTAAAACTTTCAGAATCAGCAGTGAGAAGAAGAGTAAAAAATTTAGTAGATAGTAAAACAATTAACAAATTTACAATAGAGTTAGGAGAAGACAACATTACTAGTGCAATTGTATTAGTATCAGTAGATTCTGCAACAGATACATCCAAAGTTTCGTTAAAACTTGCAAAATTAGATGGAGTAAAAACAGTTTATGAAATTACAGGACAATATGACATTACAACAATTATGAGTGCATCAAGTATTGCAGAAATAAACAATAGTATTGATGCATTAAGAAAAATTGCAGGAGTGGTAGATACCAATACTGTAATAATTTTAAGAAAAGTTATCTAAAACGAGTTTCGGTTTAAAATTTTAATTCAATACTGATTTAGGATCAATTAAAAATATTTTCAACGAAAATAGTACGAATATGTTTATATCATCAAATTTAGTTAACGAATTCAGTAATGAAAGATCCGAATCACTATGCAAATCTGTATAACGCATATGAAAAAAATCCAAAGAAGATTAGAGTGTTAGACAGTACACTTAGAGAAGGGGAACAACACCCAGGTGTGTCATTTACAAATAAACAAAGAATTCAGATTGCATGGATGTTAGACTATTTTGGAGTTGATCAAATTGAAATATCTCCAGTAGTATCAAAAGATCATCAAGAAGCAACTAAAACAATTATCAAGCAAGGGTTAACAGCAGACATAGTATCCCATGGACGTGCACTTAAACAAGATATAGACATATCATTAGATTGTGATGCAAAATGGTGTGCAGCATATTTAGGAATTTCAGACATACATCTAAAAGACAAACTACGAATTTCTAGAGACGAAGCTTTGGAAAGAGCTGTAGAAACTGTAGAATATGCAAAATCACACGGATTAAAAATTAGATTTACAGTTGAAGACGGCAGCAGAGCAGAACCGGAATTTCTATTAACAGTTTGTAAAGCTATTGAAGAAGCAGGAGTAGATAGAATTAGTCTTCCAGATACAGTAGGAATTTTGCGTCCAATTGGAATGTACAATTTTGTAAAAAAGGTTAGAGAAGTAGTAGATGTTCCGTTAGATGCACATGTTCATAACGACATAGGATTTGCAGTGGCAAACGCATTTTCAGCATGTGATGCAGGAGTAGATCAAATTCACACAACTATTGATGGAATTGGAGAAAGAACCGGAATACCACCACTTGCAGAAGTTGCTGTAGCATTAACTTATTTGTACAAATCACCAAACGATTTCAGATTGGATATGCTACTAGATTTATCTAAATTAATTGAAGATTATACAGAAATCAAACCATATGATTCAAAACCAATTGTCGGGTCATCAGCATACAAACACAAAGCAGGTACACACCTTGCAGCAATACTTAGAAATCCAGCAGCCTATGAACCAATTCCACCTAGGGCTGTGGGAAATAGAAGAAGAATAGTATTTGGAGAGTTAGCCGGAAAAACAGGGGCAGCCTATTTGATGTCATTATTAGGATTAGAAAAGGATGATGTAGGAGCAAAAGCAGTTGCATCAGGACTAAAAAACCTAAGAATGGGTGATCTCATTGAAATTCCACTAGAAGATAGACTGGAAAAAAAGATGATTGAAGATAAATAAAGAGGAGAAATGAATAAGAAATATGTCAAAATGTGAAGAATGTGATGCAGATATATCCATACCAAGTGATGCACTTGAAGGGGAAATTGTAACATGTCCCGAATGTGGCGCAAGTTTTGAATTAGCAAAAGGTTCAGATGGTTTTGATCTAAAGCCTGCTCAAACAGTTGGCGAGGATTGGGGCCAGTGAATCCTGATGTTACAATTCTTTACGATTCCATACGTTGGGAAGAAAAAGCTCTACTAGAAGCAGGTAAAAAGAAAGGCATCAACATACAGATGGTTGATTGTAAAAAACTAGCTTTAGATTTAGAAAAAAAACCAGAAGATTATGGAATAGTTATTCAAAGATGTGTTAGTTATTACAGGAATCTACATTCTACAGCAGCTTTAGAAGGACTAGGAGTTAAAGTAATCAATTGTTTAAACACAGGAGTCTTTGCAGGAAATAAATTATTTACACACATGTTATTAAAAAAATCAGGAGTTCCAACACCAGATGCAACAGTTGCATTTTCAAAAGATGCAGCAATAGAAGCATTGGAAACAAATGGATATCCAAAAGTAATCAAACCAACAGTAGGAAGTTGGGGAAGATTGATTTCAAAATTAAATGACAAAGATTCAGCTGAAGGTGTTATTGAAAGTAGAGAAACAATGTACCCAATATATCAAATTCACTATTTAGAAGAATTTGTAAAAAGACCACCAAGAGACATCAGAGCAATAATGGTAGGAGATAAAATAGTTGCTGCAATTTACAGAAAATCAGATCACTGGAAAACAAACATGGCATTAGGTGGAACTGCTGAACCATGTAAAATCACACAAGAAATGGAAGAGATGTGTATCAAAGCAAAAAATGCAGTGCAAGGAGATATTGTAGGAGTAGATTTAATGGAAAGTGATGAAAAAGGATTAGTTGTTCACGAAGTTAACAATACAACAGAGTACAAAAATACCGTAAGAGTATGTGATGTAGACATACCCTCTCTAATGCTAGATTATGCGATGAAAGTAGATGGATAAAATTGGATAATCATTTTACAGTAACTCCAAAATTTGCAACCAAAATGCTAGAAAAGGCACTTCAACTTTACACACCATCTCTTAGCGAAAAACCAATGGCAGAATTTTTGGCTGATAAATGTGATGATCTGGGTTTTGAAGATATACAAATTGATGAAGTAGGGAATGTGATTGCAAAAAAAGGATCAGGTTCACCAAAAATTATGTTATGTGGACACATGGATGTAGTTCCAGGTAAAGTCAAAGTTAGACAAGAAGGAGATTCACTTTACGGTAGAGGTGCATCAGATGCAAAAGCACCATTAATGGCAATGTTATTTGCTGCAGCATCAATTGAGAAAAATCAAGGAACAGTGACGTTTGTTGGAGCAGTGGATGAAGAAGGAAATGCAATTGGGATTAAAAATATTGTAAAAAAACAAATGGATATAGATTATGCAGTATTTGGAGAACCAAGTGGAATTAAGCAAGTAACAATTGCATACAAAGGAAGATTGGCAATTAATTTGAAAATTAGTGTTTCAGATAGTTCACATGCCAGTGCTCCATGGCTTTCAAAAAATGCAATTGAAGAATCAATGATATTTGTTAAAGAATTAAAAGAAAAACTAGAAGCAAACCAAGAGGAAAAAACAAAAGGAATGTTGTTAACAGCAACTATGACGGAAATTAAAGGCGGGACAAGTCACAACATTACACCAAAGGAATGTGAAACTCTGTTTGATATCAGAATTCCAGTAGATATGAATTGTAAAACTATTGAACAAAAAATTGCAATATTAGTTAAAGAAATTTCTCAAAAAAGGGAAGTAGAAGCATTTTATTCAATTTTAGATGAAACGGAGCCATTTGAAGCACCCCATAATTCATCATTAGTTAGAGCATTTACACTAGGCATAATGCAAGTGGAGAAATCCAGACCAACTTTAATTAGAAAAACAGGAACGGGAGACATGAATGTGTTAGGTAATCAATGGAAAATTCCAGTTGTAACATATGGTCCTGGTGATCCACATGAAGCTCATACAATTGATGAAAAAGTATCAATTGAAGAGTACCTAAAAGGTATAGAAATTTTTAAAGCAACTCTACAGCATTTAAAAAGACTACATGACAAAAAAATGCAATAATGTTATCGTTTGTGGGTTTAGGAATTTCAGGTTTTGAATCGATTCCAATTGAAGGATTAGACGCAATATCAAAAGCAGATATTGTTTATCTAGAACAATTTACCAGCCCCATTGGCAAATCAGATTTAGAAAAAATTCAAAATGCGATAAAAGGTGAATTTAGACCTGCTAAAAGATGGTTAGTGGAAGATGGTAACGAAATTTTAGAAATGGCAAAAGAAAAAAATGTAGTGTTATTATCTTACGGTGATCCATACATCGCAACAACACATATTGAATTACGAGCTAGAGCAATTGAAAATAAAACACAAACACATTCCATACATGCGTCATCATCACTGACATCAATGATAGGTGAATGTGGTTTACATTTTTACAAAGTTGGAAGAATAGCAACTATAATGAGTGAAATGAAATCACTTACAACACCATACTATGTAATTTATAAAAATTTGATTGAAGGGAATCATACAGTTCTTTTATTAGAATATAATCAAGACAAAGATTTTTTCTTAGATCCTAAGGATGCATTAAAGGGATTATTAGAAACAGAACAAGGGCAAAGAAGAAAAGTTATTACAGAATCAAGCTACGTCATAGTTGCGTCAAGAATTGGTTTTAAAGATCAAACAATAATTTCAGGAAAAATATCTAATTTATCAAAAAAAGATTTTGGAAAACCACCACATACAGTAATTATTCCAGGTAAATTACATTTTACAGAATCTGATGCATTAAGATTATTTGGAAAATGTATGGATGAACCATTTGATAATTCGGAAAATACACAAAAAATCTCAATTCAAATGATGAAAAAATATGTTCCAATGGTAAGAGAAGCACTTGAAGAGATTGAACCATATTATAAAGATCAAAAAGAATTTGAAGTAATTTTAGAAAATGCAGAATTATACATTAAAGATGCTGAGAAATTTTTAGAAGACGGACAAGATGAAGTTGCAATTTTGAGCATAGGTTATGCTGATGGATTAGTGGATGCATTAAGATTAGCAAAAGGCCTAGAACCAAAAATGTGAAATCATCAATAAATTAAAGAGTAGGTCAAGGATTACAAGAAATATTGGAATTAATTGAAAAAACCATTCTAGGAACAATGTATGTTTGTCAAATTAATGGAAATAACCCAATTGACATAATTAAAGAAAAAAGTATGCTTTCCAATGAACAAATTTTAGAGAAAATTTCCCAATTAATAGAAAAAAATTTAGTAAATGAGGATAAAACAACATTATCAGAAATTGGACGAGATTCTTTGCGCATAGTATTAGCTGGAGGAGTCTTTGACATTATTCATCCAGGACACATATCGACATTAAATGCAGCAAAGGCATTAGGGGATGTATTGGTCGTAGTCGTAGCAACAGACAACACAGCAGTTAAAATGAAAAAGAGAAGACCTCTCCATAGTCAAGAACAAAGAAAAGAATTAGTGAATTCATTAAAAGTAGTAGATTTATGCTTGATAGGACAAGAAAACGATATTTTTAAAACAGTAAATTTGGTAAAACCACAAATAATCGCGTTAGGATATGATCAAGTTCATCAAGAGCAATTCATTACAGAAGGATGTAAAAAAATCAAATTAGATGCAAAAGTTGCCAGATTACAATCACCAATTCCAGAAAGCTCTAGCTCAAAAATAGAAAAAGAGTATGGCGAATCAATACACGGGATTTAAGAATTAATTTCAATTTTAATTGAAACTTTTGAACCATCTTTTAATTTACCATTTTTACGTAAACATGTTTTAGAAATTAATTCAATTACAGAATCATCGTGATGAGTACGTTCAAGTATTATTAATTGACAATTTATAGAATTATTTAATTTAGCTGAAAAACATTTTACCCAACCATATGTTCTCTTACCATCAGAAAAACTTTTAATTTTAATTCCATCTAAAGTTTCAAATTGTTTAATAGATTCTTGATGAATTTTTTTATCTAATCTAACATTTAATGTTCCGGGAAATGGAACATAACCAATTTTTGATTTAAATTGTTTTGTATATCCTTTTAATCCCATATAGTATGCACCTTCACCCATTCCTGAAACTAAAGTACCTTTTAGATCAACATGTGAAGGAGAAGAATCCAAACTTTTTTGAAGAATAGATGACAGTTTAACCATTTCAGAAAAACCTTTACTAGTAATTTTTACGGACAAATTTCTTCCACTAATTATTCTAGTGATGAATTTATTTTGTTCTAATTCAAGTAAATGCTTAGATGCAGCTTGCTGAGATTTATCAATATTTTTTCCTAAAGAAGAAGTTGTTATTGTTACATAGTTGTATTTAGCTCCTTTTGATAAAAGATAAGAGAGAGTGAGAATATGCTGAATTTTTAGTTCAGTCATCTAAAATCCTAAGAAACGCCTAAATCAGCAAATGTCTTAAGTGTCATACCATCGGAATTGGATAATTTTGCAACTCTATGTCCAATTACACATTCAATTCCGGCATTTTTTGCACCTTCTAAGAGTCTTTTAGTGATAATTCCATCCAATAAAAGATACTTGATACCAGATTGCGATGATAGTTTACTAACTACTTCACTAATAGGCACTTTGAAAATTTCTTTTTGATCTCCATCTAATGCAACAGCTTCTAAAGTTTCATTAAGATTTGGGAAAATTTTAGATGCAACATCTGCAATGGATTTATCATCTTCACTTTTGAGTTCAGGAGTTGGTTTACCATTTTTAATTTCATCAGCAATTGGTTGTAAAATTTCATCCAATCTTTGAGGAGTTAATTCTTCAACTTCAACACCAGTATCAGCTTGTAATTCATAATCAAGTGTTACAACAGATTTTAGTTCTTTAAGAATAAATCCTCCGGCTCTATCACCATCAATAAAAGCAACAACAGTATCTTTTTCAGAACATAATTCTTTAATTGATTCATCAATTTTTGCACCTTCAATTGCAAGGACATTATCATATCCAGCTCTTAAAAGATTGATTACATCAGCTCTACCTTCAACTAAAATTATCCATTTTGAACTAAAAACACCAGAACTGCAAGTTAATTTTGATGGTCCATATGTAGATAGTTTTCCAGAATCACCTTGATGAACATCATTTAACATGGTTTCACCTTCACTAACTGTTTTGGTTGCCCATTTTTGTTTAATTTCTTTTGCTCGTCTTACAATATCATCTTTCTTTGCAGCACGAACATCATCAATTGCATCTAAAGTAAATTTACAATCAAACGGACCAACTTTATCGATACTTTCGATACCTGCTGCAATTAGTGCACAAGTATCAATATCAGTACTCATTGGAATTACAGCATTACCGTTGGTAGTATTAGATGTAGATTTAGCAATAACTTCAATACGTCCTACTTTAGAAACTCGTTGCAGTTCATTCAAATTCATCTCTGGGCCTAACAGTCCTTCTGTTTGGCCAAAGATGGCTCCGATTATATCTGCTCTTTCAACGAGTCCATCAACTTCATAGGAAAGTTTAACGTGATATTTGACAATTCCTGATTGAGGCATAAATTCTTCATCTCCTTTATCATTATACCCTCATTTCCAATCTAGGATATATGAGGGTATCGCAAAAGCTAAGAATTTTGAAAATAGCAAACGCTGTAAGGAAATTGAAAAATGAGTAATGTGAATGTTTTATTCAGTACTAAATGAGTGACCACATGAACAGGATTTTGTAACATTTGGATTATTAATTTTAAATCCAGATCCCATTAGGCTTTCAATATAGTCAACGTTTGCACCTTGTAAATGATCAACACTGTAACTATCAACTAAGAGTTTGACTCCATTTTCTTCAAGAACAAGATCATCCTCTTCTGGTGCTTTTTCAAAGCCCATTCCATAAGATAAGCCAGAGCAACCTCCACCTTGTACATATACTCGTAAGTATTCTGGGGATTCTGCTTCTTCTTTCATGAATTCATGAATTTTCTCAGCTGCTTTTGCAGTAACTGTAACCATTTTTTGTGTTTGTTCAGTTGCCATTATGATCAAAAATCAATTTTAAATTATAATAAGCTTTTCCTCATCTACATACTAGTAATCTATAGGCTCAGAATAAAATAAAAATAAAAAAAGAGACTGAAATAGCTTATTTCTTGGATTTATTTACAAATGCGGTCATTCGCTCTTGGCGATCAGGATGTGTAAAGCAATTTCTCCAAGCAAGGAGTTCAATAGAAAGACCAGTATCAAGATCTGCATTTCTTCCTTTATTGATTGCAACTTTAGACATCTGAACACCCATAGTTGAACATCCAGCAATTTGTTGTGCCATTTTCAAAGCTTCTTCTTGTAATGATGCAAGTGGTACTACATGGTTTACTAAACCAATTTCTTTTGCTTCATCAGCTTTGATCATTTTTCCAGTATAGACAAGTTCTTTTGCCTTTGCTATTCCCACAATTCTCATTAATCTTTGTGTTCCACCCCATCCAGGTGGAATTCCAATTGTTACTTCTGGTTGGCCCAATCTTGCAGTATCTGCTGCAATTCTAATATCACAAGACATTGCAAGTTCACAACCTCCGCCTAATGCAAATCCATTGATTGCTGCAATTGTTGGTTGTTTAACAAGTTCAACAGTTGCAGTTACAAGTTGTCCAGTCTTTGCATATTCGACAGATTCATCTGCAGAAATTTTTGACATATATTCAATGTCAGCTCCTGCAGAAAATGCTTTTTCACCTTCACCAGTCAAAATGATAACTTTGACATTATCATCATGATTGATAGTTTCAAAAGTTTTGATTAGTTCTTTTGCAACATCAGTATTCATAGCATTGAGTTTGTCCGGTCTATTGATTTTGACAGTACAAATGCCATCAGAAGTTGATGTGGTAACTAGTGACATAATTACTGCGGAGATTATACTAAAATTAAATGTTCTCTATTTACCGCTTACTTTACCCCATTGGGATAATGCAGATGCAGCAGCTACCCAAGTTCTAAGATCTTGGTAAACTGGAACATTATGTTTCTCAATTAATTTAATCATTTTTTCAGTATATGGGCCACCATTTCCACCAGCAAGAATTGGTTTCTTCTTTTTCTTGGATAGAGCAGCTAGATACTCAACAATAGTTTCTTGTAGCGGATCATCTTGGAAAACAAACCAAGGCATTGCTATATCCACATTATTTTCAGCTAAAAATTGCTCGATTACAAAATTATAGTCATCTGCGGTTGCACCGCCACCTACATCTGCAGGATTACCATTGTGAATTGGAACTGCAGGTGGGAAATGATCTTTAATGTTTTTACGAATTTTTGGAGATAATTTTCCAATGGTTAAACCTAATCTTTCTAATTGATCAATTCCACCAATCATAGGACCAGCACCATTACTAGTCATGGCAACACGATTGCCTTTTGCTGCAGGTTGCCATGCAAGTGCCTTTAAGACTCCAACTAATTCCTGATAACTGTCAACTGAAATAATTCCTGCTTGTTTGAATGCACCCATAATCATTGCATTAGAACCACCAAGAGAACCAGTGTGTGATGCAGCTTGTTTTGCACCTGCTGCAGTTCTACCACTTTTCCAAATAACAATAGGTTTCTTTTTCTCTTTCATTACGCGTTTTGCAGTATTAATGAATTTTCTACCATCACCAAATCCTTCAACGTATAATCCAATTACTTTAGTTTGAGGATCATTTGCAGCATACCAAATCATATCTGCCTCATCAACATCAGAACGATTACCAAAACTAATCATTTTTGATAAACCAAACAAATCAGCACTTTCCAACATACTAATTCCCATGGTTCCACTTTGTGAAAAGAATGCAACATTACCTAATTTTGAACGTACCATTCTTTCTTGCCCTTGGAATGCACAATCCAGTCTATTTGCAGCATTAAACATTCCAATACAATTAGGACCGATTACACGAATTTTGTGTTTTATTGATAATTCTTTAACTTCAGCTTCCATAGCAGCTCTATCACCACCGAGTTCTTTACCGCCACCTGAAACAATTACAACATTGTGAATTCCTTTCTTTGCACATGTCTTCATAATTGGACCACATGCAGAAAGATCAACACAAACAACAACTAAGTCTACTTTGTCTTTGATATCTTCTAAGGATGAATAACATTTGATTCCAAGAATTTCCTTTTGTTTTGGATTAATTGGATAAACTTTACCTTTGTAATCTTGTTTTCCAAGTGCATCTAAAACAGAATTACCAATCTTTCCAGGTGTTGCAGATGCACCAACTAATGCAACAGATTTTGGAGTAAAGAAACTCTCCATTGATGTTGTGTTTGGTTTTGTTTTGGAAATTGAATTCTTTTTTAATTCATCATTTAAGATAATTTTTGCATCTACTACAAAGTGTGATTTTGGATATACTACAACTGGGTTAAAGTCAATACTGTTAATGTGATTTGCATTTTCAACACCTAATTTACCAATTGAAACTAACATTTTTGCAACCATGTTAAGATCAACGGGTTCGCTACCTCTGAAACCTTTGAGAAGTTTAGAACCCTTGAGTTCATTTATCATAGATTTTGCATCAGATGTAGTAATTGGTAACATTCTAAATGCAACATCCTTGAAAACTTCAGTCATCACACCACCCAATCCAACCATAATCATTGGACCGAATTGAGGATCATTTTGAATACCTACAATTAATTCAACACCTTTTGGAACCATTTTTTCCAAAAGAATTCCTTTTACATTGACGCCTTTCTTTTTAGATAGACGTCCATACATGTCATCAAATGTTTTTTTAACATCTGCAACATTATCAATTCCAACTTTAACTCCACCAACATCAGTTTTGTGTAAAATTTGTGGTGATACTACTTTCATTACTAAAGGAAAGCCAATTTTTTTTGCTTGTTTAACTGCTTCAGCAGCAGAAGTTGCCAAAGCATAAGGAGGTACTTTTACACCATATGTTTTGAGAATGGATTTTGATACTTCTTCAGTGATAACTTTGTGATCGGTAAGAATTGTTTCTTCAAAAATTTTCTTGACTGCAGTCATTGTTCGATCGATGAAATCAAAACTCAATATATTAAACTTTGGTCAAAGCGAAAATACTGATTTAAAATTATTGTAAAAAGTTCCCATATTGGATTTTACAGTAGAAATATTGTCATCAATATCAGATCGAATTTTTTGTGGATCTATATAGGATATTTGTTGTAATTTTTCTTCAGTTTTATCTAACCAAAGATTTACCATTTGTTCATTAACTTCTAGATGGAATTGTAAGCCAATTGCACTTTTGTATCGAAATGCTTGATTTTCATAATTTTCAGATAATGCCAATCTAGTGGAACCTTCAGGTAAATCAAAAGTATCACCATGCCAATGAAATACAGAAAAAGGATTGGTAAATCCATCAAATAATTTAGAATCATTTGAAAATTTTAGATCATTGTAGAATCCAATTTCTTTAATTGGTCCTTTGTAGACTTTAGCACCAAAAGTTTTTGCAATTAATTGTGAGCCCAAACAAATACCCAAAACAGGTATTTCATTCTCAACAGAATTTTTAATTAATTTTTGTTCATTTAACAAATAAGGCAAATCATCATTAGCACTCTCAGGTGCACCCAATATCACTACCAATGAAAATTTTTTTTCAGGAATTGTTTCATGTTTTGCATGAATTGAAGTGATATCAAATCCATCATTAGATAATAATTCTCCCAAATATCCTGAACCTTCAATTCTAGTATTCTGTATTAGTAGAACATCAGACATTGTTTGAATTTAAGAGTAAAAAGACTAAGGCCAGATGCCTTTTTGATTGAATGCTTCCATTACACGTTCAACTGCTAAAACCATAGTTGCTTTTCGCATATCGACTTTGTGTTTTTTAGATAATGCATATGCATCTTTGAATCCTTGTGTAATATTTTTCTCCATCTTAGATGCAACTTCATCAAAACTCCAATAATATCCCATATTATTTTGAACCCATTCTAAATATGAAATACATACACCACCAGAATTTGCTAGAATGTCTGGAACAACAAGAATTTTTTTCTTTTCAATTACAGGATCTGCTTCAGGTAAAGTTGGTCCATTTGCGGCTTCACCAATAATTTTACAATTTAATTTTTTTGCAATTGCTGCAGTAATCTGATTTTCTAAAGCACCAGGAATTAAAATATCACATTTTGCAGTTAGTAATTCCTCAGTTGAAACTTTTTTACTACCAGTAAAACCAATGACAGAGCCAGTTTTTGCTTTATGCTCTAGAATTTTACTTACTTTAGCTCCTTTTGGAATTAAGATAGAACCTTTTGAATCACTAACACCTACTACTATTGCACCCATTTTTTCTAAGTATTCACCGGCAAATGTGGAAGCATTACCAAATCCCTGTAAAACTACTTTTGCACCTTTTAATTTAATCTTCAATGTTTTTGCAGCTTCTCTTACTGTGTATGCAGTTCCTAAACCAGTTGCAACATTTCTTGCCAAAGAACCACCCATGGAAATTGGTTTACCAGTAATTACACCAGGAGAATATTTGTTTCCGTTTAATTTACTAAAAGTATCCATAATTTGGGTCATCTCTCTACCAGTAGTGTATACATCAGGAGCAGGAATATCTTTTTCAGGTCCAATAATTTCAGCAATTTTGTAAGCAAAACCTCTAGTCAATCTCTCCATTTCACCATCACTAAGTTTTTCAGTTTTAGGATTAACATAGATAGCACCTTTTCCACCACCAAGAGGAACATCAACAATTGCACATTTCCAAGTCATCCAAGAAGACAAAGCCATAACTTCGCGTTCCATATATTCAACACCACCTTCAGGATTGAAATAACGAATGCCACCTTTGTATGGGCCTCTATCGTTATTGTGTTGACTTCTAAAACCAGTAAATACTCTAATTTTTCCATTATCCATTTTAACAGGAATCTTAACTCTCAACATTTTATTTGGCATTGCAAGATATTCTCTAATTCCTTTATCGTTTATGCCAAGAATATCACAAGCGTCATTGACTTGTTTAGTGGCATTAGCAAAAGGATCGGACTTGACCATAATAACGATAATTATACTATTCAGATTATATAAGTTTGGTTCAAAATAGAAGATTGGGATTTTAAATTTAAAAAGATCTACAATAACCGAGAACCCTTAAATTGACTGAGAATGGACTTGTGATATCATGATGGCATCACGAGGTTACGATATGACACCAACAATGTATTCTCCAGATGGCAGAATTTACCAAGTAGAATATGCAATTGAGACAGTAAAAAGAGGAACATTGGCAATTGGTATTAGTACTAAGCAAGGAGTTATCATGGCAGTTGAAGAGAAAGCAAGAACATTACAAACTAAAAATATCACACAGAAAATTTTTCAAGTAGATTATCATATTGGAGTTGCAGCAGCAGGATACATTCCAGATGCAAGAGTTCAAGTTGACAGTGCAAGAGCATTTTCACAAGGAAATAGAATGACTTATGATGAATCAGTTGAAATTGCAACAGTTTCAAAATATTTAGCAGATACAGCTCATCAATTTACTCAATATGGAGGAGTAAGACCAAACGGTGTTTCAATGATTATTGCAGGAGTTGATCAAAAAGGAGAAGCAATCTACGTGATAGATCCTAGTGGAACATATGTACAATTCACAGCAGTTGCAATTGGTGCAGGTGCTGATGATGTAAATTCATTTTTAGAAAAAAATTATAATCCAGATATGAGTTTGGAAGATGCAGCAGCATTAGCTATTGCATCAATTAATTTGAAAGTAGAAGCAAAAGATGAAATTAAAAATGTCAAAATGGCTAAAGTGTCATCAGAATCAAAAGTTTTTGAAAAAGTTTCAGAATCAGATTTAGAAAACTATTCTAAGAACGTATCTAAATTTACAAACGAATAGAAGTTTTAGATTTGAAAGATATTCAACTAAATTTAAGGAGAGATTAAACAATGGGTTTAGGAAGTAGTTACTGGAGTGAAGTTATTGAAGTACTTAGAGAAATCATTCCAATTTATGACAAAGTAAATTCAATTATTTCATTAGGTAAAGATGTAGAACATAGAAATCGAGGAATTTCAGGAAGGGTAGTCAAAGGAAATAAAATTTTAGATGCAGGTTCGGGTTTTGGAAATATGTCTAAAACTGCACTTAAACTAACAGATGGGGAAATTTCAATTACACTTTATGATCCTTTAGTACCTATGCTCAAAAATACAGGTTCACATTTTGAAAAAATTCCAGATATGGCAAATGGTGTTTTTGAACACATTCCATTTAGAGACAAAGAATTTGATGCAGTACTGTGCGGATATTCATTAAGAGATGCAATTAATTTAAGAGTTGCAATTTCTGAAATTCACAGAGTATTAAAAAAAGACGGGAGAATGGTAATTGTCGATTTGGGTAAACCAGATAAGGCATTTATCAGAGCAGGAGTTGCATTTTATCTGAGATGCATTTTACCAATTCTTGCATTTAGTGCAGGTGGACGATTAGGATTAAAATTTGGAACACTGTATGGCACATTCCAAAGATGGCCACAAAATAAAAAACTAGAAGAATTACTATTAGAAAAATTTTCACGAGTAGAGTTTGAAAAAGATCTTATGGGTGGCGCAATAATGGTTGCGGCATACAAATGAACAGAGTTCTAATTTTAGTTAACATTACAGGTTTAATCATAGGTATTTCATACGGTCTTCACGGTCCAATCCTTCCAATTTTTGCAAAAAATGTAATTGGCGCAACATATTCAGAATTAGGTTTTATCGGATTAGCAAATTTTGTTCCATACATGTTCATACCACTTTTTGTAGGAATATTATTAGATAGAATAAACAATGCGTATATTTTAGCAATAGGTGCAGCAATTAATTCCGCATCAATTTACCTCCTATCTATTGCACAATCAGTTCCAGAAATACTAGGATGTAGGATAATAACAGGTGTAGCTCACGCATTTTTCTGGCCACCATGTGAATCAATTATTTCTAATGAGAGTACAGAAAAAAACAGAGTTAAAAACATCTCATGGTTTACAATGTTTTTTGTAATGGGTTTTATGATAGGACCATTATTAGGTACAGCATTTTTAGAAAATCTAGACATTACATATAGAATATTATTCCAAATTGCAGCATTCATTTTAGCTGCAGGAATAATTACTGCACTATTAGCATCAAGAAAACATGTCAAAAAACATCACGAACGATTTTCTTTTTCAGCAATTAAAGATATGAAAAAATTTCCTGAAGTTATTACATTACTGATTTTTTGTACATCATCATTTGGAATAATTTTAACAATATTTCCAGCATTTCTAAATGACAAAGGAATGAATGCAACAGATATTTTGTATTTGTATTTTGCATTTGGAATTTCACGAGTCATATCACTAGCATTAGCAGGGAAATTTGCAAAAAGGACCAGTCAAACTTTGATTGCAGCGACACTTGCAGTTTCAATTGGATTAGGAATATCAGTAATTGCAGATTCAATCATTATGTTTGGAATTGCTATTGTATTGATGGGATTTGGATTTAGTATATTTTTCCCATTAACTTTAGAGATAATTTTGAGTAAAACAAAAAAGGGTATTTCTGGAAAAATTATTGGGGCATATGAAACAATTTTTGGATTAGGATGGGCAGTAGGGCCAACTATAGGAGGACCAATCACTCAAGCATTTGGAGATGAAACACCATACATCATATTTTCAATAATAGGTGTAGGAATTACAATGTTAGCAATTATATCAAGAAAGAAATTAGAACCTTTGAAAATTACTGAATGAATAATTTTTGAAATTAATGACTCGTTAGGCACAAAATCAAACATTACGTTTAATTTTAAATTAAAAAATATCTGAACATGCTTGAACACTCATTGAATATAGGTGGAAGTGAATGGATGATCATCATATTTGTTGCAGTTGTATTAGTTTTAGGAACGGGTAAACTTCCAGGAGCAGCTAAAAAAATGGGAAAGGTTGTTAACGAATACAATAATGCTAAAAATGAAATTCAACAACAAATGAATGAGGCTACAGAAGAGATACCAAAAATATCAGGGCCAGTTGAAACAGAAAGAGAAAAAGTAGAAATGATAGCAAAATCAGTTGGAATTAAAACAGAAGGAAAAACAGAAGAAGAGATACAAAAAGAAATTTCTTTAAAGATGGGTCAAAAAACAATAGATACTGCTAAAACAACAGATGCTAAAACAACAGATGCTAAAACAAAATAAAAATTATTTAGTTTTTTTAATACGATATAGATCCTTATCCAATCTTTTTTTAGCAAATTTGTAATAATCAGGAACTATTTCAAATCCAAGATAACGGCGATTAAGAGATTTACTTACTACGGCAGTTTGTCCTGAACCTAAAAAGGGATCAAACACAATATCTTTTTTTTCACTAGAGTATTCTAATAATTTTTTAATAATTTCTAACGGAAGTTTTGTAGGAGTTTTTTCATCACCAGACCAATATTCACGCTTAATATCCCAAACATCTTCCTTATCTCGATAATGAAGACTACGACCTTCTTCAGATTTATCCTCTTTTTTAAATCTAGAAAAAGGGAAGAATTTTCTTTGTTTATCATTTTTACAAACATAAAGACAATGGTAATGGGATGTGACAAATTTCTTTTTTGTAACAACACCAAACTGATATTTCCAAATAATGTGGTTAATAGTTGTAAATCCAACATCATCTAATGCACGTAAGATATCTTTCAAATTATTCCATCCTGAAAAAACATACATACTTCCAGAATCCTTTAAAATTCTAAAAACTTCAGTCATCCAAGAAAATGTAAAATCATAGTAATCTTCAGGTTTAATTTCATTATAACCACTTAAAACTCTAGATGCAGTTCTATTGTAATTAGCTTTTTTTGCTTTAAAGTTAATAGCAAAAGGAGGATCAGTGATAACAAGATCAATTTTATTTTTAGGAATTAATTTCATCCCATCAATACAATTTTGATTGTAAATTTTGTTAATTTCTATTTTTTTCATTTTTAAATTGAAGGTTGTTTCTAGGTTAATAATCTCATTGGTTGACAAATAAATTAAACAATAAATCACCAGATATCTGTTATTAAATAGATCTTGAAATTTTCATGTCCAAAATGTAAATCAAAAGTAGAAATTCAAAAAACATTCAACAAAAAAATGCATGTATCTTGTAATAAATGCGGAATTGAAGATATTTTAGAATTTTCAAAAAATCCAGATGAGGTATTTTTAGAATTCCTAACAAGATATGATAAAGGATTGGTTACTGAAAAAGGGCTAACTGAAGGATTAGCAGATGAAGGGATCATTAGATCAGAAAAAGAGATTAAAGAAATGATTGGGAAAACAAATCCAGAAAAATTTATTGAGAAAATATTATTCTCAAAAAAAGATTTTGTCTCAGATTATAAAATTTTAAAGAATTCTGAGCCTAAAATGGGAAGTAAAGTCAATGAATTAGGGTTGGATGAAAAAATTGCAAATTTTCTAGCTGAAATAGAAATAAAACAATTTTATAAATTTCAAGAAAATGCAATTGAAGAAATAGTATTTGGAGAAAATGTTGTAATTGAAGCACCAACAGCATCAGGTAAAACAGAGGCATTTTTAATTCCAGTAATTCAAAGAATAAAAAAAGAATCGGATCAAGGAAAAGTATTTGCAATTTTTGTTTACCCAACAAAAGCATTAGCCAGAGATCAATTTCCAAAAATTAAAAAATTTGCAGATAAAATTAAAATTAATGTTAAAGTTTTTGATGGAGATACAAAAATAGAGGAAAGAAGAGAAATAATCGAAACACCTCCAGAAATTCTAATTACAAATTTTGATGTATTGCATTATCACTTATGGCATCAAACAAAATTTTCATCAGTATTAAATTCAACAAAGATTTTAGTAGTAGATGAAGCACATGTTTATTCAGGAATTTTTGGATCAAATGTTCACTACATAATCAAAAGACTAAAACGCATTTGCAATAATAAATTACAATTTGTTGCAGCATCAGCAACACTAGAGGATGCAAAAACATTTTGTGAACAATTATTTGGAGAAAAAATGCAATTGATCAAAGGATCAGGTAAAAAAGGAGAAACAGATTTTGTGATGTTATTTCCATCACTTAGAACACAAAGAAAACTAATGGTAGAATTGACAAAAAAATTAACTGACAATAATCACAAAACAATGATTTTCAGTAATTCTCATTTGAATGCTGAACTTTTGGCAATGCAAGCAAAAAAACAAAAAATTAACATCAAAGTTCATCGAGCAGGATTAATGGCAAATTATAGAATGTCAGTAGAAAAACAGTTCAAAGAGGACAAATTACAAGCGATTTCATGTACTCCTACGCTTGAATTAGGCATAGATGTTGGAAATGTAGATTGTGTCATATCATCCACAATACCAGTCAATAGACTTACTCAAAGAATTGGTAGAGCCGCAAGAAAAGGTCAAAGAGGATATGCATTTTTAGCGTTAGGAAATGATCCTATTTCTCAATATTACAAAAATCATCCTGATGATTATTTTGAAGATATTGAAAAAACATACATTGATCCAAATAATCCATTTGTAGAAGAATTTCAAATTCTAGCAATGGCATGCGATAAACCAATTTCAAAACATGAATTAAAAGAACATGAAAAAATAATTGAACAACACATAATTGAAGGAAATATGGTAGAATCAAACAATAGAATAATTCCAAATTTTGATAAAATTAATTCAATATTAAATAATTATAGCATTAGAGGAATTGGTAAATCAATAGATATTTTTCTAAATGAAAAAAAGGTAGGAGATAGAATACTACCAATAGCATTAGAGGAATTACATAAGGATGCAATTTATTTTCTAGCAGGTTCACGTTACAAAGTAAAAGAATTACATTATCCTGAAAAAAATTATGCTAAAATTGAAAGAATACCAAAGGATTATCCGTACTATACAAAATCACTAACAGAAGAATGGCCAACAATTGAAACAGTATTTGAAAAAAGAAATGCAGGAGGAATTGAAATAGCATTTTGTAAACTACACATTGAGAAAAAAGTCTACGGCTATGTGAATATAGAATTAGGACAAGAAGTTACACAGGGTGAGAAAGTTATGTTAGATACACCATTAGAATATGATTTCATTACAAAAGGAATTGTATTTCATGCACCAAGACCTCTAAAAATCATGGATGAGTCTGAAGATGAAGAATATACAGAAGCTAGTGGATATCATGCAACAGAACATGTTGTAATTGAGGGCAGTAATATGATTACAGGAGGAGTATCTCAGGATTTAGGAGGCATATCATTAGGTACATCAGGCTTGATTTTCATATATGATGGAGCTATTGGAGGCAGTGGTGCTAGTAAGGCACTATATGATAGATTTGAAAAAGCGCTTGAAAGAAGCATGAATATTGTTAAAGAATGTCCTTGTAAAAATGAAGCAGGGTGTCCACGATGTACATTCTCATACAGATGTGGGAACAATAATGAATATTTGCACAAATATTCAGCATTAGAAATCCTAGAAAGAATCAACAGTGGAGAGAAAACAGAATTAGTAGACCCAGTTGATGGGGACAAACCATTAGTATAATAAAATATGAATATGTTATTGCTAGAATTACAAAATAAAATTAAATCTTGAATGGTTCTAGTTTATGAGTATGATTTTGAAATCGTTCTAAAATTAATTTTTCTTGTTTTAAAGGAGATAATGATTTCATAACACTGTCCACGAATTCATCTATTCTTTGCAATCTCTTGTTAACTACACTATGAGGTAATAGTTTCAATGTGTCTTGATATTTTATTCTAGACATGACCATGAAGGCTCTATCTAATAATTCTGCTTGAATCCAATCAAGTAATGCCTCACCACGTTTTGTAAGTATTCCTTTTTTTGTTGTAATAGTTTTCATTTCGTTTATTTCATCTATTGCAATAATCTTATTTGATTCAAACAATTCCATTAATCTATCAAAGTCTTCTTGATTTTGTGCTTTGTCTAATCTTTTGTAGCGTTTGACATATCCATCTGTTTTGGTTTCTAAATATCCCATATCTACAAGGTCTTTAATTGCTGGAATTATGCGAGTTTTATCGCCTTTCACATGTTTACAAAGCTCATTTGTGTTAATCCAATCATTGGTAAAACTCAATATTCTATCATCATAAATTCCTGTCAACTGGTATTATTACAAATACCGCTAATTAAATTAGTTTACTTGATCTAATTTCTATCTTACAAATCTAAAAATCTGATACTTCCTTGAATCATCTGCGAGTTGTTTGCATTATGCAGCATTTTTGTGCCTATTTTTCAAGAATTATCCATAAAAAAAAGATTAATTGATATTTGATTAATTGAGGGAGTAATCATATGACAAAAACAATTAGTTGCAATTTTGCAGGCAAAGATTGTAGTTGGTCAGCAGAATCAACAAGAAACGATGATGATGAATTAATGTCGTTGATTAAAGAACACGTTATAAAAGAACATAAAGAAATTGAATTAAATCCTAAAAGTATTGAAGGTTTCAAATCACTAATCAAAGTCACTAAGAGATTTTGGTGGTGGGGATAAGATTAAACCAATTAATTTTTATTCTAAAAGATAGTCAGGATTCTTCTTACAAACATCTTTCATTGTTTCATAAGTTTCTTTTTTCCATAAATTATCTTCAATACTTCTAAACTCCCTCATCATTTTAGGAAACATCTTTGTTAATGCAAGTTCCATTTCACTAGCCTGTTTTTGATAATCTGATTTTTTAGCTCTATTCATTCTGGGCATAACTTCAAGAGAGCTTGTTTCTTTGTTAGTATCATTCATGTTTTGTAATAGTTTTCTCTTGACTTGTTCTGAAAATTTAGCAGAATTAAGATTATTTTCAAAAGACAATGCATTTCTTAACCATGTTTCTTGATTTTCTGCTTTATTTCTTCTTCTGTAACTTGCAAGTATTGTTTCTAAAGAGATTAAACCAAACTTGAATATCAATTCAGAAATATCATTTTCAGATTTAGTAAAGTATTGTTTTATTTTGGCTAATTCTGATTTCTCAACGTGTAATTGATTAATCATATAAGAAGTGAAATCTTTGTAAGCATATCCTTCAAACTGGGCAGTAAATTTCTCTATATCATTAACAAGGTATTTAGGATCTCTTGGCTTAGTAACTGAATTTTTAATTATACCATCTTCTTCTAGTTGTTTTAAAATTTTAGCAACCCCAAATGTAGTGTAATTGGTGTCAATACTTCGGTGTATTTCTGCTTGGCCTACTGCTTTTGATTTATCTTTTAACATGAATAGAATTATTTTGTCAATTACTGATTCAGTTGATTCCCCTTTTGTCAATGATTTAGAAACTTTAGTTGCCATATCAATATGACAACAATAGTTGCCAGTATAAGCAGATTGTGCCTAATTACTTCAATTCATCTAAATCCTGAGATTTGTTTGAACAATCTAAGCAAATAGAATAGGTTTGATCCGCTTGAGCATATTCTAAAATTATTTCTTCTTGTGATTTTCCCTCATTTTGTCCTCTACCCATTGCCATAAAGAAATCAAGAATACATTCAGCGCATACTAAATTATCATCTTCATTATGTTTAGTTGGCTTTATTCCCAACTCTTGAACATGATAGCAAGTTTGGACGATTTTATGACCTTTCAAAGAGTCATTCGTTTCATGTTCTTTTTCCATATCTGCGCTACGTCTTACCATGATTATCTACTAGATGTCACACTAAAAAAAGACACTACATTATAGCGTAACAAAATACATGAAAACATACGATAGTATCATGTTTGGAATGTTTTGTTAGTATGAAAAATATCAACATGACAAACTAAATAATTTGTGAAAATATGAATAATTTGTTACAAACCAGAATTAAATTAATTCACAGTAATAGTTCCAACCTGCCAAGAATGTAGCATACAATAGTACGGATATTCACCAGAAACAGTTGGACTCCATTCAAATGCATCTCCAGACATTAGTATACCTGTATCAAATGTACCGTCAGGGGATGGAGTAAATCCGTCAACAGTTCCTGATGTAAATGAGTGAACTCCTGTTGAATCAGTATTGGTCATTATAATTTTGTCACCAACATTTGCTGAAAGATTAACTGGTGTGTAACATCCATCTCCTCCCATTGGTACTGCACAGTCCATTGAATATCCAGATTCTTCTACTGTGCCAATGGTTCTAGTAATAATTGAAACGGCATCAGTATTACTTGAGGATGTGTTACTAGAAGACGTATTACTTGAAAAGGATTGTTCTGCAATTCCTGCGGAATATCCATCATCATAAGCATTTTTCAAATCAGATGCAGTTGAACTTTTTAAACTTGAAATTTCAGACTCTAAACTTGCAACTTTATTTTCTAATTGGAAAACATCGGTAGTATAGAAAGTAGCAGTATAGTAAGTAAAGTAAATAGTTGTAGTAGCACTACCTATAATGACCAATGCCAATACTGCAAACAATAATTTCATGTTATTACTTAATCAAAGAAGTTTTAAAATAAAAAAGACACTCCGCCGTGAACCCTTGTACTTCAAAGGGAAAAGCATTTTAAAAAACCAAGAAAAAATCTAAAAAACAGCCTTGATCAAATCTAAAATACCTAAATTCCTAATCTAAAACCTGAAAACAACACACGATAGTATATCATGTTTGGATTGTACTGTTAGTAAAGAAAATCAAAATGGGATAAATATAAGAAAAAAATAAGATAACTATGGAAAAAGTTGCTCTTGTAACTGGTAGTTCATCAGGTATCGGATTAGAAACAGTGTTAGCACTAGCAAGAGACGGGTATGAAACATTTGCAAGTATGAGAGATACCAGCAAATCAGGAGAATTAGAATATGCTGCAAAAAAAGAAAATCTCAAAATAAAAATTATCCAATTGGATGTAGACAAAGAGGAATCAATTGTTTCAGCAATTAAAAAAATATCTTCAGAACATGGAAGACTAGATGTTTTAGTAAATAATGCAGGTTATGGCCAATTTGGTTGCACTGAAGATATTACAATAGAAGATTTTAGAAAACAATTTGAAACAAACTTTTTCAGTATTGTAAGAATAACTCAAGAAGTATCTCCAATAATGAGAAATCAAAAATCAGGAATTATTGTTAATATGAGTTCAGTTGTTGGAAAAATAGGGTTACCAGGTTCTCCAGCTTACATTAGTACAAAATTTGCTTTAGAAGGATTTAGTGAATGTTTAAGATATGAGCTTGGTCAATTTGGAATTAAGACTACTTTAATTGAACCAGGAGTGATTAAAACAAACTTTTTCAATTCTATGAAAGTACCAGAATCAAAAACAGATCCTAAATACAAAGACTTAACAGATCATATTTTGGCAGGTCTCAAAATGATGGCAGAAATGGGTACACCGCCATCACAAGTAGCAGATGTAATTATGAAAGCAATCCATAGTGATGAAATTTTACCACGTTATATCGTTGGTACAGATGCAGCCATGTTTATGGAAGCAAAACAGTCCAAAACAGACCTAGAATTTGAAAAATACATGAGTAAAGAGCTATTTCCAGGCTAAAAATCACTTTATGTTAAATTATATACAGATACAGAAGAGTTTTTGTCAAAGTCCACAACTATAAGATGAAATGATATGAAATGGAAAAAATTACAACATAATGGAATCTTGTTTCCCCCAAAATATGAGAAACAAGGAATTTCGATAAAAGTCAAAGGAGAGGCTATCAATCTTGACATAAATCAAGAAGAGATGGTGTATCAATGGGCAAAGAAAAAAGACACTCCATATGCACAAGACAAAGTTTTTCAAAAAAACTTTACAGGAGATTTTGCTAAAACATTAGATTCAAAATTTAAAAAAATATCATATGAGGATATTGATTTTACAAGTGCCTACAAAATTGTAGATAAAGAAAAAGACATGAAAGAAATGATGACAAAAGAAGACAGAAAAGCATTAGCTCTAAAAAGAAAAGAATTACGTGAGAAATTAAAAACAAAATATGGAATTGCCATCATGGATGGTAAAGAAGTTGAAGTTGGAAACTATATGGCAGAACCTCCAGGAATATTCATTGGTAGAGGGGAGCACCCACTAAGAGGTAAATGGAAACCAAGAGTTACTGCAAAAGATGTCACGTTAAACCTTGGAAAAGATGCAAAAAAACCAGAAGGTAGTTGGGGCAAAATAATTCATGACAATGATTCAATGTGGTTAGCAAGCTGGATGGATTTTCTTACACAAAAAAGAAAATACGTATGGCTTGCAGATACTGCAGGACTCAAACAAGACAGAGACAAGGAAAAATATGAAAAAGCAGTTAAACTTGGAAATGAAATTGAAAAGATAAAAGATAGAATTGTTAAGGACATGAAAAGTAAAGATCCTAAAATTAACAGAATATCAACTGCATGTTATTTGATTTATAGAACTGCCATGAGAGTAGGGGACGAAAAAGACCCAGATGAGGCAGATACCGTAGGTGCAACAACTCTCAGAAAAGAGCACATCAAAATTACAGCAAATACAATTGAATTCGATTTTCTAGGTAAAGATAGTGTCAGATGGCAAGAAACAGTGGTAGCTGAAGGTCATGACAAGCAATTCCATGAAAATCTTAAAAATATTATAGAAAAGAAAAAACCAAAAGATGAAATTTTTGAAGGAATTACCTCAAGACACGTTAACCAATATTATTCAGGAATTGTGAAAGGCTTAACTGCCAAAGTGTTTAGGACATATCTTGCAACTACAGTTGTAAAAAAATATCTAGTAGAACATGATACAATCAAAGCAAAAACAGCAAATGAAAAACTATACCACGCTAAGCTAGCAAACTTGGAAGCTGCAATAATGTGTAACCACAAAAGAACAATCCCTAAAACATACGAACAAACATTACAAAAGAAAAGAGATTCTATTAAAAAATTAGAAAAAGAAAAAGTATGGGTAAAAACTCAAGACACCCTAAAAAAAGTTGAATCAAAGGAATCAAAAACAGACATTCAAAAGAAAAGTAAAACAAAGAGAATAAAGACACTAAATGAACAAATTAAGAAGCAAAAAGCAAAACACAAGGAAAGACTACAAAAATTAGAACTTCAATTAGACTTATCAGAAAAAACCAAAGATTATGCTATTGGAACTTCACTTAGAAACTACATAGATCCACGTGTTTTCAAAGCATGGACTGATGAAGTTGGAGCTGAATGGGAGAAATTGTATACTGCAGCATTACAAAAGAAATTCCTCTGGGTAAAAAATGAAGACGTAGAATGGAAGAATCTAAAATAAAATTCAGATATCATTAAAATCAAAAAATATGACATAATTTAGCCCCGTAGAATCATTTAATTTCCCATATTTTTGACCATATAGTATGCCGGGGTAGCTCAGCCTGGTTAGAGTGCCAGTTCAATTGGTAAACTCTAACGGTTCTCCAACTAAGGCAATACTCATAATCTGGAGGTCGCGAGTTCGAAACTCGCCCCCGGCACACAGATTATTTTAAGAATCGTAAGAGGGGGGACGCTATGAAAAATTTTAAGAAAAATCTAAGAATAGTATTCTTTGAAGCCCTTGTCAGTTGGGACTAATTCAGTTTTCATACCAAATAATCCAGATTTTTGTTGGGGCTTCATTAATCCATTATTTTCCAAATCCTCTAAAATTGAATTAAGTTCCTCAGTAGTTAACCCAGTATTTTTTTGAATGTTTTCAAATAATCTAACTCCTCTATGTAATTCGCCTAAAACTAACATGTTTTTGGTTTGAGGTTTTGAAGACTTTGGAGGTTCCCGGTATTCAGTTGGATTTGATTCAAATTGTTCATCAG
The DNA here is from genome assembly GCA_028343855.1 of Candidatus Nitrosopumilus sp. Taxonomy (GTDB): domain Archaea; phylum Thermoproteota; class Nitrososphaeria; order Nitrososphaerales; family Nitrosopumilaceae; genus Nitrosopumilus. The sequence goes on along the minus strand of JAOLZN010000001.1, from coordinate 3,122 downwards.
ACTGTTTTTCAAACCTACCAAAATCAGAACCATATTGCCTTTCAGAGATTTCCTGAGACTCAATTCCACCAGATTTGAATTTCTTCAAAACACGAGGCAAAATACGTGCCAATGGGACCATTAGGAAAATTATCAAATAAATCCATGAAAAATCTGCTTCCATAACTATTGCATATACAAAACAGGATAAATCTGTTGAGGCAGTCCACTACATAGGGTTAGAACAAATAATGATGGGTATAATAATAGCAAAAATCTAGCGTAATAGATGTCAAAGTATCAATCATCTCCAGTCAAGGTAAACATGAGTGGTGCCAAATTAGTTGTTGGAGCCATTATTGTTCTTATTATTATTGGAGTTGTAGCATCGTCATCAGTTAAAATTGTAGAATCAGGTAATAGAGGAGTACTTACACAATGGAGTGCAGTAGATTTAACAGCACCACCACTTAACGAAGGTATTCACTTTGTTGTTCCATTCCAAGATGAAGTAGTACAAGTTGAAGTTCGTACTCTAAAGTATGATAAAGATACTAGAAGTGCATCAAAAGATCTTCAAACAGTTCAAACTACAGTTACTGTAAACTATCATGCAGAATATGAAAAAGTAAATTATCTTTACAAGGAAATAGGATTAGATTATGAAAATAGGGTCATTGGACCAGCAGTTGAAGAAACAGTAAAACAAGTTACTGCAAATTATAATGCAGAAGAATTAATTACAAAAAGACCACTAGTTAAGGGAGATATTGAAAATGCAATTAGAGACAGATTAAACCAATTTTATGTAGATACAGAAGTAATTTCAATTACAGACTTCGAATTTTCACCATTATTTGCTAAAGCAATTGAATCCAAAGTAGAAGCAGAACAAAAAGCCCAAAAAGCAGAAAATGATCTGATTAGAATCGAAGTAGAAGCAAGACAGTTAGAAGCTCAAGCAGTCGGTTTAGCAGCAGCAAACATTGCAGAAGCACAAGGTGAAGCAGAAGCAATTTCAATTATCAACAATGCATTATCACAAAATCCATACTATCTAGAATGGTTAAAGACCCAAGCATGGGATGGTAAACTTCCACTTGTAGTAGGAGAAGGCGGAACTCCATTTATTGCAATTCCAACTACACCATAAAATAACTAAGTAGGAATTATTTTTATTATAAAATAACTTAGTAATTACTTCTCTTTATTTTTATCATTGTCTCTAATTGCATCATACATTGCTAGAAATTGTTCTGGCTCATTTTTTGTATAATTCTTTTCAAGTTTCTGAATTTCTTGAGGAGACAAGGATTCTCCTTTATTCTCATAATATTCTTTAATTATTTGATAAGGGGTCTTGTCAATGTTATACTTTTCAAGTGTTTGAGTTATTGATCGTTTTGACAACATATTTTGTAATAATAATTTGTAGACTAGATACGAAGAAAGTGCAATTATACTAACTACCAAAATAGGTATTATGATAACAGGTGCCATACAATACTATAGATAATTGTATATTTCATTGTTATTCTTTTTTTAGTAGTAAAAAATTTCTTTTTAAGAAAATCAAGTTAATGTTAAATGTAGTATTTCCAAATTTTAATCAAATTGGGAGAATTTCAAGAGTTTACGGAAGCACTATTTGGTCAATTATCAGTTGAAATTGATGAAGAAAAAGAGATTATAAAATTAGCCAGTAGAGCCAAAGAGGATCTAAAAGGAAAGGTAGAATTTAACAATCTAGAAAATATTGCAAAAGATATTTTTTCTGCATATAAAAACAAAGTAGAAGAATTTCTAGGAGTAAAAATCCCAGAAAACATGGAATTAAAATTTCCAGAATTAACGGATTTGAAAAGATTGAAAGGAGAAAAAGTATTTGCAGATAAAGAATCAAAAGACTTTGTAACACAATTATTTAATGCAGTTGCAAAAGAGGATAAAACAAGAATTGCAGAATTAATGCAAGAGGATACTGCCAAATATTTAGTCTATTCAACATATGCAATTCAATACATTTCTAAAATTACAACAACATACGGAGACTATCTAGATTCAATTATTTATTTGAATAAATTTATTCTCTCAAGATACCCAGAAATAATTCTTCATAAACAAGGGGAACCATATGATGTAAGATTTGATAGTGTGAATTCAGGATATATTGGAGCTGTAAAAATGACAGTATTAGAAGAATTGATTCATGCGGCTCAGGGAAACTTACAACAAGTAAACAAAAATGCAGCAATAGAAGTCAATAAAATAAATGAAGAGCTAGCTAGTATAATCTTAGCATTAGATTCTGAAACAATTAACAAACTTTCAGAATACTGTCAATTACAAGCTGTACCAGATGATTTTCCATTTGCAAAAAAAGCAAATTTATTTTTCTTCTTAAATCCTGATCATTTCTTAATTGAACAAATAGGACCAGATGTAATGACATTCACTCACGTAGAAATAGATCCAAAAATAGGAGAATCAATTCCACAACTATTAGAAATTTATAAAAAATGGTTAGTTCCAATACAACAACATCATGCAGCATTTACAGCAATGGAAGGAATGGCAGCATTTGCTATTGAAAATATTCTAAAAGATGACAAAGATTTTCAAAATTATCTTACTACCTTCATGGGGACTGATTTTTCAGCATATCAAGTGAGAAAAAGTATGGGAAAAGACTTTACAAAAACAGTATATGAAAAATTAGGGATAAATACATTCAAAAAAATGATTGAAATCCCTCCAAATACAAAAGAATTGAAAGATCCTCAATTATACCTAAAAAAACTGAGTTAGTAATAATTGAGTGAAAAATTTGATCCATTGGTTGCAGAATGGATATCATTTGTAAAGAATCCAAATTTCAATTTAATTGAAAAATGTCTTAAATTTTCACAATTAATAGAATATCCAGATTTACAAGTTGAAGAATATATTAAAAAAATTAATCGAGTAGGAATGTCATTAAAAGAATCAATTAGTGATGTAAAAAATCCAACATATCTAATTTCAATGTTAAACGAACACCTCTTTGAAAATTTAGGATATAGTGGAGATGATGATGATTACTACAATCCAAAAAATAATTTTCTTAATGAAGTTGTAGATAAAAAAACTGGTCTACCAATTAC